>NZ_MIPP01000016.1 GCF_002095385.1 Pantoea eucrina | reverse complement strand
GGCGGCGGCAGGTACCTGCGGTGCCGCCTGCGGTGCCAGCGACGGACGCGCCACCGGTTCAGCAAGTGTAGCCTGTGGATGGAAAGCCAGCGCGCGCAGCAGCGTCATTTCCACACCCAGGCGCCGATCGGGCGCCAGCGGCAGATCTTTGCGTCCCATCAGCAGCGTCTGATAGTAGAGCTGCACGTCAGCGGGCGGCAGAGTACGCGCCAGCTCACGCAGGCGCTGCGCTTCACTAAACTCTTCATCATTGAGAGAGCCAGGCAGCAGCTGCACCATTGCGATGCGATGCAGCAGCCGCAGCATCTCAACCAGCAGCGCTTCCCACTCTACTCCGCGCGAAGCGGCCTGGTTCAGGCGCGCCATTACCCGTTCGCCGCTGCCCTCCACCAGCGCTTCAATCAGCGCCAGCGGCTGTTCATCATCCAGCGTGCCGAGCATCTGCGCGACGGTATCGCGCGTGACGCTGCCCTGCCCGCTGGCGATCGCCTGATCGGTCAGGCTCAGCGCATCACGCATACTGCCATCGGCAGCGCGCGCCAGCAGATGCAGCGCACGTGGCTCCGCGGCAATCTGCTCCTGCTCCAGCACATAGCTCAGCTGCTGCTGAATCTGTTCAACGTCCAGCGCTTTCAGATGGAACTGCAGGCAGCGCGACAGGATAGTGATCGGCAGCTTCTGCGGATCGGTGGTGGCCAGCAAAAACTTAACGTGGGACGGCGGCTCTTCCAGCGTTTTCAGCAGGGCATTAAAGCTGTGGCGCGACAGCATATGTACTTCATCAATCAGATAGACCTTGAAGCGACCGCGCGCTGGCGCGTACTGCACGTTATCCAGCAGATCGCGCGTATCTTCCACTTTGGTACGGGAAGCCGCATCGATCTCGATTAAGTCAACAAAGCGGCCCTGCTCAATTTCCCGGCAGTTGTCGCACTTGCCACAGGGCGTAGCGGTAATACCGGTTTCGCAGTTCAACCCTTTCGCCAGCAGGCGGGCAATAGAAGTTTTCCCTACGCCGCGGGTGCCGGAGAAAAGATAGGCATGATGAATACGTCCCAGTGATAACCCGTTGGCGAGCGCAGTCAGCACATGTTCCTGACCCACTACGTCTGCGAAGGCCTGGGGACGCCATTTTCGCGCAAGTACCTGATAGCTCATGTGGATGTGGTCACTGGATTGTATTGAGTTGGCACAGCAGCGCGGCAATCAGCCGGCAGCCACCGTCAGAAAAAGGGAAAAAATGCAGCTTCGCAAACCCTGTGTATTTGGGCAGTAGTTTACCAGCCACAGCGAAATATGCCTATACCCGTCTCGGGCAGGCGCAGGCAGAGTAACGTATGGGATAAGCACTGCGCTCCGCAAAACGGCAGAGCGCAGCAGGCCTTAGTGGCCGGGGAAGCTGACGAGGCTGTAGCAGTTAACGCCCAGCGCGGTCAGGCGCGCTTCGCCGCTGAGATCGAACAGATTAATGACAAAAGCGGCATCGTTGACTTCGCCACCCGCGCGGCGAATCAGTTTTACCGTCGCCTCAATGGTGCCGCCGGTTGCCAGCAGATCGTCGATGACCAGCACGATATCGCCGGGTTTAATCGCGTCTTTGTGCAGCTCCAGCGCATCCGTACCGTACTCCAGCTCATAGCGCTCCTGCCAGGTTTCACGCGGCAGCTTGCCCGGTTTACGCACCGGTATAAAGCCTACGCCCAGCCCCAGCGCTACGGGTGCACCAAACAGGAAGCCGCGCGCTTCTGTACCCACCACTTTGGTGATGCCTTTGTCACGATAACGCTCAACCAGAATGGAAATCGCCGCCGCATAGGCCTGCGGATCTTCCATAAGGCTGGTCACGTCGCGGAACAGAATGCCCGGCTTCGGATAGTCGTGAATACTTTTGATGCTGTTTTTGATCAGTTCAAGCTGCTGCGCAGTTGCGGTCATAAAGGTTACGCCTGGAAAAATATCTAAAACGCGCAGCTTCAACAGCGCCAATACCCGGAGACCGGGTTAAGCGAAGTCGTTTCACAGAGGGAAGCCACGCACGAAGATGCCCAAATCTAAGCAAACAGCGGCCTAAATGCAACCCTGACGCGGTTAATGTTGCGTTGTCTCTTCTGCTACTACCGGGATACGCCACATAAAGAGCAGCAGTATCGCTAATAACACCAGCAGCAGCAGACGCAGCCAGAACAGCTTTACCAGCCAGAGCGAGAACGCAAAGGTGATGATAATCAGCACTATTGCCCGCCCTTTCGCGCCTGGCGGCATGGCACGATGACGCTGCCAGTGACGCAGATAGCGGCCAAAAGGCGAGCGCCACAGCAGCCAGTGGTGAAAGCGCGGCGATGAACGGGCAAAACACCAGGCGGCCAGCAACACAAATGGCGTTGTCGGGAGTAAAGGTAATACAATGCCCAGCGTGCCCAGCACTATCGCCAGCCAGCCAAGGCTCAACAGTAGAAAACGCTGCATGCCAGATGCCTGAATACTGAATATGCTCTTACGTTAACATGGAACCGAAGTGATGCCTCTCCTTTCCGCGCCTGAGCGGCTGCAAAAAATCGTTGAAACGCTGCGCCAGCGTATAGCACAGCAGCCGGACGGCGTCTGCAGAGTGCCGCGCTTTGATGCCGCACTGTTTCATACTAAAGGCACCCGCCTGAGCGACTATCTGCAGGAGCTGGAGCGAAATCTGCACCATCTGCAGCAAAAACAGCACAGCGCCGTGCAGCAGCAGTGGCTGGCACAGCGGGTGCTGGATCAGCTGGCGGCACTTCAGCGCGAATGCGAAAGCCAGCAGCTGCGGCCGTGGCGGGAGCAGCCGCGGCGGGATACTTGCCAGCAGAAGCGTGTTGAGTATCAGGGGTATGAGACGCGGCTACTCGCCATGCTGCGCCAGCGCGAGGCGCATCTTGCCCGGGCAGAAACGCTGAGCGTGCAGCAGCAGCTGATGCGGGAAGTGGAGCAGCTGCAGGCGCGATTAAGCCGCTGTCGCGCTGCGCTTTATCAGCTCGATCTGCCCGCCGCGCAGGCGTAGCGCCGCACTTCTATACTCAACGCATAAGCCAGAAGGAGGAAACGGTGACGCTGATTATCTGGATAGTAACGGGCCTGGCCGCTGGCTGGCTCAGGCGCCTGCTGCTTCCCGGCAGGCCTGGCGGGATGATCCCCGGGCTGGTACTGGCCGCAATTGGCGCGCTGATTGGCGGCTATATTGCCACCTACTTTATGAATGGTGAAATCGGCACGCTGCATATCGCCGGCGTGGCTGCCGCCATGGCAGGCGCAGTGCTGATGCTGCTGGTTGCAATAAAACTACGGATTTAGGAGAGAGTATGTCGCTTGAGAGCGCACCGGATGAGATTAAGCTGGCGGTCGATTTGATTCAGCTGCTGGAGGAGAACCAGGTGCCGCCCGCGACGGTGCTGGCCGCGCTGGCGATCGTCCGGCGCGACTATGAACAGAAGCTGGCCGCCGCGCATGCAGATTAACGCGCGCTCAGGGTCGGGCTCAGCCGCAGCATATCGAGAAACGCATCAACGATCTGCGGCGCTTCCGCTGCCAGGTCAAAACTGTGCGGATTAAACAGCCAGCTCTCCATCATGCCATTGATATAGCCGCGCATCAGCAGTGCCGCCTGGCGGGTATTCAGCGCACCGGGCAGCTGTCCCGCTTCAATGCAGCTGCGCAGCACGGTTTCAATGCGGTCATAACACGCCTGCAGCAAGCCCTGCTGCATCGCCACTAGCGTTGACATTTCGCCCACAAACTCACATTTATGGAAGATAATCTCCATAAGTGCGCGTCTTTGCGCATCCTTTGCCGTGGCGTCAAGGATATAGATCAGCATCGAACGCATTACAGAAAGTGGATCGTCCGGATATTTTGTCTGATACTCAAGTTCCACATCGTCCAGCCCGGCGTCGCAGCGCAGCCAGATTTCCTGTAACAGATCGGCTTTATTTTTAAAGTGCCAGTAAATGGCACCGCGCGTGACGCCAGCCGCTGCGGCGATATCAGCCAGCGACGTGGCGGCCACACCCTGTTCAGAAAAGTGTGCTAATGCGGCATCAAGAATTTGATTACGCGTTTCAAGTGCTTGCGCTTTGGTTTTTCGTGCCATAGGGAGCTGTTTTTACAAACTGGCAAGTTTACATACATTTGTGAATGTATGTACCATAGCATGACCCGTGTTTTAACGCAGCAATGGGTTTATCGGTTTGTGATCCATTGATCATTTGATATCGGACACTAGAGGTTTTATTTATGAATAAAAACAGAGGGTTAGTGCCTCTGGCGGCCGCCGTGATGCTTTCAGGCAGCTTTTTGTTAACAGGATGTGATGATGATAAATCTCAGCAAGCCGGCCAGCAGCAGCAACAGCCGCCGGAAGTCGGGGTGGTCACATTAAAAGCTGAACCCCTGAAGGTCACGACTGAACTGCCCGGTCGCACTTCCGCGTTTCGCGTAGCAGAAGTCCGCCCTCAGGTGTCGGGTATCATTCTGAAGCGTAATTTTGTTGAAGGCAGTGATATTAAAGCGGGCCAGTCGCTTTATCAGATCGATCCTGCCACCTATCAGGCAGCTTACGACAGTGCTAAAGGGGATTTAGCGCAGGCGCAGGCTAATGCCCGCGTAGCGCAGCTCACCATCAAACGTTATAAGCCACTGCTCGGCACCAAATATATCAGTCAGCAGGATTATGACAACGCAGCGGCCACTGCGGCTCAGACTGCGGCTGCCGTACAGGCTGCCCAGGCTAACGTTGAAACTGCCCGTATCAACCTCGCCTACACCAAAGTCACGTCGCCTATCAGCGGCCGTATCGGCAAATCCTCTGTGACGGAAGGTGCCCTGGTCTCCAATGGTCAGACTAACGCGCTCGCGACCGTGCAGCAGCTGGATCCTATGTATGTCGATGTAACGCAGTCCAGTGACGATTTTCTGCGCCTGCGCGCCGAGCTCGAAGCGGGCCAGCTGAAACAGACCGATGGTAAAGCTAACGTAACGCTACTGATGCAGGATGGTAGCCCTTACAAGCAGTCGGGAACACTGGAATTTTCCGATGTCACCGTCGATGAAACCACCGGTTCGATTACGCTGCGCGCCATCTTCCCGAACCCGGATAACCGTCTGCTGCCAGGTATGTTTGTGCGCGCGCGTCTGGATGAAGGCGTGAACCCAACCGCGCTGCTGGTGCCGCAAACCGGCGTGACCCGTACGCCAACCGGTGATGCCAGCGCGATGGTTGTTGGCGCAGATAACAAAGTAGAAGTACGTAAGATCACTGCAAATCAGGCGTTTGGTGACAAATGGCTGGTTACCGATGGTCTGAAAGAGGGCGACCGCGTGATTACCGTCGGTATTCAGCGCGCGAAAGCGGGTGCGCAGGTTACGCCAAAAGAGGTCTCAGATGATGCTAAAGCAGCCCAGGAATCTCAGTCTGCTAAATCATCGTCATAACAGGAGCCGTTGATACATGGCTAAGTTCTTTATCGATCGCCCCATTTTTGCATGGGTGCTTGCCATCATCATTATGATGGCGGGTGCGCTGTCGATCATCAGCCTGCCGATTGAGCAATATCCCAATGTTGCGCCACCGGCGGTTGAGATCCAGGCATCTTATCCGGGTGCGGATGCAAAAACGCTGCAGGATTCTGTTACGCAGGTTATTGAACAGAATATGAACGGCATCGACGGGCTGATGTATATGTCCTCGAGCAGTGACTCATCCGGTACGCTGACGCTGACGCTGACCTTCCAGTCCGGTACCGACGCGGATATCGCGCAGGTACAGGTGCAGAACAAGCTGCAGCTGGCGATGCCGCTGCTGCCGCAGGAAGTACAGCAGCAGGGGATTCAGGTTAAAAAATCCTCCAGCAGCTTCCTGATGGTAGCCGGTTTTGTCAGTGACGATGGCAGCATGACGCAGAACGACATTGCGGACTATGTCGCCTCTAATATCAAAGATCCTATCAGCCGTACCACAGGCGTAGGTGATACCCAGGTGTTTGGTGCACAGTATGCGATGCGTATCTGGCTCGATCCGCACAAGCTGAACAACTATCAGCTGACGCCGGTTGACGTCATCAGCGCGCTGCAGACGCAGAATACCCAGGTCGCTGCCGGTCAGCTGGGCGGTACACCGCCGGTGCCGGGCCAGCAGCTTAACGCCTCGATTATTGCTCAGACCCGCCTGACCTCAACCGATGAGTTTGGCAACATCATGCTCAAGGTGAACCAGGATGGTTCGCAGGTGCGTCTGCGCGACGTGGCAAAAATTGAACTGGGTGGTGAAAACTACGAAGTTATTGCCCGTTACAACGGCAAGCCCGCATCCGGTATCGGTATCAAGCTGGCGACCGGGGCTAACGCACTGGATACCGCAGAAGCGGTTAAAGCAGAGCTGGGTAAACTGGAGCCGTTCTTCCCGTCAGGCATGAAGACCGTCTACCCGTATGACACTACCCCGTTTGTAAAAATCTCCATTTTCGAAGTGGTTAAAACCCTGTTTGAAGCGATTGTGCTGGTGTTCCTGGTTATGTATCTGTTCCTGCAGAACTTCCGCGCCACGCTGATCCCCACCATCGCCGTACCGGTGGTGCTGCTGGGTACCTTCGCTATCATCAATGGTTTTGGCTACTCCATTAACACGCTTACGATGTTTGGTATGGTGCTCGCCATCGGCCTGCTGGTTGATGACGCCATCGTGGTCGTCGAGAACGTTGAGCGCGTTATGGCAGAAGAGGGACTGCCGCCGAAAGAGGCGACCAAACGCTCCATGGAGCAGATTCAGGGCGCGCTGGTCGGTATTGCGCTGGTGCTCTCTGCGGTATTTATTCCCATGGCGTTCTTTGGCGGCTCGACCGGGGTTATCTACCGTCAGTTCTCGATTACCATCGTTTCAGCGATGGCGCTGTCGGTGCTGGTCGCGCTGATCCTCACCCCTGCCCTCTGTGCCACCATGCTCAAACCGATTAAAAAAGGTGAGCATGGTAAAACCACCGGCTTCTTTGGCTGGTTCAACCGCATGTTCGACAAAAGCACCAATCACTATGTCGACAGCGTCAGCCATATTATCCGCAGTACCGGCCGCTATCTGGTGATCTATCTGGTCATTGTTCTTGGCATGGCGTGGCTGTTCTTGAAGCTGCCGACCTCCTTTCTGCCGGAAGAAGATCAGGGGCTGTTACTGGCGCAGGCGCAGCTGCCAGCCGGTGCGACCCAGGAGCGTACTCAGAAAGTGCTGGATCAGGTAACGGACTACTTCCTGACCAAAGAGAAAGATAGCGTCAATTCCGTGTTCACCGTTAACGGCTTTGGCTTTGCCGGCCGTGGTCAGAACACCGGTATCGCGTTTGTCAGCCTGAAGCCGTGGGATGAGCGTGGCAGCGCCGATCTGAAAGTACCGGCTATCGCCGGACGCGCCATGGGCGCACTGGGTCAGATTAAAGATGCCATGGTCTTCCCGTTCAACCTGCCGGCCATTATCGAACTGGGTAACGCCACCGGTTTTGACTTCCAGCTGATTGATCAGGGCAACCTGGGCCATGAAAAGCTGACCGAAGCGCGAAATCAGCTGTTTGGCATGATCGCCCAGCATTCAGATACGCTGGTTGGCGTACGTCCGAACGGCCTGGAAGATACGCCGCAGTACAAACTGATTATCGATCAGGAAAAAGCGCAGGCGCTGGGGGTATCGCTCTCTGATATCAACACTACGCTGGCCGCCGCCTGGGGTGGATCCTACGTCAACGACTTTATCGATCGCGGTCGCGTGAAGAAAGTGTACGTTATGGGTAAAGCGGATGCGCGCATGCTGCCGGATGACATTGGCAAATGGTATGTGCGTAACAGCGCCGGCAATATGGTGCCTTTCTCCGCCTTCTCCTCTGCGAAATGGCAGTATGGCTCACCACGACTGGAGCGTTACAACGGTCTGCCTTCCATGGAGATCCTCGGTCAGGCTGCCCCGGGCAAAAGCTCGGGTGACGCGATGGATATGATGGAGGAGCTGGCGTCGAAACTGCCAACCGGTATCGGCTACGACTGGACCGGCATGTCCTATCAGGAACGTCTGTCAGGTAACCAGGCCCCGGCGCTCTATGCGATTTCGCTGATTGTCGTCTTCCTCTGCCTGGCGGCACTCTATGAGAGCTGGTCTATTCCGTTCTCGGTGATGCTGGTCGTGCCGCTCGGCGTGATTGGCGCGCTGATCTTCACTACCCTGCGCGGGCTCAGTAACGACGTCTACTTTGTAGTCGGACTGCTGACCACGATTGGTCTTTCCGCTAAGAACGCCATTCTGATCGTCGAATTTGCGAAAGATTTGATGGATAAAGAGGGCAAAGGCCTGGTGGAAGCGACGCTGGAAGCGGTACGTATGCGTCTGCGCCCGATTCTGATGACCTCACTGGCGTTTATCCTCGGTGTACTGCCGCTGGCGATCAGCAGCGGTGCCGGTTCCGGCGCTCAGAACGCAGTAGGTACCGGCGTAATGGGAGGAATGGTCACCGCTACCGCGCTGGCGATCTTCTTTGTGCCGGTCTTCTTCGTCGTGGTGCGTCGCCGCTTCAGTAAGCATAAAGCGGACCTTGAAGGCAGCCATCCGGCTGAACACGCGAAACACTGATTGACTCCTTAATGAAAAAGGCCGCAGATGCGGCCTTTTTTTATGGTGCCTGATGACGGTTGCAATCGCGCCATAACGGGCGCATAATATTGTTATATTATAACATTACATAGGAATCGTCATATGAAGCCTGATATCCATCCGCACTATCGTCCGGTTCTGTTCCATGACACTACCGCTGATGAGTATTTTAAAGTGGGATCAACCATTAAAACTGAACGCACCATCGAGTTTGAAGGCGAGGTTCTGCCCTACGTGACGCTGGATGTCTCCTCCAAATCGCACGTTTATTATACCGGCAAACAAAAAGAGTTCGCCAAAGAGGGCAGCGCGGCGCGCTTCAACAAGCGCTTTGGCAGCTTCCTGACGCGCACCAAATAAAGGAGCAGTACGATGCAGGTCTTGAGTTCACTTCGGTCGGCTAAAACCCGCCACCGGGATTGCAAAGTGGTACGACGTAAAGGCCGTATTTATGTGATTTGCAAATCCAATCCACGTTTCAAAGCGGTTCAGGGAAGAAAGAAAAAGCGTTAATGCGTTGTGAGAGTTTGGCCGGGATGCTCCCCGGCCTTTTTTATTGCATGCTTTTCAGCATCGCTTCCGCGTTATGCCGAAATGCTGCCGTATAGGTCGCAGCCGGACCGCCAGCAGCGGAGAGCGCCTCCGGATAGAGTTCGCCGCCGGGCTGCGCCCCCGATTCACTGGCTATCTGTTTAACCAGGCGCGGGTCGGTCTGATTTTCAATAAAGTAGCGGTGAATATGCTCACGCCTGAGCTGCTTAATAATCTGCGCAACGTCGCTGGCGCTGGCTTCTGCTTCCGTGGAAAAGCCGACCGGTGCCAGGAAGGTAACGCCATAACGCTGTCCGAAGTAGCCAAAGGCGTCGTGGCTGGTCAGCACTTTGCGCGCGCTGCGCGGCACGGCGTCAAATGCAGATTTAGCCCAGCTGTCGAGCTGCTGCAGCTGCTGAATGTAGCGCTCGCCGCTGCGCCGGATGTCGGCGGCGTCCTGCGGATCGGCTTTTATCAACGCCTGCATTACGTTACGCGCATAAATTTCACCGTTCTGCAGATTGTTCCAGGCGTGCGGATCGGTAACGGTACTGCCCTCCTCTTCCATGGTACGCGTGCTGATGCCGCTCGATGCCACCACCACATCGCCGCGATAGCCTGAAGCCGTTATCAGCCGATCCATCCACCCTTCCAGACCGAGACCGCTGACAAACACCACGCTGGCCTGCGCCAGCGCCTGGCTATCCTGTGGCGAAGGCTCAAAGGTATGCGGATCGCCATCCGGCCCGACCAGCGAGGTGACACGCACATGATCGCCGCCAACCTGTTTTACGATATCGGCCAGCACGGTAAAACTGGCTACCGTGTTGATAGTACCGGCCTGCGTAAACGGGCTGACCAGCATCGCGCTGGTTATCAGGCTCAGTGCAATAAACTTCATTTGTATCCCCTTATCAGTATATTAACGACGACGCAGCACGCCGCCGCATGGCCCTGTCAGAACAGAGAGCAGAAACAGCCCGGCGGCACTCAGCACCACGGCTGGTCCGGCAGGCAGTGAGTAGTACCAGGAGAGCATCAGCCCGCTTAGCGCAGCAGCGATTGCCAGCAGCATAGCGATAAACAGCAATGGGGTGAGCCGACGGCTCCAGAAGCGGGCGCTGGTAGCGGGCAGCATCATCAGCCCGACGGACATCAGCGTTCCCAGAATCTGAAAGCCAGCAACCAGGTTCAGTACGACCAGCAGCAGAAAAAGCCCCTGTACCAGCGGTGCGCTCCAGCGGTTCTGCACCCGCAAAAAGTCGGGATCGAAGGCGTCAATGACCAGCGGGCGGAAAATCAGCGCCAGCGTCAGCAGCGTGAACGTGGCGATAGCGGCAACCAGAACCAGCGCACGAGTGTCGACTGCCAGCAGTGAACCAAACAGCACGTGCAGCAGATCCACACTGGAGCCGCGCAGCGAAACCAGCGTGACCCCCAGCGCCAGCGAGCCAAGATAAAATCCGGAAAAGCTGGCATCCTCTTTTAACGGGGTGTAACGACTGACGGCACCGGAGAGCAGCGCCACCACCAGCCCCGCCAGCAGTCCGCCTGCGCCCATTGCCACCAGCGACAGACCTGAGAGCAGGTAGCCAACCGCTGCACCCGGCAAGATCGCATGCGATAGCGCATCGCCTATCAGGCTCATCCGGCGCAGTGACAGAAATACGCCCAGCGGAGTGGCGCTCAGCGCCAGCGCAACACAGGCCACCAGCGCGCGACGCATAAAGCCAAATTCGATAAAAGGCTGCAGCAGCGTCATGACGTCACCTGCACACTCTCTGGCGAGTGGTCCAGCGACAATTCTGCGCTGAAGTAGCGGCTGACCAGCGGCCTGTCGTGCAGGACCACCAGCAGCGTCGTGCCCTTCTGCTGCTGCTGCCGGAGCAGCGCCATCAGCAGAGTAGTGGTGGATGCATCGATAGCGCTGAAAGGTTCATCCAGCAGCCAGACCCGGCTCTGCTGCATCAGAAGCCGGGCAAAAAGGACCCGCTGCAGCTGGCCGCCAGAGAGCGTGGCAGGCTGCGCATCAGCAAACGCCCGCATCTGTACGGCGTCCAGCGCGGCGTCGATCTCTCTGCGCAGCGCCCGGTTAATGCCGCCAAACCAGCCGCAGCGCGGCCAGCAGCCGGTGGCAACCAGTTCATACACCGTAAGCGGAAAACGCGTCTCCAGTTCGCTACGCTGTGGCAGCCAGCCAATAGCGCTGGCGGGCACGCCGATCGGGCAGGAGCCGGAGACCGGTGCAATTACGCCAGCCAGCGTTTTCAGCAGGGTTGACTTGCCGCTGCCGTTTGCGCCGGTCAGCGCGGTCATACTGCCGGCAGCCAGTTTTCCGTCGGGGATCGCGGTTATCGCCTGCCCGCGATAGCCAACCTGGAGCTGATTAAAGTGGATCATGCCGTGGTGCCCCAGAAGACGCAGAGCATTAGCAGAGTAATAAGTATCATGACAACCATCAGACGACTGCCGACGGAAAGTAACAGACCGCTGTTGCGCATCGCGCCCACCATTATGTTATAACATAACAATATGCTACTGGATTTAGCGGTGACGCGCGTGCAGAGAAGTGTTTCAAAAATTGATCGTCCGTGCACCGGGCAGATCGCCAGTGGCATCACCCATCGCAATAATCGCTGGTAGCGTTAATCGCCTGCTTGCATTACAACCAGCAAGACTCAATGATAGCGGTACGATCTTTTTTTACGGAATACGCTATGCAGGCTATTATTAATGTGGACGTTGCGGCAGATGAACATGACTGTGACAAACTTCGCAGCGTCATCCAGGGGAATATTCTTAAAATAGCTGAAGCGCTGGCCGGAGAGTTAGACTGGTATTCGCAAAGTGCTCAATTAGTTCCTGAAAGTTTTCAGGTGCTATCTATTAAAACCATTAATCCAGATAGTTTTAAAATGCTTTATGAATTTTCCTGGGATTTATTTAATCCCTGCCTCGATTTGAACGAAACCTTTACCCGACATGAAGAAGTTATGTTCCACATAAAGCCCGGTGCGCTGGTGTTTGATGTGATTGACAATACGCGCCTCTCCCCTGCTGATGAATTGTAATATTTGGTAATTGAGGTGAGCAAAACTAATGATTGTGGATTACATTTAACAGGTCGCTGAATTATTTTTATTCGTGATCGCTCCCTGGTAGCTCTTTTAAATCTCGCCGCGTTGCGGCTCCTGTGCTCGCTATGGAGGGAAAAAGATGGACGAATACTCACCGAAACGGCATGATATTGCCCAGCTTAAATTCTTATGTGAAAACCTGTATGACGAGAGTATGGCTACCCTGAGTGAAAATCATCGCGACTGGGTTAACGACCCTGCCTCCTCTGCTAATTTACAGCTCAACGATTTTATTGAGCATATCGCCTCTTTCACAATGAATTACAAAATTAAGCATACCGAAGACGAGTCGCTGATTTCTCAAATCGATGAATATCTTGATGATACCTTTATGCTTTTTAGCAGTTACAGTATCAATGCAAAGGATCTTCAGCGCTGGCAGCGATCCGCTAAACGCTTATTTAATATTTTCGCCGAAGAGTGTGCTTATCTTCAGCAACCGAGCCATTCCTTTTAGCATCAGAGTGAGAAGATTTTTTTCATGAGCAATCAAACCCTGACCAAGACCGACTATTTGATGCGTCTGCGTCGTTGTCGTTCAATTGATACCCTTGAACGGGTCATCGAAAAAAATAAGTATGAATTACCGGATAGCGAACTGGCAGTATTCTATTCAGCAGCAGATCATCGCCTTGCTGAACTGACCATGAACAAGCTTTACGATAAAGTGCCAGGCTCTGTGTGGAAATATGTTCGCTGATAAAGCGTGCAGTGCTGTTGAGTGACTGAAGCGGAATAAGGCAAGGGAGTGCCGTAAAATCCTGGAGAGGCGCGGCTATTTGCTGGCCCGAAATGGGTGGAGGCCCTGCCAGCTACATCCCGGCACACGCGTCGCCTGCTGCGGCTGCTTCCTTCCGGACCTGACCGAGTTCACAAGTTAGCGTTGCGGGAGAACCAACAGGGCCTCCATTGAGTGCTCTCTTTTCGGAGAGCGGGGGCATTATCAGCGAACGCCTGTGCAATTGCAAGGGTGAGCCAGACAACCGTTGTTTTCTTGAACAGGCGTACTCTGTCAGCTACCCTGCTTCTGGTTTCCCTCTGTTTCTTACTCCCGATAATGAATGATTCTCTGAATTTTGCCGCACGCGTGTGGCACATTGTGGCCGCAATACCGCGCGGTCAGGTAACCACCTACGGTGATATCGCCTTACTCGCCGGTTCACCGCGCGCTGCGCGTCAGGTCGGCGGTGTACTGCGTCGCCTGCCGCCGGAAAGCACGCTGCCCTGGCATCGCGTTGTTAACCGTTACGGACAGATTTCCCTGCAGGGTGACGATCTGCTGCGTCAGCGCGATGCGCTGGAGGCTGAAGGCGTCGTTGTCAGTGAGGAAGGCGGGATTGATATGGCACGCTATCGCTGGGAAATTTAATCAGCAGGCCCGCAACGGGCCTGCTGATGCTGCAGATTACAGGCTGGTCGGCGCCGGTACTGAAGCCGATGGCGTTACCTGAGTAGGCGACGTCGACGGAACCGTGGTAGCGGCACCCGGCTGCGTCGGCATTGCGCGATTGGCAACCGGCACCAGCAGCAGTTCAGCTTTGGTGCCGCCCTGATTGATCACTGGCTTTACCGTGTCCGTAACAAACGCCAGTTTGCCATCCATAGTGATGGCTGCGCTCAGCAGAATGCGCGCGTCTGGCTTAATGTCTGCCGGATTAAAGGGCAGAATAAACTGGAACGGTGACTGTTTGCCTTCGGTACGCACGGCACGCTGTGCCAGCACTTTAGAAGGCGCGTCCGCCAGCGACGCATCTGCCAGCGTAACGGTCAGTACTGCATCCGGCGGCAGCGCGATGCGCTGACGGATATAAACAGAACCGCTTACGTTAGGCTGCTTGATGGCCGACTGCTGGCTGGCAACCGCCGAGCCAAGCGTAGGCGTCGGAACCGGTTTGCTGTGGTCAGCACACCCTGTAATCGCCGCCGCCAGTGTCATACCGCTAATAACCTGCCAAAGTTTCATCGATGTCGTCTCCTTATGAACACTATGATTGTCGGCGGTTAATTTTTTAGCTGGCATTTCAACCGCCGATTGCTCTTAATTCTGGCACAGAAATCCGCATTGCGCCTGGCGCGTCGCCCGTCATCAGAAATCAGCGCAAATCCGTTGCGCAAACTGGTCGGATCTTTCACACTTGCGCCATATCTGCTGATGAGGACATGATTATGAGCCAGGCGCTGACTAACCTGCTTACGCTATTAAATCTGGAAAAACTGGAAGAAGGCCTGTTCCGCGGGCAGAGTGAAGATCTCGGTCTGCGTCAGGTGTTTGGCGGTCAGGTGGTGGGTCAGGCGCTCTATGCTGCTAAACAGACGGTGCCGGAAGATCGCATTATTCATTCATTTCATAGCTATTTTCTGCGTCCCGGCGACAGCCATAAAGCGATTATTTACGATGTTGAAACGCTGCGCGACGGTAAAAGCTTCAGCGCGCGCCGCGTCAGCGCAGTCCAGAATGGTCAGCCTATTTTCTATATGACCGCCTCATTTCAGGCGCCTGAAACCGGGTTTGAGCATCAGAACAGCATGCCCCCGGTACCGGGTCCGGATGAACTGCCCTCTGAACGCGATCTGGCGCAAAAACTCGCCGCGCACCTGCCGCTGAAGCTCAAAGAGAAGTTTCTCGCTGAGCGACCGCTGGATATCCGCCCGGTTCAGATCCACAACCCGCTTAAGGGCCACGTGGCTGAGCCGGTGCGCCAGGTCTGGGTGCGCGCCAATGGCCAGATGCCTGCCGATCGTCGCATCCATCAATATGTGCTGGGCTACGCCTCCGACCTTAACTTTTTGCCGGTGGCGCTGCAGCCGCACGGCAAAGGGTTCCTGGAAGCGGATATGCAGGTGGCCACGATCGATCACTCGATGTGGTTTCACCGCCCGTTCGATCTCTCAGAATGGCTGCTTTACAGCGTGGTGAGCACGTCTGCCTCTGGCGCGCGCGGCTTTGTACGCGGCGAGTTCTATACGCAGGAGGGTACGCTGGTGGCGACCACGGTACAGGAAGGTGTTATGCGTCAGCGCGACGCATAAAAAAAGGGGCGACCTGGTCGCCCCTTTTCTTCATTTTTAGCTTACTGGTTATATGCGTTTTCGCCGTGGCTGTTTACATCCAGACCTTCACGCTCCTGCTCTTCCGGTACGCGCAGGCCGACAATCACATCCGCCAGCTTGAAGCCGATAAAGGCCACCACGCCGGACCAGACTACGGTAACGATACAGCTGAATATCTGGACCCAGACCTGATGCCCCATAGTGACGCCTTCCGCATAGCCAACGCCACCCAGTGAGCTGGAGGCGAAGACGCCGGTCAGGATGCAGCCGAGGATGCCGCACACGCCGTGCACGCCAAACACATCGCAGGGATCATCGACGCGCAGCCATCTTTTCAGCGTCGTAACGCCCCAGATGCCCGCGAGTCCGCCCGCCAGACCGATGATCAGTGCGCCGCCAACGCCCACGTAGCCACAGGCTGGCGTAATGGCGACCAGGCCGGCGATAAAGCCGGAGCAGGCACCCAGCAGCGAAGGCTTACCGCGCAGCGCCCACTCACCAAAGACCCAGGAGAGCACCGCACCGGCGGTAGCGACAACGGTGTTCACAAACGCCAGCGCAGCAATTTCGTTCGCCGATGACGCTGAACCGGCGTTAAAGCCAAACCAGCCGACGTAGAGAATGGCCGTACCGAGAAACACCATCGGCAGGTTATGCGGTTTAAACGCCTCTTTGCCAAAACCGGCACGCTTTCCGACCAGATACGCGCCCACCAGTCCCGCGACAGCGGCGTTGATATGCACCACGGTGCCGCCGGCAAAGTCCAGCGCGCCATCCTGTGCCAGATAACCGCCGCCCCACACCATATGCGCAATCGGCAGATAGGAGAGCGTCAGCCAGACGCCGACGAAAATCAGCACCGCTGAGAAGCGAATACGCTCAGCCAGCGCGCCCACGATCAATCCGACGGTAATACAGGCAAACGACGCCTGGAACGCGACGTGAATATATTGATAAAAGCTGCCCATAACGGCTTTCAGCTCGATGTTTTTCAGCATCACCCACTGGAAGTTGCCGAAAAAGGCGTTGCCTTCGCTAAAGGCTAACGAGTAGCCATACACAACCCACAATACGCAGACCAGGGCAAAGGTTACGGCAACCTGTGTGAGCATGGACAAGACATTTTTACCGCGGATCAGGCCGCCATAAAACAGCGCGATGCCGGGAATTGTCATAAAAAGTACCAGCGCGGTACAAATCATCATAAAGGCGTTGTCCGCTTTATCTGCGACCGCAGGGGCAGCAGCCAGCGTCAGAGTGGGTAACAGCGCCAGGCTGGCAAGGCCCAGTTTCATCATCATTTTTTTCATTTTTTTCATCCCATCTCAAGTCAGAATCCGGATCAGAGCGCCGCTTCGTCAGTTTCACCGGTACGGATACGGATCACCCGCTGCAGCTCAGCAACGAAGATTTTGCCATCGCCAATTTTGCCGGTGTAGGCCGCTTTACTGATGACATCAACCACTTCATCCAGCTGGTCATCTGCAATCGCGATATCGATTTTTACTTTTGGCAGGAAGTTAACGCTGTACTCGGCCCCGCGATAGAGTTCGGCATGTCCTTTCTGACGGCCGAACCCTTTAACTTCAGATACCGTCAGCCCCTGAATGCCAATGGAGGATAGTGCCTCACGGACATCCTCCAGCTTGAATGGTTTGATTACCACGGTAACCAGCTTCATACGTCCCCTCCGGATTAAACACAACTGCGCGATGTATACGCAGTGGTTAAAGCAAAGGGTGTGCCAGAAGTGCAAAACGCGGTTTAACGCGGCGGCGGTACAGGCTCAGCGCGGGGCGGCATTGCCGGAGAGAAAGAACGGTACGGGGGGCTGCACCTCTTTGGTGCTCAGGGCGTCAAAGAGGTGCAGAAGCGAGAAAAGAACGGGTCAGGATGAACAAAAAAGGTGCAACTCAGGCGGATGCGCCGGCCGCCAGCTGCTCGCCAGCCTGCTGCAGCTGATACATCTGCCAGTAGCGCCCCTGCTGCGCCAGTAGCTCTGTATGCGTACCGCGCTCGGCAATATGGCCGCGATGTAACACCAGGATTTGTTCCGCCTCCATAATCGTCGAGAGCCGGTGCGCAATGACCACCAGCGTGCTGTGCTGGCGCAGGGTGCGCAGCGCCTGCTGAATCGCCTGCTCGGTGCCGGAATCGATGTTCGCGGTAGCTTCATCGAGGATCAGGATCTGCGGCGGCGCGACCAGCACGCGAGCCAGCGCCAGCAGCTGTTTCTGCCCGACCGAAAGCGTATTGCCCTGCTCTCCCAGTCGCGTATGGATACCGTCCGGCAGCGCACGGGCCAGCGTAGCGAGCTGCACGCTCTCCAGCGCCTGCCACACCCGCTCTTCAGGGATCGCCCGCCCCAGCTGTACGTTAGCCAGCAGCGTATCGGCCAGCACCACCGGATCCTGCTGCACCATGGCAATGCCGGTGCGCAGCGCATCGTGCGAGAGCGAAGAGACCGGACGCCCGTCCAGCACAATCGATCCGTGCTTTACCGGATAGTAACCCATCAGCAGGTTTGCCAGCGTGCTCTTGCCGCTGCCGGTATGCCCGACCAGCGCAACGAAGCCCCGTGACGGCACGGTAAAGGAGATATTGCTCAGCACGTCGCGATCGTCGCGATAGGCGAAACTGACGTCGTGCAGCGCAATTTCTCCGGAACGCAGCGGAGCACTTTCGCTGCCATACCCCTGCTGATGCGCATCAACCAGTTCAAAGATGCGCTCACCCGATACCACCGCCTGCTGCAGCATCGACTGCTGCGTCGTCAGTTCGATCAGCGGCTCATTCAGCCGGCCCAGGTAGGTGATAAAGGCATAAAGCACGCCGACTTCAAATGCGCCGGGTGAAGCAAAACTGAATAGCAGTAACAGGCCGCACAAAATCAGTGCAGAAAAGAGGCTCAGCAGCGGACGCAGCAGAAATCCGTCCAGCCGCAGCGTCTGCATGCGCGCCATATAATGGGCGCGACTCGCTTCGCTCATGCGGGCCCCAAAACGCGCCTGCTGCCGGAACTGCTGGATCACGCTCATGCCGTTGATCACTTCGTTAAAGCCGTTATTGATATCTGCCAGATAGCTGCGAACCCGACGGGCAATCGGGGTACTGTAACGCTGATAAATAAGCATCACGGTCAGCACCAGCGGGAAAATAACCAGCGCCACCAGCGCCATACGCCAGTCGAGCGAAAACATGGCGACCAGCATCGCGCCAATCAGCGCGGCGCTGCGCAGCACGGTGGCGACTACGGTGACATAGAGATCTTTAATAACCTCGGTGTCATTGGTGACGCGCGAAATAATCTGCCCCACCGGCTGGGTGTCGAACGCGCTCAGCGGCTGGCGCAGCGCCGCGTTCATGACATCAACGCGCAGCTGCTGCACCACTCCGATTGCCGCACGGTTAAACAGCAGCGCCTGAAAATAGTGCAGCGCCGCCGCCATAAGCTGCAGCAGAATAAAACTCACCAGTAATCCCGCCACGATGCCCCACGGCATCTGATGTCTGGCGATCAGGCGATCGATAAAATAGCTGACCAGCACCGGGCCGGTCACCTCGGCCGCCGCCGCCAGCCAGAGCATACCGGTTGCCAGCCACAGCGAGCGGCGCCAGGGTTTTCCGTATGCCAGCAGCCGTTTCAGCGTCGGCCACAGCCGCTGCGACTTAGCCATGCTGCGCTCCTGTTGCGGTTTCATCTTTGTTTTCACTCTCATCATCCAGCGCCGCTTCCAGCTGCTGATAGCGGTACATATCGCGGTACCAGCCCGGCTGCGCCGCCAGCTGGTCATGATCGCCTCGCTGCGCAACGCGCCCCTGCTGCAGCACCAGAATTTCACTCGCTTCCGTTAACGCCGAGAGACGGTGCGCGCTGATAATCAGCGTACGGTTCTCTCCCCAGATGCGCAGGTTATGCAGGATGTCATGTTCAGTACGTCCATCTACCGCAGAGAGCGCATCATCCAGAATCAGGATCTCCGCCTCCAGCAGCAGCGCACGGGCAATCGCGATACGCTGCTTCTGTCCGCCCGAAAGCATGACCCCACGCTCTCCGACCTCTGTCTCATAGCCCTGCGGCAGGCGCAGAATATCCTCATGCACGCAGGCCATTCTTGCCGCCTGCTCAATCTGCTGCTGCGTGGCGTCGGGACGACCCAGCGCCAGATTGTTTGCCACGCTGTCAGAAAACAGAAACGGCGTCTGGCTCACTACCGCCAGGCGGCTGCGCCAGCTGTCCAGCTGCAGCTGCGCCAGCGGCAGCTCGCCGTAGCGGATCTCTCCCCGAACGATGTCGAAGTGCGCTGGATGAGGCTGAGCAGCGTGCTTTTACCGCAGCCGGTCGGGCCACATAATCCCAGCATCTGCCCTGGCTGCAGCTGCGCGTGAATATCCTGCAGTACGGCATTTTCTGTCCCCGGGTAGTGAAAGGCGTCAATGGCGAGCTGCAGCACAGCCGGCTCAGGCGGTAACGTCAGGGTACCGTCAGCCACTGCCGGCGCTTCAGCCAGCAGCGCGCGAATACGGCTCCAGGCCGCACTGCCGCGCTCCACGATGTTGATCATCCACGCCAGCGCCAGCATCGGCCAGATCATCAGCCCCAGATACATCACAAAACTGGTGAGCTGGCCCAGCGTCAGGATACCGTGCCATACCATCCAGCCGCCGCCTGCGATCGCCAGCAGGTTGGAGAAGCCAACGGCGACGTAAATAATGGGATCAAATCGCGCATCCACCCGCGCAACATGCAGATTTTTACGTCCGGTATCGCTGGCGATGTCAGCAAACTGCTGCGACTGGTGATCTTCCAGTCCAAATGCTTTGATCATACGGATGCTGGTCAGGCTCTCCTGCGTCTGATCGTTAAGGCTGGAGAACGCCGCCTGCGCAACTTTAAAACGCTGATGCAGCCGGGAACCATCCCGCTGGATCGCCAGCGCCATAAAGGGCATCGGGATCAGCGCCAGCAGCGTCAGCTGCCAGCTTATCTGCGTACTCATGACCGCCAGCACTACCAGCCCCATGACCAGGGAGTCCACCAGCGTCAGCACTCCCTCTCCCGCTGCAAACACAACGCGGTCGACATCATTCGTTGCGCGCGCGATGAGATCGCCGGTGCGATGGCGCAGATAGAACGCAGGATGCTGCCGGCTTAGCTGACGATAAAAGTCCTCGCGCAGCTCTACCGCCAGCTGATACGAGGCGCCAAACAGCAGCACGCGCCAGACATAGCGCAGCAGATAAACGATAACGGCGGTCAGCAACATAACGCCGATCCACATCATAATCTGCCCGGCAGAGAGCCGCTGCTGCGTGACGCCATCGACAATTACGCCGACCAGATGCGGCGGGATCAGCTGCAGTAAAGCGATGATAATAAGCAGGCAGACAGCACCGGCATAGCGGCGCCACTCACGCAGGAAATACCAACTAAGCTGGCTGAATAATCGCACAATCTCTCTCTTTATTTACGCTTCAGGGCACAACGGGCAGCGCGGTTGAATATTTAATCTCTTCCATCGCAAAGCTGGAGGTGACATCTATCAGGCCCGGCACGCCATTCACCAGCCGCTTATAAAACGCGTCGTAGCTCTTCATATCCGCAACCTGTATTCGCAGCAGATAGTCATACTCACCGGCCATACGGTAGAACGCCATGACTTCCGGCATTGGCTCAACCACGGCGACAAACTGTCTGAACCATTCGCTGCTGTGCTGCTGCGTTTTGATCAGCATAAACGCGGTCAGTGACAGACCGAGTTTTTCACCATCCAGCAGCGCTACGCGCGCCCGGATGATACCGTCATCTTCAAGTTTTTTCAGGCGCTTCCAGCAGGGCGTGGTGGTCAGATTGACCGCCTCTGCCAGCGCCTGCAGCGATAGCGTGCAATCCTTCTGCAAAAGGGCGAGCAGCTTACGGTCAACTTTATCTATCATCACGCCTCACCGGAGAATATTTTTCTCTAAAAAGCCGATTATACCCTGGTTTTAGCAACCTCTTTTTCCTGCCCGTGCCGTACACTGGCGGCAATGAAAACCGGAGAGAATCGCCATGCAACCCCCCTGGATCCGCCACGCCATTAATGAGATCAACGCTGATATCCAGCGCTCGGCTGACACACACCTGATCCGCTTTACGCTGGACGATTTCCCGGGCATCTTTTTCTATCTCAAAGATGAGAGCACGCACCCCAGCGGCAGCCTGAAACATCGCCTTGCGCGTTCGCTGTTTCTGTATGGACTGGCTAATGGCTGGATCGGTGAAAAAACCCCGATTATTGAAGCGTCATCCGGCAGTACTGCCGTATCGGAAGCCTACTTTGCCCGGCTGCTCGGCCTGCCGTTTATCGCGGTTATGCCGGTCAGTACCGCAAAGCGCAAAATTGAGATGATCCGTTTTTATGGCGGAGAGTGCCATTTTGTGGCTGATCCGTGCCAGCTCTACGCGGAGTCTGAGCGGCTGGCGCGTGAACTCAACGGCCACTTTATGGATCAGTTTACCTATGCCGAGCGCGCGACGGACTGGCGCGGCAATAATAATATTGCTGAAAGTATTTTCCGGCAGATGGCGCATGAGCCGTTTCCGGTGCCGCATACGCTGATCATGAGCGCCGGCACCGGCGGCACTTCCGCCACGCTGGGCCGCTATATTCGCTATCAGGGCTACTCCACCCGCCTGCTGGTTACTGACCCGCAGCATTCGGTATTTTTTGACTACTGGCACAGCCGGGACAGCAGTTTGCGCAATGCACGCGGCAGCCTGATTGAAGGAATCGGTCGCCCGCGCGTCGAACCCTCTTTTCTGCCCGACGTGATTGATGAGATGATCAAAGTCCCCGATGGCGCCACGCTGGCGGCTATGCTGCGGCTGGAACAGATCCTCGGGCGGCGCCCCGGCGCTTCAACCGGCACCAACTTCTGGGGCATGATGCAGGTGGCGAAACGCATGCGCGCCAGCGGTGAACGGGGCGCGCTGGTTACGCTGCTCTGCGACAGCGGTGAACGCTATCCTGACACCTATTACAACCCGGCGTGGGTTGCGGCGCAGATTGGCGATATTCAGCCCTGGCTGCAGGCGCTGCAATAAAAAAACCGGACATCCGGTCCGGCTCACGGCAAGACTCAGCCCCGGGGGGAGTAATCAAGGTGGGGCGTGGTCAGCCAGTGATTTAAATAGTGAGACACCGCCTGTGTCTCGCAATGGCCGATAACCGGCAAATGCGGCAGCGCGGCTTTAAGCTGATGCATCGCGTTGCCCATAACAAAGCCTTTACCTACCTGCTCCAGCATCTCGCGATCGTTCATCGCATCACCAAAGGCCATACACTCCGCCAGCGGCAGATCGAGATGTTCGCACAGTCGCGCCAGCGCCGCGCCTTTATGGCAACCTGTCGGCAGAACCTCAAGACAGTCCCAGGCGGAAAAACAGATAGTGGCACGCGCGCCCAGCGCCTGCTGCAGCTCTTCCTGCAGCGCCAGCAGCATCTCGTGGGGTGCGATAAAACA
Organism: Pantoea eucrina; assembly: GCF_002095385.1. Taxonomy (GTDB): domain Bacteria; phylum Pseudomonadota; class Gammaproteobacteria; order Enterobacterales; family Enterobacteriaceae; genus Pantoea; species Pantoea eucrina. The sequence continues at coordinate 54,326 of NZ_MIPP01000016.1, read as the reverse complement.
GATTTTGGTGATGTTATTTCCTGACATCTGCTGCAGATCGCACAGCTGATAGCTAAATCCGCTCAGCGAGTGCGCCTCCAGCGCGCCAGGCAGTGGCTTATCAGTAAACCAGCCCTCGTCGGTAAACAGGTGAATGGAGGCTGGCGTTTCCCAGCGGGTTCGCATGACCTGCTCTGCGACGTCCGCTGGCAGATCGCAGCCATACAGCTGGTTGCCCTGCGGGTCGTGAATACGCGTGCCGTTACCGGTTATCAGCCAGGCAGGCAGCGTGATCTGTGTACGGATCACCTGCATATCCAGCAGATGGCGACCGGTGGCAAAAGCCAGAATCACATTGCGCTGCTGCAGCGCATGCAGGGTTTCCAGCGTCTCTTTACCTAACTGATGCGTGGGCAGCAGCAGCGTGCCGTCCATATCAAATGCTGCAAGACGAGCCATGCCTGTTCTCCTGTCAGGGGATGCTTTTACTATCGCCTGGTAATTACGGAACGAATAGTGAATACTTTTTGAAAACTGTTCCGGGTTTAACTATGCGTGAACTTCATCGTGTCAGCCAGTTTCAGCGGCTGTGGCACGCCAGCCAGGGAGAGACGCAGCGACTAAGCGTTGCCATGCTGGCTCAGCGCTGTTTCTGCAGCGAACGTCATGCGCGTACTCTGCTGAAAAAATGGCAGCAGGCGGGCTGGATCCGCTGGAGCAGCCAGCCGGGGCGCGGTAAGCAGGGTGAACTGCAGTTTCTGATCGCACCGGAGACGCTGCGCCAGCAGCTGCTTAACCGCCAGCTACTGGCGGGCGAACCGATCCAGATGCTGCAGACGCTTGATCTGCCGCCGGAACGCCTGCTGCAGCTGCTGCAGCCACTGATGGGCGGGCACTGGCAGGATCGTATGCCGGTGCTGCGCATTCCTTATTATCGTACCCTCGCGTTCCCGGCCCCCCTGCAGCCTCTCGGTCGCGCTGAGCAGCATCTGGCCCGGCAGATTTTCTCTGGCCTGACGCGCGTAGAAAACAACCGCGTCAGCGGCGATCTGGCGCACCACTGGCAGCATGACAGCAGCGGACTGAACTGGAGCTTCTGGCTGCGTCCGCAGCTCAGCTGGCATAACGGCGAGCCGCTGTATGCCGCGCAGCTGGCAGCGGTCCTGCAGCAGATTATCCGCAGCCCCGACGGCCGCGCGCTGCTTGCCAGCGTGGCGCAGATTGACGCGCCGCATCCGCTCACGCTGCGTATCCGGCTGCATCGGCCCGACTACTGGCTGCCGCAGCGGCTGGCTCATCAATTTTGTCTGCTGCCGCACCCCGACAGCCCGCAAACCGGCAGCGGTCCCTGGCAGCTGGTGCAGTTTACCCCGACCCTGCTGCGGCTGGAGAGCTATGCGCGCTGGCATCTGCAGCGCGCGCTGATCCAGCGTATTGAATACTGGATCACGCCTGCCCTGTTTATGCCGGAACAGGGCAACAGCTGCCGGCATCCGGTACAGATTGCGATTGGCAATGCTGACGAACTGCAGCAGCTGCGGCCGGTAGACCGCAGTATCAGCCGCGGCTTCTGCTATCTGGCGACCCGCCCCTCGCTGCGTTTCAGTACGGCTCAGGCCCGGACGCTGATTGCGCTGATCCAGCGCAGCGATGTGATCCGCCAGCTGCCGCTGGCAGAAGGATTGATTACGCCGAGTCACTCGCTGCTGCCCGGCTGGCCGGTTCCGCAGACCGGGGCGGACCCCGTTGCCCTGCCCGCCCGACTGACCCTGCATTACCATCTGCCGGTTGAACTGCACGTGATGGCGGAGGCGCTGGTCACGCTGCTGGCTTCACACGGCTGTGAGCTGAGCTGCGTCTTTCATGAGGTAAAAAGCTGGGGCCACGCGCAGGATCTCACCGCAGCGGATATTATTATGGGCGACCGGCTGATCGGTGACGCGCCGCAGTTTACCCTGCTGAACTGGCTGGAGCAGGACAGGTTGTGGCAGCCGCTGCGCGACAGCTTTCGTCAGTCGCTTCAGCAGATCGCCCGTGAGCCAGACGACAGCGTACGCTCGTCCGCCGTTCAGCAACTTTTCCATACGCTGATGAGCGAAGGTTATCTGCTGCCGCTGTTCAATACCGTTATCAGGTACTGGCACCAGCGGGCGTTGAAGGTGTGCGGCTGACTTCACTGGGCTGGTTTGACTTTACCCGGGCGTGGATCCCGCCGCCAGCCTTCAGCCCTGTTCACTCCGGCGCTGACGCAGTACCATAAGAGACCACACCAGGAGAGATAAGTTAATGAAACGCGCCGTTGTCGTTTTTAGTGGTGGACAAGACTCCACCACCTGCCTGATTCAGGCTCTGCAGCACTATGATGAAGTTCACTGCGTCACCTTCGATTATGGCCAGCGCCACCGCGAAGAGATCGAAGTGGCGGCGGAGCTGGCACGTAAACTGGGCGCGCGCGCGCATAAAGTACTGGATGTCACCCTGCTTAACGAACTGGCGATAAGCAGCCTGACGCGCGATAACATTCCGGTACCGGCCTATGAGGCTGATGCCAGCGGATTACCCAGCACCTTTGTCCCGGGCCGTAATATTCTGTTTCTGACGCTCGCTTCTGTCTACGCGTATCAGGTAGAAGCTGAAGCTGTTATTACCGGCGTCTGCGAGACCGACTTCTCCGGCTATCCCGACTGCCGCGATGAGTTTGTTAAAGCGTTAAATCACGCGGTCAGCCTTGGCATGGCTCGCGAGATACGTTTTGAGACGCCGCTGATGTGGCTGAATAAAGCAGAGACCTGGGCGCTTGCTGATTACTGGCAGCAGCTGCCGCTGGTGCGGACAGAGACGCTGACCTGCTATAACGGCATTAAAGGAGATGGCTGCGGAACCTGCGCCGCCTGTCATTTACGTGCCCGCGGGCTGGCGGAGTATCAGAACAATGCCGCCGCGATAATGACGGCAATGAAGCAAAAAAGCGGCCTGCGCTGAGTCAGCATGCCGCTGGCGTGGCGTCAGCAGTGACGCCACGGTTTAACGTCCGGCCATGAGAGCGGCCAGGCGTTCGCGCAGTTCTCCTTCCAGCGGCACCGCTTTTTGCGTCCGTAAATCGATACAGACAAACGTCAGCAGAGCGTCAGCCACCAGAGTGCGATCGTCTGCAAGCAGCACACGCTGTGCAATGATCCCGCTGCGGCCGCTGAGCTGTGACACGTCACTTTCAATAACCAGACGATCGCCCAGAACCGCAGGCCGGCGATAGTTGATATTGATGTTTACCACCACGAACGCCAGTTTTTGCGCCATCAGCCAGTTAAAGGCGTCCGCTTCTTCCAGCCACTGCCAGCGCGCCTCCTCCAGGAATTCGAGATAGCGCGCATTATTAACGTGCTGATAGACATCCAGATGATAGCCGCGCACTTTTATTGTGGTTTGCATCAACGCTCCTGAACAGGCTGAAATTGCTAACTGGTTGGACCTGTTGAGCATAGCACAGCCTGTTGCCGGGACTTACTGATACTTCAGCATCGCGAAGTGCTTCACAGTTTGAGTCGATCGCTGTTGCGTTCTACCAGCGCACTGCCGATACCGGGTACCTCTTTGAGCTGATCCAGCGCGGTGAAGCGCCCATACTCTTCGCGATAGCTGACGATCGCCTGCGCTTTTTTCAATCCGATGCCATTCATGGCGCTCGCCAGCTGCTCCGCGGTAGCGTCGTTGATGCTGACCGCTCCGGCCGTCAGCGATGCGGGCGGCTTCGCCTGTGCTTCCGCGGGCTCTCCCGCCGCATGCGCAAGAGTGCTGCCGCAGAGTGCGCCGCCCAGCGCCAGTGTCAGACAAAATGCGTGAAAAGTAGATTTGTTCATGCTGTTTTTCTCCTTGTGTTTGACAGCATCAGCAGCGTGTCACAGCAGAGGATGTCCGGCAAAAGGCGAAGCGCAGAGATGGAAAAGGCCGCAGAAGCGGCCTTTGATTGTTGCAGAGAATTACCTGTTTTTGTGAGGCTTACTGGGTTTGTGCCGCTGCCCCATATTTGATCTTCGCCTCTTTACGCAGGTTTTCAAGCAGCGCTTCAAACGCGATCTGCGCATTGTTCTGCGTCACGCCTTTGATCATCTCATCGACCTGGTTCTGCGGCAGGCTGCCGGCAGAGACTTTATCCAGCGCGACCAGCACGACGTTGCCCTGCATATCTTCGCTTACGCCCCAGGACGGTTTATTCTCTGCCGGCTGCGGCAGTGAAAATGCGGTCTGGGCGACCGGATCCTGTGCGTTACGATCAACCACTTTGCTGCTGCTCAGCGTCAGTCCTGCCGCGCTCAGCGCCTCACTCTTGCCCGCTTTCAGCCCGGCCAGCAGTTTATCTGCCTGCGCTTTAGCCTGCTGCGTCGCCTTATCGTGTTTGATGCGGTCGGTCACCTGTACCTTCACCTGGTCAAGCGGTTTTACCGCTTCCGGTTTGTGTTCGCTGATGCGCAGCACAAACGCGCGATCGCCATCCACGCTGATAATATCGGAGTTATTGCCCGGCGCGCCGTTCTGCCCAATTAAGCCGCCGCTGAAGACCGCCTGTTTAACCGCGTCAAAGTCGAGGTCGGCAGGCATATCATCACGGGTAAACCAGCCTGTTTCGCTGACCTTAAGACCCGATACCTGGGCTGCACCCGCCAGCGATTCATTGTCATTGCTGGCGGCTTCACTGACTTTCTGCTGCAGCTTATAGAACGCGTCAAGCGCTTTCTCCTGCTTAACTTTATCTGCAATAACGTCATGCACCTGCGCCAGCGGCTTCACCTGCTCCGGCTGGATATCATCCAGACGTACCACCAGGAAACCTACTGAGGACTTGATCACGTCTGAAAGCTGGCCTTTCTGCGTCAGGCCGGCGTTTTTCAGCTCGTCCGGCGTGGTTGCAGGCTCCAGCCAGCCCATATCACCGCCTTTACGCGCGGAGATAGGATCGGCAGATTTGCTTTTCGCCAGGCTGGCAAAGTCCCCGCCCTGCTTCAGCGCATCCAGTACCGATCGGGCTTCCGCCTCAGTTTTGGTCTGTATGATGCTGTAACGGCTGCGCTGGGGCTGTGAATAGTCCGCTTTGTGTTGATCGTACCAGCTCTGAATGTCCGCTTCGCTGACCGGCTGCTGCATCGCTGCTGCATCCATTTTGATGTAGCTGACGCGGAACTGCTCCGGAGCCATAAAACTGTTCTGATGCTGCTGATAATACTGCGCGATCTCATCGTCATTAACCGTCTGCTTCGCTGCCAGCGCATCCACGTTAATCACCGCCTGACGAATTTCCCGCTGCTGCGAGACTAAATCGGTCAGCTTTGTGGTTTCATCTTTCAGCATAAAATCAGTGTTAGCGATGGCATTGATCAGCTGCTGATTAAGCAACTGCTTGCGCAGCGCTTCTGCATATTGATCGGCTGAGAAGCCCATGCTGGTGATCAGACCGTTATATTTGGCATTATCAAATTTGCCGTTGGTCTGAAACGCTTTCTGGTTAAAAATGGCCTGCTTTACCTGCTCATCACTGATGCCAAGATGCAGCTCGCTGATGTACTGATCCAGCAGCGCCTGATCCACCAGCTGTGACAGCGCCTGCTGGCGCATCTGCTGGATATACCCATCATTGCTCGCCAGCTGCGAGAACTGATCGCCCAGCATCTGCTGCTGACGATTGCGCTCGCTGTTAAACGCCTGCTCCAGCTCAGCCCGGCTGATTTCGTGGCCGTTAACTTTCGCAGCGTAATCGCCATTGCCACCTATCAGGTAGTTGCCCACCCCGGTAAGCACAAAGGACAGGATAATCAATCCCAGAATAACCTTGAGCACGACATGATTCGACGCCGCGCGTAAATTGTCCATCATGGTATGACAACACTCCGCTGTAGTGTGAATGTAAAGCTCAGACACGATGCCATCATCGTGCAGCTGCAGTTCAGGCTGGCAGCTGGCAACCATGCGGAGACTGAAGCCACTGGCTTAAGCTGCGCATCAAATAAAAAGGGCACATCAGTAATGATGTGCCCGTATGTTACATGAGAACGGCTTTTTCGTCCTCAATCCAGAGAAGAAAATGCTTCACTGGTTAATCCTGACTGGCTTAATTAACGGCGTCTTTCAGCGCTTTACCGGCGCGGAATCCCGGTACTTTGCCAGCCGGGATGGTGATCTCTTTACCGGTCTGCGGATTACGGCCGGCACGCTCAGCGCGCTCGCGCACAGAGAAAGTACCGAAACCCACCAGGGCTACTTCGTCGCCCTCTTTCAGTGCGCCAGAAACAGATTCGGTAAAGGCCTCCAGTACACGTCCGGCTGCTGCTTTTGAAATGTCCGCTTCTGCAGCGATTTTGTCGATCAACTGTGACTTATTCACTCTCTTCATCCCCTCTTTTATTATTCACTTTGCCCCGTCTCTTTACGCCGGAGCAAACGCGCAGCCAGTTATAACAAGCCTGTGGTGCTGAAACAACGGTATTCATCTTAATCGCCGATCCAGCAGCCCTCTAACTTAACAGGCAAAAAAAGCTGGCAAGCCTGATTTGGCCTGCCAGCTTCGCTTTTTAGCCGCGTTTACTGCTCAGCGCTATTTTGCCGTCACAACCTGCATACCGGATGGCGCATTTTCCAGGGCCAGATTCAGCACCTCTTCAATGCGTTTAACCGGATGAATGCTGAGGTCAGCAATCACGTTTGCCGGGATCTCTTCCAGATCGCGCTTGTTTTCATCCGGGATCAGTACAGTTTTAATCCCGCCACGGTGTGCTGCCAGCAGTTTCTCTTTCAGACCGCCGATAGGCAGTACCTGACCGCGCAGCGTGATCTCGCCGGTCATCGCCACATCGGAACGGACCGGGTTACCGGTCAGACAGGAGACCAGCGCCGTACACATCGCAATACCGGCACTCGGACCATCCTTCGGCGTAGCTCCTTCCGGCACGTGCACGTGGATATCGCGCTTCTCGTAGAAGTCGCCGTTAATACCCAGTTTTTCTGCCCGGGCGCGAACCACGGTTAATGCAGCCTGAATCGACTCCTGCATAACCTCGCCGAGAGAACCGGTATAGGTCAGCTTGCCTTTACCTGGCACACACGCGGTTTCGATGGTCAGCAGATCGCCGCCCACTTCTGTCCACGCCAGGCCGGTCACCTGTCCTACGCGGTTTTCGCTGTCAGCGCGACCGTAATCAAAACGCTGTACGCCAAGGAAATCTTTCAGGTTGTCGCCATTAATTGTGATGCTCTTCTGAGTTTTATCCATCAGCAGCGCTTTGACCGCTTTACGGCATAACTTAGAGAGCTCACGTTCCAGGCTACGCACGCCTGCTTCACGCGTGTAATAGCGGATGATGCCGATGATTGCGCTATCGTCAACGCTGATCTCTTTCTCTTTCAGCGCATTGCGCTCAATCTGTTTTGGCAGCAGATGCTGCTTCGCAATATTGAGTTTTTCATCTTCGGTATAGCCCGACAGGCGGATCACTTCCATACGATCCAGCAGCGGTGCCGGAATATTCATGGAGTTGGAGGTCGCGACAAACATCACGTCAGACAGATCGTAGTCGACTTCCAGGTAGTGATCGTTAAACGCGATGTTCTGTTCCGGATCCAGCACTTCCAGCAGCGCCGAAGCGGGATCGCCGCGCATATCAGACGACATTTTATCAATCTCATCCAGCAGGAACAGCGGGTTTTTCACCCCGACTTTTGCCATTTTCTGGATCAGCTTGCCCGGCATTGAACCGATATAGGTACGACGATGTCCGCGAATTTCTGCTTCATCGCGTACGCCGCCCAGCGCCATACGCACATATTTACGTCCGGTCGCTTTCGCAATCGACTGTCCCAGAGAGGTTTTACCCACACCCGGCGGGCCAACCAGACAGAGGATTGGGCCTTTGATTTTGCTGACGCGACTCTGCACCGCAAGATACTCAAGGATGCGATCTTTGACGCGCTCAAGACCAAAGTGATCGGTATCAAGCGTCTCCTGCGCTTTGCGCAGATCTTTCTTCACCTTACTGCGCGCGTTCCATGGAACCTGCACCATCCAGTCGATATAGCCGCGTACCACTGTCGCTTCCGCCGACATCGGCGACATCATCTTCAGCTTCTGCAGCTCAGCTTCCGCTTTTTCACGCGCTTCAGCCGGCATTTTAGCCGCGTCGATTTTACGCTTCAGAGCTTCATACTCGTCTGGCGCATCATCCATCTCGCCCAGCTCTTTCTGAATCGCCTTCATCTGTTCGTTCAGATAATATTCGCGCTGGCTTTTTTCCATCTGCTTTTTGACGCGATTGCGAATACGTTTTTCAACCTGCAGCAGGTCGATTTCCGATTCCATCATCGCCATCAGATATTCCAGACGCTCGTTAACGTCGGACATCTCCAGCACGGACTGTTTATCCGCCAGCTTAAGGGGCATATGCGCCGCCACGGTATCGGCCAGGCGCGCCGCGTCATCAATGCTGTTCAGCGACGTCAGCACTTCAGGCGGGATCTTTTTGTTCAGCTTGATATAGCCTTCAAACTGATTAATCGCGGTGCGCACCAGCACTTCCTGCTCGCGCTCTTCAATTTCTGGCGAAGTCAGATATTCAGCCTGAGCGACAAAGTGATCGCCATTGTCAGATAGCGTGGTAATGCGGGCACGCTGCAGGCCCTCCACCAGCACCTTAACCGTGCCATCAGGCAGCTTCAGCATCTGCAGTACGGACGCCACTGTCCCTACGGCAAAGAGATCGTTAATTCCAGGTTCATCCGTTGAAGCCTCTTTCTGGGCAACCAGCATGATCTTCTTGTCATGATCCATTGCTGCTTCCAGGCAACGAATCGATTTTTCCCGACCAACAAACAACGGAATTACCATGTGCGGATAAACCACCACGTCGCGCAGCGGCAACACGGGGATTTCAATGCGTTCAGAACGCTCAGGATTCATAGAGCTCTCTCTTAGTTTAATGTCCGCCAGGTGATGGGTACCGCGTAATACAGGCTGTATGCAGTTAAACCCACAGGATTATGAGTATATGGGGATGCTTGTCCGACATTCAATGTCACAGCGGTGAGAAAAGTAAAAGGGGAATAAAATTCCCCTTTTTTAAGATAACAACGTGATTTGGCTGCTTATTTATTCGCCAGAAGCTTGTGCTTCATGCTTACCATAAATCAGCATTGGATCGGACTCGCCATCAATCACCGAATCATCGATAACCACTTTCTCGACATCTTCCATTGAAGGCAGGTCATACATGGTTTCCAGCAGCGCCGCCTCAACGATAGAACGCAGACCGCGCGCACCGGTTTTACGCGACATCGCCTTTTTAGCGATAGCCGTCAGCGCTTCGTCGCGGAACTCCAGCTCAACGCCTTCCAGGTTAAACAGCGCCTGATACTGCTTGGTGAGCGCATTTTTCGGCTCGCGCAGGATCTGAATCAGGGCTTCTTCGCTCAGCTCGTTCAGCGTGGCAACCACTGGCAGACGACCGATAAATTCCGGAATCAGACCAAATTTGATCAAATCTTCCGGTTCTACCTGTGACAGCAGTTCGCCTTCGCTGGCTTTTTGCGATTTGCCTTTTACTGTCGCGCCAAAGCCGATACCCGATCCGGTTTCTACACGCTGCGAAATCACCTTATCAAGGCCGGCAAATGCGCCGCCGCAGATAAACAGGATTTTCGATGTATCAACCTGCAGGAACTCCTGCTGCGGATGTTTGCGGCCACCCTGAGGCGGGACAGCGGCAACGGTGCCTTCGATCAGCTTCAGCAGGGCCTGCTGTACGCCTTCGCCTGACACATCACGCGTAATAGAAGGGTTATCAGACTTACGGGAGATTTTATCGATCTCATCGATGTAGACGATACCGCGCTGCGCCTTCTGCACATCATAGTCGCACTTCTGCAGCAGCTTCTGGATGATGTTTTCTACATCTTCGCCCACGTAGCCCGCTTCGGTCAGCGTAGTGGCGTCCGCCATGGTAAAAGGCACATCCAGCAGGCGCGCCAGCGTCTCTGCCAGCAGTGTCTTACCGCTACCGGTTGGGCCGATCAGCAGGATGTTACTTTTGCCCAGCTCAATACCGTTGCTGGTATCGCCATTGCGCAGACGTTTGTAGTGGTTGTAAACGGCAACCGCCAGCACTTTTTTCGCCTTTTCCTGACCAATAACATAGTCATCGAGATGGTGACGAATTTCATGTGGCGTTGGCAGAGCGCTACGCTCGCGATGGGGCGCAACCTCTTTGATCTCTTCACGAATGATGTCATTACATAAATCGACACATTCGTCGCAAATATAGACTGACGGCCCGGCAATCAGCTTACGGACTTCATGCTGGCTTTTGCCGCAGAAAGAGCAGTACAGCAACTTACCTGAACCGTCTTTGCGCTTATCTGTCATCAGCTAACCTCTTTTCGTTCTCAGACCTACTCTGGTGTACGGCACTGGCCGTACAACAACGGCCGGTATGCATGCAACTCATCTGCCTGCCCCCCGTTAACTATAGCGTAAGGGCCAGGCAGGTGCGTCTTATTGACGGTGTGTCAGTATAGAGTCAACCAGGCCATACTCTACCGCTTCGCTGGCAGAGAGGAAACGATCGCGTTCGGTATCGCGCTCAATCTGCTCCAGCGATTTGCCGGTATGCTCAGCCATCAGCTCATTCATGCGCTGTTTTACTTTCAGAATTTCACGCGCGTGAATTTCAATATCCGTTGCCTGTCCCTGATAGCCGCCCAGCGGCTGGTGAATCATCACGCGGGAGTTAGGCAGGCAGAAGCGTTTACCTTTGGTTCCTGCCGTCAGCAAAAACGCGCCCATTGAGCACGCCTGGCCCATACAGATGGTGCTGACGTCCGGCTTAATGAATTTCATGGTGTCGTAGATCGACATACCAGCCGTAATCACGCCACCCGGTGAGTTGATGTAGAGATAGATATCTTTTTCCGGATTCTCTGCTTCCAGAAACAGCATCTGCGCCACAATCAGGTTCGCCATGTGATCTTCAACCTGACCGGTCAGAAAGATAACGCGCTCTTTAAGCAGGCGGGAATAGATGTCGTAAGAACGCTCGCCGCGCGAGGTTTGTTCGACCACCATTGGCACCAGCGCATTAGTTGGTGCAGTAAATTCACGATCGCCACTGTATGACATTACCGTCTCCTGATAAATTTCATTGGCAACATTCTGTACCGATTCTACGTGAGACGCGCTGCGAAAACTATGCACAGCCGCCTCGTTCCGACATTTCAGGACGGTTAATCAGCCAGCCTCACGGTTCTCTCGCATTCTTCCTCTATCTGGGGATGCTGCCCGGTTGTTTCAAGCATAACAACCTTTTCTCTATTCGCTAACCTGGAAAAAGAGCATAACGGATAATTTGCCGCTTAATTAGTCAAATAGCAGTGCAGGAAGGGGGTTTTTATCATAAATATAAAAAAGCCCGCGACAGGAGGTCGCGGGCTGAGCACATTCCGTTAAGTGATTAATCAGGCCGCAGAGGTCTGGTTCATCAGCTCCTGGAAAGAGGTCGCTTTGTCGGCGACTTTGGCTTTCGCCAGCAGAGCCTCGACCGCCTGCTCTTCCAGCGCAACGTTGCGCATGTTGTTCATCAGCTCGCTGTTCTTGCTGTAGAACTCGATAACTTCCTGCGGATCTTCATACGCAGAAGCCATCTCTTCGATCAGCGTCTTAACGCGATCTTCATCCGCTTTCAGCTCGTTGATGCGGATCACTTCGCCCAGCAGCAGACCTACAACAACGCGACGTTTTGCCTGCTCTTCGAACAGCTCACGTGGCAGTTCCAGCGCCTGCTTCTCATTGCCACCAAAGCGCTGAGCAGCCTGACGACGCAGCACGTCGATTTCGCCATCAATCAGAGCGGCTGGCACGTCGATGTTGTTCGCTTCAACCAGACCATCCAGAACCTGAGACTTCACGCGGTTGCGGATAGCGCCTTTGAGCTCGCGCTCCATGTTTTTACGCACTTCTGCACGCAGGCCATCAACTGAACCATCTTCTACGCCGAAACGTTTGATGAAATCAGCGGTCAGTTCTGGCAGTTCACGGGTTTCAACTTTCTTCAGAACGATATCAAACTTCGCATCTTTCCCTTTCAGGTTTTCTGCGTGGTAATCGTCCGGGAATTTAACGTCGATAGTAAAGGTGTCACCCGCTTTCTTACCGGTGATGCCTTCTTCAAAACCAGGGATCATACGACCCTGACCCATCGCCAGTACGAAGTCAGACGCTTTACCGCCTTCAAACTCTTCGCCATCAACAGAACCGTTGAAATCGATGGTAGCGCGATCTTCAGCGGTAGCCGCTGCGTCAGTCTCTTTCCAGGTAGCCTGCTGCTTCTGCAGGGTATCCAGCATCGCGTCAACGTCTGCATCGGTCACTTCAACAACCGGTTTTTCAACTTCGATTGCGTCCAGACCCTGTAATTCCACTTCCGGGTAGACTTCAAACTCAACCGCATAGGTAAAGTCTTCGCCTTCTTTATACTCACCCGGCACGTAGTCAGGCGCGCCTGCTGGATTGATTTTCTCTTTGATGATGGCGTCAACAAAGTTACGCGTCATCAGCTCGCCCAGCACATCCTGGCGAACAGAGGCGCCGTAGCGCTGATTGATGATATGCGATGGCACTTTACCTTTACGGAAACCATCGATACGGACTTTCTTAGCCACTTCAATCAGTTCTTTCTTAACTGCAGCGTCAATGCTGTCAGCTGGAATAGTAATCGAAATGCGGCGGCCCAGACCCTGGGTGGTTTCTACTGAAACTGTCATTTTGTTACCTCAAAAAATCACGTGCTCGGTCAACTTCAGACACCACACAATTAATGCGCCGTATCCAATAACCGGGACGGCCTCTGCGGGCAGAACCACATCCCTGTCACCAGAAGCGTCCCGAAGACATTCCGGAAAAATAGACGCCGCATTATAGCGGCATCGCCGGAATGAGTCGAGGCTGCAAACTCACCACTTTTTAACGACTTTGCTGCTTTTTTGCGCCGCAGATCGCGTTTAGCGTCTGAGAAACGAAAAAACGGCCCGCAGGCCGTTTCAGGAAAGGTTGAAGATGCCAGCATCAGGCAAGCGTACCGGCACCCCGGCAGTTAGGCGAAGCCAGAACAGTATCCTGCAGCCCGTGCCACTCTTTTTGCGTGTAAGTATGCAGCGCCAGCGCGTGTACGCTGCCTGCCAGTTCCGCAGACAGTTCGCCATAGATGGCGCGATGCCGCTGTAAAAAGCGCTGGCCGGTAAAGTGATCGCTGACAATCACCACTTTAAAGTGACTTTCAGAACCGGCAGGCACGTTATGACGATAGCTTTCATCATGCACTTCGAGGTGTGCAGGTGTGAAAGCGTTGCGCAGCTTTTCTTCTATTTGTTCGCGAATCATTGTTTACACCCTCTCCGGCGAGCGCTGTGCCCCATCTGTTTAAATATTAGTAGGTTTTGCATTACTGCCCGGTAAAAATCAGAAAATATTCCCGCTCTGCAGCGCATCATAACCGGCAATCCGGGCGGGTCAACCTGCGGGTTTTCCTCCGGGCTGAAAAAAGCCTTTACAATCAATTTCCCGGTGGCTGGGGCTTTTTTCACCTCGCTGCAATGCTATGATGACGCCGGATTTATCTCCCAACCTAACGCTAATGAGAATGAGTATGTTGAAAAAACTGTTATTCCCTCTGCTGGCTGCTTTTGTTTTAGCCGGCTGTGCCAGCAACAGTACAACCCTGAACATTCAGCCAAAGATCCAGCTGCCACAACAGGATCCGAGCCTGATGGGCGTTACCGTCAGCGTAAACGGTGCCGATCAGCGCAGCGATCAGGCGCTGGCAAAGGTTAACCGCGATGGACAGCTGGTTACGCTGACGCCATCACGCGACCTGCGTTTTCTGCTGCAGGAAGTGCTGGAGAAGCAGATGACCTCCCGCGGATATATGATTGGTCCGAACGGCGCAGTGGATCTGCAGATTGTGGTGAATGGCCTCTACGCTGACGTCACGCAGGGTAACGTGCGCTACAGCATCACCACGAAAGCGGATATCTCTATTATTGCCACGGCGAAAAACGGCAATAAGCAGGTGAAAAACTACCGTCAGACCTACAGCATTGAAGGCGCTTTCAATGCCACCAATGACAAGATCACCAACGCTGTGAATGCGACGCTGAGCGATGTGATCGCCGATATGGCGCAGGACACCAGTGTAAACAACTTTATTAAACAGAACGCACGCTAACCGCTCCGCTGTCATCTGCCCGGCCGTCTGTGCCGGGCACTACCTCAGGCTGGCTATGACCTCTCACTATCTGCGAATATTTACCCAACGTAACGCGGCGGTACTGCTGCTGCTTGGCTTTGCTTCCGGCTTGCCGCTGGCGCTGACTGCGGGCACGCTGCAGGCATGGATGACCGTAGAGAATGTCGACCTCAAAACTATTGGCTTCTTTTCTCTGGTAGGACAGGCTTACGTTTTCAAATTTCTCTGGTCGCCGGTGATGGACCGCTATACGCCGCCGTTTCTGGGACGTCGCCGGGGCTGGCTACTGCTGACTCAGCTGGCGCTGATTGCCGGCATTGTCGCGCTCGGTTTTATGCATCCGGCTCAGGATTTAACGCTGCTGGCGGCCATCGCCGTGCTGGTCGCATTCTGTTCCGCCTCTCAGGATATCGTTTTTGATGCGTGGAAAACGGATATCCTGCCGCCGGAAGAGCGCGGCAGCGGCGCAGCGATTACGGTGCTGGGCTATCGCCTGGCGATGCTTATCTCCGGCGGGCTGGCACTCTGGCTTGCCGATCGCTATCTGGGCTGGCGCGCAACCTACTGGCTGATGGCGCTGCTAATGATCCCGGGGCTGATTGCCACGCTGCTGGCTCGCGAGCCCGCTGCAGCTAAACGCGAGCCGCATACGCTGCGCCAGGCCGTTACGTTTCCTCTGGCGGATTTTTTTCAGCGTAACAATGCCTGGCTGCTTATCACCCTGATCATCCTTTATAAGCTGGGAGATGCCTTCGCGGCGTCGCTGACAACAACCTTTCTTATCCGCGGCGTCGGCTTCAGCGCGGGCGATGTTGGCCTGGTGAATAAAACGCTGGGGCTGCTGGCGACGATTATCGGCGCACTCTATGGCGGCGTGCTGATGCAGCGTCTGAGCCTGTTTCGCGCTCTGATGCTGTTTGGCATTCTGCAGGCCGTATCGAACGCCGCTTACTGGCTGCTGGCGGTTACCCCGCCCCACCTCTGGAGCATGGCCAGCGCGGTGTTTATTGAAAATCTGTGTGGTGGCATGGGAACAGCAGCCTTTGTGGCGCTGCTGATGACCATGTGTAATAAAGCGTTCTCTGCCACCCAGTTCGCTCTGCTCTCAGCGCTGGCTGCTGTTGGCCGCGTTTATGTGGGTCCGGCCGCCGGCTGGCTGGTTGAGCTATGGGGCTGGTCAGCTTTCTATGCGTTTACCGTTGTGGCTGCGCTACCGGGACTGCTGCTGCTGTGGCTTAGCCGCACCACGCTTCTTCAGATGCAGCAGAGCGGCACGTTTATTCCGCGTACCAGCTGGCCTGTGGGCTATCGCTGGATTGTCCGCCTGTTCACCGCAGGCTGCGCGTTACTGAGCTGCTGGCTGCTGACGCTGGCGCTAACAGCTGCAGGCGCAGAATCGCTGACTGCGCTGCTGACGCCACTGTTTGAGGCGGGCATCGGCATTGCCGTTCTGGCCGTTATGCTGGGCGTGGTACTCGACTGTCTGGCTCTGAGGAAAACCCACCGGCTCGCTGAGCGATAGCCAGACACTATTTGCAGGCGCTATTTATTTTGTTTAAAAATAGCACCTGCGAATTAGCGCAAATAGCATTTTTTTCATCGCGAAATAAAAACATTAATTTAACAACATCGGGCGATATTTAAATCCGGTGAGCAATCAGTTTGTGGAAAAATTATCGCTCAAATGATGCATAATTGTTAAATAAGTGAGCATTAAAAGTACGGTTTATGCTTTCCCTGTTTTTTCTGCGGTTTCTGTCATTGCTTTTTGTTATATTGCCGCCAACTGCTTGTCGCGGTTAATAATTTGTCACTCTGCGTAACATCTGTGACTCCCTTAGCAAAAGGTGTCAACACCCTTCTGACACATCCTTAAGCTGGTTTACACTGCATAAACCTTACCGTAAAATGCGCGCACACTTAAACGACAATAGAGCCCTTGTCATTGAGGTCGTTAAATGAGACTCATGAAATACAATAAATGTTTGGGGATTTTGTCATTAATCGCAGGCGCTGTATTACTCAGCGGCTGCGATAGTGCGTTGTTAAATCCCAAGGGACAGATTGCAATGGAGCAACGTTCACTGATTCTGACAGCCTTTGGCTTGATGATGATTGTCGTTATTCCGGCAGTCTTAATGGCTGTTGTGTTTGCCTGGAAATATCGGGCGACCAATACCGAAGCGAAGTACAGCCCTAACTGGTCACACTCTAACAAAGTGGAAGCCGTGGTCTGGACCATTCCGATCCTGATCATCATCTTCCTCGGCGTGCTGACCTGGAAATCAACGCATGCGCTGGAGCCGGCTAAACCGCTGGTCTCTGACGTTAAGCCTGTTGAGATCGATGTGGTTGCACTGGACTGGAAATGGCTGTTCATTTACCCGGAACAGGGTATTGCCACCGTTAACCAGATTGCCTTCCCGGCAAATACGCCAGTTAACTTCAAAATCACCTCTAACTCCGTGATGAACTCGTTCTTCATTCCTACGCTCGGCAGCCAGATCTACGCCATGGCGGGCATGCAGACCAAACTGCACCTGATCGCCAATGAGCCAGGAACGTTTGACGGTATCTCATCAAACTTCAGTGGTCGCGGTTTCTCTGGCATGAAGTTCAAGGCCATTGCAACTAAAGATGATGCGGAATTCCAGCAGTGGGTTGCCAAAGTTAAAGCGGCACCTAACACGCTGACCACCATGGATGAGTTTGAGAAACTGGCTTCGCCAAGTGAGAATCATCCGGTGGAATATTTCTCAACTGCGAATCCTGAACTTTTCAAGCAGATTATTGATAAGTTCAAGATGAGCCACGGGAAAATGGACATGTCACACGAAGGCATGGACATGAATCACGCCGCTGCTGCGGGAACCGGGGAATAATACGATGTTCGGAAAATTAACACTGGATGCAGTGCCGTACCATGAGCCTATTATCATGGTTACGGTCGCCGCTATCATCATTGGTGGTCTGGCGCTGGTTGCCGCCCTCACCTATTTTGGTAAGTGGAAGTATCTGTGGTCAGAATGGCTTACCTCCGTTGACCACAAAAAACTGGGTATCATGTATATCATCATGGCATTCGTCATGCTGCTGCGCGGCTTTGCCGATGCAGTAATGATGCGTACCCAACAGGTTATGGCTTCTGCCGGTGAGGCGGGCATTCTGCCTCCGCACCACTACGATCAGATCTTCACTGCTCACGGCGTGATTATGATCTTCTTCGTGGCAATGCCATTCGTTGTAGGTCTGATGAACATCGCGGTTCCGCTGCAAATCGGTGCCCGTGACGTTGCGTTCCCGTTCCTGAACAACCTGAGCTTCTGGTTTACCGCGGTCGGTGTGATCCTGGTGAACATCTCTCTGGGTGTAGGCGAGTTCGCACAGACTGGCTGGCTGGCTTATCCGCCGCTTTCTGGCGCGGAGTATAGTCCTGGCGTCGGGGTCGACTACTGGATCTGGAGTCTCCAGCTCTCAGGGATCGGGACCACGCTGACCGGTATCAACTTCTTCGTGACCATTCTGAAGATGCGTGCGCCGGGCATGGACCTGTTCAAAATGCCGGTCTTTACCTGGGCATCACTCTGCACCAACGTCCTGATCATCGCTGCGTTCCCGGTTCTGACCGTGACGCTGGCACTGTTGACGCTTGATCGTTACCTCGGCTTCCATTTCTTTACTAATGATATGGGCGGTAACATGATGATGTACGTCAACCTTATCTGGGTCTGGGGTCACCCGGAAGTGTACATCCTCGTTCTGCCGGTCTTTGGTGTCTTCTCTGAAGTTACCGCGACGTTCTCGAAAAAGCGTCTGTTTGGTTACACCTCACTGGTGTGGGCAACCATCGCCATTACCGTACTGTCGTTCATCGTCTGGCTGCACCACTTCTTCACCATGGGTGCGGGCGCTAACGTTAACGCCTTCTTCGGTATCATGACGATGATCATCGCGATTCCGACCGGGGTGAAAATCTTTAACTGGCTGTTCACCATGTATCAGGGTCGTATTGAGTTTAACTCAGCGATGCTGTGGACCATCGGCTTCCTGGTGACCTTCTCAGTCGGTGGTATGACCGGCGTACTGCTGGCCGTACCGGGCGCAGACTTTGTCCTGCACAACAGCCTGTTCCTGATTGCACACTTCCATAACGTTATTATCGGTGGTGTTGTCTTCGGTTGCATGGCCGGTGTGACTTACTGGTTCCCGAAAGCATTTGGCTTCACGCTGAACGAAACCTGGGGTAAACGCGCTTTCTGGTTCTGGATCATCGGCTTCTTTGTTGCCTTTATGCCGCTGTACGCACTGGGCTTCATGGGTATGACCCGTCGTCTGAGCCAGGATATCGATCCACAGTTCCACTCGCTGCTGGTTGTTGCAGCTGGCGGTGCGGCGCTGATTGCCTGCGGTATTCTGTGCCAGCTGGTTCAGTTCTGGGTATCGGTACGTGACCGCGATCAGAACCGCGATCTGACTGGTGACCCGTGGGGCGGTCGTACGCTGGAGTGGGCAACCTCTTCACCACCACCGTTCTACAACTTTGCTGTTATCCCTCATATCCACGAGCGTGATGCGTTCTGGGAAATGAAAGAGAAAGGCGAAGCGTACAAGCAGCCAGAAAAATATGAAGAAATTCATATGCCGAAAAACAGCGGCGCGGCCATTGTTATCGCTGCATTCGTAACAGTCTTCGGTTTCGCCATGATCTGGCATATCTGGTGGCTGGCGGGTCTCACTTTCCTGGGCACTATCGTGACCTGGATTGTGAAGAGCTTCGATGAGGACGTGGATTACTACGTTCCGGTTGCTGAAATCGAGCAGATCGAGAAGAAGCACTTTGATGACATCAGCAAAGCAGGTCTGAAATAATGTCGACTCAAACCGTAAAACACCACCACGACGCCCATGCGGAGCATGGGCATCACGATGCAGGAGCCAATAAAGTCTTTGGCTTCTGGATCTACCTGATGAGTGACTGCATTATCTTCGCAACGCTGTTTGCGACCTATGCAGTAATGGTCAACAACACTGCCGGTGGCCCGGCAGGTAAAGATATTTTCGAACTGCCGTTTGTGCTGGTTGAAACCGCGCTGCTGCTGCTGAGCTCCATTACTTATGGAATGGCAGTGATTGCGATGAACAACCAGAACAAAGGTTCGGTCATTGGCTGGCTGGCCCTGACCTTCCTGTTCGGTGCCGGATTTATCGGGATGGAAATCTATGAATTCCATCACCTGATTGCGGAAGGCTTCGGTCCAAACCGTAGTGGCTTCCTTTCTGGCTTCTTTACTCTGGTTGGTACGCACGGTCTGCACGTTACCTCTGGTCTGATCTGGATGGCGGTTCTGATGTTCCAGATCGCTAAACGTGGTCTGACTGAGAGCAACCGTACCCGTATCATGTGCCTGAGCCTGTTCTGGCACTTCCTGGATGTGGTGTGGATCTGCGTATTCACCGTTGTCTATCTGATGGGGGCCATGTAATGAGTCATTCTGTAAACGAACATGGTGCATCACACGGTAGCGTGAAGTCTTACATGATCGGCTTCATCCTCTCTATCATCCTGACGGCGATCCCGTTCTGGATGGTAATGGATGGCAGTGCCTCACACGGCACCATCCTGGGTGTGGTTCTGGTGTGTGCAGTGGTTCAGGTGCTGGTGCACCTGGTCTACTTCCTGCATCTGGACAGCAAATCAGAGGGTGGCTGGAACATGGTGGCCATTGTCTTCTCAGCAATCATCATTCTGATTGTTGTGATCGGTTCACTGTGGATTATGTGGAACCTCAACTACAACATGATGGCCCACTAAAGAGTCACGCGTAATGATTAAGCAATACCTGCAAGTAACAAAACCAGGAATTATTTTCGGAAATTTAATTTCTGTCATCGGTGGATTTCTGCTGGCCTCTAAAGGCAGCATCGATTATCCCCTGTTTCTCACCGCGCTGGCTGGCGTATCGCTGGTGGTCGCATCGGGTTGTGTATTCAACAATGTGATTGACCGCGATATCGACATCAAAATGGAGAGAACGCGGAACCGGGTTCTGGTCAAAGGCCTGATCTCGGCGAAAGTAAGCCTGGTTTATGCCACTGCGTTGGGTATTGCTGGCTTTGCGTTGCTGTATTTCGGCGCCAACCCGCTGGCCATGTGGCTGGCGGTCATGGGCTTCGTGGTCTATGTTGGCGTTTACAGCCTCTATATGAAGCGTCATTCGGTCTACGGAACGCTGATCGGCAGCCTCTCCGGTGCTGCGCCACCGGTAATTGGCTACTGCGCAGTCACCAATGAGTTTGATGCTGGCGCATTAATTTTACTGGCTATCTTTAGCCTGTGGCAGATGCCGCACTCCTACGCGATTGCCATCTTCCGCTTTAAAGATTACCAGGCCGCCAACATTCCGGTTCTGCCGGTGGTGAAAGGCATCTCTGTGGCGAAAAATCATATTACGCTCTACATTCTGGCGTTTATGATTGCCACGCTGATGCTCTCACTGGGTGGTTATGCGGGCTACAAATATCTGATCGTGGCTGCGGCGGTCAGCGTCTGGTGGCTGGGTATGGCACTCTCAGGTTACAAAACCTCAAACGATAAAGTCTGGGCGCGTAAACTGTTTGTGTTCTCTATCATCGCCATCACCGCGCTGAGCGTCATGATGTCAGTTGACTTCATGGCTCCCGCATCCAAAGACCTGCTCACTTACGTCTGGTAAGCGGGCACCGTCACTCTGAGAAAGGGCGCGATTTTCGCGCCCTTTCTTTTTGTTACCACTGCTTAAAAACAAATGTTTTACCCGCCCTCCCCTGCTCCCTAAAATGGGTGCTAAATGCCCGAAATAAATCGATTTGCAGCAACAGGGTGTTACTGGCTGCTGCAGCATGGTGCATGACAGGCAGACACTTACAGAGGTTGGAATGAACGACAATAAAATGACGCCGGTAGAGCTGCGCGCTACATGGGGTTTAGGTACCGTTTTTTCCCTGCGTATGCTCGGAATGTTTATGGTTCTGCCGGTACTTACTACTTACGGCATGGCGTTGCAGGGTGCCAGCGAAACCCTGATTGGTCTGGCAATTGGTATTTATGGTCTGGCACAGGCCATTTTTCAGATCCCCTTCGGGCTGCTTTCCGATCGTATCGGACGCAAGCCGCTGATTGTCGGCGGCCTGCTGCTGTTTGTCCTTGGCAGCGTGATCGCCGCCACGACAACCTCAATCTGGGGCATTATTCTTGGTCGCGCCTTACAAGGCTCCGGCGCTATTGCCGCAGCCGTAATGGCGCTGCTGTCCGATCTCACCCGTGAGCAGAACCGCACTAAAGCGATGGCATTTATCGGTATCAGTTTTGGCGTGACCTTTGCGATTGCCATGGTGGCCGGACCCATTGTCACGCACGCACTGGGGCTGCATGCGCTGTTCTGGATGATTGCGCTGCTGGCAACGCTGGGTATCGTTATCACGCTGCTGGTCGTGCCGAATGCGCGCGGTCACGTGCTTAACCGCGAGTCCGGGATGGTAAAAGGCAGCATTCGCGCCGTGCTGGCCAATCCCAGACTGCTGAAGCTTAATATCGGCATTCTCTGTCTGCACGTGCTGCTGATGTCGAGCTTTGTCGCCCTGCCCGGCCAGTTTGAACTGGCAGGCCTCCCGGCAGCTGAGCACTGGAAAATCTATCTGGTGACCATGCTGGTTGCCTTTGTCGCCGTAGTGCCGGTCATTATCTACGCCGAAGTAAAGCGCCGTATGAAGCGGGTTTTTGTCAGCTGCGTGGCGCTGATTATCATTGCGGAAATCGTTCTCTGGGGAGCAGAAGGCCACTTCTGGACGCTGGTGGCTGGCGTGCAGCTCTTTTTCCTCGCGTTTAACGTAATGGAGGCCATTCTGCCCTCGCTGATCAGCAAAGAGTCACCGGCTGGTTATAAGGGCACCGCCATGGGTATCTACTCCACCAGCCAGTTTCTTGGAGTGGCGATTGGCGGCAGCCTCGGCGGCTGGATTTTTGGTCATATTGATGCGCAGACGGTATTTCTCATCGGAGCGATTATCGCTGCGGCCTGGCTGTTTGTTGCGATGTCGATGCAGGAGCCGCCTTACGTCAGCAGCCTGCGGCTGGTACTGAGCGACGCCGTGCTGGCCGTGCCGAATCTGGAAAAACGTCTGAAAGCTCAGCCTGGCGTGGCATCCGTATTTATCGTGCCGGAAGAGAAAAGCGCGTATATCAAAATCGACAGCAAAGTCACGAGCCGCGTTGAGATAGAGGCGCTGCTCGCCAGCTGCTGAATCTGAAGCCCGACCACTGCGTCGGGCTTTTTTTTACAGCGATCTATCCGGCATGGTGCGCTGTCGATCTATCGCGGTACGGCGTGCGCCAGAGAGGATTAATCGCGGAAGTTTTTGAACTGGAACGGCTGGCCGAGGTTGCCACCGCGCACCAGCGCCATCGCGCCCTGCAGATCGTCGCGCGATTTGCCGGTCACGCGCAGTTCGTCGCCCTGAATCTGCGTCTGCACCTTAAGCTTGCTGTCTTTGATCAGCTTCACCAGCTTTTTGGCAACGTCGCTTTCAATGCCTTTTTTCAGTTTGGCTTCTACGCTCCAGCTTTTACCGCTGTGTTCAATCTCTTCCGGCACCTCAATCGCAGCGTTTTCAATACCGCGCTTCAGTAGCTTTTCACGCAGAATATCGACAATCTGCTTCACCTGAAAATCGGACTCGGTGGTGATTTTAATCGTCTCGTTCTTCTCATTCAGCTCAACGCTGGCGGTGACGTTACGAAAGTCGAAGCGGGTTGAGAGTTCACGGTTGGTATTTTCTACCGCGTTGCGGACTTCCTGCAGCTCGACTTCGGAAACGATATCGAAAGATGGCATCTTTTCTTCTCCTGATACTAAAGTGACATGCATAATACGCGTCTTGCTGCGCTAATAAAACACGCGGCAGCTCAAAGCTATACTGAGTATGTGATGTGAAAATACCCCGCCAGCAGGAGGCAGAATGAAAATTACCGTGCTGGGCTGCGGCGCGCTGGGGCAGGTCTGGCTGACTGCGCTGGCCCGTCAGGGTCACGACGTACAGGGCTGGCTGCGCGTGCCGCAGCCCTACTGTTCCGTTAACGTCACCGATCTGCAGGGCGAAGTGAGCAATCACACCTTTATCGCCAACGATCCGCTGTTTCTGGCGCGCAGCGACCTGTTGCTGGTTACCCTGAAAGCGCCACAGGTTTCGCCAGCAATTAAAAATCTTCAGAGCGTGCTGCGCGCGGACATGCCGGTTTTGCTGCTGCATAACGGTATGGGAACGCTGGAGGAGCTGCGCGATTTGACGCAGCCGCTGCTGCGCGGCATCACCACCCATGCGGCGATGCATGACGGGACAGTGATCCGCCACGTGGCGGCTGGCATCACGCATATCGGACCGGTCAGCCGTGACGCCGCGCCGTTGAGCCATCTCGCGGATCTGCTGCATCAGGCATTACCTGACGTTGCCTGGCATGATGATATTGCTTCCGCCTGCTGGCGCAAGCTGGCGGTGAACTGCGTTATCAATCCGCTAACGGTAGAGCATGAGTGCCTGAACGGCGCGCTGCGCGCCTGGCCGGAGCAGATCGATACGCTGTGCGACGAGCTGGCGCTGCTGCTGACGCGTGAAGGACAGCATATGGATGCAGAGACGCTACGCGCCATTATTTATGACGTTATCGACACGACTGCCGCCAATGTCTCTTCTATGCTGCAGGATATCCGTACGCAGCGACAAACTGAAATTGATTATATTACCGGCTATCTGCTGCGCCGCGCGCGCAGTCAGGGCATTACGCTGCCGGAGAATAGCCGCCTTTATGATCTGGTAAAACGTAAGGAGTCACAATATGAACGCCAGCCCATCCGTACTGGTATGCCTCGCTCATGGCAGTGAAGAGACCGAAGCGGTCACCACCATCGACGTGCTGGTGCGCGGCGGCATCACTGTCACCACCGCCAGCGCAGAGAGTGACGGCACACGGGAAATTATATGCTCGCGCGGCGTGCGCCTGCTGGCTGATGCCCCTCTGGCAGAAGTGGCAGATAACGATTTTGACGCCGTTGTTCTGCCCGGTGGTCTGAAAGGTGCGGAGACGTTCCGCGACAGCCCGCTGCTGGTGGAAACGGTGCGCCAGTTTCATCTGACAGGCAAAATTGTGGCGGCTATTTGCGCAGCGCCAGGCACGGTACTGGTGCCGCACGATCTTTTTCCGGTCGGGAATATGACCGGCTTTCCGGGCCTGAAAGAGACAATTCCGGATGCGAAATGGATGGAGCGCCGCGTGGTATGGGATCCGCGCGTCAATCTGCTCACCAGCCAGGGACCGGGTACAGCGTTTGATTTTGCATTAAAGCTGGTGGATCTGCTGCAGGATAAAGAGACCGCACGCGAAGTCGCCTCACAGCTGGTGCTGGCGGCAGGCATTTATAATTATCAGGAGTTCGACGAGCGCGAATAAAGTGCGCCTCTGCGAATTCCGTTGCGCGAAATTAATTCCGGTATCACCGTAGGGGGTGCATTAATGCGCCCCTGGGCCGAATCGGATGCCGCACATAAACCAGGGCGCCATTAATGGCGCCCCTACGAAGCCAGACGTAGGGGGCGCATTAATGCGCCCCAACAAATTCCGGTGATATCCCGGCGGATAATCCCGGTGGCGCCCCTGACGTGCTATGGGCGATAAACTTTCACGTTTGTAAAACCCTGCTCGTGCAGATAAAGCGCCTGCAGTTTGCTCATCACGCCACGATCGCAATAAAGCAGCCAGGTCCGGTTCTGATCCAAATCGCCAAACTGCGTGCTGAGCTTATAGAACGGCAGCGACTTCACCTCCACGCCGCTGAGATCCAGCGGGGAAGCGTCCTGCTCGTCAGCGGCACGGATATCGAGCACCACATCGTTAGTGCCAAAAGAGTCCACGGTCTCTACTTCCACCACTTCTTCTTCGGTCTGTTCAGCAATCTCGCGGATATCGAGATTAGTCGCTTCCTGCACCACGCGCTGAAGAATATCGAAGTTGAAATTCTGCTCTTCCGCTTCAATTTTGCCTTTCACCGCTTTAACCGTCGGGCTCTTTGAGATAACGCCGCAGTATTCCGGCATGGTGCGGGCGAAATCTTCCGTACCGATCTGCCGCGCCACGTTAATAATATGCTCTTTATCGTGTGAAATCAGCGGACGCAGGATCAGCGTATCGGATGCGTTATCGATCAGGCGCAGGTTGGTCAGCGTCTGGCTCGATACCTGCCCCAGCGCTTCGCCGGTCACCAGCGCCTGTACACCGTAGCGCTCGGCAATCATTGACGCAGCGCGAACCATCATGCGCTTCAGCACCACGCCCATCTGCCCGTCATCAACGTTTTCCAGAATCTCGCCGACGACCGGCTCAAAATTGATGGCGACAAAGCGCACGCGGTGTGAGCGGCCAAAACGATTCCACAGATAGTGTGCTACCTGACGCACGCCAATCTCATGTGCCGCGCCGCCAAGGTTAAAGAAGCAGTAGTGCACGCGGCAGCCGCGTCGCATCAGCATGTAACTGGAGACACCGGAATCAAAGCCACCGGAGATCAGCGACATCACATCTTCCTGCGTGCCGATTGGAAAGCCGCCCAGCCCTTCAGAGCGACCGGTAATCAGCAGCAGACGATCGTCTTCAATCTCCAGATTAACTGTCTCATCCGGCTGCTTCAGCTGCACGCGCGCGCTGGCGATATGCTGATTCAGGCCGCCGCCTACATAGCGTTCCACATCCTGTGAACTGAAGCTGTGGGTGCCGCGACGTTTTACGCGCACGCTGAAGCTTTTATTTTCCAGGCGCTCACGATTCAGCGCCAGCGTCTGCTCAAAGATATCGTGCATATCTGTGTAAGCACGATCTTCAACGGCGAGCACGTGGTGGATACCAGGAATACGCGTCAGCTCATCCACTATGGTTTCACGCAGCGCTTCGTTTTTGGCGCGTACTTCAATGTGATCCCAGTGGCGCACCACCTTGATATCCTCATTCAGAGAACGCAGGGTATTGCGGATATTGCCGGTAAGAATTTTGATAAAGCGCAGCCGCACCGACTGACTTTTGATGGTGATTTCAGGGAAGAGCTTGATGATAAACTTCATGGCGACACAGCTTCGTTGGGCAAATAAGTGCTAAAATCATCAGCACTTAGCTGGTAAGATCATAATATTGCGGGGATCGCGAGAGCGTCCGCATCCGAGGCGCAAAAGTATACCACCTTTACTGCGTGACTGCTTCTGCTACCGCAATCACATTCAACATTTTGCTTATTATTCCCCGTCGGCTACCATGACCGATTGCACGAAGATGTCCCAAACTGTGAGTCGACACTGATTATGCCGAAAAAAGCCGAAGCGCCCGTGAGTTTTGAAACCGCCCTGCAGCAGCTGGAGCAGATTGTGAGCCGGCTGGAAAGCGGCGAGCTGCCGCTGGAAGAGGCGCTGAATGAGTTTGAGCGCGGTGTGCAGCTGGCGCGCAGCGGTCAGCAGACGCTGCAGCAGGCTGAACAGCGCGTACAGATCCTGCTGAGCGATGATAAAACGGCCGACCTTACCCCTTTTACGCCGGATAACGACTAATGGATTTTGTCCAGCTACAGCAAACCTATCATGAGCGCGTAAATCAGGCGCTGACACGTTTAATAGATCCACTGCCTTTTCAGAGTTCCCCGCTGGTGAATGCCATGCATTATGGGGCACTATTAGGAGGTAAGCGTCTGCGTCCTTTTCTGGTCTATGCCACCGGTGAAATGCTTAACGCCGACGCAGCCAGCCTTGATGCGCCTGCCGCCGCCACAGAGTGTATCCACGCCTATTCGCTGATCCATGACGATCTGCCGGCGATGGATGATGACGCGCTGCGCCGCGGACAGCCTACCTGTCATATTCGTTATGGTGAAGATACGGCCATTCTGGCGGGCGATGCGCTGCAAACGCTGGCCTTCTCTATTCTGGCTGATGAACCGATGCCGGGCGTCAGCGCGGCAACGCGCGTGAGAATGATCTCTGAACTGGCGCAGGCCAGCGGCGTTGCCGGTATGTGCGGCGGCCAGGCGCTGGATTTAGCGGCCGAAGGCAGACAGATCGATCTGGCGCAGCTTGAGCAGATCCATCGCCATAAAACCGGCGCACTGATCCGTCTTGCCGTGCGTCTGGGTGCGCTGGCTGCAGGCGAGCCGGCTCGCCTGGCGCTGCCGCTGCTGGACACCTATGCTGATGCTATCGGCCTGGCGTTTCAGGTGCAGGATGACATTCTGGATGTCACCGGCGATACCGCCGTGCTGGGCAAAACGCAGGGCGCCGATCAGGCGCTGGGCAAAAGTACCTACCCTGCCCTGTTAGGGCTAGAGGGCGCGCGTACAAAAGCGCAGGCGCTCTATCAGGAAGCTTTGGGGGCGCTGGAGATCCTCGCCGGCCAGGGCTATGACACAAGCGTATTACAAGCGCTGGCAAGCTTCATAATTGAACGCGATAAATAACTTTCATAATGAGTCTCTGATGAGTTTTGATATTGCAAAATACCCGACACTGGCGTTAGCAGGCACGGTGCAGGAATTACGTTTACTGCCGAAAGAGAAACTTCCGGCCCTGTGCGACGAGCTGCGTCAGTATCTGCTGGATAGCGTCAGCCGCTCATCCGGCCACTTTGCGTCGGGTCTGGGCGTTGTCGAGCTGACCGTCGCATTGCATTACGTCTACAATACTCCGTTTGACCATCTGGTCTGGGACGTAGGCCATCAGGCTTATCCGCATAAAATTCTGACCGGACGCCGCGATCGCATCGGCACCATCCGGCAGAAAAACGGCCTGCACCCGTTTCCGTGGCGCGGTGAGAGCGAATATGACGTCCTGAGCGTCGGACACTCTTCTACCTCCATCAGCGCTGGTCTCGGCATGGCGGTCGCCGCCGAGCGGGAAGGTAAAGGTCGCCGCACCGCCTGTATCATTGGCGACGGCGCAATTACCGCCGGAATGGCGTTTGAGGCGATGAACCATGCCGGCGATATCAAGCCCGATATGCTGGTGATCCTCAACGACAATGAGATGTCGATCTCGGAGAACGTTGGCGCGCTGAATAACCGCCTGGCGCAGATCCTCTCCGGTAAAACCTATTCGCGCCTGCGCGAAGGCAGCAAGCGCGTGCTGGACGGTCTGCCGCCGATTAAAGAGCTGGTGAAGCGCACCGAAGAGCATCTGAAAGGCATGGTGGTGCCCGGCACGCTGTTCGAGGAGCTGGGCTTTAACTACATCGGTCCGGTTGACGGCCATGATGTACTGACGCTTGTCGGCACGCTGAAGAATATGCGCGATCTTAAAGGTCCGCAGTTCCTGCATATCATGACCAAAAAAGGCAAAGGCTATGCCCCTGCCGAGCAGGATCCTATCGCCTGGCATGCCGTACCGAAGTTTGACCCGGCCAGCGGTGCGCTGCCAAAAAGCGTGCCTGGTCTGCCGAGCTACTCGAAGATTTTTGGCGACTGGCTGAGCGAGATCGCCGCTGACGATCCGCGCATGATGGCGGTCACGCCGGCAATGCGTGAAGGGTCCGGCATGGTGAGTTATTCGCGCGCCTATCCGCAGCAATATTTTGACGTGGCGATTGCTGAACAGCACGCCGTGACCTTTGCTGCCGGCATGGCGATTGGCGGTTACAAGCCGGTCGTGGCGATTTACTCCACCTTCCTGCAGCGCGCTTACGATCAGGTGATCCACGATGTGGCGATTCAGCAGCTGCCGGTGCTGTTTGCTATCGACCGCGGCGGTATTGTCGGCGCGGATGGTCAGACGCATCAGGGCGCATTTGATATCGTCTATCTGCGCTGCGTGCCCGGCATGGTGATTATGACGCCAAGCGACGAGAATGAGTGTCGCCTGATGCTCTACACCGGCTATCACTATCAGGCGGGTCCGAGCGCGGTGCGCTATCCGCGCGGTACCGGTACCGGTGCCACGCTTGAGCCGCTTACCAGTCTGCCGCTGGGCAAAGGGGTGGTGAAGCGTCAGGGTGAAAAGCTGGCGATCCTCAATTTCGGCACGCTGCTGCCGGATGCGCAGGCCGCGGCTGAAGCACTGAACGCCACGCTGGTAGATATGCGCTTTGTGAAACCGCTGGATGAAACCCTGATTTGCGAGCTGGCGCAGAGCCATGATGCGCTGGTGACGCTGGAAGAAGGTGCCATCATGGGTGGCGCCGGCAGCGGCGTAAATGAGTTTGTGATGGCGAAACGCCTGGCCGTGCCGGTGCTCAACCTTGGCCTGCCAGATGAGTTTATTCCACAGGGTACTCAGGAAGAGGTGCGTCACGACTATCAACTGGATGCCGCCGGCATTCAGCAGCAGATCGCTGCCTGGCTCGCGCAATAACTCCCCTCTTCGCTCCTGCTGCTATGCTTACGGAATCCTTTTCCCACGCATAAGAGCAGGAGCTCTCAATGAAAACCGTTCGTTTAGGCCAGACCGATCTCCAGGTATCCCGACTCTGCTTAGGCTGCATGACTTATGGCGATCCGATGCGCGGCAACCACGCCTGGACGCTGCCGGAAGAGAGCAGCCGGCCGCTGATCAAACAGGCGCTGGACGCGGGGATCAACTTTTTTGATACCGCCAACAGCTATTCTGACGGCAGCAGCGAAGAGATCCTCGGACGCGCGCTGAAAGATTTCGCGCGGCGCGATGACGTGGTGGTCGCGACCAAAGTTTACTTCCCGCTCAGCAACCTGTCGCAGGGCCTGTCGCGGCAGAATATTCTGCAGTCGATCGATGACAGCCTGATGCGACTCGGCATGGATCATGTGGATCTGCTGCAGATCCACCGCTGGGACTATGCAACGCCCGTTGAAGAGACGCTGCAGGCGCTGGATGAGGTCGTGAAAGCGGGTAAGGCGCGTTATATCGGCGCCTCTTCCATGCACGCCTCTCAGTTTGCTCAGGCACTGCAGCTGCAGCAAGATCATGGCTGGGCGCGCTTTGTCAGCATGCAGGATCAATACAATCTGATCCAGCGCGAAGAGGAAAAGGAGATGCACCCGCTCTGTCAGCGTGAGGGCATCGCCGTGCTGCCGTGGAGCCCGCTGGCGCGCGGCAAACTGACGCGCCCCTGGGGGGAAACTACCGCACGCTCGGTCTCTGATAATGTGATGGAGAAGTTGTATACCGGTACAGAAGAGAACGACGCCGCGATTGCGGAGCGACTGGCCACCATTGCCGCGGAGAAAAAGGTGACGCGCGCGCAGGTCGCACTGGCATGGCTGCTGCATAAACCCGCCGTGACCGCCCCTATTATCGGCGCTTCACGTGAGCAGCAGTTTGCCGAATTGGTTAAAGCGGTTGACGTTGAATTGAGTGCGGAAGATATCGCCGAGCTGGAGATGGTCTATCAGCCGCATCCGGCTGTAGGGTATGAGTAAGCAATTGATATCCGCATAAACCAGGGCGGCATAAATGCCGCCCCTACGGTAATTCCGGCGTAGGGGGCGCATTTATGCGCCCCTGGCCGAATCATGCACCACGGTTATACGCATTCATGCGCCCCTGGCCAAATCATACACCTGAAACCAGGGCGGCATAAATGCCGCCCCTACGGTAATAATTACGCGGCGGGACACCGCGCGTAGGGGGCGCATTAATGCGCCCCTGGCCGCCCTTACAGCAGCAGGCCGGCGCCGTATAATACGGCTGCGGAGACTACGCCGGCGATGATATCGTCGACCATAATGCCCATTCCGCCATGAACGTTCTTATCGAACCAGCGAATAGGCCACGGTTTCCAGATATCAAAAATCCGGAAGATGACAAAACCAGCCAGTACCCACCAGCCGTTAAGCACCGGGATCGCCATTAGCGTGATCCACATGCCGACAAACTCATCCCAGACGATGCTGCCGTGATCGTGTACGCCCATGTCACGCGCGGTGCGATGACAGAGATAGACGCCCACGCTGATACCCACCAGCACCACCAGCGAATAGAGCTGCAGCGGCAGAAACGTCATCAGCCACCAGAACGGGATCGCGGCCACCGAGCCTACGGTACCCGGCATAAAAGGGCTTAATCCGCTGCCAAAACCGGTTGCCAGCAGATGCCAGGGATTGCGCATCCGCAGGCGACTTTTCGCTACATCTTTATCGCGCGTCAAAATGGTCAAATCCTTTATGGTTAAAGCGGCGCGGCTTACCGTGCTCCAGCAGCGTCAGCCCTTCCGCTTCCGGGGCGATCTGTCCGATACAGGTATAAGGTGCGCCAAGCCGGCCCAGCGCCACATCCAGCGCGCCGCGGTTAACTTCAGGCACCGTGAAGCAAAGTTCATAATCTTCACCGCCGCTCAGCGCCCAGCGCAGCACCTGCTCCGGCGCAAAATGATCGCGCAGCGTAGCGGAGAGCGGCAGCGCGTCGAGATTCAGGCGTGCGCCAACCCGGCTGGCCGTCAGAATATGGCCAAGATCGGAAATCAGGCCATCAGAGATATCGATCGCCGAGGTAGCAAGGCTGCGCAGCGCCTGGCCCTGCAGCACGCGCGGCATCGGACGCAGATGACGCTTGATCAGCACCTCGTGCACCGCCGGATCGTCAAGACGATGATGATGCTGCAGCAGCGACAGTCCCGCCGCGCTGTCACCCAGCGTGCCGGTAACGTAGATCCAGTCACCCGGCTTTGCACCGGAGCGCTTCAGCGCGCGCCCGACAGGCACCAGCCCGTGAATACCCAGCGTCAGGCTGAGCGGACCGCGCGTGGTGTCGCCGCCAATCAGCTGCATATCGTAGTAGTCGAGCAGCTCAAACAGGCTGTCGCTGAAGCCCGCCAGCCAGGTCTCATCGACCTCAGGCAGCGTCAGTGCCAGCGTCAGCCATGCCGGATCGGCGCCCATCGCAGCTAAATCGCTGAGGTTTACCGCCAGCGCTTTGTAGCCGAGATCGGCCGGATGGATATCGCGTAAGAAATGGACGCCCGCTACCAGCGTATCGGTGCTGATAGCGAGGGTCTGTTTGTCAGGAACGTTCAGTAACGCACAGTCATCACCAATGCCCTTCTCCACGTCGCGACGGGAGCTGGTTACACGGTTGAAATAGCGTGCGATCAGTTCAAATTCACCACAGGACATAAATCAGGTCTCAATGAAAAAAGGCCGGTCACCCGGCCTTCTGCACTACTTTCTGTTTGGTCGTATTTGCGGAGCGGCTTTATCCAGCACGCCGTTGACAAACTTATGGCTGTCTTCAGCGCCAAACACTTTTGCCAGCTCAATACCTTCGTTGATGGCGACTTTATAAGGCACATCCGCACGCTTGCTCAGCTCATAGAGCGAGAGGCGCAGGATCGCTTTTTCTACCTGACCCAGCTCTTCAAGCTGGCGTGACAGCCAGGGTTTCATCAGGCCATCCAGGTACGCGCTGTTGGTCGCCACACCGGCCAGCAATTCGCGGAAATAGCTAATATCGACGTCTTTGACGTCTTGTTCCGCCAGAAACTGGTATTCCACATCGGCAATGTCGTTGTTGGACAACTGCCAGGAGTAGAGCGCCTGGACAGCGCACTCACGGGCGCGACGACGAGCAGCAGGTTTCACAAAATTCCCCTTACAAAAATCAGGCTTTAATGGCTTTCAATACGTTGATCATTTCAAGTGCGGTCAGCGCGGCTTCTGCGCCTTTGTTACCCGCTTTCGTGCCGGCGCGTTCAATCGCCTGCTCGATATTTTCGGTGGTCAGAACGCCGAAGGTGACCGGGATTTCGCAGCTCATTGCCACGTTAGCGATACCGGAGCTCGCTTCACCTGCCACATATTCGAAATGGGCAGTGCCGCCACGGATCACCGTGCCCAGCGCAACAATCGCGTCGTGCTTACCGGTATTCGCCAGCGCGCGCGCGGCCAGCGGCAGCTCATAGGCGCCCGGCACCCAGACCACGGTAATGTTTTCAGCTTTAACCTGACCGATACGCTTCAGCGCATCGACCGCGCCATCCAGCAGACTGTCATTAATAAAGTTGTTAAAACGCGCAATCACGATGGCAATTTTAGCATCAGGCGTGGCAACAGCAGCTTCGATAACGTTCATACATATCCTTTGGGTGTGTGTTTTATAGCCCCCGCAGAAGGGGGCGGATTCTATCATACTCTTTAGCCCGGCGCTCAGGCTTTTCCGTGCATGCTTAACGCAGGGTCAGGGTAAGACGCAGATCGTCACCCACTTTGCGCACATCACGAAAATCGAGGCGCGGCGCGGCGCTCAACGCCTCCAGCCCGGGGAGCGTACAGAGCCCGCGTCCGGCGTCGCCAAGCAGCACCGGTGCGATATAAACAATCAGCTCATCCACCAGTCCGGCCTGAATCAGCGCGCCCGCCAGGCCCGCTCCCGCCTCGACCCAGACGCTGTTAATCTGACGCTGACCGAGCAGCATCATCATCGCGACCAGATCAAGCTGTTCGCCGCGCGGCGGCACCGCAATCTGCGTTACGCTCTCCGGCCACGCGGCGTCATCGGGAGCGGTACGCATCAGCCAGCTCTCACCCGGCTGATGAATCAGCCGGTGCTGCGGCGTCACGCGCTGCTGGCTGTCAACCACCACCCGCACCGGCTGCCGCAGAGTTTGCGTATCCAGCTGCTGGAGAACGCTGTCGCTGAGTTCATCTGCGCGTACCGTGAGTGACGGATCGTCGGCCAGCACGGTGGCACTGCTGGTAAGAATGGCGGAACTCTGCGCGCGGAACTGCTGCACATCCCGGCGGGCGGCCGCCGAGGTGATCCACTTGCTCTCACCGCTCGCCATCGCTGTGCGGCCATCCAGTGAAGCGCCAAGCTTGAGCTGTATCCAGGGAAACCCGGTGCGCATACGCTTGAGAAACCCGCGATTGAGCGCTTCCGCTTCCGCCATCATCAGCCCGTGACTGACTTCAATTCCCGCCTGCTGCAGGCGCCAGAGACCGCGCCCTGCGACCTGCGGGTTAGGATCCTGCATGGCGACCACCACGCGGCTGACGCCAGCAGCAATCAGCGCATCGCAGCAGGGTGGCGTCCGGCCATGATGGCTGCACGGCTCCAGCGTAACGTAGGCGGTTGCACCGCGCGCTTGCTCTCCGGCCATGCGCAGCGCATGCACTTCAGCATGCGGTTCACCCGCGCGCTGATGCCAGCCTTCGCCGACAATTGTGCCGTCACGCACGATCACGCAGCCGACGTTGGGGTTTGGCGTGGTGGTGAAACGACCGCGTCGCGCCAGTTCCAGCGCGCGCGCCATATAGCGAGCATCGGTCATGATTCAGTCCTGTAAGCGGGCGATCTCTTCGCCAAAGTCGCGGATATCTTCAAAGCTG
Organism: Pantoea eucrina; assembly: GCF_002095385.1. Lineage (GTDB taxonomy): Bacteria > Pseudomonadota > Gammaproteobacteria > Enterobacterales > Enterobacteriaceae > Pantoea > Pantoea eucrina. Next base: position 19,726 of record NZ_MIPP01000016.1, on the reverse strand, counting down.
CGGTAGACCGAGGCGAAGCGGATATAGGCGACCTTATCCAGTTTTTTTAGCTCTTCCATCACCAGATTGCCAATCAGCTTGCTGGCAATCTCACGTTCGCCGGTCGCACGCAGCTGGGTTTTAATGTGATTGACTGCGCTATCGACCGCATCAGCACTGACGGGACGCTTCTCCAGCGCCTTCATCATGCCGCTGGTCAGCTTATCTTCGTTAAAAGGCTCACGCACGTCGTTGCTTTTTACCACGCGCGGCATCACCAGCTCCGCCATCTCAAACGTGGTAAAGCGCTCATGGCAGACCAGACACTGACGGCGGCGGCGCACCGAGGAACCTTCACTGACCAGGCGTGAGTCGATCACTTTGGTATCCACAGCGGAACAGAATGGGCAATGCATGACGTTTCCTGTCGCGACATTTTGGGCCACACAGTGTAACGCGAACTCACATTTAACAAAACAGAGGCCGCCTGCCTGGCGGTTTTTTCAGCGCTCATAACCGCTTCTGCCAGCAAATGTCAAAAACGCACTACGCTTAAAGAGCCAATCCGGCACAATCACAGGAGGAACTATGGGTCTGTTTAACTTCGTCAAAGAAGCAGGAGAGAAGCTGTGGGACAGCGTGACAGGCGGTGATGACTCCAGCAAAAAGCTGCAGGATCACATCAACAAGCTCGGCCTGCCAGACAGCGATAAAGTCAACGTCAATGTGCAGGGTGATACCGTAACCGTCAGCGGCGACGGCATCTCACAGGAGCTCAAAGAGAAGATTCTGGTGGCAGCCGGTAACGTTGCCGGCATCACTAAAGTGGATGATAAAGTTACCGTCAGCGACACCGCACGCGAAGCCAACCTCTACACAGTGAAAAAAGGCGACACCCTGAGCGCTATTTCCAAACAGGTCTACGGCGATCCGAATCAGTACAACAAAATCTTCGAAGCTAATAAGCCGATGCTGAGCCATCCGGACAAAATCTATCCGGGCCAGGTACTGCGTATTCCGGAATAAGGTGCGGGAGAGAGCATGAGACTCAGGAGCTTACCGGTTCTGGCGGTGCTGTCGCTGCTGCTGCTGAGCAGCTGCAGCACTCCGCCTCCTGCCCCGCAGGTCAGAGAGCTGCATCAGGAGGTGAGCCAGCTCAATCAGCAGATGCGTCATCTCACCCGCCGCGCCGGCGCGCTGGAGCAGCAGGGCCAGCTTAACAGCCGCTCCACTCAGGGCGCATGGCTGGTACCTGGTTCCGCGACGCCGGTTGATCTGGAGACGCAGCTGGGTACGCTGCGTCTCGCACTGCTGAACGTGAGTGCAGAAGCAAACGGCAGCCAGGCCAGCCTGGTTATCCGCTCTGCTGATGACAAGCCGGTACCCGCGCTGAGCGCGACCGTGGTGTGGGGTGAAAGCGATCCCGCCAGTGGTCAGCCGCTGGCCGCCGACAGCCTGAGTCAGCGCATCAGCGTGCCCGCCAGCCTGATGCCGCGCAGCACGGTAACAGTGCCGCTGCACCTGAGTGGCCTGACACCGGATCGGCTCGGCTATGTGCGCGTACATGAGGTAACGGCAGACGCCGCGCCATAAAAAAAGGCCCTTCCGGAGAAGGGCCTTTTTGCATCGGTCAGCGCCGGGCTTACGGCAGAATAGAAGGCTGATCGGCGCCCTCTTTTTCCACTTTCTGCACCAGCATATGCTCACGCTTCATCCCCAGCTTCAGCGCCAGCGCTGAAGAGACGTAGATGGATGAGATCGTACCGATCGTCACACCAATCAGCATCGTGAGCGAGAAGCCTTTCAGCAGCGCGCCGCCAAAGATGAACAGGATCAGGATCATCGCCAGCGTGGTGATAGAAGTGATCAGGGTACGGCTCAGCGTCTGGGTCAGCGACACGTTGGTGATATCGTAAGAAGAACCGCGACGGATCTTACGGAAGTTCTCACGAATACGGTCAGAAACCACAATCTTATCGTTAAGCGAGTAACCAATCACCGACATCAGCGAGGCAACGATGGTCAGATCGATTTCAATGCTGAATAGCGCCAGCAGGCCGCAGGTGATGATAACGTCATGCGCCAGCGCCAGCACGGTGCCCAGCGCCAGACGCCATTCAAAGCGAAACCCGATGTAGATAAGAATAGCGATCAGCGCAGAGAGCAGCGCCATCGCCCCCGCCTGCGCCAGGTCGCTACCTACGCTTGGTCCGACAAACTCAATGCGTTTTACCGTCGCGTTCTGCTGCGTGGTCTGGTTGATAGAGGACAACACCTTGTTGCCCAGCTCCTGACCCGCATTGCCGGTCGCAGGTGGCATCCGCACCATCACGTCGCGGCTGCTGCCGAAGTTCTGCACCAGCGGCTCGTCAAAGCCCGCTTTTACCAGACCTTCGCGCAGCGCATCGAGATCTGCAGGTTTCTCCAGGTTAATCTCAATCACCGTACCGCCGGTGAAATCGAGTCCCCAGTTAAACCCGCGCACGCCGATAATGGCGATTGACGCCACGATCAGCAGACCCGAGATGATAAACGCCAGCGTATCCCAGCGCATAAAGTCTACGACCTTACGCCCGTGGTTCAGCTGTTCAATACTATATTCCTGTGCCACAACGCACTCCTCAGATAGACAGCTTGTTGATGCGTTTGCCGCCGTACACCAGGTTAACGATGGCACGGGTGCCGACGATAGCGGTAAACATCGAGGTTGCAATACCGATAGCGGTGGTGATTGCAAAGCCTTTGATGGAGCCGGTACCCACCGCATAAAGAATGATGACTTTAATCAGCGTGGTGACGTTGGCGTCGACGATACTGGAGAAGGCGCCTTTGTAGCCCTCATGAATCGCCTGCTGTACCGAGCGTCCGTTACGCAGCTCTTCTTTAATACGTTCGTTAATCAACACGTTGGCATCTACGGCAACCGCCAGCGTCAGCACGATACCGGCAATGCCCGGCATGGTGAGCGTGGCGCCTGGCAGCAGCGACATGATGCCGACAATCAGCACCAGGTTACACAGCAGCGCGCTGGTCGCAATCAGACCAAACTTTTTGTAGAACACCACCATAAAGATGATCGAAGCGATCAGACCCCACAGGCAGGCTTCCAGACCCTGGGTGATGTTCTGCTGACCCATAGTCGGGCCAATGGTACGCTCTTCGACAATCTGAATCGGCGCAATCAGCGCACCGGCACGCAGCAGCAGCGACAGCTGACGCGCTTCGTTCGGGTTGCTGATACCGGTGATGCGGAAGCTATTACCCAGCCGTGACTGAATGTTCGCCACGTTGATCACTTCTTCCTGCTTCGCCAGAATCGCTCTGCCGTTGGCATCTTTCTTGCCGCTGTCCTTGTACTCCACAAACAGGGTCGCCATCGGCTTGCCGATGTTGTCCTTGGTGAAGTTCGACATGATGTTACCGCCCGCGCCATCCAGTGAAATATTCACCTGCGGCTGGTTGTACTCATCCATGCTGGACGTGGAATCGGTGATGTGATCGCCGGTAAGAATGACACGCTTATAAAGCACAACCGGCTGCCCTTCCCGCGTTTTCTTCACTTCTGAGTCACCCGGCACGCGTCCATTTGCCGCAGCACCCGGATCTACGCTGGTATTAACCAGACGGAACTCCAGCGTCGCGGTGGCACCAAGGATCTCTTTTGCCCGCGCGGTATCCTGGATACCCGGCAGCTCAACCACGATGCGGTCGGCACCCTGACGCTGCACCAGCGGCTCAGCAACGCCCAGCTGGTTAACACGGTTGCGCAGGATATTAATATTCTGCTGTACCGCATATTCCCGCGCTTCACTCAGGCGCGCATCGGTCATCACCGCGCGCATTGCATCGCTGCCCGCACTGGTGAATACCATATCGCGGTGGCGTGGCGTCAGGTAGCCGATCGCGTCATCGCGGCTTTTGGCGTCGCGGAAACGCACTTCCACACCGTAGTTAGCGAGTTTGCTGACGTTGGTATAAGGAATATTCTTTTCACGCAGATCGCTGCGCAGGCCGTCTGCATTCTGCTCCTGCAGCTTGCCCAGCGCGGTATCCATATCCACTTCCATCAGGAAGTGCACCCCGCCCCGCAGGTCCAGACCGAGTTTCATCGGTTCCGCTGCCAGCAGAGTGAGCCAGCGCGGCGTGGCCGGTGCGAGATTGAGGGCTACCACGAAATCGTCACCCAGCGCAGTTGTAAGCGCTTCGCGCGCGCGCAGCTGCACATCGGTGTTAGCGAAACGCGCCAGAATAGCGCCATTTTCCAGTGCGAGGGATTTGCTCTGAATGTTGTCTTGTTTGAGTACGTTCTGGATCTGATCCAACGTCTGCTCACTGGCGGCGCTTCCGCGCGCACCAGTGATCTGAACGGCCGGATCCTCACCATAAAGGTTAGGAAGCGCATACAGCAGGCCGATAAGAATAACGGCGACCAGCATGATGTACTTCCACAAAGGATAACGGTTTAACACGGCAGTTCCCTTCGGGAAGATAAAATTACAGCGCCTTCATCGACCCTTTCGGCAGGACGGCGGCCACGAAATCACGTTTAATCACTACTTCAGTGGTGTCGTTCAGGGCGATAGCGATATAACCGGTATCAGCAACTTTAGTGACACGACCCACCAGGCCGCCGTTGGTCAGCACTTCATCCCCTTTCGAGATGGAGTCCATCAGCTTTTTATGATCTTTGGCGCGCTTCTGCTGCGGACGCAGGATCATGAAGTAGAAAATCAGACCAAAAACCACCAGCATGATCACCAGAGAATACGGACTTCCCTGTGACGGAGCGCCCGCTGCTGCGACGGCGTCAGAAATGAAAAAGCTCATTTAATTTCCCTCATTGATAGAATAATCAGACGTTTAACGGTGGAACCGCTTTGCCCGTCCGTAGGTAGAACTCGCTAACAAAGTGCTCTAATTTACCCTCTTCGATAGCCTGGCGTAAACCCGCCATCAGACGCTGGTAATAGCGCAGATTGTGAATCGTATTCAGGCGTGCGCCCAGTATTTCGTTACAGCGATCAAGATGGTGCAAGTAGGCGCGACTGTAATTGCGACAGGTGTAACAATCACACTCCGCATCCAGCGGCGCGGTGTCATCTTTATACTTCGCGTTGCGGATTTTCACCACGCCGTCGGTAACAAACAGATGACCGTTGCGCGCGTTGCGGGTAGGCATGACGCAGTCAAACATATCGATACCGCGGCGTACGCCTTCCACCAGATCTTCTGGCTTTCCGACACCCATCAGATAGCGCGGTTTATCCTGCGGAATTTGCGGACAGACATGTTCCAGAATACGGTGCATATCCTCTTTCGGCTCACCCACCGCGAGGCCGCCCACAGCGTACCCATCAAAGCCAATCTCTACCAGACCTTTGACGGAGACATCTCGTAAATCTTCGTAAACACCACCCTGGATAATCCCGAACAGCGCATTTTTATTACCGAGCGAATCGAAGCGATCGCGGCTGCGTTGTGCCCAGCGCAACGACATCTCCATCGAACGTTTTGCATAATCCCAGTCAGCCGGATATGGCGTGCACTCATCGAAAATCATCACGATATCGGAGCCGAGATCGTACTGGATCTCCATCGATTTTTCCGGATCGAGGAAGATCGGATCGCCGTTGATGGGGTTGCGGAAATGCACGCCCGCTTCGGTGATCTTACGGATATCACCCAGGCTGAATACCTGGAAGCCGCCCGAATCGGTCAGAATCGGTCCCTGCCAGTTCATAAAGTCATGCAGATCGCCGTGCAGCTTCATGATCTCCTGCCCCGGACGCAGCCAGAGGTGGAAGGTATTGCCCAGCAGGATCTGCGCACCGGTCTCTTTCACTTCTTCCGGCGTCATGCCTTTAACGGTGCCATACGTGCCCACCGGCATAAATGCCGGGGTTTCAACCACGCCGCGATCGAAAACCAGACGTCCGCGACGCGCGCGTCCGTCTGTTGTATCTAATTCAAATTTCACATTAACCTCATCAGAGAAACAGTCTGATTTACCCGACTGTAGCCGTGCCACCCGCAGGCGGCACCGGAACATTAAGGGTGTGTGCTTCCGACAGGTTCGTCAGGAGCGTGCGGATTACGGGTGATGTACATCGCATCCCCGTAGCTAAAGAAACGGTACTGTTCGGCCACCGCGCTCTGGTACGCCGCCATGGTGTTTTTATAGCCGGCAAACGCAGAAACCAGCATAATCAGCGTCGATTCCGGCAGATGGAAGTTGGTAATGAGCGCATCGATAATCTGGTAGCGATAGCCAGGATAGATAAAGATCTGCGTGTCATCAAAGAAAGGCGCCAGCGGCGCATCCTGACTCGCCTGAGCGGCGCTCTCCAGCGAGCGCACCGACGTGGTCCCTACCGCGACAACTTTATTGCCGCGTGCTTTACAGGCCAGCACCGCGTCAACCACATCCTGCGGCACCTCTGCATATTCCGAGTGCATGATATGGTCATTGATATTTTCAACGCGCACCGGCTGGAAGGTACCGGCCCCGACGTGCAGCGTCACAAACGCCATCTCCACCCCTTTGGCTTTCAGCGCCTCCAGCAGCGGTTCATCAAAGTGCAGCCCGGCGGTTGGTGCTGCCACCGCGCCAGGACGGGCGCTGTATACCGTCTGGTAAAGCTCGCGATCGGCCTCTTCATCCGGGCGATCGATATAGGGCGGCAGCGGCATATGGCCTACGCTATTGAGAATATCGAGCACCGCGCGTTCATCGGTAAAGGCGATCTCAAACAGCGCATCGTGCCGCGCCACCATGGTCGCTTTTACGCTCTCATCGTCGCCCAGCAGCAGCTCAGTGCCCGGCTTTGGCGCCTTTGAGGCACGCACGTGCGCCAGCACCCGCTTATCATCCAGCATACGCTCTACCAGCATTTCAATCCGGCCGCCGCTGGCTTTACGTCCATAGACGCGCGCCGGGATCACCCGCGTATTATTGAACACCAGCAGATCGCCGGGATTAAGCTTCTCCAGCACATCGGTAAAGACACCGTGCGTCAGGGCGCCGCTCGGGCCATCAAGGGACAGCAGACGGCATCCGCTGCGCTGCGCCTGGGGATAGTGGGCAATCAGGGATTCGGGCAACTCAAAGCTAAAATCGGCGACACGCATGTATAACTTTTCCGGACTCAAAAACAGGCGGCATAGTTTAGCGGAAAAGTGGGAAATTCTGAACAACTGGCTGCAGAGACGCGATTCTGCCTATAATAGCGCATGAATTTTCTTGCTCACCTTCATCTTGCCACGCTGGCAGAAAGCTCGCTGCTGGGCAACCTGCTGGCCGACTTTGTGCGCGGCAATGTTCAGGCGCAGTGGCCGGCACCGGTTGCAGCGGGGATCGCCCTGCACCGCCGTATCGATGTGCTGACGGACAACCTGCCTGAAGTGCGTACCGCCCGGCAGTGGTTTCGTCCGGAAACGCGGCGCGTAGCCCCGATTACGCTTGATGTGATCTGGGATCATTTTCTTGCGCGCCACTGGCAGCAGTTCCAGCCTGATATCTCACTCGCCGCCTTTAGTGAGGCTGCGCAGCGGCATATTGTGCCGCAGCTGGCGGGAACGCCAGAAAGCTTTATTGAGCTCAACGCGGTGATGTGGCGCGAACGCTGGTTTGAACACTACGCCGAACCGGCGCGGCTGGAGCGGGTGCTGCGCGGCATGGCGTATCGCCGTCCCCGTCTTGCGGCGCTGCGCGACTCCTATCAGGATTTTGTTGATCACTATGACGCGCTGGAAGCGCTGTTTTTTGCTTTCTATCCGCGCCTGATGGCAGACGCTCGCGCGCAGCGCCTCTGAATCCGTAATCCGCGCCAATACCTCTTCTCCCCTCTTGCCAGCCGCATATATCTGCGGCTTAATGAAGCCTTTCTTAACTTTACCAGACCCGGCCACACCACCATTCCGCCTGTTCAGGCACGTCTGGTTACTACACCAGCCAGAAAATGATAAGAGGGAAACATGTCATCAGCTACGTTAACTGAATTAGAGGCGCGCTATCAGTTTGCCTGCGAGGTCGCCAGAGCCGCTGGCAGTCGCGCCATGTCGTGGTATCAGCAGCGTAACCAGCTGATTGCAGAATATAAGAAGGATTTACAGGATCTGGTCAGTGAGGCTGACCGCAACGTTGAGGAGTTAATCCGGCACCTTATCCTGGAACGCTTTCCTGAAGACGCAGTTATCGGTGAGGAGAGCGGCGGAGACGCCGGACAGGCACGCTTTATCTGGGTAGTTGATCCGATTGATGGCACCAGCAACTTTCTCAGCGGGCTGCACAACTGGTGCGTGGCGCTGGCGATTGTGTGTGAAGGCGAACCGGTTATTGGCGTGGTATGCGATCCCAATCATCATGAGATCTTTCACGCCTGCCGGGGCAAAGGCGCATGGATGAACGAGCAGCGTATCCGGGCACACAGCGCCGGCCAGCTGAGCCAGGGGCTGTTTGGTCTGGGCTGCTCCACCAGTCAGCCTGCGGCTCCACTGCTCGACTTTATCAGCGCGCTGCTGCAGCAGGGCGGCATGTTTATCCGCAACGGTTCCGGGGCGCTGATGAGCGCGTGGGCGGCGGCCGGGCGGCTGACCGGCTATTACGAAGCGCGCATGCAGCCGTGGGACGGCCTGCCAGGCATCGTACTGATGCGGGAAGCGGGTGGAGAGACCAACCGTTATGAGCAGAATAATGGCCTGACGCAGGGCAATCCGGTGCTGCTGGCTAACGCCACGCTCTGGCCGCAGATCAATGCGCTGCTGGCGGAGCCGCTGACGTGAAATCGCTGCTGATATTGCTGCTGCTGCCGCTGCTCGCCACCGCAGCCGATCGCTGGCAGCTGGAAAAGGTGGTAGAGATCGGCCGGCACGGCGTACGTCCTCCGACGGCGGCTAACCGGGCAGAGATTGAAGCGGCCACGCAGCACCCCTGGCCGCGCTGGAGCACGGCGGATGGCGAACTTACCGGTCACGGCTACAGCGCGGTGGTCAATAAAGGACGCTGGCAGGGTAACTACTACCGTCAGGCGGGCCTGCTCCACGCGGGCTGCCCTGACAGCCGGCAAATTTATGTGCGCGCCAGCCCGCTGCAGCGCACGCGGGCCACGGCACAGGCGCTGACTGACGGCGCGTTTCCCGGCTGCGGTGTGCCGGTGCACGTTGTTGCCGATGGGGCGGATCCCCTGTTTCAGAGCGATAAATTTCCATTTGCCCGGACCGATCCTGCCCGCGAGCAGGCAGCGATTGCCGCACGGGCTGGCGACCTTGCTGCGCTGCAGCAGCGGCTGCAGCCGGCGATCCGGCAGCTAAATGCGGCGGTCTGTGACGGCGATTGCCGCTTTTTTTCGCGCCCGTGGCAGCTGAAGCAGACCCGGAGCGGCCACAGCTATATCCAGGGATTAAGCGTCATGGCGAGCATGGTGGAAACGCTGCGTCTCGGCTGGAGTGAAAATCTGCCACCAGAGGCGCTGGCGCAGGGGCGCCTGAACAGCGCGCAGCAGATTACGGCGCTGCTGCCACTGCTCACCGCAAATTACGATCTGAGTAACGATGTCCCTTATCTGGCACAAAAGCGCGGCTCAATATTGCTCAATACGGCGATCGCGGCGCTCGAAGATCGTCCCGGCTCGCCCGATACCCGCTGGCTGCTGCTGGTAGCCCACGATACCAATATCGCAATGGTGCGCACCCTGATGAATTTCAGCTGGCAGCTGCCGGGCTACGCGCGCGGTAATATCCCGCCGGGCAGCAGCCTGGTGTTTGAGCGCTGGCGCGATACGCGTGACAACAGCCGCCGGCTGCGCATTTACTTTCAGGCGCAGAGTCTGGATGCGCTGCGCCAGCTCGCGCCGGTGGATCGGCAGCACCCTTTACTGCAGGCAGAGTGGCATCAGCCAGACTGTCACGACAGCGCCATCGGCACGCTCTGTCCTTATCAATCGACGCTGGCTCAGCTCAGGCAGGGAGTCGACAGCAGCGCCCTCGCCCCCGTCACATGGGCTCCCTGAGTCAGTTGCACCTTTGTTCAGCCCGCCATGCGGGCTTATCAGTTTCCCGGCCGCCTCTTCGTTCTGCTGAAGCGTTTTTATGGCTGAATTGCGATAATTCTATATTTGTCCGCTGTGACATAACGCTATGAAATTTAGCGTATTCTGAGTGCGTCAATCATCCCTTAGTTTTGACCTATTTTTCCGTTTTGGTTCTATTTTTCGGCGACAGGATGCGCCGAATACTTTTTTTCCCATAAAAAAAGTCGCCACACAGGGCGACTCTTTTCTTTTTAGCCTGACGCTCAGCGTTTCTGCTTTTTCACCAGCGGCCACGCCAGCAGCAGCAGCATAATCCAGGCAAAGCCACGTAGAGTGAAATTCGCGTATCAGGGAAATAGCCAATCAGCGCAATGATAAAGGCGAGAAACAGCACGCCTGCCCAGGTGGTGGCACTGCCGCCCGGTACGGCAAACTGCAGCTGCGCCGCCTGCGCCTTGCCAATTTTGCGCCGGAATGCGATCTGCGACAGCAGGATCATGATCCATACCCAGACCGTGGCAAAGGTCGCCAGCGAGGCGATCACCAGGAAGACTTTTTCCGGCATCAGGTAGTTCAGATAAACGGCGATAAGCATCGCAAACATCATCACCACCACCGTCACCCACGGGATGCCGCGCGAAGAGACTTTCTGGAACACTTTAGGCGCATGGCCCTGCTGCGCCATACCGTGCAGCATACGCCCCACGCCAAACACATCGCTGTTGATGGCAGATAGCGAAGCGGTCAGCACCACAAAGTTAAGAATTGACGCCGCCGCAGCGATACCCAGATGCTGGAACGTCAGCACAAAGGGGCTGCCCTCGGTACCGACCTGATTCCACGGGTAGATCGACATGATGACAAAAAGCGTACCCACATAAAACACCAGGATACGCAGCGGCACCGAATTGATCGCGCGCGGAATCGATTTGGCGGGCTCATCCGCTTCACCGGCGGTAATACCGATGATTTCGATCCCGCCATAGGCAAACATCACCATCTGCAGCGAGAGCAGCATACCCACAATACCGTGGGCGAAGAAGCCGCCGTTGCTCCAGAGATTATGGATCCCGGTCGGCGTTCCGCCGTTGCCGATGCCCCAGAAAATCATGCCAAAGCCCGCCACAATCATGATGATAATGGTGGCGACCTTAAAGAAAGAGAACCAGAACTCTACTTCGCCAAACACCTTCACGCTCATCAGGTTGATGGCGCCGATAATCAGCACTACTGACAGCACCCAGATCCAGTGCGGTACATCCGGAAACCAGACGCCCATATAGATGCCAAATGCGGTGACATCCGCGATCGCCACAATCAGGATCTCAAAGCAGTAGGTCCAGCCGGTGATATAGCCCGCCAGCGGACCGAGATAATCCTGCGCATAGCGCGAAAAGGAGCTTGATTGCGGATTGTTAACCGACATCTCCCCCAGCGCACGCATGATGATATAGGCCACCGCGCCACCAATAATATAGGCCAGTAAAACGCTGGGCCCCGCCATCCTGATAGCATCCGCCGAGCCGTAAAACAGCCCGGTACCGATTGCCGATCCCAGCGCCATAAAGCGAATATGGCGCGTGCTCAGTCCGCGTTTGAGCGTGTTGGTTTCTTGCATAACAAACAGGTCCTGTGAAAATGAAAAAACCACGGGCAAGCCCGTGGTCGGAATGAACAGCCGTGTCGTTTACTGCCGGACGACTACCTGCTGTGGTCCTTTAACGCGATCCACGACGGCAGCAATCACCATCATTGCCAGCGAAGGCGGCAGCCAGGCGAGTCCCTGATCGGCCAGCGGCAGATGCTGGCTGAACAGCGGCAGTATCTCTTTAAAGCTGGTGGTTTTGATTGCATCCACAATGCCAAACAGCAGGCTGACCAGCATGGTTGGCGCAATAATACGCGCGCTGCGGTTCCACCAGTTGAGGGTGAAGCTTAGCACTATCAGCACGATACAGGGCGGATAAATTGCTGTCAGCACCGGGATGGAGATCTGAATCAGATGGCTCAGCCCCAGATTTGACACCACCATCGAGAACAGGCCCAGAATAAACACCAGCGCTTTGTACGAGAGCGGCAGATACTGTGCAAAGAACTCAGCGCAGGCGCAGGTCAGGCCAACGGCCGTTACCATGCAGGCGATAAAGATCAGCGCCGCGAGGAAGAAGCTGCCCATGCTGCCAAACGTCTGCTGTACATAAGCGTGCAGAATAGCGGCGCCGTTGGCATTCTGGTCAACCAGGCCGGCGCTGCCGGAGCCAAGCTTGAACAGGCTCAGGTAGACCAGCGTCAGTCCGACACCGGCGATCAGGCCAGCCAGCATGGTGTAGCGCGTCAGCAGTTTCGCATCTTCAACGCCGCGCGAACGCGCCGCATTCACAATCACGATACCAAACACCAGGGCGCCCAGCGTATCCATGGTGAGATAGCCATTTACAAAACCGGTAGAGAACGCCGCGCGCTGATAGTCTGCCGTCGCAGGCGCAATACCGCCCGCCGGCCAGACCAGCGCGGCAACGCCGAGTATGGTCAGCGCGACAATTTTCAGCGGCGCCAGCACGTGCCCGACGGTATCCAGCAGCTTGCCCGGATAGAGGGAGATCCCGATAACCAGCGCAAAGTAAATAAGGCTATAGATAAACAGCGGCAGCGGGCCGTCACCGGTCAGCGGAGCGATACCGACTTCAAACGAAACGGTCGCGGTACGCGGCGTCGCAAACAGCGGTCCCACGGCCAGATAGCAGACCGTCGCCAGCAGCAGACCCGCTGCTTTACCGATTGGCGAACTGAGCGCATCGATGCCACCGCCAACGCGCGCCAGCGCGATCACGGTCATGACCGGCAGGCCGACCGCGGTCGCGAGGAAGCCGAGTGCGGCGACCCAGACGTGTTCACCAGACTGAATTCCCACCATCGGTGGAAAGATAATGTTGCCTGCGCCAACGAACAGGGCAAAGGTCATAAAGCCCAGCGCAAGGATGTCCCTCGAGGTTAAACGGTATGTCATAACTTCTGTCGTGCCTGTAGCTGATGTTGCGGTGGAAGTTGAGTTTGTGTTGTCCCCTGATTGCGCGATAACAATGGCTTAGCTGGATTACCCAGTGCGAAATGTGGGCCGAATCGAGACAGCGCAGGTGATTTAATCTGCTTTTCTTCTGTTCACAGAGGGATGAATCGACAACGGCGCAAATTAAAACGTTTATAGCGGAGAAAGACAATACGGGATCGGAAAACCAGAAGGATATCGCGCATAAGCGTATGCAGGCAGTGAATATGGGCGAAATAGCCGCTAAACACCCCAGATGATTTGTTTAAAATTCAGACAAAGCGAAAGTTGTTCTTGCATAAGTGCGGTTCAGGATGCACAAAAGGCGCGATTTACGCGCCTGTCTGCACAACTTTACACTCTCACCACACCTGTTTAGCGATATCCACCACCAGACGGATCTTCTGCCACTGCTCCGCTTCGCTCAGGCTATTACCCTCTTCGGTGGAAGCAAAGCCGCACTGCGGGCTGAGGCAGATCTGATCGAGGCTGACGTACTGCGCCGCTTCCTGCAGCCGCGCTTTAACCTGTTCAGGATCTTCCAGCGCGCCGGTTTTGGTCGTGATAAGGCCGAGTACCGCTTTCTGATGACCTGGCTTAATAAAGCGCAGCGGCTCAAATCCGCCGGAGCGTTCGTTGTCATACTCCAGGAAAAAGGCGTCGATATTCACGCCGCCAAACAGGATCTCCGCTACCGGCTCATAGCCGCCTTCTGATATCCAGGTCGAGCGAAAGTTACCGCGGCACACGTGCAGCCCGACGGTGAGATCGGCCGGTTTATCTGCCAGCGCCGCGTTCAGCACCTGGGCATAAGTGCGGGCCAGCGCCTGCGGATCGTCGCCGCGTGCGCGGATCTGCTCCTGCTGCTCCCCGGAGCAGAGATAGGCCCAGACGGTATCGTCCAGCTGCAGATAGCGGCAGCCGGCAGCATAAAACGCGGCAATGGCGTCTTTATAGGTCTGCGCCAGATCGGCAAAGTAGGCATCCAGATCGGGGTAAACCGTGGCGTCGATAACCTTGCGGCCGCCGCGGAAATGCAGCACGCTCGGGCTGGGAATCGTCATTTTAGCGACCGCGTCGCCGGCGATACTCTGCAGAAAGCGGAAGTGTTCCAGCATCGGATGCGCCGGATTAAACGAGACTTTACCGGTGACTTTTACACCGTGCGCTTTGGTCTGTACGCCGTTGAACTGGATCCCCTGCTCCGCTTCGAACAGCTCTACGCCATTCAGATCGCCAAAGAAATCGAAGTGCCACCACGCGCGACGGAACTCGCCGTCAGTGACAACCTGCAGGCCATTGGCACGCTGCTGCGCGACAACATCGCGAATAGCCTGGTCTTCCACTTCGCGCAGCTGCTCAGCGCTAATCTCGCCACGGGCGTGCTGTTCGCGCGCCTGTTTGATCGCAGCGGGACGCAGAAAACTGCCGACGGTATCGGCGCGGAACGGGGCGTGCTGAGCGGGCATAGATTCTCCTTGCAGACCGGTAGTTGCGGTCAGGTATAATTTCTTCTGGTTATTTCAGCCATCTGGATGGCTATATGTCCAAAGACTGCCACGCTTCCGCGCGCGGGGCAACGGAAGAATTTTCAGCAGACATGAAGAAAATTCATTTTCCTGAGCACGCGCTTGCTGCTTATTTAATGGCCGCCCGCGCAGCGGAGATTTGCGCATCGGAGAGAGGTAAATAGCCCGCTTCCGCCACCCGCCGCTGTCCCTGCGACGACAGTACCTGATGCAGAAATGCCGCCACCAGCGGCGGCAGCGGCTTGCCCGGTGGTTTGTTCACGTAAATATAGAGCGGCCGGGACCAGGGATAGCGGCCGCTGCGGATGGTATCGGCATCGGGCATGATGCTTTCGCCGGTCCGGGTGACAATCGGCACGATCTTCACACCGCTGAGATGAAAGCCAAAGCTGGCGTAGCCGATACTCTCTGGCGTGGTCGCAACCGCCTGCACCACGGCAGCCGAACCGGGAAACTCCGCCACGTCAGCGCGAAAATCGCCGCGGCAAAGCGCCTGCTGCTTGAAGAACCCCCAGGTGCCGGAGGCAGAGTTGCGGCCAAAGCGCTGGATGCGCCGCTGCGCCCACTTATCATCTGTCACGCCCGTATCGCCCCAGCGCTGCGGAACCTGCGTGCCGCCGCACAGCCGGGTAACAGAATAGAGCGCATCAAGCTGCGGCTGGCTGATACGCTGCAGCGGATTAGCCTGGTTCACCACCACGACCAGCGCATCCATGGCGACCGGTACGGCGAGCGGCGGATAGCCGTAGCGGGCAATAAACAACTGTCGCTCATCGTTCTGCATCGGCCGGCTCATCGCGCCCAGCTGTGCGGCTCCTGCCGCCAGCGCCGTTGGCGCGGTCGAAGAGCCCGCCGCCTGTACCTGAACGTTGACGCCGGGCGCCTGCAGGCTGAAATCTTCCCCCCACAGCGTCATCAGATAACCCAGCGTATCTGACCCGGCGCTGCTGAGGTTGCCGGTCAGCATCGCTTTTTGCGCCTGCGCCAGCACAGAGAAGAGCAGCAGAAGTGTGAACAGCAGAGATTTCAGCATGGAGCCGCCGTCAGAGAGAAGAAGAGCGCTATTGTGGCAAGCCTGCGAAAACGGCGCAATGCAGATTACCCCGCCCGCTCCTGCGCGGCCTCTTCCACAATCAGACGCGACGGCAGCAGAAAGCGAAAGCAGGTCTCCTGATGCGGCCAGCTGCTGATCTCCAGCCGCGCACCGTGATGGCTCAGCGCATGCTTGACGATCGCCAGCCCCAGTCCGCTGCCCCCGGTGGCGCGCGACCGCGCTTTATCAACGCGGTAAAAGCGCTCCGTCAGGCGCGGCAGATGCTCTTCGCTGATGCCGGGACCGTTATCGCAGACTTTAAACTCCGCTCCCTGCCGCGTGCGCAGCCAGCTGATATGAATATGCGTGCCTTCCGGCGTGTGGTTAACCGCGTTATAGACCAGGTTCGAGATAGCGCTGCGCAGCTGCTCGTCGTTACCCAGTACGCGCAGATGAGGATCGGTATGGAAGTGAATAACATGGCGCCCCTGGCTCAGCGTTTCCGCTTCGCGCTGCAGCAGATGCAGCATGGCCGGTACATCAACCCGCTCTTTGAGATCGAGCGCCGGGGCCGCCTCGATGCGCGACAGCGTCAGCAGCTGCCTCACCAGGCTGTCCATGCGTCGGGTCTGCTCCTGCATCGTGCCCAGCGCTTTGCTGCGCGTGCGCGCATTCATCGCCTCATCGTCCATCATCTCCAGATAGCCCTGCAGCACCGTGAGCGGCGTACGCAGTTCATGACTGACGTTGGCAAAAAAGTTGCGGCGGGCGCCCTCCAGCTGATGCATCTGGGTCACATCACGCGCCACCATCAGCCACTGCCCCTCGCTGTAAGGCATCACGCGGAACTCCATGTGCCGCTGATTATTCAGCACCACCGTCAGCGGCCGGGCAAAGTCGCGCTGGCGGATATAGCGGGAGAATTCAGGATAGCGCAGCAGGTTGAGAATATTCTGGCCGTTATCCTCCGGCCAGCGCAGCCCCAGATGCTGCTGAGCGAGGCCGTTGCACCAGAAAATGGTGCCCTCTTCGGTGGTGAGCACCACGGCATCCGGCAGCGACTCCGCGCCGCTGCGAAAACGCCTGATCAGGTTTCCCAGCTCGCGGCGGCGACGGCGGTTACGCAACTGCATCTGGTAGAGGCCATAAAACAGCGGTTCCCAGCTGCCGCGCCCGGTGGGCGGCGTCATTGAGCGGTCGACCCACAGCCAGTGGGAGAGCCGCATCAGATTAGTAAAGTGCCAGGCCAGAACGCCTGAGACGGCTGCCAGCAGCCACCACGGCAGATAACCAAACAGCAGGCCGAACAGCAGCGCAGGCAGACAGGCCAGCGCCAGCTCGGTCAGTAATCGCTTCCAGGAGAGGCGTTCCAGCACGGTAGCAGGCTCCGTTTAGTAGCGGGCAGAGAAACGATACCCTGTTCCGCGTACGGTTTGCACCATACGATCGTGGCCGGAGATTTCCAGTGCTTTACGCAGGCGACGAATATGCACATCTACGGTGCGATCTTCGACATAGACGTTGGTGCCCCAGACGTGGTTCAGCAGCTGTTCGCGGCTGTAGACCCGCTCCGGATGCGTCATAAAGAAATGCAGCAGCTTATATTCGGTTGGCCCCATCTCCAGCGGCGTGGTCTCCGACATCACGCGGTGTGAGGAGGGATCGAGACTCAGCCCCTGCATCTCAATCACCTCTTCGACCGCCATCGGGGAGATGCGCCGCATGACGGCTTTGATACGCGCCATCAGCTCTTTCGGTGAGAACGGCTTGGTGATGTAATCATCTGCGCCCACTTCCAGTCCGCGCACGCGATCCTCTTCCTCACCGCGCGCGGTCAGCATCATGACCGGGATATCGCGCGTCATGGCTTCGCGCTTCAGATGCTTAATAAACTGGATGCCGCTGCCGCCGGGCAACATCCAGTCCAGCAGTATCAGATCGGGCCAGGGTTCAATCAGCCGGCTAATCGCGCTGTCATAATCTTCCGCTTCAATAGGCTGATAGTCGTTCTGTTCCAGCACAAAACATAACATTTCCCGGATGGGCGCTTCATCTTCCACAACCAAAATGCGCTTGGCCATTATTGCTCCTGCGAGTGTGACGGGATGTCACTAGGATATGCGGCGTCATTATGCGTCAGTTTTATGACACTTTTATGAAAAACCCGGCCGGTAAGCAAGAGATAAAAACCACCCTCGCACCGGCAAAAACGTCTTTTTTCCTTTGTGCCCGAAGCCGTTATACTGGCCGCCAGCTTTCAGGCAGGACACCCCATGCGCATTATTCATACCGCAGACTGGCACCTCGGTCAGTTTTTTTACAGCAAGAGTCGCGCCGCCGAACACCAGGCTTTTCTTGACTGGCTGCTCCGGCAAATTGCTGAGCATCAGGTTGATGCACTGATCGTGGCAGGCGATCTGTTTGATACCGGTTCGCCCCCCAGTTACGCCCGTGAAATGTTTAACCGGTTTGTGGTCGCGCTGCAGCCCAGCGGCTGTCAGCTGGTTGTGCTGGCGGGCAATCACGATTCAGTCGCCACGCTGAATGAGTCGCGCGAACTGCTGGCCTGCCTTAACACCCGGGTGATCACCAGCGCTACCCCCGGCGGTGAACAGCAGGTGCTGACGCTGACGCAGCGCGACGGATCGCCGGGCGCGCTGCTGTGCGCCATCCCCTATCTGCGCCCGCGCGATATTCTGCGCAGTCGGGCCGGTCAGTCCGGTCGCGACAAGCAGTTATCGCTGCTGCAGGCGATCGAGCAGCATTACCAGCACTGCTATAGCGCCGCCGTGGCAGAAAGAGAACGGCTGGATGAGCCGCTGCCAATCGTCGCCACCGGCCACCTCACTACCGTGGGCGTGACCAAAAGCGACGCGGTACGCGATATCTATATCGGCACGCTGGATGCGTTTCCGGCGCAGGCGTTTCCGCCCGCAGACTACATTGCACTCGGCCATATTCACCGCGCGCAGCGGATTGCCGGCACGGAACATATTCGCTACAGCGGCTCACCGATCCCGCTCAGTTTTGATGAGAGCGGACGTGATAAAAGCGTCTGGCTACTCGATTTTGGCCGCACGCTGGAGAGCGTAACCGCGCTGACCATACCCGCCTTTCAACCGATGCAGATGCTAAAAGGTTCGATGGCAGAGATTGAGGCGCAGCTGGCACAGTTTGCCCGCTATGAGGGATCGCTGCCGGTATGGCTGGATATCGAGATCACCACGCAGGAGTACCTCACCGATCTGCAGCGGCGTATTGAGCAGCTCACGGCCACGCTGCCGGTAGAGGTGCTGCTGGTGCGCCGCAGCCGCGCGCTGCGTCAGCGCAGTCTGGAACGGCTGACAAATGAGACGCTGAGCGAACTGAAAGTCGAAGAGGTTTTTGCCCGTCGCCTGGCACAGGAGTCAGAGCTGGACGCGCAGCAGAGTGACGGACTGACCCGCCTGTTTCGCAGCGCGCTGACCGCCCTCGAGGATCCGCACGCATGAAAATTCTGACGCTACGTTTTAAAAATCTCAACGCGCTGCGCGGTGAATGGCTGATCGACTTCCGCCAGGAGCCGTTCGCCAGCAACGGTCTGTTTGCCATCACGGGCGCTACCGGCGCCGGCAAAACCACGCTGCTGGATGCGATCTGCCTGGCGCTCTATCACCAGACGCCGCGCCTTGGCGGGCTGTCGCAGAGTGAGAATCAGCTGATGACGCGCGACACCGCCGAGTGTCTGGCTGAAGTCGAGTTTGAAATCAAAGGTGAAGCCTGGCGCGCCTTCTGGAGCCAGAACCGGGCGCGCGGTCAGGCTGACGGCAAGCTGCAGGCGCCGCGCGTGGAGCTGGCGCGGGTCGCTGATAATCAGATCGTGGCGGATAAAGTCGGCGATAAGCTGAAAGCCATAGAGTCGCTCTCCGGGCTCGATTTTGCCCGCTTCACCCGCTCAATGATGCTGTCACAGGGTCAGTTTGCCGCGTTTCTCACGCCCGGCCCGGCGAGCGTGCCGAACTGCTGGAGGAGCTGACCGGTACCGAAATTTATGGCGATATCTCCATCCATATCTTTGAACGCTGGCGCGCGGCGCGCGGCGCGCTTGAGACGCTGCGCGCCCGTGCCGGCG
>NZ_MIPP01000015.1 GCF_002095385.1 Pantoea eucrina | reverse complement strand
GTGGCAGCAGCCAGCCGCACCGGCAGCCGAACCAGCCGTAGAGTGGCAGCAGCCAGCTGCACCGGCAGCAGAGCCTGCCGCAGCACCGGCCGTACCGGCGCAGGATAGTCTGTTTCACCCTTTCCTGGTGCGTCATGAACGACCGCTGGAAAAACCTTCCACGCCGCTTCCGGTACTTGAGCTGCTGACGGCTCCTCCGGAAGAAGAAGAGCCGGTGGATATGTTTGCTCTGGAACAGACGGCGCGCCTGGTAGAAGCGCGTCTGGCTGACTACCGGGTAAAAGCGGAAGTGGTAGGGATCTCTCCGGGTCCGGTGATCACCCGCTTTGAGCTCGATCTGGCGCCGGGCGTTAAAGCGGCGAGGATCTCAAACCTTTCCCGCGATCTGGCGCGTTCACTGTCAGCCGTGGCAGTGCGTGTGGTAGAGGTGATCCCCGGTAAACCTTACGTTGGACTTGAGCTGCCGAACAAACATCGTCAGACGGTCTATCTGCGTGAAGTGCTGGATTGCGATAAGTTCCGCGATAATCCTTCTCCTTTGTCAGTGGTGCTGGGTAAAGATATCTCCGGACAGCCTGTTGTCGCCGATCTGGCAAAAATGCCACACCTGCTGGTTGCCGGTACTACCGGTTCCGGTAAGTCGGTTGGCGTTAACACCATGATCATCAGTATGCTCTATAAAGCGACCCCGGAAGAGGTGCGCTTTATCATGATCGACCCGAAAATGCTTGAGCTGTCAGTTTATGAAGGGATCCCGCACCTGCTTACCGAGGTGGTCACCGACATGAAAGACGCTGCTAACGCACTGCGCTGGAGCGTGGTGGAGATGGAGCGTCGCTACAAACTGATGTCTGCGCTGGGCGTACGTAACCTCGCCGGTTATAACGAAAAAATTGAGCAGGCTGCGGCGATGGGCCGTCCGATTCCCGATCCGTTCTGGAAGCCGGGTGACAGCATGGACATGACGCCGCCCGTACTCGAGAAGCTGCCCTATATCGTTGTGCTGGTGGATGAGTTTGCCGACCTGATGATGGCGGTGGGTAAAAAGGTAGAAGAGCTGATAGCGCGTCTGGCGCAGAAAGCGCGTGCTGCCGGTATTCACCTGGTGCTGGCAACCCAGCGTCCGTCGGTTGACGTGATTACCGGTCTGATTAAAGCCAACATTCCTACGCGTATCGCTTTTACGGTATCAAGTAAGATTGACTCGCGTACCATCCTCGATCAGGGCGGCGCAGAATCGCTGCTGGGAATGGGTGATATGCTCTATATGCCACCTAACTCCTCAATGCCGGTACGCGTCCATGGCGCATTCGTGCGCGATCAGGAAGTTCATGCTGTCGTGCAGGACTGGAAAGCGCGCGGACGCCCGCAGTATATCGACAGCATCACCGCGGGCGAGGAGAGCGAAGGCGGCGCAGGCGGGATGGATGGTGATGAAGAGCTCGATCCGCTATTCGATCAGGCCGTCTCCTTTGTGGTTGAGAAACGTCGCGCCTCTATCTCTGGTGTACAGCGTCAGTTCCGTATCGGCTATAACCGTGCGGCACGTATCATTGAGCAGATGGAAGCGCAGGGGATTGTTTCTGAGCCGGGCCATAACGGTAACCGCGAGGTGCTTTCGCCGCCGCCACATGAAATGTAACGCCGGCTGACAGCACAACTTTCCTGATGGGCCAGTTAACAACTGGCCCATTGTTTATCTGTTGCGCAATCCCCATATCTTTGGGACCTTTCGGCTTTTTCTTCTGTCGAAGAGACAATACGGCAACTACGTTTAATAGCAGTGAGTATCAGGAACAGTGAATAAGGAATCGAATCAGATGAAATTACGCGTTATTGCCTGTGGCCTGCTGGCCGGTTTTGTTTCAGCATCAGCGCTGGCGGATGCCTCCGGCGACCTGCAGCAGCGCCTGAACAAAGTAAACAGTTTCCATGCCAGCTTTAGCCAGAAAGTCACCGACGGCAGCGGTGCCAATGTGCAGGATGGTGAAGGCGAGCTGTGGGTTAAGCGTCCCAGCCTGTTTAACTGGCACATGACGGCGCCGGATGAGAGCGTTATTGTCTCCGACGGTAAAAACCTGTGGTTCTACAATCCGTTTGTTGAACAGGCCAGCGTGAGCCTGCTGCAGAATGCCACCAGCAATACGCCATTTATGCTTATTGCCCGCAATCAGCCCAGCGACTGGAAGCAGTACAACATCAAACAGCAGGGTGACAGCTTTGAGCTGACGCCAAAAAACAGCGACGGCAACCTGAAACAGTTCACCATCAACGTATCGTCATCGGGCACTATCAATCAGTTCAGCGCGGTTGAGCAGGATGGCCAGCGCAGCAGCTACCAGCTGAAGAGCCAGAAAAATGGTGCTATCAGTCCCGATAAATTTACCTTTACGCCACCAAAAGGGGTAACGGTAGACGACCAGCGTCAGTGAGGTTGAGTTGAGTAATCTCTCTCTGGATTTTGCCCCTTCAAATGCGTTTAAACCGCTGGCCGCCAGAATGCGGCCTACGACGCTTCAGGAGTATATCGGCCAGCAGCATCTGCTGGCCCCTGGCAAACCGCTGCCGCGGGCGATTGAAGCCGGGCAGCTGCACTCGATGATTCTGTGGGGACCGCCGGGCACCGGCAAGACCACGCTGGCAGAGATCATCGCGCACTACGGTAATGCTGATGTGGAACGCATCTCAGCGGTCACGTCAGGCGTAAAAGATATTCGTGAGGCGATTGAGCGCGCCCGGCAAAACCGCCACGCCGGCCGCCGCACTATCCTGTTTGTGGATGAGGTCCATCGCTTCAATAAAAGCCAGCAGGATGCCTTTCTGCCACATATCGAAGATGGCACCATCACATTTATCGGTGCTACCACGGAAAACCCTTCGTTTGAACTCAACTCTGCGCTGCTGTCGCGTGCGCGCGTCTATCTGCTCAAATCACTGACGACAGAGGAGATTGAGCAGGTGCTGACGCAGGCGATGGAAGACAGCACTCGCGGCTATGGTGACAGTGATATCGTGCTGCCTGATGCCACGCGCCGGATGATTGCCGAACTGGTAAGCGGTGACGCGCGCCGTGCGCTGAATACGCTGGAAATGATGGCAGATATGGCAGATGTCAGCGCGCAGGGCAAGCGGGAGCTGACGCCGCAGCTGCTGACCGAAGTGGCTGGCGAGCGTGCGGCGCGCTTTGATAACCAGGGCGATCGCTTTTACGATCTCATCTCGGCGCTGCACAAATCGGTGCGCGGCTCTGCGCCCGACGCGGCGCTCTACTGGTACGCCCGGATTATTACCGCCGGCGGGGATCCGCTCTATGTCGCACGGCGTCTGCTGGCTATCGCCTCGGAAGATGTCGGAAATGCCGATCCGCGCGCCATGCAGGTAGCCATTTCAGCCTGGGACTGCTTTACGCGCGTCGGGCCGGCAGAAGGCGAGCGTGCGATTGCACAGGCGATTGTCTATCTGGCATGTGCGCCGAAAAGCAACGCAGTGTACACGGCTTTCAAAGCGGCGCTGCGCGATGCGCGCGAGCATCCTGATTACGATGTGCCGGATCATCTGCGTAATGCGCCGACAAAGCTGATGAAAGAGATGGGGCTGGGTAAAAGCTATCGCTACGCGCATGATGAACCCAACGCCTATGCGGCCGGCGAAGTCTTTTTCCCGCCGGAAATGCGCGATGTCCGCTATTACCATCCTGTGCCGCGCGGACTGGAAGGAAAGATCGGTGAAAAACTCGCCTGGCTGGCTGAGCAGGATGAAAATAGCCCGATAAAACGCTACCGCTGATAAACGCGTTACGGTAAGGTGAGTAAGGAATTCATTGCATTCCAGTGGGATGCAACCCCTCATTTTTCAATCAACCTTTTATTACACAGGATAAGCATGCTCGATCCCAATCTGCTGCGTAACGAGCCAGACGCAGTCGCAGAAAAACTGGCACGCCGGGGATTTAAACTGGATGTGGATACGCTGCGCTCCTTAGAAGAGCGCCGCAAAGTACTGCAGGTCGAAACCGAAAATCTGCAGGCTGAGCGTAATGCCCGATCCAAATCCATCGGCCAGGCAAAAGCCCGTGGGGAAGATATCGAGCCGCTGCGTCAGGAAGTGAATACGCTGGGTGAACGTCTGGATGCGGCAAAAGCGGAACTGGATGTGCTGCAAAATGAGATCCGCGATTTTGCGCTGGCGCTGCCCAATCTGCCAGCTGATGACGTTCCTCTGGGTAAAGATGACAGTGAGAATCTGGAAATCAGCCGCTGGGGTGAGCCGCGCCAGTTTGATTTCCCGGTAAAAGATCACGTAGAGCTGGGTGAATCTGTTAAAGGGCTGGATTTTGCCGCCGCTGTTAAACTGACCGGCTCTCGCTTTATCGTCATGCAGGGCCAGATTGCGCGTCTGCATCGCGCTCTGAGCCAGTTTATGATCGATCTGCACACGCAGGAACATGGCTACCTGGAAACCTATGTGCCGTATCTGGTTAACCACGATACGCTGTATGGCACCGGGCAGCTGCCAAAATTTGGCGAAGATCTGTTTCACACCAAACCGCTGGGTGAAGAAGCGGGCAGCAGCAACTATGCGCTGATCCCTACCGCGGAAGTGCCGCTGACCAACCTGGTGCGTGATGAAATCGTTGAAGAAGAGAGTTTGCCGATCAGGCTGACCGCGCACACGCCCTGTTTCCGCTCTGAAGCGGGTTCATACGGCCGCGACACGCGCGGGCTGATCCGTATGCACCAGTTTGATAAAGTGGAAATGGTGCAGATCGTGGCGCCAGAAACCTCTATGGATGCGCTGGAAGCGCTGACCGGTCATGCGGAGAAAGTGCTGCAGCTGCTTAATCTGCCATACCGTAAAGTGCTGCTCTGCACCGGCGATATGGGCTTTGGCGCGGTTAAAACCTACGATCTCGAAGTCTGGCTGCCGGCGCAGGATACCTATCGTGAAATCTCTTCCTGCTCCAACATGTGGGATTTCCAGGCGCGTCGTATGCAGGCACGCTGCCGCAGCAAGAGCGATAAAAAGCCGCGTCTGCTGCACACGCTGAACGGATCGGGTCTGGCGGTGGGGCGTACGCTGGTCGCGGTTCTGGAAAACTATCAGCAGGCAGATGGCCGCATTGCCGTACCGGACGTACTGCGTCCTTATATGGGCGGTCTGGAGTATATCGGCTGATTGTCCGCTAATTAAAAGAACCCGGCTCTGGCCGGGTTTTTTTATGGGCGATGCCGTGCGCAGCAATCCGATTTTGCGGCAAAGCTATCACAAATAAACGTTATCGAAGAGAAGCAGCGGTTAAGCGCTAAAAATCTGTAAATTCATAGCGATAGATTTTAATTCCGCTCTGGCGATGATGCTTCTAACCTCCTGAAGATAAAAAAATAAATTGTTCAGCAGCAAATTGTGCGGTGCTGTTTTTCTGTTCGTTGACTTTCCATTTTCCAGTGGCAAACTGCGCGCAATTCTCGCTTCTTTCCATTGGTTTTATCCTTATGCTTACCTGGTCGCGCCCCGTCCTGCTGCTGCTCTGCGGCTTAATGCTGATGACGGTTTCTATCGCTGTGCTTAATACGCTGGTGCCGCTCTGGCTTGCCCATGAGCAGCTGCCTACCTGGCAGGTAGGGATGGCGAGTTCCGCCTATTACACCGGTAATCTGGCAGGCACGCTGCTGGCTGGCTGGCTGATTGCGCGCTACGGCTTTAATCGCTGCTTCTATTTCGCCAGCGTGCTGTTTGCCCTGGCGACAATGGGAATGGTGCTGCTGGAGGGCTTCTCCAGCTGGACGCTGCTGCGCTTCAGCGCCGGCGTGGGCTGCGCGCTGATCTGGGTAGTGGTTGAAAGCGCTCTGCTCTGCAGCGGTACGGTGCGTAACCGCGGTCAGCTGCTGGCTGCCTATATGATTGTCTATTATCTCGGTACGGTAGCCGGGCAGCTGCTGGTCAGCAGCGTGTCCACTGAACTGCTGCACGTGATCCCCTGGGTCACGGCACTGATTGTCTGCGCTATGCTGCCACTGCTTTTTGTGCAGGTGAGCACGGCCGGAGAGAGCGAAGAGGCGTCCACTACGCGTATCTGGAGCATGCTGCGCCGCCGCAGTTCACGTCTGGGCATCAATGGCTGCATCATCTCCGGCATTGTGCTGGGCTCGCTCTATGGACTGATGCCGCTCTATCTGTCGCATCGCGGTATGAGTGACGCCTCAGTAGGCTACTGGATGGCGCTGCTGGTGAGTTCCGGTATTATCGGGCAGTGGCCCGTCGGACGTCTGGCCGATCGCTTTGGCCGCCTGATGGTCCTGCGCGTGCAGGTGTTTGTCGTGATCCTCGGCGCCGTGGCGATGCTGGGCGATACGGCGATGGCGCCGGCGCTGTTTGTGCTGGGGCTGGCAGGCTTTACGCTCTATCCGGTTGCCATGTCATGGGCCTGTGAAACCGTTGCGCACCATGAGCTGGTGGCGATGAATCAGGCGCTGCTGTTCAGCTATACCGTGGGCAGCCTGGTGGGGCCGGCAATGACTTCAATGCTGATGCAGCGTTACTCTGACCAGCTGCTGTTTGTGATGATTGCTGCGGTGGCACTGGTCTATCTGGTCATGCTGCTGCGCAAAGCCGATCATCATGCGACGCCGGTGGCGCACGCCTGACAGGTGTAAATATCAGAGAGCAGGTCGCGCGCGCGGGTTTTAGTACATCACGCTGTGCCCGTAGCCTGCCAGAATCGCTTTAATCCGCTCCATCGTCTCTCTGGCTGGTGGCCTGACGCCAGCCAGCTGGTACGTTTCCCCCATAGCTTCCCATTTATGCTTGCCCAGCTCGTGATAGGGAAGCAGCTCTATTTTTTCCACATTCTGCATGTCAGCGGTAAACCTGCCGAGGCGGTGTGCAGAGTCGTCATCATCTGAATAGCCCGGCACAACCACGTAGCGGATCCAGGTGCGTTTGTTTTTCTTCTGCAGGTAGCGGGCAAAATCGAGCGTGCGGTGATTGGAAACGCCGACCAGAATTTCATGGATCTCATCGTTAATCTGTTTCAGATCGAGCATCACTAAGTCGGTGACCTCCAGCAGCTCATCGATTACCGGATCGTAGCGCCGCACAAAGCCGTTGGTATCAAGGCAGGTGTGAATGCCCGCCTGCTTACAGGCGCGGAACCAGTCGCGCACAAATTCAGCCTGCAGGATCGCTTCTCCGCCGGAGGCGGTCACACCACCGCCTGACGCGTTCATATAATGGCGACAGGCGATCACATCCCGCATCAGCTCTTCAACCGTCGCTGTTTTACCCGCGTGAGTATCCCAGGTATCGCGATTATGGCAGTAGAGGCAGCGCATCAGGCAGCCCTGAAAAAAGGTGATAAAACGGATGCCAGGACCGTCAACGGTCCCGCAGGATTCAATAGAGTGAATGCGACCGACAGCAGACATAGCGATGGTTCTCCGGTTTGGCCTGTTTCAGGCAGCACAATCTCTGTTGTGCTCAGCAGGGAAGTCCGTTTTGCCAGCGTTCCCGCGTCAGCACGCTGGCAAAACGGACTCTGAAGCAGGGCTCCTGTCAGGGAGCCCTGTTTATCATCAGAGTGAGGCAGTGAAGGTCCGGGTGATCACATCCTGCTGCTGCTCCCGGGTCAGCGAGTTAAACCGTACCGCATAACCTGAAACGCGTATGGTGAGCTGCGGATAATTTTCCGGATGCGCCATTGCGTCCAGCAGCATATCGCGATTCATGACGTTAACATTCAGATGCTGACCGCCTTCCAGCGCCGCTTCATGATGGAAATAGCCATCCATCAGGCCCGCCAGGTTTGATTTTCGTACCTCATCATTTTTGCCGAGCGCGTTGGGCACGATAGAGAAGGTGTAGGAGATACCATCTTTTGCATAGGCAAACGGCAGTTTAGCCACCGAGGTCAGCGAGGCCACGGCACCTTTTTGATCGCGTCCGTGCATCGGGTTAGCCCCCGGACCAAACGGCGCACCGGCGCGGCGGCCATCCGGGGTATTACCGGTTTTTTTACCGTATACCACATTTGAGGTAATGGTCAGCACGGACTGGGTCGGCGCGGCATTGCGATAGGTCTGCAGCCGCTGAATTTTCTTCATAAACCGCTCTACCAGGTCGCAGGCCAGATCGTCTACGCGCGGGTCGTTATTGCCAAATTGCGGATAGTCGCCCTCAATCTCAAAGTCCGTGGCCAGCCCATCCGCATCACGCACCGGTTTTACCCGTGCATATTTGATGGCGGAGAGGGAGTCTGCTGCCACCGATAACCCGGCAATACCACACGCCATGGTGCGATAAACGTCGCGATCGTGCAGCGCCATCAGCGCAGCTTCATAGCTGTATTTATCATGCATGAAGTGGATAATGTTCAGCGCGGTGACATACTGCTTCGCCAGCCAGTCCATAAAGTGATCCATACGCGCCATGACTGTGTCAAAGTCGAGTACTTCATCAGTAATCGGCGCTTCTTTCGGTCCGACCTGCATTTTGAGTTTTTCATCAACCCCGCCATTGATAGCGTACAGCAGCGTTTTAGCCAGGTTGGCGCGTGCGCCAAAGAACTGCATCTGCTTGCCGACAATCATTGGGCTGACGCAGCAGGCGATAGCGTAGTCGTCATTATCAAAGTCAGGACGCATCAGATCGTCATTTTCATACTGCAGCGACGAGGTATCGATGGAAACTTTAGCCGCATATTTCTTAAAGTTGAGCGGCAGCTTCTCGGACCAGAGAATGGTCATGTTGGGTTCAGGGGAGGGACCCATGGTGTACAGCGTATTCAGGAAGCGGAACGTATTTTTGGTCACCAGGGTGCGCCCGTTAACGCCCATACCGGCGAGTGATTCGGTCGCCCAGATAGGGTCGCCTGAGAAGAGCTCATCATATTCCGGCGTGCGCAGGAAACGCACCATGCGCAGCTTCATGACCAGATGGTCAATCAGCTCCTGCGCCTGCTCTTCGGTGAGCCTGCCAGCCTGCATATCACGTTCAATATAGATATCGAGGAAAGTAGACACGCGGCCAAACGACATGGCGGCACCGTTTTGCGATTTTACTGCCGCCAGATAACCAAAGTAGGTCCACTGTACCGCTTCCTGTGCGGTGGTAGCCGGCAGCGAGATATCACAACCATATTTTGCCGCCATCGCTTTGATCTGGCCCAGCGCGCGATGCTGTTCAGCGATCTCCTCGCGCAGGCGAATAGTGGCTTCCAGATCCACGCCGTTTTCCATATCGTGCTGCAGCGATGTGAACTGCGCCACTTTGTCCTGCATCAGATAGTCAATGCCGTAGAGCGCAACGCGACGGTAATCGCCGATGATACGACCACGGCCGTAGGCGTCAGGCAGGCCGGTCAGGACGCCTGATTTACGGCAGCGCAGAATATCGGGTGTATAGACATCAAATACCCCCTGGTTATGGGTTTTACGGTAATCCGTAAAGATTTTTTTCAGCGCCGGATCGAGTTCGCGACCGTAGACCTTACAAGAGCCTTCCACCATTTTGATGCCGCCAAAGGGAATAATGGCGCGTTTCAGCGGTGCTTCAGTCTGCAGCCCAACGATGGTTTCCAGAGATTTATCGATATAACCTGCGTCGTGCGAGGTAATGGTTGAAGCCAGATCGGTATCAAAGTCCACCGGTGCATGCGTGCGGTTTTCAATTTTGATCCCTTCCAGCACGCGGTTCCACAGTGCCGTTGTGGCGGGGGTGGCACCCGCGAGAAATGCTTCATCGCCTTCATACGGCGTATAGTTCAGCTGGATAAAGTCGCGTACGTTGACGCGGGTTTTCCACTCGCCGGCCTTAAATCCTTTCCAGGCTGCTGCCATTTTTTCATTCAGTTCGGACATGATATACCTGCCTTATGTAAGGAGACTTTCTTGCCGGACGCATCGCTGCCCCCGGCCGCAATCACGCTGCCGGCGCGGAGCCGCGCAGATAAATAACCCAGTAAGTCAATCCAACCAGCACACCACCGCCAAGAATATTGCCGAGCGTAACCGGGATCAGATTGTTGAAAACGAAGTCGCTGAGATTGAGTGCCGGAAACTGAGCGGCATTGGCGCCGGTGATCTGCCAGAATTCCGGTGCGGCAAAATCGCGGATCAGGATGGCCATCGGGATCAGAAACATGTTGGCGATGCTGTGCTCGAAGCCGCTGCCAACAAACATCGCCACCGGCAGAATCATGGCAATCATCTTGTCAGTCAGGCTGCGGCCGGAATAGCTCATCCAGACGGCCAGGCAGACCAGCAGATTGGCCAGCGTACCCAGCGCAACGGCCTGTATAAAACTGTGATGCATCTTGTGATCGGCGGTTTGCAGCAGATTAAGACCCCAGGCACCCCCGGCAACCATATGCTCACCCGCCAGCCAGATCAGCATGACGAAAAAGAGCGCGCCGCACAGATTACCGATGTAGACATTGAGCCAGTGACGGGCCAGCTGCAGCCAGCTGATACGCCCGCTGGCTTTAGCCACGACGATGAGCACCGTTGAGGTAAAAAGATCGGCCCCGCATACCACTACCAGCATCAGACCCAGTGAAAAGCAGATGCCCCCGATCAGCCTGGCTATGCCCCAGGGCAGCGGCGCGCTGCCGGTGGTTGCAGTGATATAGAACACAAATGCGATTGAGATAAAGACGCCGGCGGTAATGGCCAGGAAAAAGGTTGTCAGGGGATGTTTAGTCGCTTTATAGACACCCGCTTCTTCAGCAACTTTAGCCATTGCCGCAGGCAGTAAAGCATTAAAGGGGTTGTCAGCTTTCACGCTTACGCTCTCCGTAACAGGTCTGAGGAGATGCTAACAAAGCGGGTGAGCAGCGGAATTGATATGGATCATCTTTGAGCGGAAGAGGAGAAGGAATGCAGCGTTAAAATCACTTAAGCTAATGAATATATTATAAAAAAATAATTTTAAACTTTACATTATTATTTTAATCAGCATTTCATACGGTTAAAAAAACCGGTATGTCCGTTTGGCCATACCGGTTTCAGATGAGTCAGCAAACCACGCTGGCGCGGCGGTTATGCAGCGGACCAGTAGCGACGTTTTGCCGCCTGCAGTTTTTCATAGGCGGCCAGCAGCGCCTGATGGGCAGGCAGCGCATGGAGATCTTCATCAATGGCCTGCAGACCATAAAACGGCGCTTCACCGCTCAGCGCAGCGGATGCGGCATCAACTGCCGCCTGACCATACATCCGGACAAACGCACGATGATACTGCACCGGTTCACGCTCGTCTTCCATGGCCAGCAGCAGCAGCGTCTGCAGGCAGCGGTAGTAATTAGCACGCTCCGCGCTGAAAATAGACTGGTTGAACTCCATGGTCCACTCCGTCCAGATCAGCGCCTGATCGAGATCGCCTCCCGCCAGCGCCAGCATCGCTTTTAGCTCGCCAATACGCAGCGTGTACCAGCCATTATCTTTACCGGTGGCAAGGCCCAGCAGCTCACGCACGCGGGTAAAGTCGTCATGACCCTCTTCATCCAGCTGTTCAATGAGTGCCAGATACTCCTCAGGCTGCCACTCACTGGCCGGCAGCGCCAGCAGGGTTTCGCGCAGTGAAGCGCCCATGTTGTTATTCGCCAGCAGCAGATCTTCAGCCGGATAGATATCAGACATGCCCGGTACGATAATGCGGCAGGCATACACGTCCAGATGTTCGTAATCTGCGATATAGACTTCTTTATCTTCCGCAGCGAAGATCGCCATCAGCGTAGCGAACTCCTCCTGAGTGGTACCGGCAAAGCTCCAGTCCACAAACGGATAGTCTGCCTCATCTTTAAACATATCCCAGGAGATCAGGCCGCTGGAATCGATAAAGTGCGTCTCCAGGTTGGCATGTTCAGCCACTTCTTCATCGTCAAAAGTCGGTGGCGTGAAGACATCGAGATCCTTGAGACCCCGACCCTGCAGAAGTTCGGTAACGGTACGCTCCAGCGCCACGCCAAAGTCAGGATGGGCACCAAATGAGGCGAAGCAGGTGCCATTGGCCGGATTGAACAGCACCACGCAGATAACCGGATAGTTGCCACCCAGAGAGGCGTCATAAGCGAAGATAGGAAAGCCTTCTGCTTCCAGGCGTCCGATAGCTTCAATGACATCAGGATAACGCTGCATCACCTCAGCCGGAATTTCCGGCAGGCTGATAGATTCAGCGATAATACGGTTTTTAATATGACGCTCAAAAACCTCAGACAGCCCCTGTACGCGCGCTTCATTAGCGGTATTGCCTGCGGACATGCCGTTGGAGACATAGAGGTTGCCGATAATGTTCATCGGGATATAAACAGTCTGCTGATCGGACTGGCGCGTAAACGGCAGGCCGCAAATGCCGCGCTCTGTATTACCGGACTGCAGATCGATTAAATCAGCGGCGCTCAGGCTGTCGTCCGGATCGTAGAACTTACGCAGGCGCGCATCAAGAATGCCTTCAGGCAGGCTTTCATCAGCCGGCAGAGGAAACCACTTCTCATTGGGATAGTGAACAAAATCGCCATTCGCGATGGATTTGCCCAGCCAGAAGTCTGCGAAAAAGTAGTTGGTTGAGAGACGCTCAAAATATTCACCCAGCGCGGAAGCCAGCGCCGCTTTTTTACTCGCGCCCTTGCCATTGGTAAAGCAGAGCGGGCAATCGCGATCGCGAATATGTACGGACCAGACGTGCGGAACCGGATTCAGCCATGAAGCCTCTTCAATATTAAAACCCAGATCCTGCAGCTTCTGCTGGAAACGGGCGATGGAGTCTTCCAGCGCAGCATCTTTTCCTGGAATAAACGTTTGCGTCATAGTGGCGCTCTCTCAAGTCGATAAGGTGGGCGTAAAGCGCGCAATAATACGGGTTTTACCGCAGTGGCGCTATCATCGCCGGCATTTTCTCTCTGCATGACGCCGGTACGGACAGCAGCGGGCCGCTGCCGCGCAGGCCTGGTGCAGCCCGCCTCACAATATCCCGCAGTGCGTTACATTTGTAATATAAGCTGCGGCGGAGCGGGCGCCAGAAATGTGATCGCGGCCGGATAAATGATTGCAGCCGCCCGGAGGCAATGATAAAACCGGGGGAGAGATTCATAACCGTTCAAGCTGAGAGTGGTGAGGGGACATGACGCAGGTTTACAATTTTAGCTCCGGCCCGGCAATGCTGCCGGTGGAAGTACTTCGTCGCGCAGAGCAGGAGCTGACCAACTGGCATGGTTTAGGTACGTCAGTGATGGAGATTAGCCACCGCAGTAAAGAGTTTATGGCCGTGGCGGAAGCGGCGGAACAGGATTTTCGCGATCTGCTTAAAATCCCGGCCAACTACAAAGTTTTATTCTGTCACGGTGGCGCCCGCGCGCAGTTTGCGGCTGTCCCGGGTAACCTGCTGGGTGAAGCGACCACTGCTGATTATATCGATGGCGGCTACTGGGCACACAGTGCAATTAAAGAAGCAGAAAAATATTGCACGCCAAACGCGATCGACATCAAAACCACGCTGGACGGCAAGCGCGCGCTGCTGCCGATGCGCGACTGGCAGCTGAGCGACAGTGCTGCTTACGTGCATTTCTGCCCTAACGAAACCATTGATGGTCTGGCGATTGATGAAGAGCCCGATTTTGGCGACAAAATTGTGGTTGCCGATCTCTCTTCTACCATTCTTTCCCGGCCGATCGATGTCAGCCGCTATGGCGTAATTTATGCCGGTGCGCAGAAAAATATTGGTCCGGCAGGACTGACGCTGGTGGTGGTACGTGAGGATCTACTGGGCAAAGCACAGCGCCATGTTCCTTCCATTCTTGACTACAGCGTGCTGGCAGAAAACGACTCAATGTTTAACACGCCGCCCACCTTCGCCTGGTATCTTTCTGGTCTGGTCTTTAAATGGCTGAAGGAGCAGGGCGGTATTGGTGAGATGGATAAGCTGAATCAGGCAAAGGCTGAACTGCTCTATGGCACCATTGATAACAGCAGTTTTTATCGTAATGAGGTTGCCAGCGCAAACCGCTCGCGTATGAATGTGCCGTTCCAGCTGGCGGATGCCTCACTTGATGCACTGTTCCTGGAAGAGTCGCTGAAAGCAGGCCTGCATGCGCTGAAGGGCCATCGTGTCGTAGGCGGTATGCGCGCGTCTATCTACAATGCCATGCCGCTGGAAGGCGTTAAGGCGCTGACTGAATTTATGACAGAGTTCGAGCGTCGCCACGGCTAATCTGTGTTTCACGCCAGCTTGTCTGGTATCAGGCCCCGTCACCAGACGGGGTTTCGTATTTTTGGAGATTTCGTTTCACATGCAGGACTCCCTCACTCTTCAACCGATTGCCCGCATCGACGGCACGGTCAACCTGCCGGGTTCAAAAAGCGTTTCAAACCGTGCACTGCTGCTGGCCGCGCTGGCTAACGGCACAACGCGTCTGACTAACCTGCTGGATAGCG
The DNA here is from genome assembly GCF_002095385.1 of Pantoea eucrina. Lineage (GTDB taxonomy): Bacteria > Pseudomonadota > Gammaproteobacteria > Enterobacterales > Enterobacteriaceae > Pantoea > Pantoea eucrina. Next base: position 64,720 of record NZ_MIPP01000015.1, on the reverse strand, counting down.
ATGATGTAAAGCACATGCTTACTGCGCTGCAGGCGCTGGGCGTCAGCTACACGCTTTCTCCTGACCGCACCGTATGCGAAGTCACAGGCAACGGTGGCGCCCTTCATGCGCAACAGCCGCTGGAGCTGTTTCTCGGCAACGCGGGTACCGCTATGCGTCCACTGGCTGCTGCACTCTGCCTGGGCGATCACGACGTGGTATTAACCGGTGAGCCGCGCATGAAAGAGCGTCCTATCGGTCACCTGGTCGATGCGCTACGTCAGGGCGGTGCCAGAATTGATTATCTGGAACAGAGTGATTACCCACCGCTGCGCCTGAACGGTGGATTCAGTGGCGGCGACGTCAGCGTAGACGGCAGCGTCTCCAGCCAGTTCCTGACTGCGCTGCTGATGACGGCACCGCTGGCGCAGCAGGATACCTGTATCACGATCAAAGGCGAGCTGGTCTCTAAACCGTATATTGATATCACGCTGCATCTGATGCGCTGCTTTGGCGTAGAGGTTGAAAACCAGAATTATCAGCGCTTTATTGTGAAAGGCCAGCAGCAGTACCAGTCACCGGGCGATTATCTGGTGGAGGGTGACGCCTCTTCAGCCTCCTATTTTCTCGCCGCAGCAGCCATTCGTGGCGGCACCGTTCGGGTTACCGGCATTGGCCGCAACAGCGTACAGGGCGATATTCGCTTTGCTGACGTGCTGGAAAGCATGGGTGCGGTTATCGAGTGGGGGGATGACTACATCGCCTGTACGCGTGGCGAACTGAACGCCATCGACATGGATATGAACCACATTCCGGATGCTGCGATGACTATCGCGACGACGGCGCTGTTTGCGCAGGGCACAACGCTGATGCGTAATATTTACAACTGGCGCGTGAAAGAAACCGATCGGCTGGCGGCGATGGCAACTGAGCTGCGTAAAGTGGGTGCAGAAGTCGAAGAGGGCCACGATTTTATCCGGATTACACCACCTGCGCAGCTCCGGCATGCGGATATCGGCACCTATAACGATCACCGTATGGCGATGTGCTTCTCGCTGGTCGCGCTGTCCGATACGCCGGTAACAATTCTCGATCCCGGCTGCACGGCCAAAACGTTTCCGGACTATTTCCAGCAGCTGGCAAAAGTCAGCCACGCCTCCTGATAGCCCGATCCGGCGCGCTGGCGCCGGATCGCTTTGTACTCCGCTGGTCTTTCTGCACAGAAATTCATCTGAAAAAGCGCAAACTGTCACCGCTGTCGGTGTGCGGGGGTAACTAACCGGCCGCAGGCAGCGTATACTACTGCGCAATTCAGATAGTCTAAGAGACTGTTAATAAGCAGGCTGTAACAGGAGAGAACAATGACGGTAATCGCCCCGGTAATTACTATCGATGGCCCAAGCGGCGCAGGCAAAGGGACATTATGCAAAGCGATGGCGGAGTCATTGCAGTGGCACCTGCTCGATTCTGGCGCGATCTACCGCGTGCTGGCGCTCGCCGCGCTGCATCACCAGGTAGATATTGAATCTGAAGAGGCGCTGGTACCTATTGCCGCTCATCTTGACGTGCGTTTTCTTTCGGCTGACGGCGAGATGCAGGTGGTGCTGGAAGGTGAGGATGTGACCAGCGCGATCCGCACGCAGGAGGTAAGCAACACCGCCTCACGCGTTGCAGCCTTTCCGCGCGTGCGCGAAGCGCTGCTGCGTCGCCAGCGCGCTTTCCGTGAAGAACCTGGCCTGATTGCCGACGGGCGTGATATGGGCACGGTGGTATTCCCCGATGCGCCAGTGAAGATTTTCCTTGATGCCAGCCCGGAAGAACGTGCTCAGCGACGTATGCTGCAGTTGCAGAAAAGCGGCATTGATGTTAACTTTGAGCGCCTTTTATCCGAGATAAAGGAACGCGACGACCGCGATCGTAATCGCGCTATCGCCCCTTTAGTGCCTGCCGCTGATGCTCTGGTGCTGGATTCAACCAGCATGTCGATTGAGCAGGTGATTGAGCAGGCGCTTGATTACGCCCGGCAGAAACTGGGTGTATAATCTTTCGGTGACAGAATTGCTGTAACCCTGTACCACGGAACCGGTGCAGGGCATGTGAAACAACCCCATCCGACAGTGACGTCAGGTGGACGTTAAATTGAAGAATCCTAAGATTATCAATATGACTGAATCTTTTGCTCAACTCTTTGAAGAGTCCCTGAAAGAAATCGAAACCCGTCCGGGTTCCATTGTTCGTGGCGTTGTTGTCTCTATCGACAAAGACGTCGTGCTGGTTGATGCGGGTCTGAAATCTGAATCTGCAATTCCTGCAGAGCAGTTCAAGAACGCAGCTGGCGAACTGGAAATCCAGGTGGGCGACGAAGTTGACGTTGCTCTGGACGCAGTAGAAGACGGCTTCGGTGAAACCCTGCTGTCCCGTGAGAAAGCTAAACGTCATGAAGCTTGGATCACGCTGGAAAAAGCTTACGAAGACGCTGAAACTGTTACCGGTGTTATCAACGGCAAAGTTAAAGGTGGCTTCACAGTTGAGCTGAACGGTATTCGTGCGTTCCTGCCAGGTTCACTGGTTGACGTGCGTCCGGTTCGCGATACTCTGCATCTGGAAGGCAAAGAGCTTGAATTCAAAGTAATCAAGCTTGATCAGAAACGTAACAACGTCGTGGTTTCACGTCGTGCCGTTATCGAATCTGAAAACAGCGCTGAGCGCGATCAGCTGCTGGAAAACCTGCAGGAAGGCATGGAAGTCAAAGGTATCGTTAAGAACCTCACTGACTACGGCGCATTCGTTGACCTGGGCGGCGTTGACGGCCTGCTGCACATCACCGACATGGCATGGAAACGCGTTAAGCATCCAAGCGAAATTGTCAACGTGGGCGACGAAATCACTGTTAAAGTGCTGAAGTTCGACCGCGAGCGTACCCGCGTATCTCTGGGCCTGAAACAGCTGGGCGAAGATCCATGGGTTGCTATCGCTAAGCGCTATCCGGAAGGCACCCGCCTGACCGGTCGTGTAACCAACCTGACTGATTACGGCTGCTTCGTAGAAATCGAAGAGGGCGTTGAAGGTCTGGTACACGTTTCTGAAATGGACTGGACCAACAAGAACATTCACCCATCTAAAGTTGTTAACGTGGGCGATGTTGTTGAAGTTATGGTTCTGGACATCGACGAAGAGCGTCGTCGTATCTCCCTGGGTCTGAAGCAGTGCAAATCTAACCCATGGCAGCAGTTCGCAGAGACCCACAACAAAGGCGATCGCGTTGAAGGTAAAATCAAGTCAATCACTGACTTCGGTATCTTCATCGGCCTGGACGGTGGCATCGACGGTCTGGTTCACCTGTCTGACATCTCCTGGAACGCAACCGGCGAAGAAGCCGTACGCGAGTACAAGAAAGGCGACGAAATCGCTGCCGTTGTACTGCAGGTTGATGCAGAGCGCGAGCGCATCTCTCTGGGCGTGAAGCAGTTGGCTGAAGATCCATTCAACAACTACATCACCCTGAACAAGAAAGGCGCTATCGTGACGGGTAAAGTCACTGCAGTTGACGCGAAAGGTGCTACAGTAGAATTAGCTGATGGCGTAGAGGGTTACCTGCGCGCTTCTGAAGCTTCACTGGATCGCATCGAAGACGCGACTCAGGTTCTGAGCGTAGGCGACGACGTTGAAGCTAAATTCACTGGCGTTGACCGTAAGAACCGCGTTGTGAGCCTGTCTGTACGTGCAAAAGACCAGGCTGACGAGAAAGAAGCTATCAACACTGTTAACACCAAACAGGATGAGAGCAACTTCTCTAACGCAATGGCTGAAGCGTTCAAAGCGGCTAAAGGCGAGTAATCGACCCGAAGCACCGGACGATAGTCATATCGTCCGGTTTCGGTAAAAGCTGTCATACCTTTCCAAACAGGGATTAACCGGAGGATTCATGACCAAGTCAGAACTGATTGAAAGACTTGCTGGCCAGCATACTCATATTCCGGCGAAAGTCGTTGAGGATGCGGTCAAAGAGATGCTCGAGCACATGGCCACTACGCTGGCACAGGGTGAGCGCATCGAAATCCGGGGATTCGGCAGCTTTTCTTTGCACTACCGCGCACCGCGCACTGGTCGTAACCCGAAAACGGGTGACAAAGTGGAACTGGAAGGTAAATACGTTCCCCACTTTAAACCAGGCAAAGAACTGCGTGACCGTGCAAATATCTACGGCTAAGCCGTTACCGAACCATAAAGCGACACCTCCGGGTGTCGTTTTTTTTTGCTGCCACTCTGTGATTTGCGAGCGCGATCCCGCTGCGCTGTAATGCCTATCACTGCACCTGAAAAAGTACCGGCGCGCTGACGCAAATCTATCTGACGTAAGCTTTTTTCTCTCACTGACTGCCGCACAATGGCGCTGTCTGACGGAGAGAAATATGCACATTACATGGACCACCGGCGCAGGGATTGCCATTCTTGCCACCCTGCCTCTGCTGCTGCTGCCGCAGATCCCATCCGGCACCACGCTGGCCGTACTGACTCTCATCGCTATTTTTTTACTGCATCGGTCACACAAAGCTGCCGTACTGGCAGGGATAACGCTGCTGGTGGCGTGCTGGGCACAGGGTGAAGCGCGCAGCCTGCTGAATGCGATGGAGCTGCTCACCCGACGGCCGGTCGACGCCATGGTCAGCGTCAGCGCGGTCGACACCCGGCAAAACCTGCTGCTGGTCAGGCTGATCCGCGTTGACGAGCGGCTGCAGTTTCCGCCGCTGTTTGTACAAATCAGTAATGTGAATAACACAGAAAACTGGTGCGCAGGGCAGCGCTGGCACATGCGGCTGCGGCTGCGGGCAGTACATGGTCGCCTGAATGAAGGCGGATACGATCTGCAGCGCGTGCGGGTTGCAAATCATATGCCGCTGCAGGGGCGTATCATGCATCAGCAGCAGATGTCAGAACGCTGCAGCCTGCGGGCAACCCTGGTGGCTCGCTATCAGGCCGCGCTCGCGGAGCTTAAGCAGCCGGCAATTCTGCAGGCGCTGGCTTTTGGCGATCGATCGCAGATGCTGGCGCCGCTGCGACAGCTTCTGCGCGATACCGGCACCGCGCACCTGATGGCCATTTCCGGAATGCATATTGCGCTGGCGGCCACTGGTGGCTGGCTGCTGGCGCGTGCGATACAGTTTGCGTTACCTGCCCGCTATATCAGCTGGCGATTTCCGCTGATCGTCAGCTGGCTGACCGCTGCTCTCTACTGCTGGATCGCCGGCAGCCATGCGCCCGCGCAGCGGGCCATGCTCGCGCTGACGCTCTGGAGCGCTATACGCGCAGCGGGCTGGCAGCTCAGCGCCTGGCAAATCTGGCTGCTGTGCGTGGGCACACTGCTTCTGTTTGATCCGCTGGCGGTCCTGTCGGAGAGCTTCTGGCTCTCGGCCCTGGCGGTAGCGATGCTGATTATCTGGTTCAGCTGGTTTGCCCTGCCATATCCTTATCGTACGCAACGTCGCTGGCTGCCGCTGCAGCTACTGCACCTGCAGCTCGGCATGATGATTCTGATGGCGCCGCTGCAGATCTTTCTGTTTCAGGGCATCAGCCTGACTGCGCTGCTGGCCAACCTGCTGGCGGTGCCGGTTATCTCATTTATTACGGTGCCGCTGCTGCTGCTGGCGCTGCTGGTGCCACTGCAACAGGCGGCACAGCCGCTGTGGTGGTTAGCCGATCGTTCAGTGGACTATCTGGTGCAGGCGCTCCAGTGGCTGCCCGCCGGCTGGCTGAGCCTGCATCAGACGCTGCCCGCTGTCATAGTAATCTGGGGCGGATTGCTGTTGTGGCGCAGCGGGCTGATTGCCCGTACGTCGGCCCGCTTCGCCAGCCTGCTGCTGGCACTGCTGCTGGGACGCACTGACGCGCAGCAGAGCGACTGGCAAATCGATTTTCTCGATATTGGTCATGGTCTGGCGGTTGCGATCACGCAGGGAAGGGAGGTGGTACTGTATGACACCGGGCCGGCGTGGCAGCAGGGCGATGCCGGCGAGCGCACTATTTTGCCCTGGCTGAACTACACCGGACGCACGCTGCAGGGCGTCATACTGAGTCACCGGCATCTCGATCACCGTGGCGGGCTGAACGCGCTGCTACGTGCCCGCCCGGCGCTGGCGATCCGCAGCGCGCTGGGAGAACCCGGCCATCTGCCTTGTGTGCGTGGCCAGCAGTGGCAGTGGGGGCGGCTGCGTTTTACCGCCCTGTGGCCGCCAGCACTGCCGGTAGCGGGGCACAATAATGATTCGTGCGTGGTGCGGGTGGATGATGGCCAGGTCAGTTTGCTGCTGACTGGCGATCTGGAGCAGGCGGGGGAACGCAAACTGGCAGCGCTGGAAAAGGGTCAGTTGCAGGCTACACTGCTTCAGGTGCCGCACCACGGCAGCCGGACCTCCTCTACGCCTCTGTTTCTCCGGCATATAGCGGGCGAAGCGGCGGTGGCTTCTGTGGCGCGCTATAACGCCTGGCGTATGCCCGCCCGCGCAGTGGTAAAGCGTTACCGCGAGCAGGGCTATCGCTGGGCAGATACCGCACGCTCGGGGCAGGTTCGCATTCGTATCAGCCAGGGCCGCTGGCAGATGCAGGGACTGCGCGAGCAAATAAAGCCGCGCTGGTATCATCAGTGGTTTGGCGTAAAAGATGATTCCAGGTAGAATGAGCGGCTATTTCAAACAGCGTGAATAAATAATGCATCAAGACAAAGATCTCTCAACCTGGCAGACATTCCGCCGGCTCTGGCCAATGATTGCGCCGCATAAGGCTGGCCTTATCGTCTCCGCCGTGGCACTGGTGCTGAATGCGGCAGGCGACACCCTAATGCTCTCCCTGTTGAAACCTTTACTGGATGATGGTTTCGGTAAAGCGGACAAATCTGTTCTGCTGTGGATGCCGCTGGCTGTCATGGGCCTGATGCTGATACGTGGCGTCACCAGCTATATCTCCAGCTACTGCATCTCCTGGGTGTCAGGTAATGTGGTGATGAATATGCGTCGTCGTCTGTTCGGACACATGATGGGAATGCCGGTGGCGTTCTTTGATCAGCAGTCTACCGGCACGCTACTGTCGCGTATTACCTATGACTCAGAACAGGTGGCCTCCTCCTCATCCAGTGCTCTGGTAACCGTGGTGCGCGAGGGCGCCTCGATCATCGGCCTGTTTATCATGATGTTCTACTACAGCTGGCAGCTCTCACTGATTTTGATCCTGCTGGCACCGCTGGTCTCGTTCGCTATCCGCACCGTTTCAAAGCGCTTCCGCAACATCAGCCGAAACATGCAGAACACCATGGGACAGGTCACCACCAGCGCAGAACAGATGCTGAAAGGGCACAAAGAAGTGCTGATTTTTGGCGGTCAGGAAGTGGAAGCGGAACGTTTCTCTCAGGTCAGCAATAAAATGCGTCAGCAGGGGATGAAGCTGGTTTCTGCCTCTTCCATCTCCGATCCGGTGATTCAGCTTATCGCCTCGCTGGCGCTGGCGTTTGTACTCTATGCCGCCAGCTTCCCCAGCGTGATGGAAACGCTGACCGCCGGTACCATTACCGTGGTCTTCTCTTCCATGATTGCCCTGATGCGTCCGCTGAAATCGCTGACTAACGTTAACGCCCAGTTTCAGCGCGGTATGGCAGCCTGCCAGACGCTGTTCTCCATCCTCGACAGTGAGCAGGAAGTGGATAACGGCACGCGCACGGTTGAACGCGCTAAAGGCGACGTTGAGTTTCGCAACGTGACCTTTACCTATCCGGGGCGTGAGATCCCGGCGTTGCGCGATATTAACCTGACGCTGCCGGCGGGTAAAACGGTTGCACTGGTCGGCCGCTCCGGCTCGGGCAAATCGACCATGGCCAGCCTGCTGACGCGCTTTTATGATATCGATTCCGGCGAAATTCTGCTGGATGGGCACGATCTGCGTGAATATACCCTGCGCTCATTGCGTAATCAGGTAGCGCTGGTATCGCAGAATGTGCATCTGTTTAATGACACCATCGCCAATAACATCGCTTATGCGCGTAACGGTGACTATAGCCGGGCACAGATTGAACAGGCCGCCACCATGGCGCACGCTATGGATTTCATTAACAAAATGGATAAAGGCCTGGATACGGTTATCGGTGAAAACGGCGTACTGCTCTCCGGTGGCCAGCGCCAGCGTATTGCGATTGCGCGCGCGCTGCTGCGCGACTGCCCGATTCTGATTCTGGATGAGGCGACATCTGCGCTGGATACGGAGTCAGAACGCGCCATTCAGTCGGCGCTGGATGAGCTGCAGAAAAACCGGACCTCGCTGGTGATCGCACACCGTCTCTCTACCATTGAAAAAGCAGATGAGATCGTGGTGGTCGAGGATGGCCGTATTGTTGAACGCGGTACGCATGAACTGCTGCTGGCGGAGAAAGGGGCTTATGCACAGCTGCATAAGTTACAGTTCGGTCAATGATTGAACGCATCTGGAGCGGGCGCTCGCCGCTGTGGCTGCTGCTGTGGCCGCTTAGCCTGCTGTATGGTGCTATCACCTGGCTGATTCGCCTGAGCTATCAGCGTGGCTGGCAGCAGAGCTGGCGGGCACCGTGTCCGGTGGTGGTGGTCGGTAACCTGACGGCAGGCGGTAACGGTAAGACGCCGGTAGTAATCTGGCTGACAGAAGCGCTGCAGGCGCGCGGGCTGCGTCCGGGCGTGGTGTCACGCGGCTACGGGGGGAAAGCGGCACACTATCCGCTGCTGGTAACCGGGGAAACCTCAACGGCCGAGGCAGGGGATGAACCCGTGCTGATTGCACAACGCACCGGCGTACCGGTTGCCGTGGCGCCCCGGCGCCGTCAGGCTATCGAAGCGCTGCTGGCGGCGCATTCGCTGGACATCATCATCACGGATGATGGCCTGCAGCATTATGCGCTGCAGCGCGATCGCGAAATTGTGGTGGTGGATGGCGTGCGCCGCTTTGGCAACGGCTGGTGGTTACCCGCCGGGCCTATGCGGGAGCGTGCGCACCGGCTGCAGCAGGTGGATGCAGTGATCGTTAATGGTGGCAATGCCACCAGTCCGGAAATTGCCATGACGCTGCAGCCGGGTCGGGCGGTTAACCTGCTATCGGGCGAAACCGCTGCGCTCAGTGCGCTGCCAGATATTGTGGCGATGGCCGGTATTGGCCATCCGCCGCGCTTTTTCACCACGCTGCAGCAGCAGGGCATTAAAACGGTAGCGGAAATCGCGTTTGCCGATCATCACGCTTACAGCGAGCCGGAGCTTGCCGGCCTGACGCTGAGCGGACAATGTCTGCTGATGACGGAGAAAGATGCGGTGAAGTGCCGTAAGTTTGCGCGCGACAACTGGTGGTATCTGCCGGTAGAGGCGCAGCTTTCCGGTGCGGCAGTGGCACCGCTGCTCGACGATATCACCCGACTGGCCCGCGGCGCGTAATAGAGTCTGGCAACCGCTATGGTATGCTGACTAACTGACCCCGATCCTGAAAGGAGAAAAGTATGGATCACCGTTTACTTGAGATTGTGGCCTGTCCGGTTTGTAACGGAAAACTCTACTTCAACAAGGCGCAGCAGGAGCTTATCTGCAAGCCTGACGGACTGGCATTCCCGGTCCGGGATGGCATTCCGGTGCTGCTGGAAACCGAGGCGCGAACGCTGACGGCTGAAGAGATCCATCCATGAGTTTTGTTGCTATCATTCCGGCGCGCTACGCTTCGACGCGTCTGCCGGGTAAACCGCTGGTCGATATCCACGGTAAGCCCATGGTCGTGCACGTCATGGAGCGTGCGCGGGAGTCGGGAGCCGATCGCGTAATCGTCGCAACCGATCACCCCGAAGTCGCTGCAGCAGTAACTGCGGCCGGCGGTGAAGTCTGTATGACGCGGGCCGATCATCAGTCCGGCACCGAGCGGCTGGCTGAAGTCATTGAAGCCTGCAACTTTGACGATGACACTATCATTGTCAACGTGCAGGGCGATGAGCCGATGATCCCGGCCGGTATCGTGCGTCAGGTGGCGGAGAATCTCGCCGCGGCAGAGGCTGGCATGGCCACGCTGGCGGTGCCGATCGCAGATGCCGATGAGGCGTTTAATCCGAACGCGGTTAAAGTGGTAACCGACCGGCAGGGCTACGCGCTCTATTTCTCGCGGGCCACCATTCCCTGGGATCGCGAGCGCTATGCGCAGTCGCGCGAGCAGGCGGGAGATACGCTGCTGAGGCATATCGGTATTTATGCCTACCGCGCCGGCTTTATTCGCCGCTATGTCGCCTGGCAACCCTGCGCGCTGGAGCAGATTGAGCTACTGGAGCAGCTGCGCGTGCTCTGGTATGGCGAAAAAATTCATGTGGCGGTTGCCACAACTATCCCGAGCGTGGGCGTGGATACACCAGAAGATCTGGCGCGCGTACGCGCGGCGATGCAGCGTTAACTCTCTTTGTCAGGCCAGCAGGCGCAACGCCGCTGGCTCTGTCTGACACTTTCTCTTTCTGACATCAGGGCGCAGCATCATCACGGCTGCCCGACTGACCGCGCAGGTGCTGCCAGATCTGTCCCAGCGTCTCATAGATAGCCCGTTCACTGTGGCTCAGCCAGAGTGGCGAGGGCAGCGCACGCTCCCAGCCGTTAAGCGGCGAGACGATCGCCATCTGATTTGCCGGCGCGGGGATCGGTGCCAGCCCGGCGTGGTGAAAAAAAGCCATCGCACGCGGCAGATGATTGGCGGAGGTGACCAGCAGAAATGCGCTATTGCCCGTCATCTGTTTTACCGCCTGCGCCTCTTCAGCGGTATCTTTCGGCGAATCAAGCGTAATGATGGCGCTAGGCGGTACGCCAAGGCTCATCGCGACGTCGGCGGCAACCGCTGCGTTGCTGCGCGGATTCTGGCCTGCCGCCGCACCGGTAAAAATCATTTTGGCCTGCGGGTTGCGTCGCCACTGCCTTACGCCCTCCGTCACGCGCGGCAGGCTGTTACCAATCAGGTTAGAGCCGGGCGCCCAGTCCGGGTTCCAGGTATAACCGCCGCCCAGCACCACAATCCAGGCCACCGGCGTTGTACCGTTCCACGTCGGGTAGCGGTTTTCCAGCGGCAGCAGCAGGCGGTCGGCCACCGGCTGCAGGCTCAGCAGCAGCAGCAGCAGCCAGCTGACGGAGAGTAAAACTTTGGCGCTTTTTTGCCAGCGCGTCAGCCAGAGCAGCAAAAGTCCGGCTGCCATCAGCAGTAACAGCAGCGGCAAAGGCAGAAGCAAGCCGCCAATGACTTTTTTTAAGGCAAATAACATCCTTTTTTACTCCTTTTGTCTGAAAAAACAGCAGCCAGACAGTTACTGCAGCGTGAAAGGTTCATTCCTGGTGAGCCTGTGACAAAATAGCACAAGTTAACTGCCGCAAACCGGAGCGCACACCATGCAGGATCGTAATTTCGACGATCTGGCGGATAAATTCTCGCAAAACATTTACGGCACCCGCAAAGGGCTGGTGCGTCAGGCCATTCTGTGGGATGAGCTGGAGGCGCTGCTGCCGTCACTGCCTGCCGGACCGCTATCTGTGCTGGATGCTGGCGGCGGCGTGGGGCAAATCTCCAGCGGACTCGCTGCCCGCGGGCATCAGGTCACGCTCTGCGATCTCTCCGGTGAAATGCTGAAACTGGCGGCGGACCACGCACGGGAAACCGGCGTCAGCCACAATATGCAGTTCCGGCAAGTCAGCGCTCAGCAGGTAGGCGAGCATTTGGATACGCCAGTCGATCTGGTATTGTTTCACGCGGTGCTGGAGTGGGTGGCCGATCCGCTGGCCGTGCTGCAGGCGCTGTGGCAGACGCTGAAACCAGGCGGTGTGCTGTCGCTGATGTTTTACAACGCACACGGGCTGACGTTTCGCACGCTTACGCTGGGTAATTTCGGCTACCTGCGCGCCAATATGACCAAACGCAAAAAGCGTACCCTGTCGCCCGATTTTCCGCGCGAGCCGCAGGACGTCTATCAATGGCTCACGCAGTGCGGTTTTGTGATTGAGCAGCGCACCGGTGTTCGCGTGTTCAGTGATTACATGAAACCGCAGCCCGGTGCAGGTAAGAGCGTGGAAGAGATTATTGAAATGGAGCGGCGCTACTGTCGTCAGGAGCCCTTTTTAAGCTTAGGGCGTTATATCCATGTAACGGCGCGCAAACCCAGGTAAAAGGATCAACTATGAGCGATTTTTCCCAGACGGTGCCAGAACTGGTGGCCTGGGCACGCAAAAACGATTTCTCGCTTGCGCTGCCGGTAGAACGTCTGGCCTTTTTGCTGGCCATCGCCACCCTTAACGGTGAGCGCATGGACGGTGAAATGAGTGAAGGTGAGCTGACCGACGCCTTTCGTCACGTCAGCAAAGCGTTTGAACAGACGCATGAAACCGTGCAGGTGCGTGCGAACAATGCGATTAACGACCTGGTTCGGCAGCGACTGCTTAACCGGTTTACCAGCGAGGTGTCTGAAGGGCACGCTATCTACCGCCTGACGCCGCTGGGAATTGGCATCACCGACTACTATATCCGCCAGCGCGAATTCTCCACGCTGCGCCTCTCAATGCAGCTCTCAATTGTGGGTCAGGAGCTGAAGCGCGCTGCTGACGCCGCTGAAGAAGATGGCGATGAGTTTCACTGGCACCGCAACGTATTTGCTCCGCTGAAATATTCGGTTGCTGAGATTTTTGACAGCATCGATATGACGCAGCGCCTGATGGATGAGCAGCAGCAGACGGTAAAAAATGATATCGCCGCGCTGCTCAACAAAGACTGGCGCGCCGCGATCTCCAGCTGTGAACTGCTGCTCTCTGAGACCTCCGGCACGCTGCGTGAACTGCAGGATACGCTGGAAGCGGCGGGCGATAAGCTGCAGGCAAACCTGTTGCGCATCCAGGATGCCACGCTAAGCAGTCCCGATCTCGGTTTCGTCGACAAACTGGTTTATGACCTGCAGAACAAACTCGATCGCATTATCAGCTGGGGCCAGCAGGCGATTGATCTGTGGATCGGCTATGACCGTCACGTACACAAGTTTATCCGTACCGCGATTGATATGGATAAGAACCGGGTCTTTGCACAGCGGCTGCGTCAATCGGTACAGAACTATTTTGATCAGCCGTGGATGCTGACTTACGCCAGCGCTGACCGCCTGCTCGATATGCGCGATGAAGAGATGACGCTGCGTAACGATGAGGTCATGGGCGAGCTTCCGCCGGAAATGGAGTATGAAGAGTTTAACGAGATCCGCGAGCAGCTGGCCGCCATGATTGAAGAGGCGCTGGCTGTGTATCGTCGCGAGCAAAAACCGCTGCACCTTGCCACCGTCATGCGCGAATACCTGGCGCAATATCCGCGCGCGCGCCATTTCGATCTGGCGCGTATCGTGATCGATCAGGCGGTGCGGCTGGGCGTTGCTGAAGCAGATTTAGCCGGTTTGCCAGCAGAATGGCAGACCATTAATGATTACGGAGCCAAGGTGCAGGCGCATGTCATCGACAAATATTGAACAAGTGATGCCGGTTAAACTGGCACTGGCGCTGGCCAATCCCCTTTTTCCGGCGCTCGACAGTCAGCTGCGCGCGGGCCGGCATATCGGTATCGAAGAGCTGGACAATCACGCTTTTCTGATGGACTACCAAACCTATCTTGAAGAGTTTTATGCCCGCTATAACGTGGAGCTGATCCGCGCGCCAGAAGGCTTTTTCTACCTGCGGCCGCGCTCAACCACGCTGATCCCACGCTCGGTGCTCTCTGAGCTGGATATGATGGTAGGCAAAATTCTCTGCTACCTCTATCTGAGCCCGGAGCGTCTGGCAAACGAGGGTATTTTTACCCAGCAGGAGCTCTATGATGAGCTGCTGTCGCTGGCGGATGAACACAAGCTGCTTAAGCTGGTCAATCAGCGCTCAACCGGTTCCGATCTCGATCGCACCCGCCTGCAGGAGAAGATGCGCGCCTCACTGAGCCGTCTGCGTCGCCTGGGAATGGTGTGGTTTATGGGTAATGACAGCAGCAAATTTCGCATTATGGAATCAGTCTTTCGCTTTGGTGCTGACGTGCGCAGCGGCGACGATCCGCGTGAGGCGCAGCTGCGTCTGATCCGCGTGGGTGAAGCGATGACACCCGAAGAGGCTGCCGTTTCTGCAACAGCCGATGAGGCGGAGCAGGAGAGTGAACATGCGGAGAGCAGTGATGCGACTGATAACGCGGAGGAGAAGCAGGTATGATTGAACGCGGTAAGTTTCGTTCGCTGACACTGATCAACTGGAATGGCTTTTTTGCCCGCACCTTTGATCTCGATGAACTGGTTACCACGCTTTCAGGCGGTAACGGTGCCGGTAAATCCACCACCATGGCCGCGTTTGTTACGGCGATGATCCCCGATTTAACCCTGCTGCACTTCCGTAATACCACGGAAGCAGGCGCCACGTCAGGCTCCCGCGATAAGGGTCTGCACGGTAAACTGCGCGCTGGCGTCTGCTATTCAGTGCTGGATGTCGTCAACTCACGCCATCAGCGCGTTGTGGTCGGGGTGCGTCTGCAGCAGGTGGCCGGGCGCGATAAGAAAGTGGATATTAAACCGTTCAGTATTCATGGCCTGCCCGCGGATGCGCTGCCCACTGACATGCTGACCGAGATCCTTAACAGCCGTCAGGCGCGTGTACTGCCGCTGACAGAGGTTAAAGATCGCGTTGAAGCACAGGAAGGCGTGCAGTTCCGCCAGTACAGCTCCATTACTGACTATCACGCCATGCTGTTTGAACTCGGCGTGGTGCCGCGTCGCCTGCGTTCAGCCAGCGATCGCAGTAAATTCTACCGGCTGATTGAGGCGTCGCTCTACGGCGGTATCTCCAGCGCCATCACCCGTTCGCTGCGCGACTATCTGCTGCCGGAAAACGGCGGCGTGCGTAAAGCGTTTCAGGATATGGAAGCGGCACTGCGTGAGAACCGCATGACGCTGGAAGCGATTCGCGTGACGCAGTCCGATCGCGATCTGTTCAAGCATCTGATCTCTGAGGCGACCAGCTACGTCTCAGCTGACTATATGCGTCATGCGAACGAACGGCGGGTACATCTGGACGGGGCGCTTCAGCTGCGCAATGAGCTGTTCAGCAGCCGCAACCAGCTGGTGTCGGAGCAGTATCGTCACGTGGAAATGGCGCGTGAGCTGGCTGAGCATAGCGCCGCTGAAAGCGATCTGGAGATCGATTATCAGGCGGCCAGCGATCATCTTAATCTGGTGCAGACCGCAATGCGCCAGCAGGAGAAAATCGCGCGTTATGATGCCGATCTTGAAGAGCTGAGCTACCGGCTGGAAGAGCAGAATGAGGTTGTAGCTGAAGCGCGTGAGATCCAGGAAGAGAATGAGGCGCGCGCCGAAGCCGCTGAAATTGAAGTGGATGAGCTGAAAAGTCAGCTGGCCGATTTCCAGCAGGCGCTGGATGTTCAGCAGACGCGCTCTATTCAGTATCAGCAGGCGCTGCAGGCACTGGAGAAAGCCCGTACGCGCTGCCAGCTGCCGGACCTGACGATTGATAACGCCGCTGACTGGCTGGAGACGTTCCAGGCACGCGACGAAGAGGCGACCAGCCAGCTGCTGCGGCTGGAGCAGAAACTGAGTATGGCGGAAGCCGCACACAGCCAGTTTGAGCAGGCGCTGGCGCTGGTAACCAGCATTGCCGGTGAGGTCAGCCGTCAGGACGCCTGGCAGGTGGGTCGCCAGCTGCTGCGCGACGCCGCGAATCAGCGTCATTATGCCGATCAGCTGGCGTCACTGCGGCTGCGTCTTAACGAATCAGAAGGTCGCCTGCGCGAGCAGCATGAGGCTGAACGCCTGCTGGCAGAGTTCTGCAAACGTCAGGGCCAGCACTATGAAGCAGACGCGCTGGAAGGGCTGCAGCGCGAGCTGGAAGCGCAGATTGAGCAGCTCAGCGCCAGCGTTGCCGATGCCGGTGAGCAGCGCATGCAGATGCGTCAGGAGCTGGAACAGCTGCGCGAACGTATCGCAACGCTGACGGCACGCGCCCCGCACTGGCTGGCCGCTCAGGAGATTCTGACGCAGCTTAGCGAACAGACAGGTGAGCAGCTGAGCAGCAGTCAGCAGGTGACCGCCTTTATGCAACAGCTGCTGGAGCGCGAGCGTGAAACCACCGTAGAGCGAGATGAAATTGCGGCGCGTAAACGCGACGTTGAGCAGCAGATTGAACGCCTCAGCCAGCCAGGCGGCGCAGAAGATGCGCGCCTCACGCAGCTGGCAGAGCGCTTTGGCGGCGTGCTGCTCTCCGAAATTTATGATGATGTCACGCTGGACGATGCCCCCTATTTTTCTGCGCTCTATGGACCTTCGCGCCACGCCATCGTGGTGCCGGATCTGGCGCTGATACGCGAACAGCTCGAAGGGCTGGAAGAGTGCCCGGAAGATCTCTATCTGATTGAGGGCGATCCACAATCCTTTGATGACAGCGTCTTCAGCGTAGATGAGCTGGATAAAGCTGTCGTGGTCAAAGTCGCAGAGCGTCAGTGGCGCTATTCGCGTTTTCCTAAGGTGCCGCTGTTTGGCCGCGCCGCACGTGAAAATCAGCTTGAGCTGCTGGGCATTGAACGCGACAGGCTGGCAGAACGCTACGCGACGCTCTCATTTGACGTACAGAAAACGCAGCGTCTGCATCAGTCTTTCAGCCGCTTTATCGGCAGCCATCTGGCGGTGGCGTTTGATGAGGATCCGGAAGCGCAAATCCGTCAGCTTAACGGCCGGCGCAGTGAGCTGGAGCGCGGGCTGGCGCAGCATGAGAGTAATAATCAGCAGCAGCGTGCGCAGTTTGAACAGGCGCGCGACGGCGTCGCCCAGCTTAACCGCCTGCTGCCTCGCGTTAACCTGCTGCTGGATGACACCCTGCCGGATCGCTGCGAAGAGATCCGTGAGCGGGTGGAAGAGGCGCAGGAGGCGGCGCGCTTCCTGCACCAGCACGGCAGCAAACTCAGCAAGCTGGAGTCGCTGGTGGCGGTGCTGCAGAACGATCCGCAGCAGCACGATCAGCTGCAGCGCGACTACCAGCAGGCGCAGGCGCAGCAGCTCAGCGCGCGCCAGCAGGCATTTGCGCTGACGGAGGTGGTACAGCGCCGCGCCCACTTCAGCTATGGCGATTCAGCCGGGATGCTGACCGGTAACAGCGATCTCTCTGATAAGCTACGGCAGCGCCTGGAGCAGGCTGAAGGCGAGCGCAGCCGCGCCCGTGAACGCCTGCGTGAACATCAGGCGCAGCTGACGCAGTACTCGCAGGTGCTGGCCTCGCTGCGCAGTTCGCACGATGCCAAACGCGACATGCTGAAAGAGCTGCAGCAGGAGATGCAGGATATCGGCGTTCACGCCGATGCCAGCGCGGAAGAGCGGGCGCGTATCCGGCGCGATGAACTTTATACCGCGCTCAGCCATAACCGGGCGCGGCGTAACCAGCTGGAGAAACAGCTGACGTTCTGCGAAGCAGAAATGGACAGCCTGCAGAAAAAGCTGCGTAAGCTGGAGCGCGATTATCGCATCCTGCGTGAGCAGGTGGTCAGTGCCAAGGCGGGCTGGTGCTCCGTACTGCGTCTGGTGAAAGACAACGGCGTGGAACGACGGCTGCACCGGCGCGAGCTGGCCTATATGAGCGGTGACGAGCTGCGCTCAATGTCCGATAAAGCCCTGGGCGCGCTGCGTCTTGCGGTGGCGGATAATGAACATCTGCGTGATGTTCTGCGCATGTCGGAAGATCCCAAGCGTCCGGAGCGTAAAATTCAGTTCTTTATCGCCGTTTATCAGCATCTGCGCGAGCGTATCCGTCAGGATATTATCCGCACTGACGATCCGGTCGAGGCGATTGAGCAGATGGAGATTGAGCTGAACCGTCTGACTGAAGAGCTGACGGCGCGTGAGCAGACGCTGGCGATCAGCTCACGCAGTGCGGCCAATATTATTCGCAAGACTATTCAGCGCGAACAGAACCGCATCCGGCAGCTGAACCAGGGGCTGCAGACGGTGAGTTTTGGTCAGGTGAAGAGCGTACGGCTTAACGTCAACGTGCGTGAGACACACGCCACGCTGCTGGATACGCTCTCCGAAGAGCACGAACAGCATCAGGATCTCTTTACCAGTAACCGGCTGACATTCTCGGAAGCGCTGGCCAAACTTTATCAGCGTCTTAACCCGCAGATTGATATGGGCCAGCGTACGCCGCAGACCATCGGTGAGGAGCTGCTGGATTACCGCAACTATCTGGAAATGGAAGTTGAAGTAAATCGCGGCTCCGACGGATGGCTGCGCGCGGAAAGCGGGGCGCTCTCAACCGGCGAGGCGATTGGTACCGGGATGTCAATTCTGGTGATGGTGGTGCAGAGCTGGGAAGAGGAGTCGCGTCGTCTGCGCGGCAAAGATATCTCACCGTGCCGTCTGCTGTTCCTTGATGAAGCGGCGCGTCTGGATGCCCGTTCAATCGCGACGCTGTTTGAACTCTGCGAGCGTCTGGAGATGCAGCTGGTGATCGCCGCGCCGGAAAATATCAGTCCGGAAAAAGGCACCACTTATAAACTGGTTCGTAAAGTATTTAACAATACGGAGCATGTGCACGTAGTGGGCCTGCGTGGTTTTTCCGCCGATCCGGCACCGGTAAAAACGGCGCAAAGCGAGCAGGGGCTGGAAACGCAAAATAGCTAAGCGCCTGACTGGTTAAACCGCGCAACCAGCGTTAATCTGTAAACGGCATTGGCCCTGAGAGGCGAATGCCGTTTTTTCTTTATATACTCATCATGAAAGTCAGGTTGTACGCAGCGCACAGGGCAGGCTGCGTCTCAGGTAACAGGGGGCAGGGATGTTGCTGAGTAAAACGTTCAGATTTAATCGCATGGCGCTGGTGTTTAGTGTCGTGCTGGCAGGCTTGCCACTGGCCGCGGGGCAGGCTGCACAAACCGCCAGCATGACAGCCGGCGGGCACGGCACCACGTCAGTGGCGGCCAGCCAGCAGCAGATCCTGCAGGCATTCAGCGCCAGCGATCGCCCTTTTTACCTGCCGGGTCTGGCGGGTCTTTATGCCGCGCGCGGAATGGCGCCGCTCTGGCAGGACCGCGATACGGTGCAGGCGTTTCAGCAGCAGCTGGCTGAGGTCGCGCTTTCAGGCGTGCAGCCACAGTTCAGCCGCTGGGTTGAGCGGCTGACCGATCCGGACATTAAAGGCTTTGCGCGCGACGTGGTGCTGAGCGATGCCATGCTGGGTTACCTGCAGTTTGTGGCGGGCGTACCGGCGCAGGGTGAAACCTGGCTTTACAGCAATGTGCCTTACAGGCTTACCATGCCGTCGCTGTCAGCGATCAATCAGTGGCAGAACGCGGTCAACGCTGGCGGCAGCCGCGCGTTTGTGGCCTCACTGCAGCCGCAGCATCCGCAGTATCAGCCGATGCATGCGGCGCTGAAGACGCTGCTGACGGATAATCGTTCCTGGCCGCAGCTGCGTGACAAAGCAACGCTGCGTCCGGGGCAGGTCAGCGATGATGTGCCGGCGCTGCGGGAAATTCTTCAGCGCACCGGTATGCTGACCGCATCTGACCACGCCACTACGCCTGCACCTGATGAAGATGCAGTGCCGGCGGGCGCCGTGCCGGTTGCTGAAAGCCAGCCGGTGGCAGTAAGTCCTTCCGCCACCAGCGTCACCGATCTTCCGGCCCCGACGCCGCAGCCGGCAGGAAATATACTGGCCGGATCGCCTTCTGCAGCCGGCAATATCTATGACACTGCGCTGGTTGAGGGCGTGAAGCGCTTTCAGCACTGGCAGGGGCTGGCGGATGACGGCGCAATTGGCCCGCGCACCCGCGAGTGGCTCAATGTCTCACCGCAGATGCGCGCCTCACTGCTGGCGCTGAACATTCAGCGTCTGCGGCTGCTGCCGGATGATATGCATAACGGGATAATGGTGAATATTCCCAACTATTCGCTGACCTACTATAACAACGGCAGCACGGTGCTCTCATCGCGGGTTATTGTCGGACGGCCCGATCGCAAAACGCCGCTTATGCGCAGTGCGCTGAACAACGTGGTGCTCAATCCGCCGTGGAACGTGCCAACCACGCTGGTGCGTCAGGATATTGTGCCGAAGGTGAAACAGGATCCTGGTTATCTCTACCGGCACGGCTATACGCTGCTGTCAGGCTGGAGCGCTGACGCTGAAGTGATCGACCCGACGATGATCAACTGGCAGATGGTTTCTGCTGCCAGCTTCCCGTATCGCATCCGTCAGGCACCGGGTGCCACCAATTCACTGGGACGTTATAAGTTTAATATGCCCAGTTCAGACGCCATCTATCTGCACGATACGCCAAACCACGGCCTGTTTCAGCGCGATATTCGCGCACTCAGCTCCGGCTGCGTACGCGTAAATAAAGCCTCCGATCTGGCTAACCTGCTGCTGCAGGATGCTGGCTGGAACGACAGCCGTATTTCCAGCACGCTGAAGCAGGGTGACACGCGCTATGTGCCGATTCGGCATCGTATCCCGGTCAATCTGTACTATCTGACCGCCTGGGTCAGCGATGACGGGCAGGCGCAATACCGTACAGATATTTACAATTATGATAATACGGCGCGCTCCGGCAGCCAGGTGCTGGCCCGGGCAGGACAGCTCCTGCTGTAGCGTGCTGATTTTCGCCAGATTGTTGATAAGCGAAACGCCCCTGAAACCCGGCCAGAAATTTGCTTCTGGTCGGGTTTTGCACATTCTGAGACAGATTCCGGGTTGACTGATATCCATGCTGCCGTTACTGTGCGGCCTTGTGTACTTTTTACACATTCAATGTGTTTTATTCAGGTAACCTCGTTTCATGGCTAATATCGATTCTCAGCGCCGCCGCTTACTGCTGCTTGGCGGCGCAGCAGCAGGCCTCTCCCTGCTCCCCGGCTCAGCGCTGGCCTCTGTGTCGACCTCACGTCCGCGTATTCTGACGCTCAGCAACATGCATACCGGTGAAACCCTCAAAACTGAGTTTTTCAACGGTAAAAGCTACGATCGCGACGAACTGGCGCGTCTTAATCACTTTTTCCGCGACTACCGCGCAAATAAAGTGAAAAGCATCGATCCCCATCTGTTTGATCAGCTCTACCGCCTGCAGGCGCTGCTGGATACCCGTAAACCGGTACAGCTCATCTCAGGTTATCGTACGCTGTCGACCAACAACATGCTGCGCGAATCGGGCCCTGGCGTGGCGAAGCATAGCTATCACACCAAAGGCCAGGCGATGGATTTCCATATTGAGGGCATTGCCCTGAGTAACGTGCGTAAAGCGGCGTTATCTATGCGCGCGGGTGGTGTAGGATATTATCCACGCAGCAACTTCGTACACATAGATACCGGGCCTGCAAGGCACTGGTCCTGATGCCGGCAGCGCTGCGTGTGCCGGCCATGGAGCGTTATGAATTATCACATTATTCCGGTTACCGCCTTTTCGCAAAACTGTTCAGCTATCTGGGATGAAGAGACGGGCATTGCAGCCCTGGTCGATCCTGGCGGCGATGCGGAAACCATCAAAGCGGCGCTGGCGGAGCGCGGCCTGAAGCCGTCGCAGATTTTGCTGACGCACGGCCACCTCGACCATGCCGGCGCGGCGGCTGAGCTGGCGGCCCATTTCCAGATACCGGTGACCGGCCCGCATCAGCTGGACAAAGTCTGGCTCGATAATCTGCCCACGCAGAGCCGGATGTTTGGGCTGCCGGAGTGTGCACCGCTGACGCCGGATCGCTGGCTGGAAGAGGGTGATGTGGTAGAGCTGGGCAACGTGGCGCTGGAGGTGCTGCACTGTCCGGGTCATACCCCGGGGCACATTGTCTTTTTCGATCGCGCCGGAAAGCTGCTTATCTCAGGAGACGTGATCTTTAGCGGCGGCGTCGGGCGCACCGACTTCCCGCAGGGCAGCCACAGCGATCTGATCAGTGCCATCAAAACCAAACTGCTGCCGCTGGGCGACGACATTGCGTTTGTACCCGGGCATGGGCCGGTATCCACGCTGGGACGTGAGCGTCTGACCAATCCTTTCCTGCAGTAGCCATAAAAAAAGCGGCGGGTGAGAGCCTCACCCGCCGCCTGTTCACGCATTTCGCTTAGAGTACTGCGACTATCGCTTCACACAGCGCCGACATATTATCCGGCGTCATGCCTGCCACGTTAACGCGACCTGAGTTTACCGCGTACACGCCGAATTCATCACGCAGACGCACGACCTGATCTTTGGTCAGGCCGCTGAATGAGAACATGCCGTTCTGTTTGATGATGAAGCTGAAATCCTGGCGCGCGCCTTTTTCTGCCAGCGTGTTCACAAACAGCTGACGCATACGCTGAATACGCTGACGCATATCAGTCAGCTCCTGTACCCAGATAGTCCGCAGCGCCTCATTGCTGAGGATAGTGGCGACAACGGCAGCGCCGTGCGACGGCGGATTGGAGTAGTTGGCACGGATGCTGTATTTCACCTGGCTGAACGCGGTTTTAGCCGCGTCGCTGCTGGCCGCTACCAGCGTCAGGGCGCCGACGCGCTCGTTATAGAGACCAAAGTTCTTAGAGTAGGAGCTGGCAACCAGCAGCTCCTGGTGGGCTGCGGCAAAAATGCGCAGGCCTTCAGCATCTTCGTCCAGACCGCGTGCAAAACCCTGATAGGCGAAGTCAAACAGCGGCAGCCAGCCCTTTTCCTGTGACAGCGTTGCGAGCTGTTGCCACTGCTCGCGCGTCGGGTCGATGCCGGTCGGGTTATGGCAGCAGCCGTGGAACAGCACCACGTCGCCCGCCTGCGCCTGCTGCAGCGCTGCCAGCATGCCGTCGAAATCGAGCGTGTGGTTTGCGGCGTCGTAGTACTGATATTCACACACCTCGAGGCCGGCAGCGTTAAACACGTTTTTATGGTTTGGCCAGCTTGGATTGCTTACCCAGACGCGTTTAACGCTGGTCTGCGTGGCGAGAAAATCCGCCGCCACGCGCAGGGCGCCGGTGCCGCCTGGCGTCTGCGCCGTGCAGGCGCGGCCTGCGGCGATAAGCGGGCTGTCGTTGCCAAACAGCAGCGCCTGAGTGCAGCGGGCAAAATCGGGCAGGCCGTCAATGCTCAGATAGTTTTTGGTCGTCTCATTTTCCAGCAGGTACTGCTCAGCTTTTTTCACGCTGGTCAGCACCGGCGTTTTTCCGGTTTCATCTTTGTATACGCCAATGCCCAGATTAATTTTATGCGGACGGTCATCAGCGCGAAACAGATCGGCCAGCCCCAGAATAGGGTCGGCAGGTGCGGCAGAGATAGATTCAAACATGAGTCAGTTCCGTTTGGGTGAACTTTAGCGAAATGAGCTATCAGGTTAACGTCAGACGCGAGGCTTGCCAACCGGCCATCTCAAAAAGAATTGTGCCGGTGGCGGATATAAGCACTGCTAATTGCGAGGTAGATCACTGAAAAGAAAAACGGAGCCATCAGGCTCCGTTTTACGTGGTTAAACCGTGCTGATTCGCAGAATCAGAACTGGTAAACCAGGCCTACGCCAACGGTGTCATCAGTAGTGATGCCAGCTGCGCGGGTAAAGTCGTTGTCATCCATCAGGTTGATCTGGTAGTCAACATAGGTAGACATGTTTTTGTTGAAGTAGTAATAAGTACCCACTGAAACGTACTTATACAGGTCCTGATCGCCCCAGGTCTCGATATCCTTGCCTTTAGACTGGACGTAAGCCAGGGATGGACGAAGACCGAAGTCGAACTGGTACTGAGCAACGGCTTCAAACTTCTGCTCTTTGTTTACTGCACCAGCAAGGGCCGGGGTCGCGCCGTTAGCAGCAGTGCTGATCCAGGTTGAGTTACGGCTCTCACCGTACATCGCAGCCAGGTACACGTTGTTCGCGTCATATTTCAGCGCGGTTGACCAGGCGTCAGCTTTCTCGCTGCCGTTACCGTAGAAGTTAGCCTGCTGGCCGTTGGTACGGTCAGAAGAGGTGTACGCAGCAGAGATGCCTACGCCGATCTCAGAGGTATAGGTTAAAGAAGTACCCCAGCCGTCGCCGTTTGCGCGATCTGCGCTACGGCCATTGGCGGACTCTTCGTTTTTGCCCTGATACTGAGCAGCGAACGCCAGGCCATCAACCAGACCAAAGAAGTTGCTGTTGCGGTAGGTCGCCAGACCGTTAGAACGACCCAGCATAAAGTTGTCAGAACGGCCAGAGTCGCCGCCGAATACTGGCAGAACGTCGGTCCACGCCAGTGGATCGTAGCCTACGCCGTAGTTACGACCGTAGTCGAATGAGCCGTAGTCGCCAAATTTCAGACCGGCAAAGCCCAGACGGGTTTTGGAACCTTCAGTACCCTGAGATTCAGCAACGTTTGCCTGGATGTTGTATTCCCACTGGCCGTAACCGGTCAGCTGGTCGGTAATCTGCGTTTCACCCTTGAAACCAAAGCGCACATAAGAGGCGTCGCCATCGTTGCCAGCGTCGTCAGAGAATGTGTGGCGTGCGTCAACTTTTCCGTAGAGGTCCAGTTTGTTGCCATCTTTGTTATAGATTTCTGCTGCATTTGCTGCACCGGCAGCTAACAGAGCAGGGATAACCACTGCAAGAATGTTGCGCTTCATCATTATTTATTACCCTCATTGGAGTTATCTGGACACCTGCCACTGCCGTCAGGAAAACTTTACAGGAACCCTGAAAGAAGTTTGGTGTCTCATATGTCTGCACGCATCTTTTCACTCCGCAGTTGCTATTTCTAGCCCGAAAATGATTCAAATCTCCTAATTGAGTATCAAAAAGAAAAATTGTGTGACAATTTGTAATAATTACGGAACTTTGTGAGATATCTCAAGATTTACAAAAATAAAAAAAGGCCGGCAGTGCCGACCTCGGTATATATATGAATTTCTTATATTTAATTGCAGAAATCAGAAATTCGCGTTGCGCGGGGTACGCGGGAAGGGGATAACGTCCCTTACATTTTGTACGCCGGTGACATAGGCGATCAAACGTTCAAACCCTAAACCAAAGCCGGCGTGCGGTACGGTGCCGTAACGACGCAGGTCGCGATACCACCAGTAATCCTCTTTATTCAGCCCCATCTCTGCCAGACGGGCATCCAGCACATCCAGCCGCTCTTCACGCTGCGATCCACCAATGATTTCACCAATGCCCGGTGCCAGCACGTCCATTGCCGCTACGGTTTTACCGTCATCATTCATACGCATGTAGAACGCTTTAATATCTTTCGGGTAGTTCTTCACCACCACCGGCGCCTTGAAGTGTTTTTCGGCCAGATAGCGCTCATGTTCAGAAGAGAGATCCACACCCCATGCAACCGGGTTTTCAAAGCTCTGGCCGCTCTTCAGCAATATGTCAACTGCGTCGGTATAGTCTACCTGTGCAAAATCGGTGGTAACAAAACGCTCAAGGCGCGCAACGGCATCTTTATCCACGCGCTCGGCGAAGAACGCCATGTCATCAGCACGTTCATTCAGTACAGCTTTGAAGACATATTTCAGCATCGCTTCAGCCAGCGCTGCGGCGTCATCCAGCGTGGCAAACGCCACTTCCGGCTCCAGCATCCAGAATTCCGCCAGGTGACGGCTGGTGTTGGAGTTTTCCGCACGGAACGTTGGGCCAAAGGTGTAGACTTTTGACAACGCACAGGCATACGTTTCAGCATTCAGCTGGCCTGATACGGTCAGGAACGCCTCTTTACCGAAGAAATCTTTGTCATAATCCACTTTACCCTGCGGATCGCGCGGCAGGTTTTCCATATCCAGCGTCGATACGCGGAACATTTCGCCTGCGCCTTCCGTATCTGATGCGGTGATCAGCGGCGTGGAAACCCAGAAATAGCCGTTCTCATGGAAAAAGCGATGCAGCGCCTGCGCCAGGGTATGACGCACGCGTGCGACGGCGCCAACCAGATTGGTACGCGGGCGCAGGTGAGCCACTTCGCGCAGATACTCAATGCTGTGACGTTTGGCAGCCATCGGGTAAGTGTCAGGATCGTCAACCCAGCCGGTCACTTCAACACGGGTGCCTGCAGCTCAAATGCCTGGCCCTGGCCCGGTGATTCCACTACGGTGCCGGTAACAATGACCGAGCAGCCGGTGGTCAGACGCAGCACTTCATCCTGATAATTATTCAGAGAATTATTGACGACAGCCTGAACGGGATTAAAGCAGGAGCCGTCATAAACGGCGATAAAGGAAAGACCGGCTTTGGAATCTCTTCGGGTACGCACCCAGCCGCGTACGGTGACTTCACTGTCAACCGCGACCCGGCCGTGCAGTACATCCGCTACAGGCACTACGCTCATAAAAATCTCTCTATATATAGATGAAATAACGGGTGTCCCGCCGCACCCGGCTATCGTCACAGGTGACGTACGGTGCTGACAGAAACAGCCAATTCTCCCACGTTCAGGGGTGTTGCTATGTTACTTGCGAGCCATCAGGAAACAAGCAAAATTGCGGGAAGTGAGTGATTTTAATGGCGGCGGGCAGGGGAGTGAACCCTGCCCGTGGCAGGTCAGCTGGCGCGTTTAACCAGCGGCAGGTCAAATGCTTTGCGCAGCGCACGCACAAAGGCTTTATCCTGACAAATCGTTTTACCCGGGCTGTCAGAGAGTTTAGCGACCGGTTTGCCATTGCAGCTGACCAGTTTGATCACGATGTTAAGCGGCGTTACGCCCGGAATGTCGCAGGTCAGGCGCGTGCCAATACCAAACACCACGTTGGCACGCTGACCAAAGTGACGATAGAGCGCCAGCGCTTTATCCAGGTTGAGATTGTCAGAGAACACCAGCGTTTTGCTGCGCGGATCGATACCGAGCCGCTCATAGTGCGCAACGGCTTTCTCGCCCCACTCAACCGGATCGCCGGAGTCGTGGCGCAGTCCCTGATAACGATGGGCAAAGCCGGGACCAAAATCGCGCAAAAAGGCGTCCATGGTGATGCAGTCCGTGAGCGCAATGCCCAGCTGGTTATCATACTCATCCAGCCACGACTGCAGCGCCGCGCGCTGGCTGTTGGCCAGCACCGGGCTGATCTGCTGATGCGCCTGAAACCACTCATGGGCCTGGGTGCCGACCGGCGTCAGCTGCAGACGACGCGCCAGATCGTAATTACTGGTGCCCACCAGCCACGGAAACTCCGCTTTCAGCGTACTGACAATCGCTTCCTGCACCTCCTGTGAATAGCGGCGGCGCGTGCCGAAATCCATCAGCTGAAAGCGCGACATATCGAGATCGGCAACCTGCGTCTGAAAGGCTGAAAGTTTTTGCTGCAGATGCGCGACCGCCTGCTCTGCGGCGATCTGCGGCGTGCGGTGGCGATGTACCACTTCACTGATCAGCGCCAGCAGCGGCACTTCCCACAGAATGACCTCACGCCACGGGCCGCGGATCTGGATGCGCAGCTGGCCCCGCTCGTCCCGTACCTCAACCTGCGCCGGATTGAAGCGAAAGGCGCGTAGCCAGGTCAGATAGTCGTGCTGGAAAAAAGGCAGGTTACTGAGCCAGGCAAACTCATCGTCGCTCAGGGTCAGATCTTGCAGAGTATCAATTTGCGCGCGAATCTCGCTGGCATACCGGCCAAGCTGTTCATCGCTGCGACAGCGAAATTCTGCGGTAACCGGGACATCGTAGTAACGATGATATACGGCCTGCTGCATATGAAGCTTGTACGCATCGGTATCAAGCAGCGTGGTCAAAATCGGGGAAGCGTGTCCAGTCATGGTGCGTTTCAGCATCCTCTTCCGCGGAGCAGAGCCCGGTGTTTAACAAAATCCTAAAGACGCAGGAGTATAAAACAGTAATCTCTGCGATCACACCACATTTGCAGGTGGCGGGTCGAGGGTCAATTGTGCCATTGTTACTGAATTGTAGCCTTTTCTGCGCCAGCGCGCATTGCGCATGGCAACTCGCCGTCAGGCCGCTTAGACTTTGAGATATTTGCGCCACCGCAACAGGATGGCCTCAACATAACAACGATGCGAGAAGGATATATGACGCAACAGCCGCACATTAAATATCGCCACGACTACCGG
This sequence comes from Pantoea eucrina, assembly GCF_002095385.1. Taxonomy (GTDB): domain Bacteria; phylum Pseudomonadota; class Gammaproteobacteria; order Enterobacterales; family Enterobacteriaceae; genus Pantoea; species Pantoea eucrina. Next base: position 36,696 of record NZ_MIPP01000015.1, on the reverse strand, counting down.
GTGCCTGATTACACCATTACGGATATCGACCTGACGTTTGATCTGGATGCAACAGAAACACGCGTAACAGCCATCAGTCAGGTCAAACGTCTCGGCGCAGCAGACGCCGATCTGCATCTTGATGGTGAAGCGTTAACGCTGGTTGAGCTGACGGTAGATGGCGCGCCCTGGCCGCACTATCGCGAAGAGGCGGGGGCGCTGATCCTCAGTCAGCTGCCTGACAACTTCACGCTGCGCATTGTAAACCTGATCCATCCGGCTAAAAACAGCGCGCTGGAAGGGCTGTATCAGTCGGGCGAGGCGCTCTGCACCCAGTGTGAGGCGGAGGGTTTCCGGCACATCACCTGGTACCTGGATCGTCCTGACGTTCTGGCGCGCTTTACCACCACGCTCCGGGCCGACCCGGTGCGCTACCCGTATCTGCTCTCCAACGGTAACAAGCTAAAGAGCGGCGAGCTGGACGACGGGCGTCACTGGGTGACGTGGCAGGATCCGTTCCCGAAACCCTGCTATCTGTTTGCGCTGGTGGCAGGTGATTTTGATGTGCTGCGCGACAGTTTTACCACCCGTTCAGGGCGCGACGTCGCGCTGGAGATCTTTGTTGACCGCGGTAATCTCGATCGTGCCGACTGGGCAATGACCTCGCTGAAAGCCAGCATGAAGTGGGATGAAGAGCGTTTTGGTCTCGAATATGACCTCGATATCTTTATGATTGTCGCCGTGGATTTCTTCAATATGGGCGCGATGGAGAACAAAGGCCTCAACGTCTTTAACTCCAAATATGTGCTGGCAAAAGCGGAAACCGCGACGGATAAAGATTATCTCGGCATCGAGGCGGTGATCGGCCATGAGTATTTCCATAACTGGACCGGTAACCGCGTCACCTGTCGCGACTGGTTCCAGCTCAGCCTGAAAGAGGGTCTGACGGTATTCCGCGATCAGGAATTCAGCTCCGATCTCGGCTCCCGCGCGGTGAATCGTATTGATAACGTGCGGGTGATGCGCGGTGCGCAGTTTGCCGAAGATGCCAGCCCGATGGCGCACCCGATCCGGCCGGATCAGGTTATAGAGATGAATAACTTCTATACCCTGACGGTGTATGAGAAGGGATCGGAAGTGATCCGCATGATGCACACGCTGCTGGGTGAAGAGAAGTTTCAGCAGGGCATGCAGTGCTACTTCGAACGTCACGACGGCAGTGCGGCAACCTGCGACGATTTTGTCCAGGCGATGGAAGATGCCTCTGGCGTCGATTTAACCCAGTTCCGTCGCTGGTACAGCCAGTCAGGCACGCCGGTCTTGAGCGTGCGCGATGACTATAATCCGGAGCTGGAGCAGTATACCCTGCACGTGACCCAGCATACGCCGCCAACCGCAGATGGTCAGGAGAAGCTGCCGCTGCACATTCCGCTGGATATCGAACTCTACGATAACGAAGGCAAAGTGATCCCGCTGCAGCATAACGGCCAGCCGGTACATCACGTGCTGAACGTGACGCAGGCGTTCCAGACGTTTGTCTTTGATAACGTCTATTTTCAGCCGGTGCCGTCACTGTTGCGTGAATTCTCTGCACCGGTAAAACTCGATTATAAGTGGAGCGACGCACAGCTCACCTTCCTGATGCGTCACGCGAGCAATGAGTTTTCCCGCTGGGATGCGGCGCAGAGTCTGCTCGCAACCTATATTCGTCTCAACGTCGCGCGCTACCAGCAGGGCCAGCCGCTATCGCTGCCTCTGCACGTTGCTGACGCTTTCCGGGCGGTGCTGCTGGATGAGCAGGGCGATCCGGCGCTGATGGCGCTGATCCTGACCCTGCCATCAGAAAATGAGATAGCAGAGCTGTTCGACATCATCGATCCACAGGCGATTGCCGCCGTACGCCATGCGCTGATGCGCACGCTGGCAAACGAGCTGAACGACGAGTGCTATGCGCTCTATCTGGCCAGCCAGAGCAGCGAATATCGCGTTGATCATGCGGAAATTGGCCGGCGCGCGCTGAAGAATGTCTGTCTGAGCTATCTGGCTCTGGGGGATACGACGCAGGCCGATCGTCTGGTTCAGGCGCAGTATGCGCACGCCACGAATATGACTGATGCGCTGGCGGCGCTCTCGGCAGCGGTGATGGCACAGCTGCCGTGCCGCGACGCGCTGCTGGCCGCCTGGGATGAGCGCTGGCATCAGGACGGTCTGGTCATGGATAAATGGTTTATGCTGCAGGCGACCAGCCCGGCACCAGAAGTGTTACGCAACGTGCGTGCGCTGCTGAACCATCGCTCCTTCACCATGGGTAACCCCAACCGCATCCGGGCGCTGATTGGCGCATTCGCGGCGGGCAACCCGGCGGCGTTTCACGCGCAGGATGGCAGCGGTTATCAGTTCCTGGTTGAAATGCTGACCGATCTCAACACGCGTAACCCGCAGGTGGCCGCGCGCATGATTGAACCCCTGATCCGCCTGAAGCGCTATGATGCAGGACGTCAGGCGTTAATGCGTCAGGCACTGCAGCAGCTAAAGGGGCTGGATAATCTTTCCGGCGATCTCTATGAGAAAATCACCAAAGCGCTGAACGCGTAATCCTCCGCAGCCGCAACCGTCACCGGTTGCGGCTGCTCTTTTGCGGCCATGCGGGCACTACAGTATGGCGCGCCAAACCTTCTCATAAATCACTACTTTGGCCGCTAATCCGGCAGGGTGCGTTACGCTGACTTATATGTTATGTTATAACATCAATAAAACAAAGCGTGAGTATATTAGGATGAAAGTAGCGTACTGGACACTATTTCTGGGGCTGGCCTGCAGTTCAACGGTATTTGCACACGGCGGTCATTCGCACGGTGCTCCACTGAGTGAAAAAGAGGTGCGCGCGGCCAGCGGCATCTTTGCCGATGGCGATGTGAAAGATCGGCCGCTTTCCGACTGGGAAGGGGTATGGCAGTCCGTTTATCCCTATGCCAGAGATGGCTCACTGGATCCGGTATTTCAAAAAAAAGCGGCAGCCGATAAAACGCGCTCGTTCAGCGACATTAAACAGTACTATCTCATCGGCTATGCCAGCGATATTACTGACATCGGCATTGAAAACGACGTGATGGAATTTACCGAAAAAGGCGCGGTCAGCAGCTGTAAATATGCCTATAAAGGTTACAAGGTGCTCAACTACGTTTCCGGTAAAAGAGGGGTGCGTTATCTGTTTGAATGCACTGATAAAGCCAGTAAAGCGCCGCACTTTGTACAGTTCAGCGATCACATTATCAGCCCGCGTAAGTCATCCCACTTTCATATCTTTACGGGTAATGTCTCGCAGGCTGCGCTGTTTGATGAACTGGAAAACTGGCCCACGTTCTTCCCTTACCAGCTGAGTAAAGCGCAGGTGGTGGATGACCTGCTGCATCACTGATGCACAGCCCGCTGGCGGACAGACCCGCCAGCGGGCAGGGCAGTTAACGCTGCCGGGCAAAGCGCAGCGGTTGCTCAGCGGCGCTGCGCGTCATCACCCGATCCAGTACGCTCGCTTCCAGCTCCGCCAGCCGAGCCGAGCCTTTGCGGCGCGGACGCGGCAAATCGGTCGACAGGTCGAGCCCGATTTTACCCTCTTCAATCAGTAACACCCGATCGGCCAGCGCCACCGCCTCGCTGACATCATGCGTCACCAGCAGTACCGTAAAATTGTGCTGCTGCCAGAGTGATTCGATCAGCCTCTGCATCTCAATGCGGGTTAAGGCATCCAGCGCGCCCAGCGGTTCATCGAGCAGCAGTAAGCCAGGACGGTGGATCAGCGCCCGCGCCAGCGCCACGCGCTGCTTCTGTCCACCTGAGAGGGCAGCAGGCCACTCATTTGCGCGATCGTCAAGCCCTACGGCCTCCAGTGCCTCCAGCGCGGCGCTGCGCCATTCGCGGCCGCGTAAGCCGAGTCCGACGTTATCGATCACTTTTTTCCACGGCAGCAGACGCGCATCCTGGAACATCAGTCGCGTATCGTCGCGCGCCGCGGCCAGCGGCGCGTTACCTGCCAGCAGCTCACCCTGACTGGCGACTTCCAGTCCGGCCAGCAGCCGCAGCAGGGTGCTTTTACCGCAGCCGCTGCGCCCGACCACGGCAACAAACTGCCCGGCCGGAATATGCAGGCTGACCTGGTCAAGAATAGTACGATTGCCATAGTGCTTAGAGAGGTTACTGATGGCGACCGGCGTGCCGCTGATCAGGCGCGCCGGATTCTGTACGGCATTGCTCATGCGTTGCTCTCCTTCAGTTGCCAGGCCGGGTGCCAGCGCAGCCAGATACGCTCCAGCAGCTGTGCCGCCACGTCTGCCAGTTTGCCCAGCAGGGCATAAAGAATAATGGCCACCACCACCACGTCAGTTTGCAAAAATTCGCGCGCGTTCATCGCCAGATAGCCGATACCGGAGTTGGCCGAGATGGTTTCAGCCACAATCAGCGTCAGCCACATCAGACCCAGCGCAAAGCGCACCCCGACCATGATGCCGGGCAGGGCGCCAGGCAGGATAACCTGCGCAAACAGCGACCAGCCGGAGAGGCCATAGCTGCGCGCCATCTCTATCAGCCCGCGATCGATATTGCGGATCCCGTGATAGGTATTGAGGTAGATCGGAAACAGCGTACCGAGTGCGACCAGGAAAATTTTGGCCGATTCATCAATGCCAAACCAGAGGATCACCAGCGGGATCAGCGCCAGATGCGGCACGTTGCGCAGCATCTGTAGCGAGGTATCCAGCAGACGCTCACCGGTGCGCGATGTACCGGTGATGAGTCCGAGCGCCAGCCCGATCGTGCCGCCGATAGCAAAACCGATTAGTGCGCGCCAGCTGCTGATGGCCAGGTGCTGCCACAGTTCACCGCTGGCGGTCAGCTGCCAGAAGGCGGTCACAATTTTCTCCGGCGCCGGTAAAATACGCGTGGAGAGCCAGCCCTGCGACGAAGCGAGCTGCCATATCGCCACTATTCCCACCGGCAGCAGCCAGGGCAGCAGCGCATTGCGCAGCGTTTTTATCTGCTCAGACATGGTGACTCCTTAGCTTTGCGCAACTTTCTGTGGCGTAAAATCATTGGCCACGGCTTCGCCATGCGCCTGCACGATGCGCGGTGCAGGCACTTCCGGCACGGCCAGGTCAAGATGGGGAAACAGCAGCTCGCCAACGCGGTACGCTTCTTCCAGATGCGGATAGCCAGAAAGGATAAAGGTCTCAATCCCCAGAGCCTGATATTCGCGCATGCGTTCTGCGACAGTTGGCCCGTCGCCGACCAGCGCAGTACCGGCTCCGCCGCGTACCAGGCCAACCCCAGCCCAGAGGTTCGGACTGATCTCCAGCTTATCGCGCTGGCCGCCGTGCAGGGCAGCCATCCGCTGCTGTCCGACCGAATCCGTGCGCGCAAACGCCGCCTGTGCTTTGGCAATCGTGGCGTCATCCAGATGTGAAATAAGCCGATCCGCGGCCTGCCACGCCTCTTCGTTCGTTTCGCGCACAATCACGTGCAGACGAATACCGAAGCGCACCGTGCGCCCCTGCGCTGCGGCTTTGGCGCGTACCTGCTCAATCTTTTCTTTAACCAGCGCGGGCGGCTCTCCCCAGGTGAGATAGACGTCAACCTGTTCAGCAGCCAGATCCTGCGCGGCATCAGAAGAGCCGCCGAACCAGAGTGGCGGACGCGGCTGCTGTACCGAACGGAACATCAGGCGCGCACCGCGCACTTTGACGTGTTTGCCCTCATAGTCCACCGTTTCGCCTTCAGAAACACGTCGCCAGATGCGGGTAAATTCCGCCGATTCTGCATAGCGTTCGCGATGGTCGAGAAAAACGCCATCGCCCGCCAGCTCTTCCGGATCGCCACCGGTCACCAGGTTAAACAGCGCACGACCGTTAGAGAGGCGATCCAGCGTTGCCGCCTGACGCGCTGCCTGGGTCGGCGAGATCACGCCGGGACGCAGTGCCACCAGAAAGCGCAGGCGCTGCGTTACCGGGATCAGCGAGGCAGCGACCAGCCAGGCATCTTCGCAGGAGCGGCCGGTCGGGATCAGCACGCCGCCAAAACCCAGCCGGTCAGCGGCCTGTGCTATCTGCTGCAGATAACCGTGATCCACCGGACGGGCGCCTTCGGCGGTTCCCAGATAGTGACCATCGCCGTGCGTGGGAAGAAACCAGAAAACAGATATGCTCATTGTGTTGTTCCTTATTAATGGGCCGTCCGGGGTTGCCAGATGCGGTCAGCGATGGTGAGTTTTACCGGCAACAGATGGCTGGCGTAAAACAGATCGGCAGTGTGCTGCTGCGCGGCGGCGGTGCGTGCACTGACGGGGGTAATCGTGGTAGGCGGACGATGATCGAGATAGCTCGCCAGGACCGGTTTTGGCAGGCCCATCGCCTGCGCCAGCAGGTCGATACTCTGCGTTCGCTGGCTCTGCGTCAGCGCATCCGCCTCGCTGAAGGTGGCCAGCACCTGGCTGAGGGTGTCGGGACTGGCTTCAGCAAACTGTCGGGTCGCCAGATAGAAAGAGCCGGTCAGGTTCAGCGTGCTGCCGTCAGTGAGGACGCGCACATTGCCCTGCTGCAGAGCGGCTGAGTAATAAGGATCCCAGATCGCCCAGGCGTCAACGTTACCCTGCTGAAACGCCGCGCGGGCATCGGCTGGCGTCAGATAGACCGGCTGAATATCATTGAAGCTCAGACCCGCCTGCTGCAGCGCGCGCAGCAGCAGATTGTGCGAGCTGGAGCCTTTCTGAAAGGCAACTTTGCGGCCTTTCAGATCGGCCACGCTGTGGATGGGGCTGTTCTGCGGTACCAGGATCACTTCTGCTTTAGGTTTCGCGGGTTCCGATCCGACATAAAGCAGATCGGCGCCGGCGGCCTGCGCAAAGAGCGGAGGAATATCCCCGGTGCTGCCTAAATCGATACTGCCGATGTTAAGCGCTTCCAGCATCTGCGGGCCGGCAGGAAACTCAATCCACTTAATTGCCATCGCCGGAAAACGCTGCTCCAGCAGCCGGTGCGATTTTGCCAGCACCATGCTGACCGAGCCTTTCTGGTAGCCGATACGGATCTGAGAAGGCGCGTCCGCTGCGCTGGCCGTCAGGGTAAACAGGGCAGCCAGCGCCGGGAGCAGCAGAGCCGTTATAAGTCGTTTCACGATAGTCTCTCCTCAGACAGCCCGGGCAAAAAGCAGATGACGGCGCTGCAGCGCGAGCCAGAAGTTCTCCAGCGCATCATCAATACGGGAAGTGAGATCGCTGGCAAATTCCGGCTGGCGGTCGTAATGCGTAATCTGCAGATCCTGCGCAAACACTCCCTGTAACACCTCCTGCGCTTTCAGCGCGCTCAGTACCGGTTTAAGCCCGTAATCAAGCGCCAGCATATGTGCCACGCTGCCGCCACTTGCCAGCGGCAGTACGACTTTTTCTTCCAGCGCCCGCTCCGGCAGCAGATCCAGGACAGTTTTTAGCGCACCTGCAAACGACGCTTTATAGACAGGAGTAGAAATGATGACGCCGGTCGCGCTGGCGATGTCAGCTTTAAACGCATTCAGGGCAGGGGAGTCGAAACGGGCATGGATCAAATCTTCCGGCGGAAAATTGTGAATATTCCACGCAATAACTTCGGCGCCCCGGGCTTCCAGCTGACGCTGGCAGAGCGTCAGCAGCGCCGTCGAACGTGAAGGGAAACGGGGGCTGCCCGCCAGCGTTAAGATCCGCATACCTGCTCCTTATAACAAAAAGTTATCGATAACGTTTAATTGAGAACTGATTGTCTTAATCCTGCCAGAGCGCCGGAAAAGGGGTAAATGATTTATCCGGCAATCAAAAGCTTTAAAACGGCAAACGGATCCCGCTATCGATCTGCTGCCTGCGCAACGCTACTGCCTGCGCTGCCAGCCGGGCCCACAGAGCGGCGGCGGATAAAACGGCCCAATCTCTGTTTTTTATTGATGAATTTAAGAAAAAGCTGCGGCGTGAATGCCAGGTGGTTTTTAAGAATTACTCCTGTGGGCGCTGTCACATTTTTGTGTCACGCTTGAAGACATTGAGAAAAATACCCAGACCCCCATACTTTTATGTCTATCAAACGTAATGCGATTGCCAACTATGTCGGGCAGATCTACCTGACGCTGTCAGGTATTTTAGTGGTGCCGCTCTATATTCAGAATCTGGGGATGGAAGCGTATGGCCTGGTCGGCTTCTTTTCTATATTACTGACCTGGCTGCAGCTGCTGGATGCGGGCGTCTCCACCACGCTGATGCGTGAAGCGGCGCGCTACCGCGCTAATCAGGCAGAATTTGTCTGGTTTCCGGCGCTGTTTACTACCCTGACGCGCTTTTTCCTTTTTTCAACGCTGGTGCTGGTGGTGCTGGGCTGGCTGGCAACGCCCTGGATAGCGACACACTGGCTGGATGCGCGTCATCTGCCGGCCGGCGATGTGGTTATCGCCGTGGCGATTATGGTGATCACCGCGGCCATTCGCTGGCGCACCAGTCCCTATCGCAGCGTGATCATCGGCTTTGAACATCAGGTCTGGCTGAATGGCGTTAACCTGACTATTACCACGCTGCGCACCTTTGGTGCGGTGCTGGTGATCCAGCTCTTCGCCAACGCCGTGCTGACATTCTTTATCTGGCAGCTGCTGGTCTCCATCGCCGAGGCGGGCTGCTGCATCTGGAAGGCGTATCAGCTTATCCCGCGCGCCGCGCGCAAAGAGAAGCGCAGCGACCTGAAAGAGGTGCTGAGGCCTTTTATTCGCTTTGCGCTGAGCGCCGCGTTCTCCAGCGCAATCTGGACGTTTATCTCGCAGATTGACCGTCTGGTGCTGTCTAAAACCCTGCCGCTGAGCGAGTACGGATCCTTTACCGTCGTGGCAACGGCGGCGACCGGTATCCTGCTGCTCAGCAGCCCGATTATGCAGGCGATTGTGCCGCGCATGACCGGCATGAAAACCCGGCAGCAGGGCGATGCGGAATCTCTGCGTCTCTACCGTTACACCACGCAGGCAGTCGCCATTTTTATGGCCCCGCTCAGTATCACTATCGCCTGCTATTCGGGTCCGCTGCTCTGGGCGTGGACGCAAAAAACGCAGATTGTCGATGAGATGGCTTTTGTCCTGACGCTGTACGCTTTAGGCAGCGGAATTCAGGCGATCTGTGGCTTGCTCTATCACCTGCAGTACGTGAATGGCAACCTAAAACTCCATATGCAGGGCTTTACCCTGTTTGCCATTCTGCTGGTGCCGCTTAACATCTGGTGTGCGATTCACTACGGCGCGCTGGGAACCGGCTGGCTGTGGCTGGCGCAGAACATTTTCTACCTGGTTGGCTGGGCATGGCTGGTACACCGTCGTTTTGCGCCGGGTATCCACTTCAGCTGGCTAACGCGCGACGTGGCGCTGATCTGGGCGGTATCGGGCCTGATTGCCGGCCTGAGCATGCTGCTGCCTATTGAGTGGAACCAGAATCGCTGGATTAATCTGCTCTGGCTGGCATTGATTGGTGCCGTGAATCTCGGCGTCTGCTGTCTGCTGCATAGCCTGGTGCTGAAGCGCCTGCGCCGTACACCCGTTGTTAATGCTGAAGAAAGAGGATAAGTATGACGTCGCGCTCCGTCCCGACTATATCGGTCATTATTCCGAACTGGAACTGCGCCCCGTGGCTGCCGGAGACGATGCAGTCGCTGCTGCAGCAGACGTCGCCGGCAGATGAGATTATTATCATTGACGACGGCTCAACGGATGAGAGCGTGAGCTGGCTTACGGCGTTCGCTGAGGCGCATCCGCAGGTCACTTTGCTGAGCGGCAACCGCGGCGGCGTCAGCGCAGCGCGGATGAAAGGGCTGGCGGTCGCCACCGGCGATTTCCTCTATTTTATGGATGCCGATGACTTTATCTCCGCCACTCTGTTTGCCGATTTCCGGCGCGCGCAGGCGCAGCATACCGGACTTGAGCTGTTCTGCTTCGGCGCAAAAATGTTTTTCGACGTCCCGGAACCGCAGCGCCACTATCAGACGATTCATCAGCGTCACGTCAGCGGCCTTTTCTCCGGCGGCAGCGAAAGTCTGCGCACGCTGATCCAGCATCAGTCGGCCCACCGGGTGATCTGGAGCAGCATCATTTCCCGGCAGCTGATTGAGCGGCTGGGGCTGAGTTTCCTGCCGATTCAGAATCATGAAGATGCGCCTTTTATGTTCGCGCTTTATATGCAGGCGCACAGTTTCTACTGCACCGGCGAGAGCTACTACTACAAGCGCTTTATGCAGAGTTCGCTGTCGCAAAGCACCCGCGACTTCTCCTGGATAAAAAACTACTTTATCGCCCGCGACAGCAGTGAAGCGTTTTTACGAGAGCATCAGCTGCCGCAGGATGAGGTATTACTGGATGACTACTATCAGACTATTATGCATGGCTGCCTGGCACAGATCCGTAAACACCGCATTAAAGTACCTGCCGAGTGGCAGCCGCGGGTAAACAGTCTGGTGCGGCGCGTATTACGGCATAATACCCGGCTGAAACTGCTCTGGTATTGTCCGCCGCTCTATCACGGTCTGCAGGCGTGCCGTAATCGCCTGAGTCGTTATTCGTCCCGCCGTTGATCGCGATCCTGTTCTGAGGTTCGTCACTAATTTACTTTTGCGCCAGAGCACCTTACCATTCTGGCGCACGTCTTCCCGTGCACCCGCTGTTTCTTCCTTTACTGCCATTCAGGAGAGTGCATGTTATATCCCATCGTCCGGCCCGCCCTGTTTAAACTCGATCCCGAGCGCGCGCATGAACTCACTTTCCAGCAGCTGCGTTTTATCAGCGGTACGCCGCTGGAGGGGCTGATTCGGCAGTCGCTGCCGGCGCGTCCGGTAAGCTGTATGGGCCTGACGTTTCCCAACCCGCTGGGTCTGGCGGCCGGGCTGGATAAAAACGCGGAGTGCATTGATGTGTTTGGCGCGATGGGGTTTGGTTTTATTGAAGTCGGTACGGTAACGCCGCGTGCGCAGCCCGGAAATGATAAACCGCGTATGTTCCGTCTGGTTGAGGCGGGCGGCATCATTAACCGCATGGGATTTAATAACCACGGGGTTGATCATCTGGTAGAGAACGTCAAAAAAGCGCGATTTAAAGGCGTACTGGGGATCAATATTGGCAAGAATAAAGATACCCCGGTTGAGCAGGGGAAAGAGGATTACCTGATCTGCATGGAGAAGGTCTACGCCCATGCGGGTTATATTGCGATAAATATCTCTTCACCTAACACGCCGGGTCTGCGTACGCTGCAATATGGCGATGCGCTGGACGATTTGCTGGCGGCGATTAAATTAAAACAGCAGGAACTACAGCAGCGACACCTTAAATATGTTCCGGTGGCCGTAAAGATTGCGCCGGATCTGTCTGAGGAGGAATTAATCCAGGTTGCTGACAGCCTGGTGCGTCACCAGATTGATGGTGTGATTGCAACCAATACCACGCTGGATCGTACGCTGGTCAGCGGACTTAAACATGCAGATGAAGCGGGCGGCCTGAGCGGACGCCCGGTACAGACGCGCAGCACAGAGGTAATCCGCCGGCTGGCGCAGGAGCTGCAGGGGCGCTTACCTGTTATTGGTGCCGGTGGAATAGATTCACTCATCGCCGCACGGGAAAAAATTGCCGCGGGCGCCACCCTGGTGCAGATATACTCCGGATTTATTTATCAGGGACCGGCTTTAATTAAAGATATCGTGACCCACCTCTAAGACATATCTCACTTTCCCCGGCCAGGGGGTTTATTTCTCCCTCTGGCTCGTTTATATTTTCCCCTGTTGTTCTATTTTTCAGCTTTTTGCTTAAAGCGATATTTTATTTTTTAGGCGCCATTTAGCGCAGCAGAATCCCACAAGGCACATCATGAAAATCAAACCCGATGACAACTGGCGCTGGTATTATGACGCCGAGCATGACCGTATGATGCTTGATTTGGCTGATGGCACACTCTTCCGCTCCCGCTTCTCCCGCAAAATGCTGACGCCCGACGCTTTTAACAGCAGCGGATTTTGCGTCGATGATGCCGCACTCTATTTTAGTTTCGATGACCGCTGTCGTGAGAGTGAATTATCCGCTCATCAGCGTGCCGAGCTGATCCTGAATGCGCTGGTGGCAAGCCGCTTCCTCAAGCCGCTGATGCCAAAAAGCTGGCACTTCATCAGCCACAAACATAGCTGGCAGCCGGTCGCGGGCGATATGGTCACGGCTACGCTGGCTGAGAGCGGTGAGCAGGCACAGCTGCTGGTAGTAGAAAGCAGTGAAAACGCGGCGCTCTGTCTGGTGGCGCAGCCGGCACTGAGCATGGCGGGAAAAAGCATGCAGCTTGGCGATGCGATCAAAATCATGAACGATCGCCTGCAGCCGCTGCAGCTGGCGACCTGGTACGCGCGCGCGGTTTAGATTTTATCCCAGCTCAATATCACTGTCCGGAATACAGCTGCAGCTCAGAATAGTGCCGTCAGCACGTACGGCGCTCTGCTTTAACGGCCTGACGGTGCCGGCGACCAGCGTGACTTTACAGCTGCCGCACAGCCCGGCCCGGCAGGAGTAGGGAATACGAAACCCGGCCATCTCCAGCTGCTCCAGTAATACCTGCTGATTATCTCCCTCAAAACGCCGGCCCTGACAGGTAATGGTGACGCTGGCAGGCGCACCTGGCTCTGCTGTCAGCGAAGCTTCTGTTTTGCCGGCACCATAGACGCGCGGGGTATGGCGTTCCAGAATCGTCACGCTGTCCCCGCTGCGGATCAGCCCGCTGTTCAGGGCTATCAGATTGAGGCCAAAATCGATATCACCGCTGCCATCCTGCGCGCTGCGAAAGCCCTGCAGCGTGGTCAGCGGCTCACCCGCCGGATGTTTCTCTCCGTTCTCTGTCCCGATAGTGGTAAATATGCAGCGGCTGCACGGTTTCGGCACGACAAACTCAACGTCACCGATTTGCAGCCGCTTCCAGCTATCTTCATCCCAGGCGGGGGCACCGCTGACCACCAGGTTAGGGCGAAACTGCTCTACGCGTACGCCAGCCGGGCAGCGCTGCTGCAGATCCTGCATCGACGCCATATTGACCAGCAGAAACGGATAGCCGTCGGCAAAGCCGAGCGGCACGGCGTCAAAGCGCTTTACGCGCCGCGTCGGCGTCTCACCTGTCCAGCGCAGCTGTACCGGGCGCGGAAAATAGTCGCTCAGCCAGCGGTTAATCGCTTCCGGCGCGATGCGGGCAGTAAAGGTGTTGCCCCAGACAACGGTTTCGCTCTCTTCTGCTGCAAAGTCGGCATAGCGGATCAGCGCCTGCTGACCGTCCGGCGCGTTAATCAGCAGGCCATCCGGCAGCACAACCGGCGTAAAACGCACCAGCTGCGGAAACTGCCGGGCGGTGATGAACGTCCCGTCAGGCTCGGTGATCATAAAGATGCGATCAAACGCCAGACCGCTCTGCAGCACCTGTGCATGCGACTGCTGCAGGCCGCGCATCGATTTGACCGGGTGAATATAAAGACGGGATAAGGTAATCATCATCGCTCCATGCAGACAAAAAGAAGCTAACTTTATGACATAGGACGCTGATTCGCTATAATGCGCAGCAATTTTAGCAAGAGTATAAGTGACGATATGAATTCTCTGTTTGCCAGTACGGCGCGTGGGCTCGAAGAGCTGTTGAAAACTGAGCTGGACGCGCTGGGCGCGCAGGATTTGCAGGTGGTGCAGGGCGGCGTCCACTTCCGTGCCGACGATCGCGTAATGTATCAAAGCCTGCTGTGGAGCCGTCTGGCTTCACGTATTTTGCTGCCGCTGGGAGAATTCGGTGTCTGGAGTGACCTCGATCTCTATGTCGGCGCGCAGAGTATCCCCTGGGCTGAGCTGTTTGACAGCGAAACCACCTTTGCCATCCATTTCAGCGGCACCAACGACGTTATCCGCAACAGCCAGTTTGGCGCGCTGCGAATTAAAGATGCGATCGTTGACTGCTTTACCCGTCAGGATCTGCCGCGCCCCAGCGTGGATCGCGAGCAGCCCGGTATTCGCATTAACGCCTGGCTGAATAAAGATCGCGTCAGCATCGCACTGGATCTCAGCGGCACCGCGCTGCATCAGCGCGGCTATCGTCAGCAGACCGGTCAGGCGCCGCTGAAAGAGAATCTGGCGGCTGCCATTGTTATGCGTTCCGGCTGGCAGCCGGAAACGCCGCTGCTGGATCCCATGTGCGGTTCCGGCACGCTGCTGATTGAGGCGGCCTTAATTGCCTGCGATCGCGCGCCGGGTCTGCTGCGCAGCCACTGGGGCTTTAGCCGCTGGAAGCAGCATAACGCAGCGCTGTGGCAGGAGCTGCGCAGCGAAGCGCTGCAGCGCGCGCGGGCTGGCACCGCAGCCGCCCAGGCACGCTTCTTTGGTTATGATAACGATGGCCGCGTGCTGGAGTGGGCGCGCGCTAACGCGCGTCGTGCCGGCGTCTTCGAGCTTTTCACCTTTGCGCAGCAGGATGTGCTGAAGCTGAGTAATCCGCTTGACGATAAAAGCGTGACCGGAACGGTGCTGAGTAACCCGCCTTATGGTGAGCGTCTGGAGAGCGAGCCGGCGCTGATTGCGCTGCACAGCCAGCTGGGCCGCATTATGAAGCAGCAGTTTGGCGGCTGGAATCTGTCGCTGTTCAGCGCCTCACCCGATCTGCTGAGCTGCCTGCAGCTGCGCGCGGAGCGCCAGTTTAAAGCGAAAAATGGCCCGCTGGAGTGCGTGCAGAAAAATTATCAGCTGGCGGCGTCCGGTGCGGCTGGCAGCGCGCAGATTGCGGAAGATTTCGCAAACCGCCTGCGCAAGAACCTGAAGAAGCTGGAGAAATGGGCGCGTCAGTCGGGCATTGAGTGCTACCGCCTTTATGATGCCGATCTGCCGGAATACAATGTTGCAGTGGATCGCTACGCCGACTGGGTGGTGGTGCAGGAGTACGCGCCACCAAAAACCATCGACGCGGCCAAAGCGCGCCAGCGGCTGTTTGATGTCATCAGCGCCACGCTCAGCGTGCTGGAGATCCCGGCTAACAGGCTGGTGTTGAAAACCCGCGAGCGGCAAAAGGGCAAAAATCAGTATCAAAAACTGGGAGAAAAGGGCGAATTCTTTGAAGTACAGGAGTTCAATGCCCGGCTGCTGGTTAATCTTACTGACTACCTTGATACCGGCCTGTTCCTCGATCACCGTATCGCGCGGCAGATGCTCGGCGAGATGAGTAAAGGTAAAGACTTCCTGAACCTGTTCTCTTACACCGGCAGCGCCAGCGTGCACGCCGGGCTGGGCGGGGCAAAATCCACCACTACGGTTGACATGTCGCGTACCTACCTTGAGTGGGCAGAGCGCAACCTGCGCATTAATGGTCTGACCGGCCGTCAGCATCGCCTGCTGCACGCCGACTGCCTGAGCTGGCTGCGTGAAAGCGACGAGCAGTTTGACCTGATTTTTATCGATCCGCCGACCTTCTCCAACTCCAAGCGTATGGAGGCGGATTTTGATGTGCAGCGCGATCATCTGATGCTGCTGCAAAACCTGAAGCGCATGCTGCGTCGCGGCGGCACCATTATGTTCTCCAACAACAAGCGCGGCTTCAAAATGGATCTGGAGGGCCTGCAACGGCTCGGTCTGCAGGCGCAGGAGATCACGCAAAAAACCCTGTCACAGGACTTTGCCCGTAATCGTCAAATTCACAACTGCTGGCTGGTCAGCCACGCCGGTAAGGAATAATTTATATGTCGTTGATCAGTATCCATGGTGCCTACCTCTCATTCAGTGACGCACCGCTGCTGGATAATACCGAACTGCACATCGAAGAGGGCGAACGCGTCTGTCTGGTGGGCCGTAACGGTGCCGGTAAATCCACATTAATGAAAATCATCAACGGCGAACAGCCGCTGGATGATGGGCGTATCATCTATGAGCAGGACCTGATCGTTTCGCGCCTGCAGCAGGATCCGCCGCGTAACATTACCGGTTCGGTGTATGACTTTGTCGCTGAGGGCGTGGCCGAGCAGGCGGAGCATCTCAAAGCCTATCACGCCATTTCGCATAAAGTGATGGAGGATCCGAGCGAGAAAAACCTCAATGAAATGGGCCGGCTGCAGACGATTCTCGATCACCAGAATCTCTGGCAGCTCGACAGCCGTATCAACGATGTTCTGCAGCAGATTGGCCTGCAGGCTGATACAGAACTCTCTTCGCTCTCCGGCGGCTGGCTGCGTAAAGCGGCCCTGGGCCGTGCGCTGGTCAGTAACCCACGCGTGCTGATGCTGGATGAGCCTACTAACCACCTCGATATTGAAACGATCGACTGGCTGGAAACGTTCCTGAAAACCTTTACCGGCAGCATCGTGTTTATTTCGCATGACCGCTCGTTTATCCGCAATATGGCGACGCGCATTGTCGATCTCGATCGCGGCAAGCTGGTCTCCTGGCCGGGAGATTACGATCAGTTCCTGGTGGGTAAAGAGGAGGCGCTGCGGGTTGAGGAGATGCAGAATGCTGAATTTGACCGCAAGCTGGCGCAGGAAGAGGTGTGGATCCGTCAGGGGATCAAGGCGCGTCGTACCCGCAATGAAGGCCGCGTGCGGGCACTGAAAGCGCTGCGTCGCGAACGTTCCGAGCGTCGTGACGTGATGGGCAAAGCCAATATGCAGGTCGGCGAAGCGGCCCGCTCCGGAAAAATTGTCTTTGAGCTGGAGAATGTAAACTACGGCGTCGAAGGCAAAACGCTGGTTAAAGACTTTTCAGCCCAGGTCCAGCGCGGCGATAAGATTGCGCTGATTGGGCCTAACGGCTGCGGAAAAACCACGCTGCTGCGCCTGATGCTGGGGCAGCTGAAAGCGGACAGTGGACGGGTGCACTGCGGCACCAAGCTTGAAATTGCCTATTTCGATCAGCATCGCGCTGAACTCGATCCGGACCGGACCGTGATGGATAACCTCGCGGAAGGCAAACAGGAAGTGATGGTCAACGGCAAACCCCGTCACGTGCTGGGTTACCTGCAGGACTTTCTGTTCCATCCGAAACGCGCCATGACGCCGGTACGCGCGCTGTCGGGCGGAGAGCGCAATCGCCTGCTGCTGGCGCGGCTGTTCCTGAAGCCCAGCAACCTGCTGATCCTCGATGAACCGACCAACGATCTGGACGTTGAAACGCTGGAGCTGCTGGAAGAGCTGGTCGACGGATATCAGGGCACCGTACTGCTGGTCAGCCACGATCGTCAGTTTGTGGATAACACCGTTACCGAATGCTGGATATTTGAAGGCAACGGCGAAGTGGGCGCGTTTGTGGGCGGCTATCATGATGCGCAGCAGCAGCGCGCGGCGTACAAACAGACGCGTGTTGCCCCGACGGTTTCCGCGCCGGTGAAAACGGCTGAAAAAAATGAAACCGCCAAACGCAGCGCAGGCAAGCTAAGCTATAACCTGACGCGTGAACTGGAACAGCTGCCGCAAAAGCTGGAGCAGCTGGAAGCGCGGATTGGTGAGCTGCAGGCGCAGATGAGCCATCCCGATTTCTTCAGTCAGCCGCATGAAAAAACGCAGCCGGTGCTGGATACGCTGGCGCAGACGGAGCAGGAGCTGGAAACCGCCTTTGCCCGCTGGGAAGAGCTGGAAGCGCTGAAAAACGGCGCATAACACAGAGGAAAAGGGCATGTGCGCAACGTCGCCGCAGGCGCAGCAGTGGATGCTCTGTCCACAGTGTGATTTAACCGTCAGGCTGCCCGCTGTGCCGGCGGGCAGCCGTGCCCGCTGCCCGCGCTGCCATACGCAGCTGCTGGCTAACTGGCATGAACCGCGCAAGCGTCCAACCGGTTATGCGCTGGCGGCGCTGTTTATGCTGGTGCTGGCCAATCTGTTTCCGTTTATCGATATGCACGTCGCCGGTCTCTCCAGCCGCATTACGCTGCCGGAGATCCCGCGCGTCATGGTGCGGGAGGATTACCGCAGCCTGGCTTCCCTGTTTCTGCTGTTTGTGCAGGGTATTCCGGCTTTCTGCATGGTGACGATTTTGCTGCTGGTCAACCGGATTGCTCTGCCGCACCCGCTGCGGCGGGGACTGGCGCGTATTCTTTTTCAGCTGCGCAGCTGGGGCATGGCAGAGATCTTTATGGCCGGCGTGCTGGTGAGTTTCGTCAAGCTGATGGCGTATGGCGAGATCGGCTTAGGCAGCAGCTTCTGGCCCTGGTGCCTGTTCTGCCTGCTGCAGCTGCGCGCGTTTCAGTGTGTGGATCGGCGCTGGGTCTGGCAACAAATCGACGCGCTGCCCGCGCTGCCGTTTACGCCGCAGGCGGGAAAAAGTGGTCTGCAGCAGGGGCTGCGCAGCTGCCCCTGCTGTACGGCTATTCTGCCGGCGACGCAGCCGCGCTGCGATCGCTGCGGGGTAGCCGCGGCACCGCGCCGCAGACATAGCCTGCAGTGGACGCTGGCGCTGCTGCTGACTTCCGTTATGCTCTATATCCCGTCTAATATTATGCCGATCATGGTGACTGAGACGCTGGGTTCCCAGTATCCCTCAACGATCATGGGCGGCGTTATCCTGCTGATGAGCGATGGTTCCTGGCCCGTTGCACTGGTGATTTTTATCGCCAGTATTATGGTGCCCTCGCTGAAAATGGTCGCTATTGGCTGGCTCTGCTGGCACGCCAGCGGGCGCGGCCAGCGGGATGGCGAAAAAATGCATCTGATCTACGAAGTGGTGGAGTTTGTTGGTCGCTGGTCGATGATCGATGTGTTTGTTATCGCCGTGCTCTCTGCGCTGGTGCGCATGGGACAGCTGATGAACGTCTATCCCGCGCCGGGCGCGCTGCTGTTTGCCCTGGTGGTGATATTGACCATGTTTGCCGCTATTACATTCGATCCGCGTCTGATTTGGGATCGCCAACAGGAAACTGAACGTAAGGAGTCGCGTCTTGACGGACAACAATCACGGGACTGCTAAGGTCGATCAGATCAAACGCTGGTCGCCAGTCTGGATCGTACCCATCGTTACGCTGTTGATCGGCGGGTGGATCCTTTTTTATCACTTCAGCCACCAGGGGCCGCTGGTGACGCTGATCACCGAAAACGCCGAAGGCATCGTGGCGGGTAAAACCACTATCAAAAGCCGCAGTGTGGATGTGGGCACCGTAGAGAGTGCGGTGCTGACTGACGATTTGCATCACGTCGAGATCACAGCCCGTCTGAACGCCGGCATGGAGAAGCTGCTTTATAAAGACAGCGTGTTCTGGGTGGTTAAACCGCAGATTGGACGCGAAGGGATCACCGGTCTTGGCACACTGCTTTCAGGCGCCTATATCGAGCTGCAGCCCGGTGCAAAAGGCGAACAGCCGGAGCATTATCAGCTGCTCGATTCACCGCCGCTGGCGCCGCCGGATGCGAAAGGGGTCCGCATTGTGCTCGACAGCAACAAAGCGGGTCAGCTCAATCCGGGCGATCCGGTGCTGTTCCGCGGTTACCGCGTCGGCACGGTGGAAACCAGCACCTTTGATACTGACAAACGTATGATGACCTATCAGCTGTTTGTCACTGCGCCTTATGACCGGCTGGTGACCACGAATGTGCGTTTCTGGAAAGACAGCGGCATTGCCGTTGATATGTCTGCTTCGGGGATGCGCGTGGAGATGGGTTCACTGACCACGCTGTTTAGCGGCGGCGTCAGCTTTGACGTACCGGATGGCTGGGATCTGGGTGAGGTCGCACAGAACAAAGCGGATTATCATCTGTATGACGATCAGCGCAGCATTCAGGATTCACTCTATACCCGACACACTGATTTCCTGATGTTCTTCAGTGATTCGATTCGCGGCCTGCAGGTGGGTGCACCGGTTGAGTTCCGCGGTATTCGTCTGGGAACCGTCGCGCAGGTGCCTTATATGATCCCGGGTATGGACCAGGCGCTGAACACAGATTATCGCGTGCCGGTGCTGATTCGCATCGAACCCGATCGCTTTACCGCACGACTGGGCAGTGATTTTAATCTGGAGCAGCATCTGCAGGATGGGAAGAAACGTGGCCTGCGCGGCACGCTGAAAACCGGCAACCTGCTCTCCGGCGCGCTGTTTGTCGATCTCGATTTCTACGATAAAGCGCCAGCCTATAAAGGACCGAACAGCGTAGCAGGTCTTGAGGTGATCCCTACCGTCAGCGGTGGTCTCAGCCAGATCCAGCAGAAGCTGATGGCGGCGCTGGATAAGATCAATGCGCTGCCGCTTAATCCGATGATTAATGAGGCGACCGGCACGCTGAAAGAGAGTCAGCGCACGCTGCGTCAGCTGCAGAATACGCTGAATAATCTGAACCAGCTTACCGGCAGTCCGGCAATGAAAACATTGCCTGCTGATATGCAGCAGACGCTGCGTGAACTCAACCGCAGCATGAAAGGGCTGCAGCCGGGATCGCCAGCGTACAATAAACTGGTGGGAGATATGCAGCGGCTTGATCAGGTGCTGCGTGAGCTGCAGCCAGTGCTGAAAACGCTGAATGCGAAAAGCAATGCCCTGGTATTTGAAGCGAAGCCAGGCCAGGATCCGCAGCCAAAGAGGGCGAAACAGTGAAAAAAGCCATCATCGCAGGAGCTATGTTGCTGCTGGCAGGGTGCAGCACAACCATCGACACCACCTACTATCAGCTGCCGGCAGGCAGCAGTACGGTACGCGTCGCCAGCAGCGCGGGCAGCAGCCAGCCGATGCTCTGGGTGGAACATGTGAACGTGCCTGATTATCTGGCAGGCAACGGACTGGTTTATCAGACCAGCGATGTTAAATATGTCATTGCCACCAACAATCTCTGGGCCAGCCCGCTCGATCAGCAGCTGCAGCAGACGCTGATTACTAATCTGAGCCAGGCGCTGCCGGGCCGCGTGGTCGCCGCGTCACCGCATGGAGAGGGCTACGATACGCTTAACGTCAGCGTAAGTGGCTTTCAGGGACGTTACGACGGGCGGGTCGTGGTCAGCGGTGAATGGCTGCTGCAGCATCAGGATCAGCTTATCAAGCGCAGCTTTAGTGTGACGTTGCCGCAAAATGAGGATGGTTATGATGCGCTGGTCCGCACGCTGGCTGCAGGCTGGCAGCAGACCGCACAGCAGATCGCGGACAGTGTGGCTTCGCTAAATTAGGAATTGGTTTAGATAACTGCTAAGTCCCTGATTCTTCGTAGCAACGTTGCACCGGAGATCGGGGGCTTTTTTTTGCCTAATCAGAAACATAGACACTGCTTTGACATTTCTTTATGTCGTTTTAACGGCAAAACCGTGACGCTGGCGTGAATTTTGCGCATTGCTTTTTCTGCGCATTGGGGTTAGAACTTTACTGTGGCTGAACATTAATTCGCCACTCTTTCTTTCCACCAGATTCCACCAGACCTAAAATGAGGGAAACGCGGTATGAAGAGACAGAAGAGAGACCGTTTAGAACGTGCACATTCACGCGGTTATCAGGCCGGCATTACTGGCCGCTCTAAGGAGCTGTGCCCCTATCAACTGATCGATGCGCGGTCTCACTGGCTGGGAGGCTGGCGTCAGGCCATGGAGGACAGGTCGGCGGTGGCGTAGCCTGCCGGATGTCAGCAAAGGGAAAACCTCCGCCGCGGCGGAGGTTTTGTTAAGCAGGATCAGAACGCAGAGGTATCTTTAAACAGACCGACTTTCAGATCGGTAGCGGTGTAGATCAGATTACCGTCAACAAAGACTTCACCATCTGCAACACCCATCACCAGCTTGCGGTTGATTACGCGCTTGAAGTGAATTTTATAGGTCACTTTTTTCGCTGTTGGCAGCACCTGACCGGTAAACTTCACTTCGCCCACGCCCAGCGCACGGCCTTTGCCTTCCGCGCCTAACCAGCCGAGATAGAAACCAACCAGCTGCCACATGGCATCCAGGCCCAGACAGCCAGGCATAACCGGATCGCCTTTGAAATGGCAATCGAAGAACCAGAGGTCGGGGCGGATATCCAGTTCAGCTTCAACAAAACCTTTGTCGAAGTTGCCGCCATCTTCGGTCATTTTGACCACACGGTCCATCATCAACATGTTGTCAGAGGGCAGCGGTGGCCCATTTTCGCCGAACAGTTCGCCGCGACCTGAGGCAACCAGGTCTTCTTTGCTATAGGATTCGCGTTTATCTACCATGTTCTCAATATGCCTTCTTTTAGTGAAGCCCGAATATTAGCGAACAGTTGTACGCCGGGCAATGCCCCTATTTGTGGTTAAACCAGTTGAGCCAGCGTAACGGCCACGGGCGGGGTGCAGATTCCTGCTGGTTAAACTGCGTAATGCGGGTCTGAATCATAGTCAGCAGCGATTCACCGCTCTCGCTCTGCCACGCCACGCCGGTCAGCAGCGGCAGGGCTTCATCGATACGGTCAATTGCCCACAGATGAAACTCTCCTGCTTTCACCGCGTCAACGATCTCCTGACTAAGACTGAGATGACGCACGTTAGAGGCAGGCAGAATGACGCCCTGCTTACCGGTCAGCTCACGCGCCTGGCAGACATGAAAAAAGCCTTCGATTTTTTCGTTGAGGCCACCGACCGGCTGCACATTACCAAACTGATCAACAGAGCCGGTCACCGCAATCTGCTGGCTCAGCGGCTGATTAGCCAGCGCGCTGATTAATGCGCACAGCTCTGCCAGCGAGGCGCTGTCACCATCCACTTCAGAGTAAGATTGCTCAAACACCATCGAAGCGGAGAAGGGCAGTGGCTGATCGAGTTCCAGCTCAGCAATCAGATAGGCCTGCATAATCATCATGCCTTTGGCATGAATATTACCGCCCAGCTCAGCTTTACGCTCCACGTCGTTGAGTTCACCATCGCCTGGGTGCACCACACAGGTAATACGTGACGGCTCACCCCAGGCGCGCGGGTGCCCCGGAAACTCAATAACCGACAGGCCATTGATCTGTCCGATAACCTCGCCATCTGTTTCAATCATGATCTGATTTAGCAGGATCTCATCGCGCATGCGTTCAGTAAGGTAGTTTTCCCGCCACTGGCGTGCTTCAAGCGCCTCCGTCAGCGCTTCACCATTAATGATGTCGCCGTGCAGGGCGGCCTCATGCAGCTGTCGCCTCAGCCAGCGCGGACAGAGCGGCAGCGTATCCTGATCGCCGGAAAAACGTACCGCTTCCGTCAGCAGCGGTGGCCAGAAATCAGCCTCCGGTGCATTAAGGTCTGCCCGTGCTGCCTGCGTCAGAACCCACTGACACCAGTTGAGCATATCGCTCTCATCGGCAATCTGCAGGTTCTCTTCAAACTCACTGTAGAGCGCCATTTCGTGCACTTCGGCATCCAGCTCCTGAAAGCTGGCCAGCGCATCGCGATCGCCGCACAGAACCAGGCGGACGCTAAGCGGCAGAGCTGGAATTGTCACCGGCAGGGGCTGTCGCTCATCCTGCGAATACCACTCAAACCGCTGCAGTTCGATACACCGGCGCAGGCGCAGCCAGAGCAGGGGCTGTGCCAGCAGCGTATTAATGGAGAGGATCAGCGTGCCGCCGTTAGCGCGATGCAGCAGCCCGGGCTCAGGCATCACGCGATCCTTATACTGACGCACGCAGCCAAACAGCTGCTCTGCTTCGATCCAGTCAGCATAAAACACGCCGCCGCTACTGGTAAAAGGACGGTTGATGTCTGAAGGCGGCAGCAGCGTAACGGTGTCGCCCATCACATGATAGTCACCGCCATAGAGCTGCCCGGCATCAGGCTGAAAACGCCGTGCGGCCCCGGCAATCCAGGCGAGATAGTCGCTATTTTCCTGGCTGCGTAACAGTAGCAGCGGAAAACCCGCAGACTGATGGTGTAAATGCGCCAGCGCATTCAGCAAACGCGGCTGAACCGCGGCAAGGCTATCGCTATCTTTCAGTGAAACCGTTGAAAAGAGGGTCTGCCAGGGGGTGCTATCTGGCTGCAGGGCTTGCCACGTAAGTTGGTTGCTGGTCAAAATATTCGCATTAGTCTGATTTAGGAAAAGCGTGATTATACAGGATACAACCGGGTTTATCACGGCGAGTTCCGGTAGTGAATGTGACAGGAGCAACATGTTTTTCGTTGCTGCATCGCGCAAAAAAGCTGTTATTCTTAAGTTGTTACGTGGTCACGGTGGGATTCCGATGAAATACCAGCAGCTTGAAAATCTGGAAAGTGGATGGAAATGGAAATACCTGGTGAAAAAACATCGGGAGGGGGAGCTAATCACCCGCTATCTGGAGCTCAGCGCGGCACAGGCTGCGGTTGACGCGCTGCTTGCGCTGGAAAATACGCCGGTTGAGGTGAACCAGTGGATTGCGCAGCATATTCATCCGGGTCTGGAAAATCGCCTGAAGCAAACCATACGTGCCCGCCGCAAGCGTCACTTCAATGCTGAACACCAGCATACGCGTAAAAAATCTATCGATTTAGAATATCTGGTGTGGCAACGGCTGGCGGGCCTGGCGCAGCGTCGCCACTGCACGCTCTCTGAGACAATTGTACAGCTGATTGAAGATGCCGAACGGAAAGAGAAATATGCCAGTCAGATGTCTACGTTAAAGCAGGATCTGCAGGCCATCTTAGGCAGCGAAGAGAACAAAAAGTAAGCAGATAGCAGAAACAAAAAACCCCGCCGGAGCGGGGTTTTTTTTACGCGATAACTTAAGCCTGTGGCTGAGTTACAACGTCTTTGATGCCTTTCACGTCGATCTCAACGCGACGGTCTGGACCCAGGCAGTCGATCAGGGCATTACGGCCTTTCACGCTGTCACAGGTGTTGCCAGTAACCGGGTTGGATTCGCCCATGCCACGTGCAGAGATTTTGTTAGCCGGGATACCTTTAGATACCAGGTAGTCGACAACAGACTGAGCACGTTTCTCAGACAGTTTCTGGTTGTACTGGTCTGAACCGATGCGATCGGTAAAGCCCAGAACTACAACGGAACCATCTTTAGGATCCATTGAGCTCAGCTGGCTGTACAGCTGATCCAGAGCCTGCTGACCTTCTGGCTTCAGGGTAGATTTGTTGAAGGTGAACAGCACGTCAGATTTCAGAGTGAAACGCTTGGTTTCAACAACCGGAGCTGGTGCCGGAGCTGGTGCAGCGATTGGTGCAGCAGCTTCATCCTGACCGAAGCGGTATGCAACGCCTACGCTCAGCATGCCGTTGTCTGGACGCGCGCCAACGGTACCTGCATCACCAATGTTGTTAACCCACTGGTAATCCAGACGGGTTGCCCAGTTCTTGGTCACTGCGTATTCAACACCCACTGCAGCCAGCGGAGAAACGCCGGTGTCGTGGTCGCTGCGGCGTTCGCCGGTCAGAGTGTTGTTCTGGGTAGAATCTGCACGCCATACCATGCCACCCAGACGGGTGTACACGTCAAGGTCATCAGCAATCGGGTAGCTCAGTTTAGCTGCCAGCTGAACGCCCTGCGCTTTGAATGCGCCGTTGATGTTGTCGCCTTTGTTAGGCATACGGCCCAGCCAGTCATAGCCCAGCTCGAAGCCCAGGTATGGGTTCGCCTGATAGCCCAGGAAAGCACCTGCGCCCAGCTGAGATTCGTGAGTTGGACCGTCGTTGTTCGCGTAACCGTTACCGTAGTAACCAGTATCGTGATACTGAGACCAGCCCAGTTTAGCACCGGTGTACCAGGTGTCATCTTTAGGAGCGGCCTGCGCTACGGTAGCGAAGCCAGCCAGTGCCACTGCAATTGCGATAGCTGTCTTTTTCATTTTGCGCCTCGTTATCATCCAAATAGGCAATGAGCAAAAAGGTTGCTCTTGGTTGTAATCCTTCGCCGGGTCTGAACGCTCGCTTATGACTCTACCGAAAAAACGGAGGTTATTGAGCACCCTGGCGAGCTAAAGTCTACAACGAGATTGAAAACTTACAAGTATGATGTGAGGTGAGCAGGTAAAAAAACAGGTGTAAATACACACATTTTAACAATTGACGGGGCAAAATTTTCGGTCTGTAAATAGAGAATTGCAGCTAAGCCCTTGTCCTGACTGGCGGGAACATTATCAGTAGCTTAGCGGCAACAGGCCGGAAAAAAAAGCTGAGATAAATCTCACTTTTTACTTAATGAAACAAATCCGAGGGAATTTTTGTGCTTCCGGGTTGTCTGGCAGAAATGATATCGGCTTCTTCCGGTCGCATAATCAGACCCAAAGCTTCGCCTTCTTCTGCTGCCAGCTGCAGCATCTGACGCTCATTCTCATGCAGTTCACAGGGTATCCAGGCAAGCACTACGCTGTAATTTCCGGTACGCAGCGCTTTCGCCATGTTCTCAACCGTACTGATCCGGTCTGATTCAGTAATATGCATACTTTTCTCAAGCGGCAGACCAGACTGCTGGATCCAGCGGCGGCTGACTTTATGCGCTGGCGTCAGCCAGAGCTGCCAGCGTGACTGTTCGCTCAGCTGTTTGAGCACCGGAAGCAGAAGCAATTGCATCATGCCAGGATGCTCACTGTAGCGTAATTCCGTTATACCGCCCATTGACGGCTGAACTGCAGTGGAAGGCGCTAACCAGGAGGAACGATCAACAGGGCCAGAGAAATGCGTGCGCATAATATACTCGCTCAGTAGTGAACTGGATGAATGTACAGTACTGTTTAAATTAACAGAGATCAACTTCATTTTCTGAAAATGTCTCTCAAAACTGGCAGAAGATGGCACCAAAAGCGTTTTATTCGTTGAATCAGTAAATCGTTTTTTTTATCTTCTAACTAAATGAATAGTCACTGTTTTATAGGAAATACCCTGCACAAGGAATGAGGAAAAGGGACATGATGAAGCGAAAAAATGAGGTAGTGGAACAATCGATCGACGCCCTGTCGGTTCTGGGAGATATAGAGTCGCGTACGCAGTTTGGCGGCTATGCGCTGGCTATTGAGCGCGTGGTGTTCGCCTATATTGATAATGACACGCTCTACCTGCGCGCCAGTGAGGCGCTGCGGCTTTATGCCGTTCAGCGGCCGCTGGAGCCGCTGGTTTACCGCAAGCGCGGTATCCCTGTCACCCTGAGCTACTTCAAAGTGGATCAGCAGCTATGGCAGGACAGGAGACAGCTGATCAGTTTGTCAGCCAGCTCCCTGCAGGCGGCACAGGCTGATGCCGCAGTAAAACATATTTCGCTGCGGCTCAAAGATCTTCCTAATCTCAGTTTGCGTATGGAGCTGATGCTGCATAAAGCGGGGATCAGCTCAGTGGAATCACTGCAGGAGATGGGGTCACGACAGAGCTGGCTTAAGCTGCGCAGCGTCAACAAGCATGTCGGGTTGAAAACGCTGCTGGCACTGGAAGGAGCGATCTCTGGCCATCATCAGGCGGCGCTTCCGGCAGACGTAAAAGAGGCGCTGAGCAGCTGGTACCAGGAGCGGCTACGCCGGTAAACCCGGGAGCCGCTGTTACTGTTTCAGGCCTGCGCCAGGGCGCGGCGCAGGCGGGCGATCTCAGGCAGCAGCGTGATCAGTAAATCGAGCTGCTGCAAAATCAGAGGTGCCTGGGCTTCAGAGCTGGTTTTCAGTTCGCCGATGCGTTGCTGGAGCGTATGTTGCATCGCGGCTACCCGATCGTTTGTCACGCACTCAATCTGTAAAACATCCTCAACAAAACAGACGGCGTCATCAAGCAGCGTGAGCAGTTTCCCCGGTGATAAGCGGGTGCGATGTGCACCCAGCGCTGAGATATAGCTCAGAAACGAGTGATTAAGACAGAGCAGTCTGAAGGCGTGCTCCCGCAGCGTCTGATCTGCCCGGCGTTCACTATTTATATTCGATACCACAGAGGCGAGTTCGGCGTCAGCGTTGTGCGCATCCCGGCGTGCGACCCGGTAAGCCAGCCGGTTATCTTTGCCCTGATGATACTGTTCCATGATGGCATCCAGATAGCGGCAGTTAGCATTCAGCGCGCGATCGGCTATTGTGGTGAGCTTGCGAAAACGCCAGTCAGGCCATACAAACGCCACCGCCAGCCAGGCGAGTCCGCATCCCAGAAGCGTATCAACAATACGCGGCAGGGCCACGTCAAAGCCTTCACCCAGTAAATTGAAGCAGAGCAGTACCAGCAGGGTAATAAACAGCGTGGCCTGCGCATACTGAATCTGACGGAAAGCAAAAAACAGCACGCCGCTGAGGACGATCAGCAGCAGCTGCCCCTCCACCGAGGGCACCAGCCACAGCACCGGCAGCCCGATTGCCACACCTGCCAGCGTCCCCCCGATACGCAGCGCCAGCCGGCGACGCGTGGCGTTATAGTTGGGCTGACAGACAAACAGGCTGGTAAGCAGTATCCAGTAACCGCGCTGCAGCCCGGTAATCTGAATAAAGGCATAACCTATACAGAGCACCAGCGACATTCGGATGGCGTGGCGAAACAGCGGAGAGGCGGGCGTAAGGTGACGGCTCAGACGCAGACGTATATCGGACCAGCCACGCAGCGTGTCACGCGAAAGATGGTGCTCACTCTGCAGCGGCGTCTCAAACAGCTGCTGTTCTGAAGCAAGCGAAGCAAGTTGCGCGTCAATGGCACGCAAATTACGCAGTAACCAGGAGAGCGGGGCGGTATGTCCGGCATCCGGGTCGCTTTGCTGCAGGCGCTCAAGGGCCGTCTCAAGGCGCGCAAAAGCACGCTCAAAATGGCTGCTGTGATGCCAGCGCTGGCGCAGTACGATCGTTTCAGCCAGCTGGCGACACGCCTGCGCCTGCATATTCAGCAGACGCTGAAAACGGAACAGGATTTCGTTGTAACGCCAGTTATTTCGCAGCTGATGATACTGTATGTGCGAAGAGCTGGCGCGCTCATGAATATCCTGCGCCACAAAATAGTAATGCAGGCTGCGGCGGGTACTGCGCGAACCCCGATCGCCACGCAGCCGGCTCTGAATGGTATTTTTAGTCTGATTTAACTGCGCGACTAACTGGCTGTTAGCCATTGCGGTGGCAATCAGAGCGGCATCATCCTGCTCACCGCCGTCCGGATCAAACAGGTTTGCTTTCGCCTCAAGATAACGCGCCAGCTGGGAAAAGCTGGCCGCCAGCTGCTCCTGAACGGGTCGCACCGGAAACATCAGGTGGCCAATAAAGGTCAGCAGGTTGTACCAGAGTGCTCCCGTCAGCAGCAGCGCGGGCTGCATCCACCACTGTGGAAAGAGCCCGATACCCAGCATGGTATATACCGCAATCAGCAGGGCACCAAACGCGATGGTCGCGTAACGCTGGCCAAGCGCGCCCAGCAGGATAAATCCCCAGCTTGAGAGCGCCAGGCCGGCAGTGAACGCCCAGGGTCTGGGGAAAAGCAGCTCAACGGAGACCGACGCGATACAGAAGCAGCACAGGGTGATGATCAGATTGCGCAGACGGCCTGTCCAGCGGTCGTCAAGATCGGCCAGCGCGGCAGCGACCACCCCCAGCGTAAGCGGAATGGTCCACTCTACCTGCTGCAGCCACCAGGGAAACGCGGCGCAGCCCGACAGCGCCAGAAAAATACGCAGCAGATAGCGCAGGCTGCTGTTAAACAGATAGCGGCGCCAGGCGGGCATAGCGTCGGACATAAACCGGATCCTCAGTAGCGGCGGCGCGCGTTAGCTTCACGCGCTGCCTGCGCCTCTTCGACGCTCACCACCCGACGGCCAACCGGCCAGAGTGAAATCGCAGCCAGCTTAAAGTGCGCCAGCCCGGTGGGAATACCGATAATGCTCAGACACTGCACGATTCCGGTTGAGATATGCATTACGCAGAGCCACCAGCCAAAGAAAATAAGCCAGAAGATGTTCAGAAATGTACCGCCAGCGTTGAGAAACGCACTTTTGCTGTCAGGACGCAGTACATCAACGTGAACCGCTTCATTGCCGAACGGAACCAGCGAAAGTTTTGTGATTTCCCAGCAGGAGCGCGTCAGCGGCAGCGTAAAAATCAGCACAATGCTGACCAGCGTGGCAAAGAGCCAGCCAAGCGTAGTGAGAAAGCCGCCAAGGATAAAATTCAGAATATTAAGTACGGTGCGCATAACGCGTTTTTCCTTTTGCAATCCGCAATATGTGTCGCCAAGTTTAGCCTGTTTTAAGGCTGGAGCGCCAAGTGTCTGACAGGTAAACTGCGCAATAACTGAATTTCACCTGATGATGCGGACATGGAACTGAAAGCAACAGCAATGGGTAAACGTCTGGCGCAGCATCCTTACAACCGGGTGCGTTTGCTGACCGCCGGTGTTGAAGTCAGCGGCGATCGTCATGAATACCTTATTCCGTTTAATCAGCTGCTGGATATCAGCTGCAAACGCGGTCTGGTATGGGGCGAGCTGGAGTTTTTGCTGGCGGAGAATCAGGTGGTGCGGCTGCATGGTACCGAGTGGCAGGAGACGCAGCGTTTTTATCACTATCTGCAGCACGCCTGGCAGCAGTGGAGCGCTGAAATGAGCCATATCAGTACGGGCGTGCTGGATGAGCTGCTGCAGCATATTTCGCAGCTGACCGCAGAGGATCGCTGGCTGAAGCGAAGTGAGCTGGCTGCTATCCTGGCCCGGGTTAACGAGACGATTGCGGCACTGCCGCTGCCGCTGGCGCGCCTGGAGGCGCTGGATAACTGTCGTGAACGCTGGCATCGCTGCCGGCAGTGGCTGGAGCAGGGCGAAGCCACAATTCGCCAGCGTAACCGTCGCTGGAGCGAGCAGGTGATTCAGGCAAATCCGGATTTTTTCGCCACGGTTGAGCGCTCACCGCTTAATCGTGCGCAGGCAGAAGCGGTGGTTAATGGTGAAGAGACGTTGCTGGTCCTGGCGGGTGCAGGCAGCGGTAAAACCGCCGTGCTGGTGGCACGTGCTGGCTGGCTGCTGCAGCGGCGACTGGCTCATCCT
Organism: Pantoea eucrina; assembly: GCF_002095385.1. Classification (GTDB taxonomy): domain Bacteria; phylum Pseudomonadota; class Gammaproteobacteria; order Enterobacterales; family Enterobacteriaceae; genus Pantoea; species Pantoea eucrina. Next base: position 5,859 of record NZ_MIPP01000015.1, on the reverse strand, counting down.
GACCAGATACTGCTGCTGGCATTTGGCCGGGAGGCTGCAGAAGAGATAAATCAACGCCTGGACACGCAACTTAACGTAAAGGCGTTGCAGGCGCGTACCTTTCATGCGCTGGCGCTGCATATTATTCGCGAGAGTGGCCGCAAGCCGCCGGTTATCAGCCAGCTGGAGAGTGACAGCGCTGCCCGTCGCCAGCTGCTGCTGGAGAGCTGGCGCGAGCAGTGCGCGGCTAAAAAGGCGCAGGCCAGCGGCTGGCGTCAGTGGCTGGAGGAGGATCTGGCGTGGACGTTGCCGGACGGCGCATTCTGGCAGGATAGCGCTATCGCGCAGCGGCTGGCGCCGCGTCTTGAGCAGTGGCTGGGCCTGCTGCGGATGCAGAGCGGTAATCAGGCGGAAACAATCGCGGCCGTTCCGGAAGCGTGGCGCGATAGCTTCAGTAAGCGGATAAAACTGATGGCTCCGCTGCTGAAAGCCTGGAAAAGTGCGCTTAAAGCGGAGGGCGCCGTTGATTTTGCCGGCCTGATCCAGCAGGCGACAGAGGTGCTGGAAAAAAGACGTTTTATCAGCTCCTGGAAGCATATTCTGGTCGATGAGTTTCAGGATATCTCGCCGCAGCGTGCCGCACTTTTAAAGGCGTTGCGCGCGCAGAATGCTCATACCAGCCTGTTTGCTGCAGGCGATGACTGGCAGGCAATCTACCGTTTTAGCGGCGCTAAGCTCAATCTGACCACCGCTTTTCACCACTATTTTGGCGACGGCGACAGCTGCGTGCTGGATACCACCTATCGCTTCAATAGCCGCATTGCTGACATTGCTAATGGTTTTATCCAGCAAAATCCGCACCAGCTGAAAAAAACGCTCACCAGTCTGAGCAAAGGAAGTAAAAAGGCGGTAACGCTGCTGCCGGACGATCAGCTGGAGGGGCTGCTGGACAAACTCAGCGGATTTGCGAAACCGGAAGAGAGGATTTTGCTGCTGGCGCGCTACCATCATCTGCGTCCGGCGCTGCTGGACCGGGCAAAAACGCGCTGGCCCGGATTACAGCTGGAGTTTATGACAATCCATGCCAGTAAAGGTCAGCAGGCGGAGTACGTCATCCTGACCGGCCTCCATCAGGGAGCCGATGGCTTTCCGGCTCCGGCGCGTGAGTCGGTGCTGGAGGAGGGGCTGCTGCCACCCGTGGAAGATTTTCCCGATGCGGAAGAGCGGCGCCTCGCTTATGTGGCTATGACGCGGGCACGTGAACAGGTGTGGCTGCTGTTTAATAAAGCCTGTCCGTCGCGCTTTGTTGAACAGCTGCGTGAGCTGGGTGTACCGGTAGCGCGTAAAGCCTGAGCCAGGCAGCGCCAGGAAAAGTGAGGCGCTAGCTGGTGCGTAACGTTTTCATCCAGCTCAGTAACTTTTGACGGGTTGCTGCATCAAAGCGTTTAAACCAGCGCTGTATTGAGGGCAAATCGCTGGCATCCTGCCAGGCAAAATCGGGGTTTTCGCTTACTGCTGTCGCCGAAGGAGCAGCAAAGCGCAGTACGGATGCCGTCTGTGCTGCGCGGTTGTAAGCCATCATCGCCTGCATCATGTCACCGCTGCTGCTCTGCGGCAGACGATCGCGCAGGCTGGCAATTTCTGTGCCCCGCTCATCAATCAGCCTGAAGTTCAGGAGCTTATTAAACGTGCTGCGTTCACGCCGGCTGTTCAGCGAGGGCAGGTGGATCGCCACAGAGTGTGCTTCCGCGGTAAATGTGACAATCATCGGCACTGACTGGAAATGGGTTGCGTCAGGACAGGGTTTCTCAACGCGAAACAGAAACTGATGCTGCCCCTGTTCCAGCTCAAGGCTGTCTGCGCCTTTTAATAGTGAGCCGGCAATTTTCCGCCCGTCCAGCACCAGCAAATCAATCTGCGGATCGAGTTTAAGCGTAATGGCGGGGCAGGATGCTGTGACAAGCAGCGCAATAATGCCTGTGACAGCCGGTGACAGCTTCATTTCTACTCCCGAAATATGGCGGGTAATCAGTGATGTGTAGCAAAGTATTTCATTATGGCACTAAATTTACATTTAAACATATTTATTCGTGCCCTGGCGCAAACATTTCATCTTTGCGGCTTGCGCCGCGAGCGGAAAGGGCAGCTACACTCTGGCAATAAAGAGAAGGGGAAATGAATGAACGATCAAACAATTCGTGATGTGCTGATGAATACCCGTCGTATCGCACTGGTGGGGGCCAGCGACAAACCGGCTCGTCCCAGCTATGGCGTGATGCGTTACTTGCTGGATCAGGGATATGAGGTGATTCCGGTGAGCCCTAAACTGGCCGGGCAGCAGCTGATGGGGCAGACCGCCTACGCTTCACTGGCAGAAATCCCCGGTAAAGTCGATATGGTAGATGTATTCCGTAATGCTGAGGCGGCATGGGAGGTGGCACAGGACGCTATTGCGATTGGCGCGAAAACGCTGTGGCTTCAGCTCGGCGTTATCAATGAGCAGGCGGCCGTGCTGGCAAGTGATGCTGGCCTGACGGTGATTATGGACCGCTGTCCGAAGATTGAAATCCCGCGTCTGAATATTACGCCAGCCTGAATCAGACAATAAAACGGCGACCTGCGTCGCCGATATAATTAATGTCGCAGGCTGGGTGCCTGCAGCTGCTGCCGGATAGAGGCGGCCAGCTCATCCATAGAGGGCTGCTCTGGATGCTCGAACAGCGTTTCACCTGCCAGCTGCACTTCTGCAACGTAGGTGTGAACCTGTTCGCCCTCTTCGTCTTCCATCACCACATGATACCAGGGGGCGGCACGCAGCGTTTCCGTTGCACCAACTTCATCCAGTTCCGGCTCATCCAGCGAATACTCAGGGTCAACATCGACGATGACACCCAGCACGCCAGAAAGACGATGCCGGACCTGCTGTCCAATTCCAAATTTACTGGCAATCATTGCGACCTCCCAAAACTTTACCTGCCACTAAATATGGGGGCAGGGATCGGGTTTTCAAGTCACAGTACGCGGCAGGCAAAACCTTTCAGATAAAGACCTTCCGGATAGCTGGCTATTACCGGGTGATCGGCCGCCTGACGGAACTGCTCTATAAATTGTACATCACGTCCGGCATCCAGCGCCGCATCGGCCACAATCTTCTGAAATAAATCCGTAGCCATCAGGCCGGAGCAGGAGAACGTCAGCAGAATACCGCCTGGATTAAGCAGCTGCATCGCCAGCATATTGATATCTTTATAGCCACGGCAGGCGCCCATCAGCTGGTTTTTGTTCTCAACGAATTTAGGCGGATCCATAATAATCAGATCAAACTTTTCGCCTGCATCACGATAGCGGCGCAGCAGTTTAAAAACGTCATCCCGCAGGAACTGTGCCCGCGACACATCGAGCCCGTTCAGCTCAACGTTCTGTTTTGCTACGTCCAGCGCATCCTGTGAGGTATCCACGCTCAGCACTTCGCGACAGCCGCCGAGCAGCGCCGAAACGGCAAATCCACCGGTATAAGAGAAGCAGTTAAGCACGCGCGCGTCCTGCGCATAGCGACGGGTGGCATAACGACTGTCGCGCTGATCAAGATAGTAGCCAGTCTTATGGCCGCCCTGAATATCTACCAGCAGTTTCATACCGTGCTCGGTAATAGGCAGCAGGGCAGGCGGCAGTTCGCCGCTTACCGGGCCCTGCGCCAGCGGCAGCCCCTCTTTCTTGCGCACGGCGACGTCGGAACGATCGTAGATAGCGCACTCCGGATAGCACTGCTGCAGCGCAGAGACAATGGCAGGCCGCTGATACTCTGCCCCTGCGGACAGAAGCTGCAGTACCAGAAAATGACCAAAGCGATCGATGGTTACGCCGGGCATACCATCTGATTCGCCAGCGATCAGGCGATAGCTATCGAGTCCGTCGCGGGTCGCCAGCCAGTCACGCCACTGTTGCGCCTGCTCTAAACGGCGAACAAAGAAGGCGATATCGATTGATTCATCCTGTTGCCAGCTCCAGACGCGTGCGCGAATTTGCGACTCCGGTGAATAAGCGGCCCGTGCCAGCCATTTGCCAGAGCTGTCGCAGATATCAATAGTTTCGCCAGACTGCGCTTTTCCTTCCATGCGCGCAACGGCGCCGGAAAAGACCCAGGGATGACGGCGGAGCAGGGATTTTTCACGTCCCTTGGTGAGAATCAATCGAACGGTCATAGTTTGCTATGCTTACCTGAAAAAATGAGGCGCTATTTTCCGGCGGATGGCGCCAAATTGCAACGCGGAATAGGGGAAAGGCACTATGGCTGAACGCAGCTGCACAATCCGGGTATATGGCATGGTACAGGGCGTGGGCTTTCGTTATCACACCCAGCAGCAGGCGAAAGCGCTGGGCCTGACCGGTTACGCCCGTAATCAGTCCGATGGCAGCGTCGAAGTGCTGGCCTGCGGTCCGGAACGGCAGGTCGAAACGCTAATCAGCTGGCTTCAGGCAGGCGGGCCGCGCAGTGCGCGGGTGGACAACGTCGTGACTGAGTCCTGTGAGCCGGCCGAACGACCGGCCAGCTTTACCACTGGCTGATCAGAGACACTTTGCGGGTTTAGGCAGGCCGGCAATTTTTGTCGCCTGCTTTGCCGGGCCGTCCGGAAAGAGGCGGAACAGATAGCGGCTGTTGCCTTTTTCCTCGCCATACTTTTTCGCCATCGCCTTTACCAGCATGCGTACTGCAGGCGAGGTGTTAAATTCCTGGTAGAAGTCGCGTACAAAGTGGACGACCTCCCAGTGAGCCTCGCTCATCTCAATGTTTTCCTGCCGGGCGATCGCCAGCGCTACCTCTTCACACCAGTCTGCGTGGTTAGTCAGATAGCCTTCTGCATCCGTTACAATCTCACTGCCGTTAACAATCACGCGTTTTCCTCATCTGTTATCTGCGCTTATTGTAAATTCCCGCCGCCTGAAAAAGCAAAAACCCCGCCAGAGCGGGGTTTGCTTTTTGTGCGCTGCAGCGTTAGTCGCGGTTAGCGAAACCCAGCAGGCTCAGCAGGCTGACAAAGATGTTATAGAGAGAGACATAGAGTCCAACGGTCGCGCGGATATAGTTGGTCTCGCCACCATGAATAATGTTACTGGTCTCCCACAGAATAGCCCCTGCAGAGAAGAGAATGAAAAGCGCACTGATAGCCAGATGCAGGGCCGGCAGCTGCAGGAACAGGTTTGCTACGACCGCAACCAGCAGAACGACAAAGCCTGCCATCATCATACCGCCAAGGAATGACATGTCGCGGCGGGTAGTCAGTACATAGGCTGAACAGCAAAAGAAGACCAGTGCCGTGCCGCCCAGCGCCATGGCGATTACATCGCCCATACCCGCGCTCAGAAATGAACTGAGGATAGGCCCCAGGCAGTAGCCGAGGAAGCCGGTGAAGGCGAACGCTGCTGCTATTCCGGCCGGACTATTTGCCAGACGGTAGGTCAGAAACATCAAACCATAAAAACCTACCAGCATCAGGATCAGGCCGGGTGAGGGGAGTGCATAGACCGTGCTCAGCGTGGCGGTCACTGCAGAAAACGCCAGCGTCAGGCCGAGCAGAAAGTAGGTATTACGCAGGACTTTATGAGTGCCGATCAGAGATTGTTGCTGTGATGAGCTGATAATTTTGTCCATCATTTACTCCTTAAAGAGAGAGGACACCTTACATGCGCTGAGAATACGCAGCGGGCTCAGAACAGCAAAGGCGTTTTACCCATCTTTACGCGATAAATTGCTGTTTCAGTAAGCAGAATGCTGTTTTTGACGGCAAAAAAAACAAATCTGGCTGTTTTTCAGCCGAACGATTCATTCACCGCTTTACATCATCCTGGGGGATGTTTATAGTGCGCCTCATTGCGGAGGGG
>NZ_MIPP01000014.1 GCF_002095385.1 Pantoea eucrina | reverse complement strand
AGGTGCCGCTGAAACTGCCAGAAGCCTGGCGGGCGGAACCCCTCCGGTGCCGCGCACAGCACCGCGCCGCTTAGCGCCCAGCCCAAAAACAAAAAAGCCTCCGGCTGGAGGCTTTTGTCTTACTAACCGGCGACACCCGCCGCTGCATAGCGTTTTACGACAACATCTGAATTGCCAGCGCGTAGAGGCGCTGATGATCATCGTCACTGACTGGCTCTTCTTCCGCATAACAGGCGATCATTGAGCTGACTTTATCAGAGGATAAAGCTTCTCCATGAAGGTGCAGCGTTAATACGGCGCGGCCGACGATTTTCAGAATGTCTTCGCTATGTCCCTGGAGACTATGACTCAATGAAATTGACCTCTGAAGTAAATTCGTTCGCCAAATGGCGCGCTCAATATAGATCAGAACAACAAGGGTTTTTAATAAGAATTTCCTTATGCTGCGTAATATATAAGCCTGACCCGGGGGAAATTTATCTTAAATTGCCGCTGAAAAATGCACTAAAAGCGTTAATCTCCTTATTTGCTGAGTGATTTTTATACGCCAAAGGATCGTTACGGATAATAACTTATTAAAACTTTGCAACAATAAGCCCCCTGGTGCGGGACAGGCTTTTGTTCTCTCTCCGGCCGTATGCATCAGGCGAATTACCGTTGCTGCCCGCGTGGCTTTCTGCCAGACTGGCCGCGTTATCTTCCCTCCTATCTGAGACATCTTTGTGACTGCTTTTTCAACCCTGACGCAACTGCCCGCCAGCCAGCTCGACAACCTGCGCGATATGGGCTTTGATGCGATGACGCCTATCCAGGCAGCGTCGCTTCCCGCCATACTTGCCGGCCGCGATGTACGTGCGCAGGCGAAGACCGGCAGCGGCAAAACCGCTGCGTTCGGTATCGGCCTGCTTAATCGTATCGACAACAGCCAGTTTCATACCCAGGCGCTGGTGCTCTGCCCGACGCGTGAACTGGCTGAACAGGTCAGCAATGTGCTGCGTCAGCTGGCACGTTTTACGCGCAATATTAAAATTCTCACGCTGTGTGGCGGCCAGCCGATGAGCGCACAGCGCGATTCGCTGGTGCATGCCCCGCACATCGTCGTCGGCACGCCAGGCCGACTGCTGGATCACCTTAAGCGCGACAATCTCGATCTCAGCCAGCTGCAGACGCTGGTGCTCGACGAAGCCGACCGCATGCTGGAGATGGGTTTCCGCGACGATATGGAAGCGATTATTGGCTTCACGCCCGCGGCACGGCAGACGCTGCTTTTCTCCGCCACCTGGCCTGACACCATTGCCAGCCTGAGCCAGCGCTTTCAGCGCGACGCGCTGGCGGTTGCAACGGAAACCGAAGCGGAGCTGCCTGCGATTGAGCAGCAGTTTATCGAAGCGAGCGCAGGCGAGCGCGTTAACCTGCTGTGCGCCCTGCTGAGTCAGCACCAGCCCGCCTCCTGCGTGGTGTTCTGCAACACCAAACGCGAGTGCGATGATATTGCCGCTGCGCTGAACGATCGCGATATCAGCGCGCTGGCGCTGCATGGCGATCTGGAGCAGCGCGATCGTGAGCGCGTGCTGATCCGCTTTGCCAACGGCAGCAGCCGCGTCCTGATCGCCACCGACGTAGCCGCACGCGGTCTGGATATCAAATCGCTGGCGCTGGTCGTCAACCTTGAGCTGGCGTGGGACCCGGAAGTGCACCTGCACCGCATTGGTCGCACCGGGCGAGCGGGTGAAAAAGGGCTCGCGGTGAGCTTTGTGGCACCTGACGGCATGGCTCGCGCCCATGCGCTGGAGGATTACCTGCAGCAGAAGCTTAACTGGGTGCGGCCGCTACCTTAAAAGGCAGAGCGGCACAGGCGCTGCCTGCGGCCATGATGACGCTCTGTATTGATGGCGGACGCAAAGCAAAAATTCGTCCGGGTGATATCCTGGGCGCGCTGACCGGTGAAGCGGGCTTCAGCGCCGATCAGATCGGTAAAATTGACCTGACACCATCGCACGCCTATGTCGCTATTGCGGCAGCGCAGGCGAAAAAAGCGCTGATCAGGCTCAAAGAGGGCAAAATCAAAGGGAAAAGCGTGCGCGCGATTCTCCTGAAATAGTATGGCCATAGCGTGAGGGCGATCGCGCCCTTGCGCTAAATCTTCCCCTTCTCCCTTCATTTTTCGCGCGCCCTGCCGATAAGTTAATCATGGCACTTCCGCCCTCTCCCTGCTCCGCCCAGATTCTGTCCCGAGGCCATGATGGATAATTTTCAGAAAGAGATCGACGAACGCGCAAACCTGGCGCTGTCCAACAAATTTGAACTGCTGCTGTTTCGGCTGGGTTCCGATCGGCTGAAAGGCAAATCTGAGCTGTATGGCATCAACGTGTTCAAGCTGCGCGAAATTGTGCCGATGCCGGCGATTACGCGCGCGGCCGGTATGAACTCGCCGCTGCTGGGTATGGCCAGTATCCGGGGGCAGTTTATTCCGGTTATCGATCTGCCGGCCGTAACCGGCTGCAAGCCGGAAACCGGTCTGAATCTGCTGCTGGTTACCGAATATGCGCGCAGTACCCAGGCGTTCGCGGTGGAGTCGGTAGAGAATATTGTGCGTCTCGACTGGAGTCAGGTGCATACCGCAGAAGCGGGGATCAGCAGCCGCAATATCACCAGTATCGCCTGTCTTGACAGCGATGGCGAAAGCAACAATCTGGCGCTGGTACTCGACGTAGAGCAGATCCTCTATGACATTATTCCTTCGGTGCGCGGCGTTGAGCCTGACGCTAAGACCGCGAAAAACTTTAACCTGAAGCCGGGCGCAGTCGCTATCGTGGCGGAAGATTCTAAAGTGGCCCGCCAGCTGCTCGAACAGGGACTGAAAAGCATGGGTATTCCGGCCCTGATGCACAATACCGGCCTGGAAGCGTGGATAAAAATCAACGAAATGAAGAAAGAAGCGCAGGCCAGCGGCGAATCGATTCACGATAAAATCGCCCTGGTTCTGACCGATCTGGAGATGCCGGAGATGGATGGCTTCACGCTGACGCGTAATATCAAGCGTGATGACACACTGCGCCATATACCGGTCGTCATCCACTCTTCGCTTTCCGGCAGCGCCAATGAAGATCACGTGCGTAAAGTGGGCGCCGATGGTTATGTGGCAAAATTCGAGATCAATGAGCTCTCCAGTGCCATTTTCAGCGTGCTGGAAAAACAGCGCTAAATCCGTCCTGTTCCCCCTTCCCTTTAAGGCGCGACTATCGCGCCTTTTTTATTGCGGCTATTCCTTCCGCCCTGAAACAGTACCGCTTATTTACCATCATTTAGTACTGCTAACCGATCTTCGCTGCCGCGCGCAAAAATTAAAGTAAATATATTAGTTACCGATAACTGTTGCGCCTGCGCTGGCGTTTTCAGGGATAACCTGCGCAGACAGATTTCCATTTTTCTTTTAAAAACAGTCTTTCGCAGCAAATTAATCATTTGCTGACGCATCCTATTACTGTCTGATTTCTGGCAAACAGGGAGAACCAATGTTGAGCATCAAGAATATGAAAGTCGGGGTACGCCTGGGCATCGCCTTTGGCCTGGTCGTGGCCCTGTTAATGGTGGTGGGCGTTACGTCGTGGCTGAAAATCAGCAATATTAAAACCGGCATTACCTCCATTGTAGAAGATCGTTTTGTTAAGGTTCGCCTCGGCTTCGACGTGCGCGATGGCGTGAATGACCAGATAAAATATCTGCGCGGTATCGTGATTGATACCACCCGACCGGAAAATAACGTTAAACGCTTTGCTCAGCTTGCGGATGCGACGGCGCAGACCAACAGCGCGATGAAAAAAATTGAGGCCATTCAGGTTACGCCGGTAGGTAAAAAGAAAATTGCCGGATTACTTGCCGCCAGCAAACTGTTTGAACAGCAAAAAAATGATGTGCTGGCGCTGGTGCGGGACGGCAAGACAGATGAAGCCAGCAACTACGTGCTGAAGAAGATCACCCAGACGCAAAACACCTTTTTGCTCAGCGCGGCCGCTTTTGCCGACTCTCAGGCCAGCCAGCTGCATCAGGAGGGAGTAGGCATTATCAAAGATGGCACCACGGCGATTCAGGTTTCGGTGATTTTCACGGCTATCGCCATCGCCGCCGCCGCGCTGCTGGGCCTGCTGCTGACCCGCTCTATCGTGCGTCCGCTTAATGAAGCCGTCGCCGTCGCCAGCAAAGTGGCCGCCGGCGATCTCAGCTCGCGCATAACGGTACGCAGTAAAGATGAAACCGGCGTGCTGATGCAGGCGCTGCAGACCATGAACGACAATCTGATGACCATCGTCTCTAACGTGCGCGCCGGCTCCGATACCATCGCCGTCGCCTCTAATCAGATCTCCAGCGGCAATATCGATCTCTCTTCGCGCACCGAGCAGCAGGCGAGCTCGCTGGAAGAGACCGCTTCCGCGATGGAGCAGATGACCGCGACTGTGAAGCACAACGCCGATAACGCGCGCGAAGCAAACTCGCTGGTCTCAAAAACCTCTGAGGTGGCTAAAGAGGGTGGCGTGGTGATGGAGCAGGTTATTGATAAAATGGAGGCGATTACTTACTCCTCGAAGAAGATTGTCGATATTATCAGCGTCATCGACTCTATCGCTTTCCAGACCAATATTCTGTCGCTTAACGCCGCCGTTGAGGCAGCGCGTGCCGGCGAACAGGGACGCGGCTTTGCCGTGGTGGCATCGGAAGTGCGTAACCTGGCCCAGCGCTCCGCCTCTGCCGCTAAAGAGATTAAAGTCCTGATTGAAGATTCCGTGACCAAAGTTGATGAAGGCAGCCGCCTGGTGACGCACGCCGGATCTACCATAAGTGAAGTCGTCAGCAGCGTGCAGAGCGTGGCTGAGATTATGAGCGAAATTACCATTGCCAGCAGCGAACAGAGCAGCGGCATTGGTGAGATTAATCAGGCTATTACGCAGATGGAAGCGGTGACGCAGCAGAATGCCTCGCTGGTGCAGGAAGCATCTGCCGCCTCGCAGGCGCTGCAGGAGCAGGCCGATCGGCTGGCGCAGTCGATGAGCGTGTTTAAAACCGCGCTGGCGTAATGCCCACGGCCGGGCCGCCGGTGACGGCGACCCGGCTGCGGTCAGTTGAACAGCGACCAGGCGACAGAAGAGATCGCCAGCACTCCGATAATCACCACAAAGAGGTTGCTGATTTTCCCGCTGTACTGGCGCATTGCCGGCACTTTCTGAATCGCATACATCGGCATCAAAAACAGGATTGCCGCGATAACCGGCCCGCCCAGCGTTTCAATCATGCCAAGAATACTGGGGTTCAGCGTGGCCACCAGCCAGGTGGTCAGCAGCATAAACAGCGTGGTCAGCCGGTTCAGCTTCTGCGGCGCGATCGCTTTACCCCGGCTGCGCAGCGATTTGGTGACGATGCCGTTAAAGCCTTCGCGCGCCCCCAGGTAGTGACCCAGGAACGATTTCGTGATCGCCACCATCGCGACAATCGGACCCAGCCAGGCGATCATCGGCACCTGAAAATGGTTAGCCAGATAAGAAAGAATGGTAATGTTCTGCGCTTTGGCCGCCTGCAGGTCGGCTGGCGACAGGCTCAGCACGCAGCTGAACACAAAAAACATCACCGTGACCACCATCATCAGATGCGCGCTGGCCAGTATGCGCGAGCAGCGTTTTTCCGCACCGGCGCCATATTCGTCGCGTTTTGCGACGGCAAAAGACGAGATAATCGGCGAATGGTTAAATGAAAAAACCATCACCGGAATGGCCAGCCACAGCGTCATCCACAGATTGCCGCTGCCCGTTGCCTCGCTAAACGACAGCGTCTGCAGCGCGGCGCCGTGCCAGTGCGGAACCAGCCAGGCGGCCAGCAGCATCAGGACGGCAACAAACGGAAAGACCAGAATACTCATCGCCTTCACGATCATCTGCTCGCCGAAGCGCACGATAATCATCATGCCGCTAATCAGCAGCAGCGACAGCAGCGCGCGCGGCGGCGACACCAGGCCAAGCTGATGCACAATAAAACTGTCTACGGTATTGGTGATGGCCACGCTGTACATCAGCAGAATGGGATAGATAGCAAAAAAGTAGAGCAGCGTGATGATTTTGCCCGCCCCGCTGCCAAAGTGCTCTTCCACCACGTCAGTGATATCTTCGCCCGGATTTTTACCCGAGAGGACGAAACGGGTCAGCGCGCGGTGCGCATAGAAGGTCATCGGGAACGCCAGCAGGGCCATGATCAGCAGCGGCAGCAGCCCGCCCGCGCCGGCGTTAATCGGCAGAAACAGCACTCCGGCACCAATCGCCGTACCATACAGACCCAGCATCCACACCGTGTCACTCTTGCTCCAGCCCCTGGCCGCTCTGGCGGTTGCCAGCGTGCTGGTTTGTGAGTTGTTCATCACTCTCTCCAGAATCATCATCATTGCAGCCGGTTTCCGGCTCTCTGTTCACGGTCAGCCGCTGCGGGCTGCCGTTTAATCGCGCTCATGCTATACGTTTTTGTCACCGTGCGGGGGTCACAACGCAAGATACGCGTCACAAAAGCAGCAAAAATGCGCAGGCTGGTAAATTTATGCTTTAAAAATGCACAAAACCGGCGCGCAATCGATTGCCTAACGTTATTTGACCTGAGTCACAAAAATTGTGCAAGTGAAGGTAGTAACGGGTGAGTAAAAGCAGCGGTCTCTCCCGGCTGCTGCCCTCTTCTGCCAGAGACAGAGATCGGAGGGCAACGCCGGGAGGGTCAGGGATCAGAATGCGCGCATTCTGTATAACGCATAGAGGAAATAGTACGCTGTGAGTGAGTTCAGATTCATAATCATGTACTTCAGTTTTTCATTTTTATTCAGCAGCGTGAAAATACCTTTCGAGTATTTTCCGCGCTTTATCTGTTCTATTTCTGTTGCGATATCTGCCGGTGAAAAGGACGCGTGATACATCGCAGTGACAATCTGCATATCCAGCGCCAGCACGCGCTTTGAGATCCCTTTCAGGAAGTGATCTAGCTCGCTGGCCTGATATTTATCGACGATGGTGTCATACAGCGCGGTCAGCGACTGCTTACGCACCTTTAATTCACTGTACTGTACCTTCTGCTTGGAGAGCGAGCCGCTGGTATCTTCATAGTGATAGGCCGCGTTAGGCGTAATCAGGAAGTTGCTGATGCAGCTAAAATATTTCAGGTTAAACAGCAGATCTTCACTCATTGAGATCCCCTCAAGAAAACGCAGGTTCAGGGATTCAATAATTTCCCGGCGGTAGCATTTATTATGCAGATAGCCGATGTTGTCGCTGATCTCCAGCTCGCCCAGCACATAAGGGATATCGTGCTGGCTGAAAAAGCCCGCCTGCGAAACCTTGCCAATGCGATCGTCATTCAGGTGGCCAACCATCAGGTCTACGGTTTCAGCCGGCCAGGCGTTGAGATTCTGCTTAAAACTCATCAGGAAATTGTCATCGACCCAGTCGTCGGCGTCCAGGAAGAGCACGTAGTCGCCACGCGCCTTTAACAGCCCGGTATTGCGCGCAGCGCTGACGCCAGCGTTGATCTGCTCCAGCACGGTTATCTGCGGATAACAGGCAAACTCAGACAGAATCTGCGCGCTGTTATCGCGGCTGCCGTCGTTAACCACCACCACTTCATAACTGCTGAACGTCTGGTTCAAAACGCTCAGCAGCGTGCGCCGGATGGTATTTTGTGAGTTATAAACGGGAATGATGATACTGAAGAGCGGATTGTCATTCATGATAAACTCTCTTTGCTGTCTGAGGTTTTGTAATTGCTAAATAACTGCCATAGCTTTCTGGGGTTGAAAAAAACCTGGTGGATCCGCGCCACGGGTTGCGCGGTGAAAAAATAATTAAGCAGGGAGAAGGAGACGAATTCGGTGATCACCACGCTCAGTGCGGCACCGGTCAGGCCGTAATGCGGCACCAGCAGCAGTGAAGAGATCAGGCAGATAACCAGCACCGCGAAGGTCTTTTTGATCAGGAAGCGGTAGCCGTTATATTTCACAATGAAGCGGTCCATCACGCTGCTCAGCACACCGCACATCGCGCCCACGCTCAGCAACAGCGTCGGGGCTACCGCATCCAGATAGGCAGCACCATAAAAATGGCCAATAAACCAGCCTGCCAGCAGCCAGATCGCCACAATCACCAGCGCGGAGACGCCAATCACCAGCAGATGCAGCTGCTGCGCTTTAACGATCGCCCGCTCGCGGTTGCGCTCGGCAAAGAAAGCGGGATAAAACGACGCCAGCAGCGCGGCCGGTAAAAATACCCACGCCGTGGAGAGCGTCAGCGCCACAGAGAAAATGCCCGCCTCTTTTACGCCGAGGAAGTAAGAGACGCTTACCTGGTTGACGCGCGTATAGATGCCGACCGCAATGGCCGAGATCACCAGCGACATGCCTGATGCCACCATATAGCGCGAATATTGCTTCAGCTGACGCAGTGCCGGCAGCGGTTCATGGCGGTGCTGGCGCGTAAAGAGCGCGAGCTTAATGACAAACGGAATAAAGGTGGCGAGCACAATCGGGATCGCCAGGTAGTGCGGATCCAGCTCCAGCCAGGAGATAAGGAATCGCACCGAGAGGCTGATCGCCAGCCCGATAACGTTAGCGATCACATTGAGACGGGCATTGAGCATCGCCTCGTTGTAGATGTTAACCAGATCGAGCGCCGAGAAAAGGCAGGCCAGCGCAGCGGCACAGATAAAGACCACCGCATCCGGGCTCCACTCCGCTTTCATGATCAGCATGCCGCTGATTGCCAGGACGCTGTAGACGCCCAGCACCAGCAGGCCGGCAGCCATCATCAGACGAATACCCGAACGGTGATTCTGCGCAATGCGCTTCAGCAATATGACATCGCTGCCCATTACCGCGATGCTCTGCAAAAACTGAAAAATCAGCATTGAGAGTGAGATAATGCCGAAGGTGGTCGGGCCGACATATTTGGCGACGTAAGAGGTCACAAAAATCAGGCCAAACACGGCGATCAGCTTTTCAGCGATCATCCACATTGAGTTTCTGAGTTTCTCTTTCATTCCGGTTCCCCTTACGCTTTACGCGCCAGGCGGCGCAGCTGTGAAACGCCGCGCGGGCTGACAAAAAAGAGGGTGAAATAGAGGCTCCAGGGATTCAGCATCGGGCCGGACGAGAGATAAGCGCGGAAACTGCGGCGATACAGCGCGATATAATCTTCAATAAAGGCACCGCTGAATTCACGGCTGTTGAGCCCTTTGCTGATATAGGAAGAGGTGACCTTGAGCACGAGATGGTAGTAGTAGCGATGGTGCTGCCGGGTCATAAACGCCTTCATCCGGCCAAACGAACGCGCAAAGGAGAAGTGTTTTTCCCGCAGCGCCGAACGGGTGGCGGAGTTGTCCGACTTTACGTAGTGGTAGACCACGCGTTCGGTGACGATTACCTGCAGGTTCTGCAGCAGATAGAGGTAGTTCATCACAAACAGCAGATCTTCGAAGTTGAAGATCTCCTCGTTAAAGCGCAGCTGATGCTGCCGGATAACGTCCGCGCGAAATACCTTGTCGCAGATGCCGTGACGGGGATGGAAATAGAGCACGTCGTTGACCGCTGCCGCCGCGCTCATCTGCCGCGATGCGTCACGGTTGGCAGGCTGATCCAGCGGCTCACCGGCAGGCGTAAAATGCTGCGACTCGCCGATACACATGCCGATATTTTCCTGCATCAGCCCAGCCCAGGTGGCAAAGGCGTCGTGCGGCAAAAAATCATCAGCGTCTAAAAAACAGATAAATTTACCGCGTGCGCTGCGCAGCCCCTGATTACGTGCCGCAGAGACGCCCATATTGGACTGTTCAATGATGTGAAACTGCGGATGGTGCGCAAACCGCTCAAGAATGGCCTGCGACGTATCCGTTGAGCCATCATTGATAAAAATCGCTTCAAAGCGCATTTCCGTCTGCTGCAGCAGACTATTAATGCTTCTTTCCAGATAAGCAGCCGCGTTATACACCGGCACAATGACGCTCAGTAACACGTCGTTTACGGGATTTTGCATGAGACCTCAGAACTCGTTTTGTCAGTATTAATAAGGCGAACGCAGCGGCGTTAAACATTGCCGTTCAGATAACGCGCGTGCCTGATGGCATATTCCTGCGTCCGGCTTAACTGTATTCCGGATTTTTTTCGGAGTTTCCTCAGTAAGGAATTCCGCTAATTAAATAAATGAATACTCAATGTAATAATAAGAATTTCGCCAGCGCTGCACGCCAGAACTATTTATTATTCGTTTGTAGATGCATACCGCTGACGACGCGCAGCTGCCTGCGATTCACCCTGCAATCCGGCTGGATGGCGGACAAAGAGTGGCGGCTTTAGCGTTAGCTTCAGCTGGACATCATTCTTTATCAATAAGTTATCAGCGACTGACCTGCCGCACTCTGCGGCGCGACGTCGCGCAAATCGTTTTACCGACTTTTCAGCGGCCTTAACGTAACGTGTGGCAACATTAATGATATGTGCTGTGCGCCCTGCTCTTTTATTATTCCGCTGCGTCTGTTGCGCCGCGTGAGAAGCAGGAGGCGTTAATCCAGTATGGCTATCGCAGCCATACTGCAATGGGCTTCAGGCCCTTAAAATGCGATCTGTTTCAAAACTTTAAACGGCATTCTCTCCGCTGAACAAGCCAGGGTCAATGGGGAGGCCAGGAAAACAGAATTTACGCAGCGATCCTGTCATTAATTAAAATGCAGATTGATTAGCTTTAATAAAGGAATATTACGCTGACTGATAAGATAAACGCGTAAAGGTCACCAGGATTAATATCAGTAAAAAAAGATCGCGATTCCGCTGTAAATCACAGCACCGCAGCGCTACAGCGACTTAGGTCAAATAATGGTTAAAATAAAATCACTTTCTGCCGATAACGCTATCAACAGAACAACCGGTGAGCCAGTAAATGATTTTCCTGCAAACCAACCTTTCTGCCCTCAACGCGGTGCAGAACACAAACAAAAGCCAGTCAGCGCTGGGAACAGCGATACGTAATCTCTCTTCCGGGATGCGTATCAATAGCGCAAGTGATGATGCGGCAGGCAGGCGATAGCCAACCGGATGCAGAGTCAGCAGCGCGGTTTGCAGCAGGCGCAGCGCAACGCAGGCGATGGGCTGTCGCTGGTAAATACCACTGCCGGCGCTCTGGATGAGATCAATAACCGCGTTCAGCGGATCCGGCAGCTGGCGGTACAGGGACTGAACGGTACCCTTTCGCAGAGTGACGCCGACTCCATTCAGGGAGAGATTAACCTTAACCTGAAAGAGATCGACCGTCTGAACAGCACGGCTGCGTTTAATGGCATCAAAACGCTCGACGGCAGCGCCGGACAAATCGGTTTCCAGGTTGGTGCCAACGATCGTGAAAAGATTATGCTGGACCTTTCCGCGCCGGGCTTTAACGTCGGCGCGCTGGGATTGAAAGATCTGGTGATTGGTGGCATCAGCGGCAAAGTGACGCCGGTTAACCGCGTGACCGGCCTTGCCACCAATATGAATTTCACCAATCCGGCTATTACTGTGACCTATACGCCTTCGTCAGGTGCGCCGCAGCTGATGCGCAGCAGCGCGGATAACCGGCAGTATGTGCAGAGCACCGGCGCTGACGGCAAGCCGGTATACTATCTGGCGGCGGTAAGCGCCCGCTGGGACACCGCTAACGCCGCCGGAACGGTGGCCATCAGCCGCGCCACATCCGCCCCGCTCTACAGCAGCGTAAACACCATAGCGGCGCGTGCTATTCCGGCCGTTAATTTTCAGCAATCGGATGGCACTGCGCTTGCCGCTACGCCCGCCGCGCATCTGACCGTTGATAACGGCAGCTATTATGTTGAGCAAGGCGGTCTCTATCACGCTGCCACGCTGGACTTTGGCAGCAGCGGAAATGTTATTGCGCAGGTCACCAGCGCCCCGACAAAAAGCAGCGCCGATTTTGCTACCCTGCCAGCCGCTGTGACGCAGACGCCGGCGATCAATACCGGCAGCGCCACGCTCAGCTTTACGGATGCCAGCGGAAATAGCGTGAGTAATGCGCGGCTGCTGCAGAGCGGTTCACAGTACGTGATGGAAGTTGATAACGGCGGCGGTAATTATCAATATTTTAACGCAGCGGTGGCCGCACATACTGACGAGAACGGCAGCAGCTCGCTGGCTATCAGCGCGGTCAGCAGCAGCGCTATCAACAGTTTTAGCAGCGTAAACAGCGTAACCGGTACGGCTTACGTCACGCTGGACCCGGCAAACGTTGAGTTGCGCTATACCGACGTCTCAGGCCAGAGCGCCAGCGACGTGCTGCGACTGGACGCTGACGGCAACTACTATATGGACGCGCCGGATACCGGCATTGATAAAACAGCGACCTTTGTGACCCACGACAGCAGCGGCAGTATCATGCTGAAAACGCTGCAGGGCACCGGTGATATTCAGATCTATTTTCAGGCGGGCATCTCTTCAACCACTGATGCCTCAACCAATCTGACGACGATGCGTGTTTCAGAGATGGGCGATGAGATCCGCCTGAAGCACCCGGACGATCCGCTGGCAACGCTGGATCGCGCCCTGGCGCTGATTGACAGCCGGCGCAGCCAGCTGGGTGCGATTGCCAACCGGCTGGAGTCGGCGCAGCGGCTGCAGAGCCAGAGCACAACCGATTACGCAACAGCCCGCTCGCGTATTGAAGACGCTGACTATGCGCAGGAAGTGTCAGCGATGGCGCGTCAGCAAATTCTGCAGCAGGCCGGTAACTCCGTGCTGGCAAAGGCGCAGCAGGAACCGCAGCAGGTGCTTAAGCTGCTGCAGGGGTAAGGGGCAACCGCCCCTTTTACTCGTCAGCCGGGGCGATACTGATAATATCGAACTTCGCCACGCCATCTACGCCGGTGCCGGGAGTTTTCATCATCGCAAGAGCCTGCAGCACCGCTTCATGCGCCTCTTCATCTGAAGGCTCATTTTCGCTCTCCAGTATCACCTCTTCGCGCTTTTTAACGTCGCCATCCTGATGTTCATAGGTCACTTTGTATCGGGTACTCATTGCGCATTCTCCTTTTCGGGGGGAACGCTAAGTCTGGTCAACGGATGAGAATACGTCCAGCTGGGGTCTGCCGGAGGCTGTGTTATGCAGATGCTGAAAGGGGAAGAAAAAATAATCTATAAGAGATGGAATTAACTGGTGCCGGAAACAGGAGTCGAACCTGCGACCTTCGCATTACGAATTCTAAGAACCATCATTTAACACAACAACTTACCGCATCTTACCGCGCTCACACGTCCCACGATGCGAAAACATGCAAAGGCTTGGAAACCGGTTCAACCCTTTGCATGTCCCAAATCTGTCTCACCTATATAGTCGGCCTGCAGTCGTCATAAACGTGCCGCACCTCGCATGTCACTTTACCCAGCACGATGACATCGTTCAGCGGCTCACCTTCTATCACCTCACCCTCTTCTGTCACCAGGCTGTTGCGATACATCTTTCCCAGACCTGAATAGCCGTTCCACTGATATGCAATCCGGTTGCCGGGCTTTACCTTCGCAGCTGAGTCAACCAGCAGGAAGCCGTCCGGGATATCAACACGGAACGTTGTAGCCGGGTTGGGTATGAACACTGAGTTAAGGCTGAGTCGCGGCTCTATATAGTCCTGCGCCGGTGAAGGGAATCCCATCAGAGGCCACCGTTAGGGTTGAACCGGAACCACGTCATATTCTCGCCCTCCTGTGTTGAGGCGTCGCGGAAGGTGGTCGTGTGGCTCCGTATCCAGTCGTTGGCTTGCTTAAGCGTGAAGTGCCAGTTAACGCGCTCCAGCTCTTCTACGAAATCGGCAGTGGTAACGGTACTGCGGCCTGATGGCTCGCGCTTGATGGAACTGATGAATGCTTCTTTGATCTGGTACTCGCGTGGCATGGTAAAATCCTCCTCTGATAATAACTGTATATAGATACAGTAGTATCGATCGGTGGATCTGATCAAGATGCGCCATGCATGTCTTTTGCGAACCTGTTGGCTGGTATGGATATTTATTTGCTGCGACCGGCGTGAGTGGTTACTGTTTAGGCTCCCACCCGTAGCCCGCTCAGATCGGCGCGGTTCAGGATTGCCCCGTCGCCGGGGCTTTTTTATGCGATTTATCTTAAAGGGTTGCAGTCTGTTTCACGATGTATAAGATTGGTTAATCCTTAACTTAAGATGGATCTTATGCTCAAACTTTTTACATCACTCCTGCGCATGACGGGGATGCCTCCGGTTGCCTGATAATGTCGCTTGGAAAATTCGGGCGCATCGGCCCCATTTCCGGAACACAACCTGTTCATTAGAGGCCCTGGCATTAGCAGTGGCCGCAATGAGGCCAAAAACAGACCTTTTACAGTAAAAAATCAAGGTATTGACATGTTAGAAAGCATCGATTCTAAGAGGTGGAGCGTAATCAGGCTCCTGATACTTTTCACTGCATTTGCTTGCATATACTTTCTGGTTGAAAGATATTTCAAATACACTGTTAACGCTGATTTTGCAAATAGCGCACTTGTTTGGCGAAACATTAACGACTACACGCTATCGTATACACTGGCAACGTGGAGACCTACCCCTGACAGCTGGTACTTAAGCGTATACCCGCTGCATTTTCTATTATTTTGGATCACTCAAAGCGACGGGCCAGGTGTTTTAATATTTGCAACCGCCATCTTTTGCTTTATGGTTTGCTATGGCTTCGCATCAATAGTAGAAAAGACATCAACCCGGGCTGCATTCGTAGCATGCGTATTTTCCATTGTATTTATGCCGGAAATAATGTACACGCATGGTTTTATAGCCCACCCATTTGCGCATAACTCTACAAATGCCTGGGGTGCAATTGCGCTACTGATCTATATATTAAATATTAATTACAGACGCTACTTCCTAACCCTTCTATCTGCCTTCATCTGCCTTTTCACAATATCATCAGATATGTGGTTCGCACCTAGCTTCTTGATACCGATAATAATTACCGAATCTTTGCTCGCATACAGAAGCAGAGCAGGATTCCTGCATGCTTTAGCTTACATGTTTGTATTTGTAATTGGATACCTGCATGTCATACAAAAGTTCCTGAACATCGAGATACAACAAATGGCAATTGTGTCATTTGATGAAATGATTACTAACTTCAAATTTCTTGTTTTGCTTATAGGGCAAACATTGAACATATTCTTTGTTCAAAATGAAATTGCATGGGTGGCGTCATTTTCTTTATGGGTTGCATTATTAATTTATGTTGCGGTTCGCTCAATCATAAAGATGAACAGTGCGTCATATGCGGTAATTGCCCTTGCGCTATCGATTCTTGGGATAGCATCATCATACATTCTGATTAACAACCTTTTCAAACCAAGCTCTGTCAGATACTTTGTTAACATCCTTCCTTGTGCTGTCGCTGTTGTTTTGATATCAACCACGGGAATTTTGAGGAAAGCAGGCTATTTAGTTATTGGGATGCTTATAGCAACAAGCCTTTACTCTTATCAATCTGGAAGAATAAGTGATTTTAGGAAATTTGATGACTTTCAGAAGTACATAACATTTCTGGACAGAAATAACCTGACGTATGGATATGGTGAGTTCTGGTATAACTCAATGGAGATAAACTGGGTATCAGGCGGAAGGATTCTGGTTGTACCTGCAGCAAATGATAAAGAGCATGGTATAAACGCTGTCTATGCCAGACCTCAGACTATGCGATTCTGGTATGATAAGGGTATACAATCAAGAACTCCAGACAGGCAGTTTATTGCTTTTTCTAAAGGTTATGTTTGCCCAGATAAGGAAGAGTGCATGATTAAGGCGAGAAAGTCTTTTGGCGAGCCTGATGAAATTCTGGATTACAACAACATTACCCTTTACGTATATAATCATAAGCTGAAAATGTTTAGATAGAAAAAGGCCCCTTTTGGGGCCTTAATTTTTACTGGTTGATAGTTAATGTAAATCCTACTGCAGTTGTTGACGGATTTACTAATGCCCCATTGGTTAGTGAGTAAAATTCTATAACCATAGATTTGTTAGCCCGAGAGGTGATAACAGGCTGAACCAATGTGCTTGATTTAAAGAACGATGCGACGGCGTTATCTACTGCAGCCTGGGTTACATGTCCCTTAAATGAGACCACGATGTTGGAATTGCCTACCGTGGTACCTGACACCAGCTCGTAAGGATCTGCATAGGTAGGTGTGCCTGAGTTTATTGAACATGACGTGCTGCGTGGGAAGTCTACAGTAAGGTCTGTGACGCTGTTAAGATTTCCTGACCGGAACCAGGGGCGGCGTGTTGAGCAGCCCTTGATCGTAATTCGGCTCGCAGAACCGGCAAAAATAATAAAAGCCTGACCGCCAGATGCTTCAGCGGTATCAAGGCACCCTTCTATGAGGCAGTCTGTAGCGCCGTTCTGCACAAGGTATGGGTAGCCAAGGTTAGGAATGCGAGTGTAACCATTATACTTATTATCGCTACCGGAGACGACGACCCCATAGCAAAGCGGGTCTGTGACGCCATAAGCTAAGGCTATAGTCACTATGTACGCAGAAAAAACACAGTTCCTTACTCGTAGTGCGCCGGTGCTCTCTCCAAGGTTTATACCGTAGGCAATAGCCGACCCACGCTTAACCTGGTTAACCATTATGCCGTTGAATATCTGAGTGGAAATATATCCGTTTTCCGTAATACCTGTAATGCCGGTTCCGTCTATGACGATGTTTGCATAAACCGCTCGGTCGTTTTTACGTATATTGATTGCGCCGGGAGGCTGAATACCCGCAGGCTGCTCAGAATAATCAAATACGGCACCATTGAGGACGGTGTTTACGGACCCATCATGTCCTGCCATGTAAAAACCGTGGCGCCCGTAACCATCAGCGGAGGCCTTATAGAAAAGACGGCTGATGATGCCGTTTTTGTTATTGCCGTATAAAACGCCATAATCGCCAGCACCCAATGATGGGTGGAATTTCATACCTGAGAAATTAAGGCCATCCGCCATCACACGTTTTGATTCGCTGAACGATAAGCCACCTGTGTAGCCTTCTGCCTGCACATCCTTAACATAAACATCCGTGCTATTAAGAATATCGACACCATAAGCGAAATTTTCATCGTTAGTAACAAAGGTGCCTTTAGCTTTTACGCCTGAGATTTCTACGTTGCTTTTACCATCCACGCGAATGGCTAAAGCGCGGTTAGGTGTAAGAATCTTTGCGCCGCTCAGGGTGCTGTTGCTGTCCATAGCAATGGCCGGCAGATTAAGTGACTGCAAGGACTGCAGCGTACCGCTGACATTTAAATATCCTTTCTGCGGGATGGTTACAGTACTATTCAGGGTCCTGTCGCCTGCGACAATGGTTTTGCGCCCGTCGGATGCGGTTGCAGAAAGGCTTGAGGCTAAAGCAAGGTCGATATCATTAACGAGAAACTCTTCTGGCGTATGCGGCAAATAATGGTTGAGAGTATCATTGCCGTTGCCAATTATAGAAGCACCTCCACTTCCGGTGAGTAGGCCTAGCAGGACATCTGAGTCATATTTAGACATATCGTCAAAATAGAACTCTAGCGCTCCATAGGCATCATAAATCGCCATGCTGAAGTTGCCTTCAGTGGTAAGCTTGCGAATTGGTTGCCCTGCGTAAACGGCATGTCCCCCGGCATTAATTACGATAGGCTGCGCTACAGGTAAAGCATCGCCATTTTCGTTGTGCACAAAAACTGTTTTCTGATTGCCCGGCAGGGTAGGATCAGTGTCGGGGATTCCGATGAAAATTTTCCCATTAGCCAGCGCCTTGAATGATCGGCTGGCGGTGAAAATCTGTAAAGCGCTTGCGACTACGACATTGGTAGTGGTATCTGCCATTGGTTTGCTCCGGGCATAAAAAAGCCCCGGCATTTGCCGAGGGTGTATTTGTTTTTCTAATCAGGATTTAGTCATCCTTCATAGTCATTAATAATTCGCATAACTGGAGATATTTATGAAAGACAACTTCATTTCAGCAATGAAGGCAGTAGTATTTTGCACAATGATGCTGTTTATAGGCTTCTTCACAAGCGATGGAATAGATGGAGATACAAGAGGCTTAGCGTTTCTGTGCGCAGCGATAATATGCATCATCGCTTGGACTGAAATTCTCAAACTAATTAAGAGTTATAAGAAGCCGTGATAGCGCCTACATGACAGTTATTCCGACTTTTCCCCGCTTAATGTTGCCACGATTCCGGCAGCCATCAGGCGGTTGAAGTCCTCTATACCTACAGCGTCTCTGATTGCAGCAACCGCTTTCCTGTCTGCCAGAAAGCGGCGCTCTGCAGCGTCTCTTGCCGCCTGGCCGTAGCCAGACCTTGCCGCCTTAGTCGCCTCATTAATCGCCTTTTCGATCGCATATCGGCCGCTTCGTGTGGACGATATCTTTGCCACTGCCCCCTTGAGGCCAGCACCAGCTACTGCGCCTGTCATCGCGCCGACAATTCCCCCACCTGCGCCGCCTACAACGGCACCCGCAGTTGAGTTTGCCACCGCGTTCAGGACGGTCTGCGTTACACCGGATATGCCGGAATCAAGGTCTTTCAGGACATTTGCCGTTCTGCCGGTGCGCTCCACATACTGCTGCGGCCTGACAGCGGCGCGCGCCAGTGTGCCGTAGGCTTTTGCTATGCGCCCAAGCTCCGGCGAGTACCGTTCGATTGCATTGACGTTCTGCGGTGTGAGTATGCTGGCAATGTGATTAATCCCGGCCACATCTGACTTACCGCCCCTGACGCCGTGCGATATCGCATCCTGCAGCATTGAGGAGATAGCCGGAACCCTTTCCCCGCGTGGCAATGAGGAGACGATCGTATGAAATCCTGATGGTCCTGACAGACCTTTCTCTGACGACGCTCTCAGCGCCTTAACGCCATTTGCGATCAGCGAATCAGTAGCCAAGTCGCGACCGAATACAGACTCCGCATCACTCTGAGCAGATATGCGTGCTTTAGAAAGGTCGTTAGCTTTGGTCCAGTCATCCAGAAACCCGCCACTCCCCGCCATCGCCTTCATATCTTCCGTGATAGCACGCCTTACCTCGCCGGCGCGACGTGCTGCATTCGCCTCACCGCTGCGGATATATTTCTGCTCAGCATCAGCAAACTTCGCCCGCCATGCTTTCATTCCATCGAACGTCACACCGCCCTGATTGTTGGCCTGCAGGAACTGCTTCATCTCCGGGCTGAGCGGCACACCTGCAGAACGCTCGCCCTGAATCACTGCGTTGCCGTTAGGCATTTTTGCCTTAACATTTGGCATCGTAGACGTGACATCGTCCCATGCCGACCTTTCAGCATTGCGCATTTCGTCCAGATGGCTGACTACCCGGCTCTTGATTGCCGCACTTTTCTCGGATGCATTGCCGGCAGCTGCACCCAGCTCATCCAGGCTGTTATTGAATCTGGATGCGATCTCATTAAAAGCTGCCTGGTGAGCATCCTGCACTACGCCGGGGGTTGATGAAATCGCACCCTCTGCCTGCGATATGCCCCTACTACCAGAACGCATGCCCGGTGTCAGCAGGTTGATATCCAGCCCTGCCTCACTCGCCGCGCCGGCAACATCATCAGTAATACCGCTTGCCTGAGAAGCAATCTCTGCCCTGCCGTTACTGCTTCTTGCCAGCCGCGAGACATCATTGGCTGACTCGATTGCGGCACCACCAAGGGACTGAGGTGCAGCCGGAGAAATCAGTTTTGCCACACCAGACAGTGCGCCCTGAGCACCAAGGTTAATAGCGGCATTCTTCGCGGCGTTTTCGATAAAATCACCCTGCTGATTCGACGCATCTGCCAGCGAACCGAGAGCCATATTACCTGCAGCAGATATTGCCGGCACCGCCTCAGCAGCTGCCCCCAATGCCTTTGCTGTTCCACCTATTGGCAGCATATAGCCGCCAATGGTTTCGCCTGCCTGAGCATACTGGTCTGTCGGGCGATCTACCGGGCGGTATACGTCATCGAGCAGCTTTGGGCCGCCCAGCTTTTCGCTCACGCTGTTAATCAGGCTGGCGCCACCCTGCAGCACGTCGAATGGTACGTTTACCAGCCCGCGGGCTGCTTGCTCAAGCGGGTTGCTCCCCTGCTGTGCGGCAGGCTGCTGCGTTTGTTGTGCCTGTGCGGGCGTCTGAGCTGGGGCAACAGCAGCGCCAGTAAAATACTCGTCAATAGCGCTGCCGATATCCTCATTGCTGGTGCCGTCAGGGAATTCAAAGGTTTTGCCGTTGGCTTCAACTTGCATCATTTCACCTTAAACTGAATGCCTGATTTGGAGGTGTACACGCTGCCCTGTGTAGCGGCGGGCTGCTGCTGCCCCTGCGAACCTACGTTTACGCTGTACTGGCTATTGTACTGGTCCGTATACCGCTGGATGTCTCGCAGTGACTGCTGCATAGCATCAGGGCTTGAGTAATCAACCTGAGGCATTCCCTGAAAGTACATTTTGGCTTCGGCTACGGTATTTATGCCTGATGCACCCATGTCCCTTGCAGACGCAATCCCCTGGTTTCGCATCTTGCCCTGAATTCGCTGTGTGGCATTGAACAACTGACGCTGCTCTGCGCCTCCCACCCGACTACGTACCTCTGCACCCCACGAAGGAGACCCATTGCTGCCGGTAACTCCTGTCATGAAGTTAAGTTTTTCAGGAGGCGCGTTAAGGATTGCACCCAGGTCTTTCGCCATGGCGTAGTTTTGAGCGCTTGCTGCAGATGTGGCGGGCGCTGAGATTGATGATGTGGGAACGCGGATCACATTACCGTCATTGTCCACGCCCTCATAAAATGCATTCGCTCCCGATCCGTGCACCTTGCCGCTCACTGTGACGCTACGACCGTCAGCAAGCTGGACAGAACGTGAACCAGTACCGCCTGCGGTTCTGTTGTAACGCTCCTGAGCCATATCCTGACCGCGCCGTGATGTTGCAGCTGCGATATCCTGTCCACGGGCGGTAATATCCTGGCCTCGGCGGGCAGTGGCGGCTGATACATCCTGCCCTCTTACCTGAATAGCCTCTCCAGCCTGGTTACTGCGGATGGTTTCCTGCAGCTTACCAACGTCAATTTTGCGGCCCTGTTGCTTATCTACTGCGTCGAAATAATCCTTTCCACCCAGGGATGACATGCCGAGAGTGTCAACGAACTGCTGCGCCTGCTGCGGGTCAGTTACGCCCATCTGCAGAACAGTACCCGGATCGGCTCCTACACGCTGAAGTGCTGAGCCGTTAGAGTTCACAAACTTGCTGAACGCCTCCGGTCCCTGAGACAGAGAGACACGCATACCGGCCGCCAGTGAGCCAATATCAGCCCTCTGCTGGTCATTCAGGTGCCCCACTGCCTGCTGTGCTTTCTCCACAAATGCCGGGTTCTGCAGCGCAAACTGGCGTAAAAGAGAGGTGTCACCCGTCGCCCAAGCCTGAGCGTGCGCCTGGTTGAATGCTTTCTGTCCTTCTGCCAAAGCTGACTGCTGATAGGCCTGAGCCACACCGCCAAGACCCTGCAGCGCCTGCAGTCCCATGTTGTTAGCGCCGCTGGCCTGCTGAGCGTTGTTATCCCGGATGAGTGCCAGCGTGGCGTTTACGTCATTCGCCTGTGGTGCATTCATGTTTGCACCACCAATTCCGGCTAGAAGCCCGCCACCATTCCATGACTGTGAAAGTGCCATACTCACCCCTTAGAAAAGCGATCCAAGCAGGCCGAGGCCGCCGCCAATTGCAGCGCCAATGCCAGTGCCAACCCCGGGAACGATGCTTCCCAATCCTGCGCCTGCGGCTGCACCTGATGCTGCGCCTCCCAGCGCACTCTGGAAGCCTGATGGTCGATTAGCATTAGCGGCAGCAAGTGCGGCCTGTTGCTGCATCAGTGACCCTGAGTTGTTTGCATAGGTCTGCCCGGCATTAGCCTGACCCTGCAGCGCGCCAAGGCCAATGTTTGCGAGATTCTGCGCGTTCTGCATCTGGCCGCTTAGCCAGTTCTGTCCGAGGGTTGGCGCTATGGCCGCGAGCTGATTGCCTGTTGCCGTTGAACCGAGCCCACCGGTTGCCTCTGCGCCGGCTAGTGACTGATACCGGGCCTGATTTGCCAGCTGTTTGTACTGTTCAGAACCGTAGTAGCTGTTGAGAGCACTGTTCTGCCCGCCGAGTGTGGAAAGGTTTTGCAGCTGCGAAACGTATTGTTGAGCGAGTGGCGTGAATGGTGCCAGGTTATTCATAACCGTCTGCCACTGCTGGCGCTGCAGGTCAGTTGACTTATTCAGTGCTTTAGCCTGCGCGTCACTACCACCGCCGCCTTTCCCGCCCTTTTCAGGACACATTGGTTCCTCGCCGCGCAGCTGTCTGCCCAGCTTCATTGCATAATGCATGGTTAACTCCTGGAATTTAGGAAGGTGATAAGGTCGTCACGCGTGGCGCTGTAAAACGTCACGTCATCGGTGCCTTTAAAGTATTTCCGGATGGTGCCTACGCGTTGCAGGCCAATAGCCGCACAGTACATCTGCCCATGCCTGAATTTGCGGGCAGCGAATGACGTTACGCACTGAACATCTGTAGATCCGAGGATGTAGCGCCAGAAAGCCATGCCAATATCAAAACTGAAGCCGCGGGCTTCCGGCAGATACATAGCGTGACAGTCAAAGCTCATGGGCTGAATTTCGTGGTAATACACGATGCCACCGAAGACGCCGTGCGCATTCACCTCAAAATATCTGCACTCCGGGCGATATTCATAACCGTCGCCATTATTACTGCCGGCGATGATGTCAGGGTGATTACCTACGCGCTCTATCAGATCGATATTTCTGGTTGGATTGAATGTAATCATTAGTCAATCAGCCCATGAAGCCGCAATGCATCTTCATATGCTTTCATCCTGCGCAATGCGGCGGTAAGGTTAGAGGATATGCGCTGAAGTTCACTCTGCTGATAGGTGGCAGACACTGGCAAAGATACGTCAGAGTTGAAGGAACCCTTATAAGAAGAGCCGGTAGCGGCAGTGAACCCAACTACCCTGGAGCCAACAACCTGCGTGCCATTCACAGAGTACGAACCTGATACGCTTAATGGGCCACTGAGGGCCTGAGCAGCCGCTTCTGATTTCGATACGTAGTCACTTTGAATGAAGTCAATATCGCTTTCAGCAGTGCTTACTCTGCTGCCCAGCGAAACAATGGCGCTTTCAGCATTGGTAATGCGACCTTCATGGTTTTCAAGCTGTGACTTGGCAAAGGTAATCCTCACAGCATGATCTGCAAGTATCACATCCTGCTCCTGGTTCTTAACTGCCGCCTGGTAAGCAAGATCACTCGCGTTATTTGAAGCGTCAGCGACATTCTTCAGGTCGCCACTTTGTTGAATGACATAAAGCCGGTAGGCAAGCGAAAATATTGGCGGCAGCATCGAGTCATCAATACGGCTCGCCTGGACTATCACTTTTTGCGGTTCATCTGCCATTACTCAAGCCTTAGCTGACAACCACTCAGCGTTACTGGTGAAGAGGTGATAATCCTGACTTTGAACCCGATATTCTTACGGATGCGTCCAAGCCTGCGCCACAGAGCCCGCTGGTCGTAACGGAACGGAGCATTCCACGTTATCAACTGTTCACGCCCGTAATTGATACCGTCAGCAGTGGCCGAAATGAACATTTTTTCAGCCAACTGAGAAACACCGGTTCCTGATTCCATCTCGAAATCAAACGCCCGTGCGTTATCAGCGCGGAACAGTGGCGTAAACAGGAGGTGCTCCTGTTGCTCTCCGTACTGGCTGGAAACTTCCTTGCTGAGCGTTCCGGTCAGCGCCTCTGTCTTATCACCACAACTGATCGCATTGCCCTCATATACGAAATCAATGGCGCGGTATGCTGCGCTTTCAAATCCGGTTTTGAGGATCGCCCACTGAGGGCCTGCCTGGGTGACTGATGCGTCATACACCAGAACGTGTCGTGGCAGGTGGATAATCAGCAGCTCATGCGCTTCAAATCGGGTGGTTTCCATAATGCCGGTCGCCAGTTCCTCAGCTGTGTAGCCCTGCAGTATCTTCTCGACAGATGCCGTGGCTATCTGCTGGGTCTGGGCGGAGTTGATAATGTATACCGATGGTGCGCCCGTTGCCGGGTGGCTAAGAATTGCGTGAGTGTCTGCGTATTTTGTTTTGCAGCGCGTACCGGCGATGCCCTTTTGCACCATCAGTGAGGGCTGTGACTGATAGAGAGAAGCGCCCACTCCCCCGGATGCGCCCGTCAGGGAAAAGTATTCAATCGTCGTGGTACCAAAGCACACAACGAAGTCACGCCAGTTATCAATGCCGATAATCCCGTCAGGCTGGCTCTCTGCCCGGTACTCAGCGCTGTACTTATCAGGCTTTGACTCATCCTCCAGGTCACTCACGAAGAAGGAATCGCTGCCATCTTTGCTCCACACGTATCGCGAACGGTTCCGGCACAAGTCCCGGAGATTGCCTAATTCGTATTGCGTGTAACCTGACGCCGCAGGCCAGTTGGACAGTGTCTTTACCGAACCGTCATACCGGTACAGCGTCATGGTACCGTTGGCACCGACCGCCTGGCTGTTGTAGCTGCAGGCCATCGAAACACGACCTGAACCACCTACAGTACCAACTGAAGTTCCGGCCTTATACAGTTTGCTGCCGCAGACCCGATATACAGCGCTCTCACGGGAGTTATAGAACACGCCACGTGATACGCCATCCACATCGTTCTGCTTCACTACGCCGGGGAAAGAGCGCAGATAGCCATTGGCGCCAACTACCTCTTTTGGCGTAGCCAGCATGTTAACCGGGAGAAAGTCTACGTAAT
Organism: Pantoea eucrina; assembly: GCF_002095385.1. Lineage (GTDB taxonomy): Bacteria > Pseudomonadota > Gammaproteobacteria > Enterobacterales > Enterobacteriaceae > Pantoea > Pantoea eucrina. Next base: position 55,407 of record NZ_MIPP01000014.1, on the reverse strand, counting down.
CCGCGTTGCGGTAATCCTTACCCACTCCCTTCATCAGTGGAAGCTGCTGAATCGGCATCTGGTCTATCTCCGGGGTAATAATTGACAGAATTCAGCGTAACACCGCGGTTGCCGCTGCCGGTCGGCATACGGGACGGGTAGCCAGCACGCTTAGCTCGGCTCATTGCAGAGAATTTATAAAGCTGCTCTTTGCCATAGCGGGCGGTGGTAACGATTTTTGCTGCTGGCTCTACTGCGTAATCCGGCGCTATGCGAATTGCCAGATTGTGCATGACTGCGCTGATAGCACTGGAGCGCATGCCGTGCTCGTCGCCGTCAGATGGTGGTGTTTCGGAGTCAGAGAAGATGTAACCGGTGACGATGCCTTTGCTGTCCTGGTACCACTCCGCCATCATCATCTCTAAATCTTCGACGGCATCCTGCATCGACTGCGGCTCAACATCAGTGAGCGTGGCATCTGAGGCCACACCCAGCTTACGCAGCGCCGCCCTGACAATGTCACCCTTCGTTTGTAGGTTCATCGCTTACCTCTGCCTGAGGCTTTCCGGCTTCTTCCGCAGGAGTGCGGCGAGTACGCTTAATCGGCTTGTCTTCAGCAGGTTTCGAAGTGACTTCGTCCGGATGGTCTTTCCAGCCTTTGGCGCGGAACTCTGCCAGCTCATCATCACGAACGATGACGGTCTGATATTCCTTGCCCCACACCCGCGTGCCTTTGCCTTCTTTGTAAAGCATTACGCTCATGATCGTCTCCGAAGAAAGGGGCCGAAGCCCCTTATCACTGGTTAGCCGGTAATTGCGGTAGCCACATCCTGATTCGCCAGGCCAACACCGATAGCTTCCGGGCGCACAGCGGTTGCTGCATACCACAGAGCAATACGGCATTTACCGCCGAGGATGTCGATATCACCCTGGAAGGCGATGACACCGTTCAGGCCAGTGCCCGGAACGCTGAAGCTCTGAGACTTCATGCCGGCGAACAGGTCATGGTCCAGCGGGATTGGCTGAGACAGCAGGCGGATTGAATCGTCAGCCCAGAACACGTTGGTTGGTGCATCGTCAGTGTTCAGGATGTTGATTGCAGCGCCGGCAGCCAGAGAGGTGTTCACGTTGGCGTAAGCACGCTGCTCTGCGGTCAGGGTGGTGTCATCCAGCGCGACAGGCTTCGGTGTGATGGTGATGTTGTTACCGTTCACGGCCACAACCGAGAAGGTTGCATCCTGAACCAGTACGTTCTTCGCCATCTGCGCCAGGAATTTCACGCCTGCAAAGCTGATTTTGTCGCCACGCTTGAAGCCGGTACCGGAGCTTACTGCCACGGTAGCCGTACGGTTATCCACGTTCTCGCGGTTGCCGTCGGTGTCGATGCGCCATGCTTCCGGCTTGAACTTCTGTGCGCCGCTGACGGTTACGCCGGTAGCCTGAGAGGCCCGCAGTGTTGGCAGCTTAGGTGAGCGCAGGACGTCATCAAAGCCAGCAACCTGCTTCTGAATCACGCCTTTTGAGTAAGCGTCATCCTGAATGCGGCCGTAGAAGTCTTTGCCAGCCAGGTCACGGCCAGCGCCGCGGTAGTCGTTGGCGTTGAAGAAGAACGACAGCCCTGCATCGCGGTTCAGTTCGCGGGCAAACATCAGCGATTCAGCTTCTGAGATGAAGTCCCAGCCGGTGTTAGCGTTGCCGATCGGGCCGGTGCTGGTTACAACCAGTGAGCCCATTTCGACAGCCTGGCGGGCAATCTCCGCTTCCACGTTGTTCGCCAGCTTCTTGGCAGAGGCTGCAATGCGGCGGCGGTATGAGCGCTCATCACGAACATCATCGGCACGCAGCGCGAAGAAGTCGTTATCCGGCTCGTTCATGTTGACCTTAACAGAGAGCTCCAGAATATCGGTCTCTTTGTCGGTCAGGTCCCAGCCGCGCTGAGTAGGTGCTTCCTGCTCCAGCGGCATCCACACTGTGTTGCCTGAACGCTGCATTGCGGCGCCTGGCGGGGTGTATTTGCTGACGCGCTCAGCCATCGGCGTCAGGTTCTGGATGGTTTCAATTACTTCGTCCACCGCATAGGTGATCATCTGCCTTCGGAAAGTGCCATTATTTAGTTCCTTGAATTTGTGCTTTAATTTTGCGGTACGTTTCCGTGTCACCTTTCGCTGCGGCCTTCTCCATCTGCTTCTGCAGTGCGGAGATGTTGGCTGCAGCGACGCTGCCCTGAACCGGTTCATCTACCGGTGGGGCTGCTGACACGGTCTTGCCGCGAGGCTTGAGAGTTAAACGGTCTGAGAGGCGCGTGAGTTCAATCAGCACCTGTTGTTCGCTCATCGACATCAGCTGTCGGACTTTCTCCGGGTTTGAACCCAGGTGATACATCATCGCGGCCGACTTCTCCGGGAAGAGCTGCATCAGCGCCACGTCCACACCGGCGGGAACCAGTGCGCGGAACGCTTCCTCCTTCTCGTCATAGTCAGCCAGTCCGAGCTTTTCAGCAGCGTCATAGTGCTGACGTGCTGCCTCGACATGCTGTGTCGACTGGCGGGTATAATCCTGTGTCTTGCGCCCCTGCTCCGCTACAGCGTTGCTGCGTGCGTCCTGTGCTTTCACAAGCCAGTCGGTGTTAGCAGCGTTGAAAGCAGCCAGAGCGCGACTGGTATCGTAGTCATACTTGGACAGCGCCTCGTCTGACAGGTACTCGTTCACGTCCGGCTGTTTTGGCAGGTCAGGATTAACCCGAAGATTTTCCGGAAGCTCACCACGGCTGACGGCTTCAACCTGCTGCTCCAGTTCGCGCTGACGCTTACGCGCAATGCGGCGGGCTGCAAATTTAGCGTTGGTGTCGTGGTCCTGCTTCGGCTTGTGCTCATCGTCCTTCAGGACAATATCGAAGCCTTCTTCCTGCTCATCGGTCTGGGTGGCATTCCCCTCGACCTGACTATCAGCAGATGCCGCTGCGTGATCGCCGGGCAGGCGTTGCTCTTCAGTGTTCTGAATTTCGGTGGTATCGCTCATGCTGTTTAGCTCTCTCACATGGTTCGAGGAATCTCGCCGGTATTGGCGGAAGGAAAGTTTTGTTGTTGCTGTGATGCAACCTCGTTCAGCAATTTGATGGCTTTCATCACGGCGTCGCTGTCAATGTTTCTGGCCTGAGCCAGTTTGTAGACAGTGTTAGCCTGCGATTCCTGCGCATCCTGCTGAGCGGTGAATGCTTTAATCTGTGTCTGTGCAGTCTCATTACGTGCACGCTCTGCTTCGGCCTGTGCAGCAATAACCTGCGCCTGTGCAATCATTGCGTTCGGGTCCTGCTGTCCCTGCTGAGCCTGTTGTGCTTCTGCCAGCCACTGCTGTTCTTCTGGCGTCTCCGGCTTCTTCAGCCCCATGGTGACAAGCTGACGATTCGCATACTCGCGCATCATCTCAACACCCTTGCCATCCAGCAGAGTGAAGTACTGCAGGAGCAGCATCTGGTACTCAGGCGTGCCCTGCTGCACTTTCGTGAGCAGGTCAGCTATCTCGCTGCGGTTCTGCTGCTTCATCGACTGGAAAGACGGGCCGATGTCGGTATAGGTCTCATACCGGCCACGCACATCATTGAGCGTGACTGAGTTACCGGACTGGAAATCGATAACCTGCGCCATCAGCTGTACTTCTTTCTCGCTGCCATCCTCAAGCGTCATGGACACCGTGCGCGGCACATCGTAGATGTCGTTCACGATTGAGGAGTAAATCTCCCCGTCGCGACGCATCGCGGTAGCCAGGTTATCCATGAAAACATACGTTTCAAGGTCAGAGCGCATGTTCAGCTGATTGACGGTATCGAACGCTACCTGCCCGCCTGCAGCTGCCGCATCTACGCCGGTGTCTGCCACTTCGCGCACAGCATTTGTGGCAGCTTCCAGCATGTAGGCGTTAGCCTGCGGAACCTCCGGATTTTCCATGTACGCTATGGGTGCCGGTGGAAGGTCATTGCTGTTTTCGTCAGTGCGGTTGAGCAGGTAGTACGGGTAATCATCATTCCCGCTGTACATGTACTCATAGCCAGCGATTTGCTCCGGGTTGAAGAATGGCTTCTTCTTCGGTGTGCGGGCCACTGTGTCAGCGTTGAAGCTCATAATCATGTTGCGCAGGCGCTGGCCGTCTTTGGTCAGCCTGACAACACCCTCATAAACTTCTTTGTCGCCGGCGAATGACCACTCACCGAACACCGGCACGACCGGGATATGCTCGCCTGCAATCAGCTCGCGGTCTTTCAGGATTGCGGACTGTGTCAGCAGCGTTTTGTATACCCGGCGGCGTTTAACCTTGCGCTCACCTATCTTCACCATGCCTTTGTCAGACAGCTCATCAATTACATCAGCGATGTCACGCTTGAAGTAACTGACTGGCTCACCGGTCATCGGGTCCTGATAGATGAATACCAGCTCTTTCTTTTCCTCGACCTCGTAATACTCAGCGATGTAATAAACGTTGCTAGTCGTCCAGGGGAAAATCCAGTTGGAAGATGGCGACTGGAAATCAGGCATATCATCTTCATCAAGCCCGTACTCTTCAGCAAAGGCGCTCCAGCCGTCTTTACTCAGTGCGCTGATGAGCGTGCAGTGCTTCGCATCGCTCTTATCCATCTGCTTCGAGTTGGCGTCCCACACAACGTGCGAGCATGCTTCGTGAATGGGTACGCGCCGTATAATCTGGTTGTTGCTGGTCGGGTCCTGATCTTCGTACTCGGTGACCAGCCGCCATGCACCAATGCCTGCTTCAATCTGCTCACGTACTGCAACGTTGACGGAAATCTTCGCCGTGTTGTGCCGCATATCAGTGCGGTACATACCCATCAGGATATCTGCCGCATCCGGGCTGGCACCGTCTTTCGGCTTGAACATCACATCAATCGGATTCTGGCGCATCTCTGCTACCAGCTTGCGGACTACCGGGCGCACCACATCGAACTGACCGCGATACTGCAGCGTTGTGTAATCTGATAACCAGTCATCCCACTGGCTCACGCGACTGAAGAACAGGTCGTTAGTTGCCTCCGTTCTGGCCTCGTCGCTTGCTGTCCAGTCCCGGTCAAACTTCGTGAGAATGGTCTGCAATTTTTCGTCTTTGTCGGCCATTATCTACTCCGGGAAATAGGGCGAATTGGCGCCGGTAATTTTTTCTCTTTCACTGTGCCGATATCACCAAAGCGCTTAGCAAAGCGGCGCATCATGTAGGCGTATCTGGTTGCATCTAACAGGTCATCGCGGGTTTTGACGATGCGGCCGCGATCGTCACGGTGGTAGAAGTTGAATTCCTCAAACCAGTCGCGCAGGCCGGCGAACACCTTGAAGCGCCCGCTACTCATCAGGTCGTGCAGCTCAAATAGCCCGGCTTCAACAGAACGGGAGCCATCAGGCCATTGTGCGCAGTCAGACAGCATCAGGAAGCCCGCATCTGAGTAATATGACTTCTGCTGCAGGCCGCTGCCTTTCTCTGTCTGAAGTCCATCCTGCGGCCATGCGGTAGGAACCTTGTTGGCCCATGATTTTGTCGCGCCCCATGCCTCAGCAGGTGATGTCTTGCTGGCTTTCCACGCTTTGGTGACGTAGTAGGTGTCGCTGTCAAGGTCGATTGCCAGCTGTACGCGGCTCTGTGGGTGGTCCCAGCCGAAGTCCATGCCGTCGATAACCATGTAATGCTTCGGTATCGGGAATGGCTCGCAGGTAATCTTGTCTTCGCTGAAGTCGAATATTCGCCCGTGTCCCAGCATCGGGATGCCTTTGGTTCGCATCTCTCTCTGGTGCGGCGGGTATGACTCCAGCAGGCTTTTCTTTGTCTCTTCGGTGAGGTGAGGCGCGTCATCCCAGCCCACGTTCATGCAGGACTGTGATTCAGCCGGATCATCAAGGAGCTTGATAACCAGGTCAGTGCGCCCGTTCTCTGGCGTGAATGTCAGTATGCCACGACCACCGCGGCCTTTGTCGCCGGTCGCGGTACGTGTCAGCACCTGCGGATAGATTTCGTGGTCTTCCGGCTCTTCATCGATATGGAACCAGTCGACGCTGTCCCCCATCAGTGCATGTTGGCCCTGCGTATATGACCAGAACTGCACTTTGCTCAGCTCGCCGCTGCTGTGCCGGATGTAGGCAGAGCGGACAGCGTTAGGTGTGCCGGTCATTGGCTCAGTCGATACGATGCGCTCTGGAGGAATCAGGCCGCCGGCAAACTCACCGTTAACCTTCTTGCCGATAATTGCAGCTTGCAGCAGGTCACGACACTTTTCACCGGAGTAACCGAGGCACCACATCAGCGGCGCATGGTCGAAACGGTATCCCTCCCACCCTTCAGGATATTCACCGAGAAGGTGGATAGCATCGATATAGGTTGCGGTGTCTGTCTTGCCAACGCGGTTCGCTGCAATCAGGGCGCACTGACGATAGTCAGCTGTCTGTGCGATGAATTTGCGCTGCCATGGGTATCGGGTGTCGAAGTAGGTGCGGTAGCGATTCACGACTAACCGGCGGGCTTTCTCTTCCAGCAGCCGGATTAACTCAAGCTTCTCCTCGCGCTTCAGATTGTCCATTTACAAGCCTCGCGAGTTTTGCGTTAAGTTCTTCGTCTGACATGGTTTCGATGCTGCCGGAGTGCTCCACTTTGTCAGTGAACAGCTTCAGATGCTTACCAAGCAGCTCATAGCCTTTAAGCGCTGCGTTGGCGTCGTATTTGTAGAGCGGTGCAAGCTCACCATCCGGGCCTTCAACCATTACTGGCTCACCCTTTCTGTCGTAAACCTGCTCCGCCTGTTCGCACCGACGGATATTCTTAATCACGCCTTCAATCACAAACTCTGCGCTCAGACCTACCGCGGCATTCCGCTCCTTCGCCAATTCAGCGATTCGAGCCCGCAAGTGGGGTTTAGTCAGGTTTTCGTGACCAATCGACTTTGCAGATTTCTCGCTGTAGCCAGAGCGAATAGCCGCCTGTGTTGCGTTCAGATCAATCACGTACTCCTGACAGAAGCGCTCTTGTTGTTCGTTGAGTTCAGCCATCAGGTTTCTCTCTTACTGGAACAGCGGCAGAGCGTCTTTTACACCCTGAATCGCTTTGGTTGTGCGTGATACCGCAGTGGGTTCTGCCTGTGCCAGCGTGTACTGCCGTTTGAACAGTTCCAGCTTCAGTTGATCATCACCGATAAAGTTGATTGCCTGCTGTGCGGCGGCGGTGTCGTTTTGCAGCATGTCGAGAATGGTCAGTCGGGTTTGCTGCTGTGCCGTAAGCTCAGTAGCGTTTGCTGTTTCTGCCATGGTGGTCTCCTTTGTCATTATCGAGCACCCCGTGAGATGCTCTGTAATGATCACTTCATCAGTGAGTACTGCTTGTCGAAGTCTTTCGCTTCCAGATAGAAAGGCTGGCCGTCGATTGACTCAACGTAGTAGCCGCCCTTCTTAGGCTGGTTGAGGCTCATGTATTCGCTGGAGACTTCAAACTCCGGGTAGAATTCATCCTCCGGCACAATCACACCGGTGCCATCTACTGCCTGACGGACTTCTTTAATCTTCAGGGCCAGCACCTGATTCTCTTTGCCCTTATAGCGGGGCAGCTCTTTGCGCTTAAGCGACATGGAAACTCCTTGGTTGATATGCGATTAACCATTAGTCAGCCCACCGGAAGTGATGAGCTAAGTGATAGTCACTTTGGTAGTCCTGGGATGGTGATTTGCGCCTGCTGCTCCAGCCTTTCAATTCTTGCCATAAGCTGAGGCCTTTTCACGCGTCCCCATCTGTTGAGCAATCGTCCAGACATGCTGGCAACATCCTTTTCTTTCATCAGCTCTAGCATCAGTTCGTTATGCTCTCGCTGGTAGGAGTGAGCCAGCTCCATCAGCTTCTCGCGCATCCAGTTAAAGGCTTTGATAAATGCCTCTTTGATGGCGGCAGCCTTCTTGCCGGTGAAAGACATGATGATGTACATAGCGCCGTCTTTTGAGATTTCATACTCAACATACTGATTCCCCTTGTGCTCATAGGTAACCCGCGAAAAGTTGCTGGTTAGAAATTCATCTGAGCAGTCGAGTTTTTCAATCTTCTGGATGATGTGATGATGCTGCTTGTCGAAGTATGCAGCTACCTTGCGGGATGTAGTGATGACGCGATCACCTGACACGGAGACCATGTCCCGGAAGTCAATAGTTGCCAACTGATTACTCATTGCGCTCTACCTTTTAGTGAATAAGCCTCGTTGCCCAGATAACCGCCCACAGAGAAGCCGCCGCTTATAACGGTTATCTCCGAAGCTGATTCCTGAAAGGCTCTGTGTGGTTTGATGCGCCGGGCATGGCGCGTGATTTACTGCAGGTACAAAAAAGCCCCGCTATTGCGAGGCTCTGATTTCTTCAATTCTGCTGATAGCTCTCAGCTTGCCGTTGCACTCATCAAGCGAATCCAGCAGCCGGAAGTTGAGCAGGATGCTGTCACCGTAGGTCATCGGTTTCGGAATAGCCGGTATCGGGCACTCACTTAGCAGGCTTGCCGGTATCGGCAGCCGGGGCTCCTTTACCGCTTCGTACTGTATCTGCCTGGTCGCGCAGCTTGTCAGTGACATCATCAGGGACAAGCACAACGCTGCACGTGCTGTCGCGTAATACCTGCTTAACCTCATCCTGTAGCCCCTGCTGCTTCATCTCTGCGGCTGCCCGGCGCTTTGTCTCAGCGCGGACGATTTCGTTTTGCTCACCAACGTGCGCCGCCAGCGTTTTGATGGTGCCGGCAAGGTCGGTGTTCTTGGACATCAGTTCAGTGTTCTGCAGGCGCAGACGCTCGTTCCTCTGCGTGAGGATCTGATTGTCATATCCGAGCTTTGCAATGAAGCCGATGATGATAACCACGAAGATGACGGGGATCAGGATGCGGATAACGTTCATGTTCTGCATAGCACCTCCAGTGCGCGGGCTGTACGCTGGCGGCGATCGTCGATGCCGTTCAGGCCGCCGTTGATAACCCGCGTGATGCGATCGACATTCCCTGCGTCAGCCAGCTCGTTCAGTCCGTGATTCTTCCACCAGGCTGCCGCTGACCGTGCTGCGAGCGCCCTACCTGATAACAGGTCCGGCGATGCAATAAGGTCAGCGCTCAGCTGAGCATTCAGAGCCGAGTAGTTTTTCTTCCCGGTAATCTGAATCAGCCCTCGCCCGCGGTACCGGTAGCCGTCACCGGATTCGATGCTGCCGTTTCCGTTGCGGTTTGCATAGATGATGCTGGCTATCATGCACTGGTCAGCGGGGTGAGCGTTGTTTCTGCCGTAGGCTCTGGCCTGTGAGGGCGTGATGCGCTTACCGAACATAGCGTTCAGGGCGCTCTCGCTGTAATTCAGCCCCTCTTCGGTTTTGGTAAAGCCGGCAGATTCGTGTCCCACCTGCGCCAGAAAGTGAGCCTGCCGCTTTGGCGTGTCGATACCGAATTCCCGCATCGCTGCTGCGACGTGAGGAAACCACATATCGGCCAGAGCCTGGCTGATGCCGGTTGCGCGCCGGAACTGATCGAGAGTAATCATTCAGCAGCTCCCGCATCGCCTGCAGCTTTCTGCAGAAAACGCTTTTCCAGTGCTTTGATAAGGGATGAACCGGACCAGCCGGCCATTCCGCAGATTGCGCCAGTCACCTCCTGCGGCCACTGCCAGTAGACGGCCAGCAGCATCATCAGGAATCCGGCAAAGATGGAGACAATCATCTGCAGGCACAGGGTGCGCCAGCTGAAGCTCTCTCCGCTTAAAACTTTGTAGGCATAAGCCGCTACTGAACCCAGCACAGTCATACCGAGTGCCAGCAGCGCGGCTATAAAGCCCGGATCAGATTTGTAAGGCATGCGTCGTTTCATCCTGTTCCCCTGAGCGGGGCTTATTCTGTTTAGGAATTGATGACATTGTGAACAGAACAAACCCGGTTAGACTTCTCACTGTCACCTGAGAAACTTCCCCGAGCCTTCCCGCCGCTAAATGCCCGACGCAGCTTTAGTTGATCACAATGAGAATGCCGCGATTGCGGCTATTCGCGTGTAAAAGACGCCCGCCGCCACTACGGATAGAATTGAGGTCGCTTTGACTGGCGGGGGCGAAAACGAGAAAACCCAGCTGTGTGGCTGGGCTTTTTAATTGGGTGCAGAAATGCAAAAAGCCCTCGCGGATGGTGAGTCCGGAGGGCTTTCTAATTATCACAGAGTGATGGAATGCTCAGTACGCTTTACTTCCCGAGCGTATTACAAATATGCCAGGCAGCATGCCTTTTGTCTTTAGCTATTCGTGCTATACATTCTATTTATGCGGCTATTTTAGGAATCTCCTTCTCCATTTCTCGTTTTATCGCGTAAAACATTTCTCCTTCGAGGATATCAAGCGCCCATTCCATTCTGTTTCGGGCCTCCTTGTTGCTGATGCCAGTGAAATAAATCAGCGATGCCCCGATATTTTGCACGCTCTTGCGTTTGCAATATCGTAATCTGGCTACGTTCTTAATCGGGTTGTCCTTACCGAATGTTTTAACCATGACCGTTTCAACGAAAGCAGCATCATCTGATTCTTTGGCGAGAGCGATGATGTTTGCTGTTGAAGTTTGTGGCATCAGTAGGTCACGAGCTTTACGGAATAACTCCTCACCGCGCAAGCCTTCACAGTGCAGCTCTGACACGATTTTCTCTATCTGCTTACCCTTTTGTTCGCTCCATTCGCAGCGCATCATCAGACGTCCGATAACGTTCACTTCACCGCGGTCATAATCATCGCCACCCAGGTGATCGCCCCAGACAGTGAGCAGGTGTCGGATCCAGGCCTGCTGTGATTTATTGATAGTCTTCCATCCAGTCCCAAATAGCCGGCGCATATCTGCAGAACTGCGAACGCCTGCCAGCCTAACAACTTGCTGAAAGTCTCGCTCAATGCGCATGCTTAGCTCCCATTATTTTTGCCGTGTTACGCAATATGCGGTAGTTGATCTCGAACATACGGCGGGCGCGGTAAAGACGTAGGCGCAGCCATTTTTCTTTGAGGTATTGGGTCATGCTGCACGCTCCTGCATGTATTTCTCGAACCAGAACACAATCGGGGACGCGGTGATCTTCACCTGCCCAAATCTTTCAGCAGTGCGAAAGTTGACGCTGTACTGCCTGGCTCGCTCTGCCTGCTCGGCAATCTGCTCCCTGAACACCCCCACACTGAAAGTCGCCTTAAATAGATTGCAGGGTGCGCATGCCGGAAAGAGATTTTCCATAACGTCATTTTCTGGCCGCCAGTGCTCTCCCGTGGCTATTGTCCTGCGTGTGCCATCCTGACGGCGGGGGCCAAATTCCCACTTGCGGAGCGCTGCTTCTACGTGGTCTGCGTGCCACCCTTTCTCGGGTAATTCACAGCCGCAATATGCGCAGTGACCACCGAATTTCATGCGAAGAATGCTTCGTTGTTTTGGTGTTAGCTTCATGCTGCTTCCCTCTGCTTTACCAATGCCCGCAGCAAAGCCCTGTAATGCGCTCTGATGCGTTCCAGTTCCTCTCTGGTGTATCGGTGTGGTTGGTTGTTAGATTCGAGCGCCTTGACGCGCTGAAGGCCGATTTTGGTGATGAGATTGATGCGGTACGGACCGATGTTGCCGGAGTGATGGGTATTACACGCTGAACACTGGCTGTGTACGTTGTCCTCGTCGAAGCGTAACTGTGATGCCGCCGCTGTTGTCCTGTAGTGGCCGGCATGGTAGCTGACCGCCGTTGTGCTGCCGCAGCTGATGCATATATCTCCGTCTCTCGCCCTGATGTAGTCGTTAAATGCCCGCTGGGTCATGTTCATCCAGTGGCTTAACGGCTTAACATCTGCTTTGCGCTTATTCCATGCTGCACGCTGCTCTTTCTCCTGGCGCTTTTGCTTGCGTTCGGATAGCAGAGTTGCGAGTTGAATGGCGCATTTAGGGGAGCAGACTGTCTGGAGACTATTGCGGGGGATAAACTTCTCGGGGCAACACTTGCACTTCTTAGGCTTCGGCGGCTTTGGCTTGATGCCATTAGCCATTCGTCAGCTCCTTCTGTCGCTCGTCCTCATGCTGGAAGTCGTCGCCGTCAATGGACATAAGATTACTTGGATTAAAGCAAGCCCAGCCGATTTCTCTTGGATGTGACTTTTGAATGTCGCCTTCGCATATCCACGATGAGATACTTTCTCTGTGAATTAGCATCCTGTTTGACAGTGGTGATTTAAATATCTCGCCAGGATTCACCATCATTATTAAGCGAACGCACTTTCCGTTAGCGGCCAGGTTTTCTTTAAGCCCAAAAACCATAGCCAGCCCACCTGCTTTTAACTCAGCCATCGCTATCCTCCATTGCTCCGTTAGGATCGCACTCTATGAAGAACTCATCGAGGCAGCTGGCGCAGCAGTAAACCTCGTCAGGCTTGAGTGGTTCGCCGCAGTTTTCACACATAGTCAGCTCCATATTCTGTTCTGAAATTGTTTGCTGGGCCGGGGCTCATTCCTGCTTTCTGGTAGCAGCGCCGATACCGTCCAGAACTTAGGGTCGAATGCCAGTGTCTTTTTTGCTGTAACCTGCCGGGCGGCATATTGGGATAGCAGGCTGTCTGCCGTGATGGAGTCCATGGGCTCCGGGTGAGTGAACCACGTAGTTTTCATCGCGCCCTCTTCGCAAGGTTTTGGCACGTTCCGGTAGATAGTCCGGTTCTTGCGCTGATAATGGACCATGCCAGCCCCTGACTGCGGAGGTGTGCAATGCGGTTACAGAATTCCTGTGAGTGAGATAAGTGTCTGCCATGTTTCATGATTGACTCCCGTACATTTGGGCCCATTCAATTTCACGCCGGGCTTCGTCGCTGAATTTCACGTTCTGCTCTGTGCCAAACCAGTAAATCGCCTCGATGACCTCGACCATCTCGCTCACCCGCATTTTGCTTGTCCGGGAACCGAACATGACGACGCCGCCGCCGATACCGGGTGCGGTGCGCTGCTGTTCGTTTTTGGATTTCGCAACGAGTGCAGTAATAAGGTCTTTCCAGTCGTCAGGGCTGTACTTCTGCCCGTACCATTCAACCTGCCGGGAGAGGTCATGCAAAAGCGGCCACATACGGCGGTTCTGATCCGCACTGCGCTTGCGCTCCTGAATGACTATTTCGACTGGTTTGTTGCTATCGGTGGGGAGTTGCTGGATGGCGGTGATGCAGTTCTGTCTGATGCTGTTGTCTCTCAATAGATAACGTTGCGTTTCCACTGCTACCTCCCTTCAAGTGTCTCCACGTAGTCATAGAGGTTGTCGTGAAGTTCTTTGGATAGTTGCTGGGCCTGACTTTTCATAATCTGGTCAGCAAAATTAGGGGTGTGAATGGCTCCCAGTGCGTACTGAAGCTTGGTTAGCGTATCAAGTGCTTCATGAAGTTGCTGGTTTGGTCTGAGGGGGATTACGTTGTTCATGAGCTACTCCTGCTTGCTGCGGGCCATCCAGGCAGCCTTTGCAATATTCTTGTATCGGATTTTTTCCATGCGAGGATACATCTCAACTATTTCTCGCCACTCGGAATTGAACCAATCCTCAAACTTCTTCCTCTCCAGCGCATCGCCGATGGTTTGTATTGTCATACCCAACCTCCGCACATTGCGCGGATTGCCACGCCAACCTGATATCCATTCTGACGAATAAACTTTTCGGCTTGCCCTTGGCGCCTGAAGGTTTTACCTAAAGCCTGCCAGGTCCTGTCGTGGTTTTGTTCAGCGTGGCGTTTTTCTCTTTTGTCACCCATCATCCTTCCCTCCCATCATTCTCAATCACCCGATAGGCGATGATGTCTGCTGATCCGCCGGAATGCTCCCACATTAAAGCTCCGGACACCCTGTCAGTGAACTCCCCATAACCCCTAAGATTAATATCTACGATATCCCTGTTATTTACTGGACACTTTCCACCAGTCCACTCAATCCAGTCATTGTTATCAGTCATAATCTGCATCCCAAAACGCTTCATCATCACCACGCTCAGAATCTTCAACTTTGCCATCATCTCCCTTCTCCTGCTGCTCCAGCACTGGCAGCGCAATCTCAAGGGCTTGCAGGTACTTCTCTTCCCTCAGGCTCAGGCCTACGTGCGGGTTAGCCTGATGCTCACGTAGATGACCAATATCCATGCGTACAATTTCAGCGGTTAGCTTGTTCATTGGGTAGCTCCATTTTTCTTGCCGCCTTTGTCGGAACGAGAATCCCACTGTGACGGTTTGGTTTTACCGAATACGAGCTTCATTAACTGCTCGCGGGTCAGACCGTGAATTACCTGTGTCATGGCGCAGCATCCTTGTACTGAAGCTCTCTGGTGTAGTTATCAGGGCTGAGCGCTGAGTCAATGAATGCTTCAAACAGCTCGTGAATGCCGTTGCAGGCTTCCACCTTCAGATCGTCCGATTTGCTGTCTGCAGTGGTTATGGAGGCGACCGTCGTAATCAGCCAGTCGCGGTACTCCTTAGCCGATTCGATGTCTCTGGCGCGGGTCGTGTACGGCGCCATGCTGATTACGTTGCTCAGTTCAGTCATGATGACCACCTTTCAGAGAAAAACGACGACGAATGTCGGCCAGATGCTCCAGCGCTTTTGCGCTGCTGGTCGGGATGTGAAGATGCGGTATCTGCTTGCGCGGAGGAGGAATTTCTTCACCAGACTCAATCCGGCGCGACATCTTGCGCAGCTCATCGCTCAGGCGTTTGCGGCACTCAGAGTCCGTCAGGTTGAACGAGCGCATCTGGTTATAGACCGCGGTCACCATGTGGAAGCACGCCGGGCTTTGCCAGGGGAAATCCTCGCTGCTGTCGTACATGCCACGATCCCTGCAGTACAGGCGAAACATGTCGTGCAGTTCTTCGTTGTCCGGTAGTCCGGCGGCACGATGCTCACCCTGCTTGCACCACTCGATAAACTGACCCGGAGACGGCAGGAACGGTGATCCGCTGGCGCGCGCCTGGCGCATGCCTGCTGAAAGCTGCTGTTTGCTGGTCACGCCGTTCTCCGCAAAAGCAGCTATCCACTGTCGTTTGGCGGCGGCTTCGTCTGCCTGAGTCCGCCAGGCGGTGCTGACTGAGGCGGGAAACACCTGTTTCAGTCCGTCGAAAAACTCATTCATCAGCTTTTCAACTTCCTGATGCAGGCGACGATCCGCCGGCTGCGGTGCATCACCGGCCATACGGGCCAGCGCGCTGCTGTCGCGATTATTTACTGCCGCTACGAGATGTCTCATATGAAGTTCTCCCATGCTTCCTGGCTGTTCCAGTGGGCAGCAGGCTGCTGATCCGCTGGCGCCGCCCGGTTACGGTCTGGCTGGTTCATCTGAATTTTCAGTGTGTCCCACTTCTCGCGCAGTTTCGCGGGACTGAGCACGTTCGACTGCCAGAAGTGATCGCGGCTGGCCCAGAGGAATACCTCGCAAATTTCGTGATGCGTAACCTGCAGGGCCGTGCGCAGCAGCCTGATGTCGTTTGACCAGGCAGGCCAGTTAGGCTTCCGGGCATTTGGTGAGACAATCTGCACCCGTTTGAAAATCCACTCCGCCGCCTTCAGGTCGTCTTCGGTTCCCCACTTGTCACCCTTCGGTGTCTGGACTGCTGCTTCAGGACGAAGAGCAGGAAGATTTGCCGGAGGTGAGTCAGGGGATTCGACAGAATTCTCTGACGAAAAATTACTGTCTTTATTGTCTTTTGTAATAGTGTCTTTTGTGTCCCCCTGTTTTGAGGGATTCTGCTCCCTCAAATTGAGGGATTGTTTATCCCTCGTTTTAGGGGATTTACCCTCATTTTGAGGGATACACCATTCTGAGACATTTTTGTTAGGGCCAAACATGCCGCCCTGCTGCCTTATGAGCCCCATCCTGACGAGTTCCAGCTTCGCCTCGTTACAGCGCTTGACCGGCAATTTCGCTATCTCTGCAATCTGAGAATCGCTGATCCGGTCCATCGCTTTATTCCATCCGTAGGTCTTTCTCAGGATTGCCAGCAGGACTTTAAACTGACGCTTTGTCAGGTCAGCACCGGCATACTCTTCAAGAAGCATGTTGGACAGTTTGGCATAGCCGTCTTCAAGCTCTGCCACGCGCTGCTCCACGGCCCGTAGTCCGGGCCTGATTGGTGTTACGTTTTCATAGGCGAGATTCATGACTCTTCCCACCTGCCGGGCGCGCCGGCGCGGTAGTCAGCAATGATCTGCCCTACCTCCTCTGCGGTTCCTTCAGCCAGCACCAGGTGTTCATTACCGGCTTCTCCGGACATCTCTGCACCTATCAGCAGCTCAGCCAGGCGACGGGCTTTTGCAGCACTGAAAAGCGGGATTGCTGCACTGCGCGAAAGCCTTTTCTTACCAGCGGCCTTAGCCTTACCCATCTGCTCAGTTGCAATAGCGCCAGCGTTGGCACCATGCTCGCGCGCCAAAGCGACAGCGGTCGTTGCTGCTACCTCGCCGGTTTTGACCATTGCTATTAGCTCATCGCCACACGTCAGCAGCTGAAGGTGGTGATCAACATCCGCGACTGAGCGCTTAACCTTGCTGGCAATTTCGCTTACTGACCATCCCTGATTAGACAGGCGCTGATAGGCTGCTGCGCGTTCAAGCGCAGTGAGCGGTTTACCCTGGCTGCTGGTAACCATGAATGCGATGCGATCGGCCTCGGTACCGGTAAAGTCTTTGCATTCAAGGCGGGCAATTTCGTGACCGGCTTCGGTAGCCATCAGGGCGCCGTGATAGCGGTGATGACCATCGATGATTTTGACCCGATCGCCTGTCACCTGCACCGCCAGCGGCGGCACAAACTCGCCGGCAATGAATGCGTCGCGAAACTCCTCGACGTGCTGCTGATCGATATCACGAACGTTATAGCCCGGCTCGACATACAGCTCTGACAGCGGAACCAAGAACGTTTTGCGCACCGTGGTATCCGTGCCGTTCTTCTCTTTGCCCTTGTAATACAGTGATAAACTACTCATAATTACTCCTGTGAATTGATCCAGTCATTTCGCATCAGGCCTCGAAGAATTCGCAGTTCTTCGGGGCTTTTTCTTTGGTAAGTAATTCCTCAATCCTCAGCAGCCTCTTAGCCACTTCAGACTCCGGTGACACCACATCCAGATAAGCCATTGCCAGACTCATCATCTGGAAGAAGCTGTAACGCTGCTTTCCTGATGGGCGCTTCATACGGCTTACTGCTGCCTCATCCAAACCCATGACTTTCGCCAGTGGCCCCTGCCCCAGCTCTGCCAGTTTGTTCAGCAGCTGGCTTTCAATCTCTCTCGCTTTCTTGCGATAGCTTGTAATTTCAATCATGTAATATTCCTTTCGTTGAAAAACTTGCGTGATTTTGCAGTGAGCTAGTCACTTGGTTTTTGCCCTCCTGCAGCAGGTGGGCGGCTAAATTGACAAAGAGCGGTGTTACTTAGGCTGCCTGATTCGGATGAGGAAACAGGTCAGTTAAATCTGGGCGTACCTGGTAAGCTGGGATCTTTCCATCGGTGGCTTTCTCGATGCGCTTTGCATTCTCGGCTGACACCTTTTTCTTCCCATGCAACCAAGCCCAAACTGAGGGCTGTTTGACTAAGCAGGCATCAGCTAACTTCTGCTGGCTGCCTACGATGTCAATAGCCCGCTTAATAGCTTTGTTGACCATAAAATAGCTCCTGCTTTGCTTGGCTATTGTGATAATAGCTAAAGCTATCCAAAAAGTAAATAGCTTTGGTTATTTGATGAATAATATCTATGGCTATATCTTTCAGGGAGGACAAAAGGGAAATCTAAAATGACTTTTGCAGACAGACTTAACGCTGCCATGAGGGCAAGCGGACACACTCAGGCTTCTTTAGCTGAGGCGGTAGGAATGGCCCAGCCAAGCGTATGGAAACTGACGCAGGGCATAACCAAAAACACCAGAAAGCTTTATGAGATAGCGAAGGTTCTTGAAGTTAGCCCTGAGTGGCTTTCTTCTGGCGAAGGTGAGATGAGGGGCGTCCCTCAGATTCACATCCCTAAAAAAGAAAGACTGGCGGAACCCGACTACTATCGTGTAGATGTATTGGATGTCCAAGCTAGCGCGGGGGATGGTTATCTTGTGTCTACTGAATTCGTTGAAACCATAAGAGCTATTGAATATACCAATGAGCAGGCTAAAGCATTATTTGGCCCACGTCCTGCTGATACGATAAAGGTTATCACCGTGCGCGGTGACAGCATGGAAGGAACCATTGAGCCAGGTGATCAGATTTTTGTAGATCTCGCTGTGACTCATTTCGATGGTGATGGCGTATATGTTTTTGTGTTTGGCAAAACAATGCATGTAAAACGCCTGCAAATGCAGAAGCATCGCCTCGCAGTACTATCCGACAACCAGCGCTATAAAGAATGGTTTATCGAGGAGAGTGACGAGGGTGAGTTCCATATCATGGCAAAAGTCCTTCTCCGTCAGTCCGTTGACTATAAAAGGTTAGGCTGAACTTAAACGCAAAAGTCTTAAATGATCCCGCTTAGGCGGGATTTTTTTCGTCTGAACAAAAATAAATTCCTTTAGGAATCAACATGAAAATCACTAAAGCTATAAATTTATATCTTTGGCTATTTACAGTAATAATAGCTTTGGATATATTTAACCCATCAGCAGGACGCTGTAGCAGTAAGAAACGGAAGTCAGCTCTTTAACAATTAGATTCCTACCTGATGCAGGTAGGCCGGAGCGAGTGCTCTGGGATTGGATGAATGCAAACGCATGGTTGGGGCAGCTGTAGTAACCCCGGCGTCGGCTGAAGTCGCTGGATAACAAATCCGTCTTGGCGGTGGCAAAACCAGCGCACGTGAACGGCGAGGAGCACCGGCCATCCAATCACCAAAGCACTCACCTGGAGAAACATCATGAATTCGAAGCAGCGTTACAACGCAAAGCGCGCAGCTGAGCATCGTGCAAAGAAAGCAGCAGATCGCCAGTTTGAGAACGGGATTGTCACCACCCTTATGGGATGCAGCTTAAACGTAGCCCGCGCCACATCAGCGCCCAGTCTGCGTGAGAAGCATGAGAGCACAGCGATGTGCTTACCACAGGTAGCCATCTTCAGTGCTGGGTATCGCAAATCTAAAGACAACGTAACGGCGAGATAACCGCATGAGTAAGCGACTTGAGATTTTGAAAGCGTCTCTCGTTAAGAAAGAGGCGCGGTTTGATGAGCGCCTTCAAGACCACTTCGACACTGTAGCTCAGGCGAACGGACAGCCACTCAACGACAAGCGCAATGGTCGCGCAACGTTGCATAAGTGGGATAAGCAGAACGATGGACTGAGGGCGCTGCAGGACAGCATTCAACGCACCAAAGATGCAATCGAACGCGAAGAAACAAAGATAGCGCTCGTAAGCCTGGTTGAAATACCCGCTTATCTTCAGCAGGCGATTGATGATGGCCTGATTACTCAATGGCGCAAGCACCCTCGCTTCTTCTTCGTTGTTGGAGTCAACAGCGCGCGCATCGTTCTTGATGAAGAAACTGGAATCATCGGTCACCGCTATCTGAGTAAGGTTTCAAAGGATGAATACCCTATCTTCAGGGACGTGTTCAACAAGCTAAACCGGCAATGCCGGGAATCACAACAGGCTGCCTAACCCGCAGCCTTTTTTATAGCGTGTACGCAGCAGATATTTAAGAGGCGAGTATGAACAAGGAAAATCGTTGGTGCCCTGATGTGTGCCCAATTACCGGGCGATTATTCTTTATGTGGATGAACCATCCTGAGCTGGGTGATGTGCCTACCTATGGCGGCCCTTATGACAGCTACACACTGGCTGAGCGTCATCCAGATGGAAGCTATTACACCCGCCGATATGACCATGATGAAGGCGGTTGGATTATGGATGAAGTTCAGGACTGCGGACTTCGGGTAGTTGAAGACTGGCTCCCGGCAAGTGAGCAGGAGCTAAAAGAATACGTTGCAGAACACAGTAAATAACCCGCCATCGAGCGGGTATTTTTTTACCTTAACAAAGGCCAATACCATGATGAGCGACGTTGATTACTACTGCGGTTGGTTAGTGTTTATCGTGCTGATGGTGCTGGGGTTTATAGCAGGAGGTTGAGATGAGTGAAGATTTAAAAATTAAGCCAGAAGAAGCCGAAGTGCTCGTGCAGTTTATCGACGATACCGGAATTGAATACTTGGCCGAAAGCTGCGAAGACCGCGGACTGAGTGTGCAGGAGTTGATAGAAAAGTTAGTCCGCATCGCCCATCGGGGCCAGTAACCACTACAGGAGAGAGAAATGAATAAAGACATTGAGCAGGTTTTTATCGAAGAAAAGAAAGAAGCGGCTGTGGCAGTTATGCAGGAATACTTCCCTAACGGCGGAAGAGACTTTGATGATATCGCCAAGCTGTATGACGCTATCGCCGAAGGCAAGGTTCCGGGGATCGGAGTTAGCTACTGAGTGACACCGTAAAGCTGTCTGATTAGACGGCTTTGAGGTGCTACGCACCACCACCTTAGAGGGCTTCCATAACCAGAACGTTTCACCCCTATTCCCGGCGCAATGCTGGGCTTCTTTTTGCCTGAAGGAAATCAAAATGAGCGAAACAACGGATCTTGTAGTCATCGAGAAGGCAAACGCCCTCACCGTTTTTAAATCTGCCGACCAGATAGAAGAGATTATTCAGAAGGTCGAGCGTGAAGTTATGTCCTTTGTGCCGGATGTCTCTACGGTAAAGGGCAGAAAGGAGATCGCTTCACTGGCTTACCGCGTATCGCAGACTAAATCCTACCTGGATGGATTGGGTAAGGATCTGGTTGCTGAGCTGAAAGAGGTGCCTAAGCTCATCGACGCCAACCGTAAGATTGTGCGTGACCGCCTTGACGCATTGCGTGATAAAGCCCGCCAGCCTTACACCGAATGGGAAGCAGATCAGGAACGCATCAAGGCTGAAGAAGAGTCGCGGGTTGCCGCTGAGAAGCTTGCAGCGCAAATAGAGTCAGACCACGAAATCGCGCTTCTGATGAATGAGAAGATTGACCGTGAACGCGCCGAAGCAGCAGCAGAAGCTGAGCGTAAGCGCATTGCGCATGAAGAAGAGATTCGCCGTCAGGCTGCAGAACAGGCTCGCATTGAAGCAGAGCAGGCTGCGCAGCGTGAGCGTGATGCAGCAGCTAAGCGTGAAGCAGACCTGCAGGCTGCCAAGGAAAAGGCAGAGGCCGACGCTAAAGCCGCTCAGGAGCGCGCAGAACGCGAAGCCAGAGAAGCACAGGATCGAGCTGAACGACAGGCTCAGGAAGCGCGTGAGAGAGCTGAGCGTGAAAAGCAGGCGGCTATCGAAGCTGAGCAGCGAAAAGCCCGAGAGGCTGAAGCCGCTCGCCTGGCTGAAGAGAAACGCCTTGCAGACGAAGCCGCTGCCCGCGCTGCAGACGTCGCTCACCGCAAATCTGTCAATAAAAAGGCCCTGACTGACTTAGTTGCTGTCGGCCTGACAGAAGAACAGGCGCGAACCGTAATCACGGCGATCGCTAAAGGCGAAGTTACTGCCATCCGAATCACCTACTAATCCACCAATGAATTAAGGACCCACGATGAACTATGCCATCGCGGGGCGGCGCCATCGTGGGCGCTGCTCAGCTCGAAGAATCACAGTTAGAACGTATCACCCGCCGCATGCGTGCTGCAGCCCGCAGCCTGTTAAACGCCATGAGCCAGAGAGGACATAAGCAATGACGATTATCCCGGTAAACGGAACCTTGCTGGTTCAGCAGGGCTGCCTGCGGCTGAACAAGCTGTATGAAGAATCATTCCCTGACACCAAAGACGGGATGAAGTCGGCTTATGAATGGGCGAGCACTATCTCTCTGGGCTGGCACGATTGTCAGGACACTGACTGGAACGCAAAGGTGAAAGCAAATGCAGCATGACGATGACGTTTGGGGCGACTTTATTCAGGGCATGCTGGGCGAGCTGGCAGACCCGATGACCTATGAGCAGGCAGCGCAGGAAGCGATTGCTGATTTCCGCACGGAGCGCCAGTTTGAATCTATGGGAGGAGCGCATGAGCGTTTATAAGGCTATCAGCGCCGTAGCCAGTGAAATGGCAGAGCAAGGCATCAGTAAGGACCGTGATAACCGTCAGCAGGGCTTCAAATTCCGTGGTATTGACCAAGTGTACAACGCTCTGGCGCCGATGCTGGCGAAGCATGGGCTGGTAATCCTTCCGCGTATCACCGAGCGCACTGTAACCGAGCGCGTGACAAAAAGTGGCGCAGTGCTGTTTTACGTTGTGGTGAAAGCTGAGTTTGATTTCGTTGCTGTCGAAGATGGCAGTAAGCACACCGTCGTGACCTACGGCGAAGCCATGGACAGCGGCGATAAGGCAACCAATAAGGCTATGTCTATCGCCTACAAATATGCAGCTTTCCAGACGTTCTGCATCCCAACAGAACAAACCGCAATGGATCCGGATGCAGAGATTCATCAGCCGGCACCACGCAGCCCTGATGAGATTCTCGCTGAATTTACCGCGCAAGCAGCTGAATGCCCGACGCTCGCAGCCTTGAATGCGATTTACAAGCCAGCATGGAATGCTCTCGCGTCCTCTGCTGAACATCAACAGAAGTGCGTTGACGTGTACAAGGTGCGCGGCGCAGAACTTAAAAAGGCGGCATAAATGAGCAGCAAAGGCGTTAACAAAGTCATTCTGGTCGGCAACCTCGGGCAGGATCCGGAGATTCGCTATCAACCATCAGGCGGCGCGGTAGCCAACCTGAGCATCGCAACATCCGAATCATGGCGTGATAAGCAGACCGGCGAGAACAAAGAGCAGACAGAATGGCACCGAGTGGTGCTGTTCGGAAAGCTGGCTGAGGTTGCTGGCGAATATCTGCGTAAAGGATCGCAAGTCTACATCGAGGGTAAGCTGCGTACCCGGAAATGGCAGGACCAGTCAGGTCAGGATAAATATACCACTGAGGTTGTGGTGAACGTTGGCGGCGTTATGCAGATGCTGGGCGTAAAGCAGGACTCAGGGCAGCAGCAAAGGCCTCAGCAGAACAAACAGCAAGCCGGCATGCAACAGGCCCGAAACCAGTTGCAGCGCCAGAGTGCGCCGGCTAACAACGAACCTCCGATGGACTTCGACGAAGAACCCCCATTCTGATTTAACCCACCAATAAGGCCGCATCATGAACCCACCGGTATATCCGGCGCACTCGTCACGCCTGAACGGAGCTGACGAAAAGATTAAGCGCCGCAAAAAGGAAGTGCTGAATGGCGTTCTGGCGGCCTTAGCAGCACAGCAGGCAGGACATGACCATCCGCAGCTGCTTACACCTCAGCGCAGAGAGGATGTTTACCTGGCTGAGCTGAAACGCAGAGAGCATGAGGAGATGGCTAAGCGCCCTCCTCTGCCACAAATCATCGTCACCCAACCTGTTGTAGAGGTATGGGGCGACTTCAGAGACACCCGACGCGGCCGATATGGCGCAATACTGATGGAGTGATGTTGGCCTGTACCCGGCTGGCATTGCATAAGGGGAAAGAGATGAGCGAGAAAATTTACGGTGACCGTGATTTGATGGCGATGGATATCGCCGGGAATCATTACTGCCGCCACGTTGACCATATGACGCGTGAGAAATTGCACAGCAAATCAGATATCGCCGCAGAGCTTGGCTGGCGCGATATGCAGATAGCCGCACTGCAGCAAAAGCTGGATGCGGTGCTGGCGGAGAATGTGGCGCTGAAAAACTACAATTTATGCTGCCGCCCGACCGAAGAAGAACAGAAATTGTTGCGAGAAGGGGATTACACGCCGGAAGAGTTATGGGGCGTTGGTGGTGTTAAATCTTGCCCAGAGTGCTCGGATGCAAAAACCCCAGCCACCGATACCCTGCTGAACGCGGTACGGGCGGAAGCAATAGAGCAGGCCGCTGAAAAAGCGCCATGGCTTTATGGTGACCAAATGGGACGCAGCGTTGAAGCCATTCCGAAAGAGCAATTAATCAAGTGGGCCGCCCGGCTCCGCGCCGAAACCGACACCACCCCTTCCCAATATGAATCACTGGCAGGTGGCAAATGAAAGAGCTGAATGAGCTGATCGATCGATATGACGTTAGCTGTCACTGCGGCGCTGTATACGTAAGGCCTAAGCAAGATGGGCATCTGGTTATGTATTCGGACTATGCATCGCTGGCGCAGCGGGCCGAAGCAGCAGAGGCTGCGCTGGCAGAAGAAAAGCGCATTAACTCAAAGCTGCGTGAGGATAGAGCTGGTTTGGCGCGAGAGTGCAATGCTTTTGAGGCGAAGCTGGCAGAGCTGGAGAGGCAGGAGCCAGTGGCGTTTACATCACCATTTTACTGGAAAGAGCTTAATGAATCTGGAAGGGTGAATTGCTGGCTACGTAATGACAGGAGAGACCCGGACTTCAATGTAGAATTATTCACCCGCCCCGCGCCCGCCTTAAGCCTGGCGGAGCTGGTGCCTCCAGAGGAAAAAGGATGGCAAACAAATGAATTCAAGTCGGGCAGGAACAGCATGCGAGCAGATATCCTCCGCAACATTGAGGAGCAATCACAATGAGCACTCGCGGCAAGATGTGGGCTGTTATGTGGGTAGCGTGCACAATTATCTGGACGGGGGTGGCTTATGCAATATGAGATGCCGGGGCTGACTGAAGAGCAGAAGGAGCAGCTGATTGAATTCATCAGGGGCGAGCAGGAAGTGTGGTCGCTGGAAGGTCATTACTCTACGGTGCTGCGTATTGCTCTGGCGGCGCTTTCTGCTGAACCTGTTGGAGAAATAATTCAGTTCAAAGACCGTGTAACCGGCGAAAAATCTAAGTGGCGATTTAGCAATAACATCTGTGGAGATACGCGTGGCGACGTATACCAGACCACAACTAAGCTGGTCTACACTGCGCCACCCGTAGCCTCGGAGGCACCATGCTCATCGGCTTCGTCATCGTAATAGTCTCTGCCCTTCCCGCCCCGGTGTCTGAGCGAATCTATCCAACCATTGAAGCCTGCGAGCAGGTAAAGGACCGGCTGCATGAGCGCCGGCCGCTGGTGCAATTAGAGTGCTCGCCCGTTTACCGATAGCCGCCCACTGAGGCGGTTTTTTTCTACCTGTTATCTGGAGAATCACTATGTGCGACATAGCCGATGATGCGTCAGACCTTGAGATACTCAATACAGAAATCGCCTTGGCTAACCGGCCTCGCCCGGAACCGCGGTCACCAATCTGCCGTAATGGCGACTGCGGTGAACCTTCCCGCGATGGATGCAGTTACTGCTCGCCAGAGTGCAGGCATGACCATGAAAAGTATGTGTGGGCGCAGAAAAACCGGAGGGCGGTATGACGGTATATACGTTAACAGTGGAATTTCCGGAGGGCTTAAGCCCTGCCGTTGGCCCAAAAACTGACATCCTTGGTGGCAAACCGATACGTGTTGCTTACTTTGATACGCGCGATGACCACTTATCCTCTGAGCAAGTGGAATTGATTGAGCGCGCACTGGAATATTATTGCGACCAGCACAGCGAAGATGATTTAGACATCCCGCAAAAACTTCAGTTTCTAACCCAAGAATAAATCTCCCTCCCTATTAACCTTTGTCGCGCTCTGCGTGAGGAGTTGTTATGTCTGAAGTGTTGCAGTCCGTGGCCGGATATCATGACAGCTACACCCCGATCGACATCCGAGACCTGTGGCAGACGCCACCAGAAATCTTCGCCGCCCTTAATCGTGACTTCCGCTTTGTAGCAGATGTGGCAGCCAGCAAGCTTAACCACCTGCTGCCAACTTACCTCACTGAGCAGGACGATGCACTTAGCCAGGACTGGGCGGCGCAGTTTCCGATCGGAATCACCTGGTGTAATCCGCCATACAGTGACATTACGCCATGGGTTCTAAAGGCGAGTGAAGAGGCAAGCAAAGGCATAGGCACCGTGATGCTTGTGCCGGCAGATACTTCCGTCGGATGGTTCAGCATCGCTCGGCGTTCATGCACGGAGGTGAGGTTCATCACCAATGGTAGGCTGTCTTTCATCCGCGCCGATACAGGCAAGGCAGTGAATGGAAATAACAAGGGTTCGATGCTGCTGATTTGGAATCCTTTCCTGTCAGACTTTGGCCTTACCGGGTACGTAAGCCGTGATGCGCTAATGTCGATCGGAGCCAGGCTGCTGCTATCAGCTGCAAAGGTCAGCGCAGCATGATCACCCCACTTCAACTCATCATCACCATCGTAGCAATCATCGTAATCAAAACCATCTTCAGCTACCTGTAGAGGCTATTCATGGAAGCATACGCGCTTACCCTGGATGAGGCCTGCGCGTTTCTCGGCATCTCCCGGCCAACCTGCAATAAGTGGATTAAAACTGGCAGGCTGGCCGCCACGCGCAAAGACCCGTCCAAACCAAAGTCACCCTATCTTCTCACCCGCCAGGCATGTATTGCCGCTCTCAACAATCCAATGCACACTGTCGCCGTGAGCGCGGCAGATGCACATGAGGAGAAATCACCATGTCGATCTTCCGCAGGGGTGAAACCTGGTACGCCAGCTTCACATCGCCGGACGGCAGCCGCTTTAAGCGATCTCTTGGAACAGCGGACAAAAGGAAGGCAACAGAACTCCATGACAAACTGAAAGCCGAAGCATGGCGGACAGCGAAGCTCGGAGAGATGCCGGCCGTATCGTTTGAAGAAGCATGCGTCAGGTGGATAGAAGAAAAAGGGCATAAAAAGTCACTGGATGACGATAAGAGCCGGATTAAGTTCTGGCTGAAGTATTTTGCAGGGATGCAGCTGAAGGACATCTCTGAGACGCATATCTATAACGCGATCCAGAAGATGACCAACAGGCGTCATGAGGAAAACTGGAAGCTCAGCGCAGAATCGCTGGCGAAGAGAGGAAAGCAGGCCCCTAAGTTTGTGCCTAAGCCCGCATCAGTTGCGACTAAGGCAACGCACCTGTCTTTCATTAAGGCGCTGCTAAGGACGGCAGAAAGGGAATGGAAGGTGCTGGAACGTGCGCCTATCGTGAAGATACCCCAGCCTAAGAACCGCCGCATACGGTGGCTGGAACCTCACGAGGCGCAACGCCTGATTGAGGAGTGCCCGGAGCCGCTGAAGTCTGTCGTGAGTTTTGCGCTCGCAACGGGACTGCGCCGTTCTAACATCGTCAATCTGGAGTGGAGCCAGATCGACATGCAGCGCCGGGTGGCGTGGATACACCCGGAGGACAGCAAATCAAACAGAGCTATTGGCGTAGCGCTGAATGATACCGCATGTCAGGTGCTCAAAAAACAGATTGGCAATCATAACCAGTGGGTGTTTGTGTACCGGGAGAGCAGCACGCGTCCGGATGGAACGAAAACGCCGGTTGTCAGGAAGATGCGCTATGACGCTAACAAGTCATGGAACGCGGCGCTGCGTCGCTCAGGCATAGAGGATTTCCGGTTTCACGACCTGAGACATACCTGGGCGAGCTGGCTGGTACAGGCAGGAGTTCCTTTATCGGTTCTGCAGGAAATGGGGGGCTGGGAAAGCATTGAGATGGTTCGCCGGTATGCACACCTGGCACCGAATCATCTGACGGAGCACGCGAAGCAAATTGACGCGATTATGGGCCTGTCTGTCCCAAATCTGTCCCACATGCTTAAGGGAGAAGGAACGAATGATGGATAAATCATTGATTTAACTGGTGCCGGAAACAGGAGTCGAACCTGCGACCTTCGCATTACGAATGCGCTGCTCTACCAACTGAGCTACACCGGCAATGGGGCGGGAACTACGGGGAGTAAAAATAGGAAATGTGACGCGCGGCGTCAAGATGCGGTGATTCAACCGCCCGCTTTTTCAGCAGCGCCGGCGCGTTTTCCACCACAAAAAAAAGGCGAGGCCGGAGCCTCGCCAAAAAGGTGCTGGCCTTAATCGTAATAAGGCAGCTTACGATCAACACCGTTGATATTGACCAGCACAAAGCCCGAAGGGGCCGTTTTATTGGTGGGATTACCCGCTGCCGTCGCGACAGTGAGCACCCCTTTCTCATTGGCACCAATGCCAGCTACACCATTATGCAGTCCGAAGCGCGCCGCAGGCTTGAGTGTGCCCATTTTGGTGGTATCGGTTACGACTGAAAAGTCAGTCTGGAACAGCGAGCAGGAGCCTGACTCAAAACGCGTTGGCCCGGTGGTTTTCAGGTTAATCAGCGTATCACCGCTTTTGGCGCGCAGCTTAACCCACACCACCGCATAGGTGGTGCCGACCCGGTTGTAGCGGATATCCATCACCGCAGGCTGGCCCATATGCCAGGCGTCAGCCCAGACGGTATCCAGCCGCTGCAGGTTGATCCAGGTTTTACCGGTGCCGGCCATATTGACCGGCGACGCCGCCGTGCCGGTGGGCTGGGTCGCATCCGCTTTACCAATCAGCTCCATCACCCACTGCTGGTTCGCCACCGGGAAAAAGAGCTGCCCGAGGCGATACCAGTTATCGGTATCGGTGTTATTGGTGACTTTATGGCCGCTGTAGTAACCCGTGCGCAGGGAGCCGGTGATAATAGTGCCGTGGTTCTCCTCACGCCGGTAGCCATACTCAAACGTCGAGAGCCAGCGCGTGCCCGCCAGGTCGTTGGAGATAGTGGCACCCGACTGCAGGCCAATCTGGCGCATGATCACGCGGGCGTTATTGAGGTTAAACGGCGAGCCGCAATCCTCAATGTTCAGCGTATCGATGGTCCAGCCGCCGTCGGAGAGATCGCCAGGGTTACGCGTATGCTCAATCCAGACGTTACGCATAATGCCCTGCGTCACGCGCGGCATATAGAGCGTGGCGTCACCGTAACCGGTCTGGAAGTTACAGTTGCAGATCTCAATCGCGGTGGAGTGGTCCCACTTACCTTTGGCGAGTTTGACCAGCCGATGTCGAATACGCGCCCGTAGGTCCACAGGGTGTAGATCTGGTCAAACTTACTGTCGAGGGTATCCAGCACTTTAATGACGGTCCCGCCGCTATTCTGCGCGCGGAAACAGTAGATATTTACCGTAGAGCCTTCGATGCAGGTGTTTTCGAAGAAGGGCTGCACGTTGGTACACAGCTCGGCTGTGATAGTGCCTTTGTTGGTATTGGTATCGGCGGACGCCTGACCATGCCAGGTGATCCCTTTGATCGCGGTGCGGCGCGCCTTCACTTTGAACACCGTATTGGCGCTCTTGTCGGAAATGATCGTGGTACGCGGCAGCGAACCCAGCTCCACATCATCCCCCTGCAGGCCAAAGAAGGCGACCTCAGTATCACTGATATCTATCGGGTTAATCAGGAACTTACCGCCCGGAAAGCGCACCGGCAGATCGCGGATATTGCCGCTGTAGCCCTGGGTCCACGCCAGCATGCGTTTGAAGGGTTCGGTGTCATTGGCGTAGCATCTCCCTTCGCACCAAAGTGGTAGACGTTGAGGTCTGCCGGGTCGTTGATCACGCGCTTCCAGTAGAAGCCATTACCGACCGCCAGCGTACCGCCATCGTCAGCCGCCGTGGTCGTCCCGATAAAACCGGTAAAGTCACCGCCACCGCGAAAGTTTGAGTCCGCATTGTAGCGGCGCAAAAACGCAGAATCGCCGTTTTTAGCAGGTGCAGTGGTACGCAGTTCAGCAAATGAATTAACTTCGATCATGTCAGCCTCCTCGGCTTATACAGAGGTATTGGAATAGCGTCAGAAGGAGCGGCGTTAGCGTGCCGGCGTGCGGCAGTGCCGATCCCAGAGGTCGTTGTGATTGTTAATGGCACGCACGGTGCGAATATCCATGCGATCGGCGTCACTGCCGTGGGTATAAATGGGTGAAAACAGAGAGCAGGCGGAGTCGATAACGACCGGCGCCTCAGGGCTGGTGGTACTTCGATTGCTGCAGCTTGTCACGAGCGGCAGCATCATCAAGATTACTGTTGCTGATTTCCACACGTCGGGCCTCCTCACGCAGCTGCTGCTGCTGCTGATTAACCGCTACCGCCTGCGCCGCTGTTTTTTCTGCGCGTTCGGTGTCTGCTTTAGCCTGCTGCTGCACTTTGCCGATCTTTTTACCGCCAGCGTAGCTGGCTACCAGCGCGGCGATGATGCCGAACAGCGCCGCCAGCCAGTGCCAGCTGCCCGCCAGCAGGGAAAGAAGAAAACTCATGATTTTTCCTCCAGCGCGCTGCGTTTTTCCGCCAGATTTTTCTGTCGCACAAACTGCGCCATAACGCCCATTGCCACCATAAAGGCACCAATTAACCCCAGGTAGTTGTGCGGCAGAACCTCTTTGACGTCCGGCGGCAGCGCGTTCCAGGCATCGAGCGCGGAAGCGGGAAAAGATTGCGCCCACGCGCTGAGCATGGAGCCGAGTGAAGCGAGCCACACTGACCAGGTTTTAAACAGCAGGCGCGCGTGTTTAACAAACTCCAGCGTGGTGAAGCGCTGCAGCAGGAGCAGCAGTATGATTGCCGCCAGTACCGCAATGATGAAGATCATCCACTTCATGTTCATAGCAGCCCCCGGTAGATGTCATAGGTGCCGCTGCGCATCGCTTCCGCATGCCGCCGGGCGCGTCCGGCGGTCTGCCGCGCCCAAAGGCTATCCAGCATGGCATTCGCTGCGGCGTCAAAGTCGCCCTGCGTGACCGAGGTGAGCATGCCGCGAAACAGCGCAAGCCCCTCCACGCCCATCTGATACGCCATGCTAATCAGCACGTCACTGCGGGCATCGTTGCACTTCAGCAGCGCCTGGCGGATCAGTTCGCGCTGTTGCATCTCCTGCACTTTTTTCTCCACAATGCACTGCTTCCAGACGTCCCCGACGCGGCGCGGCACCTGAAAGATGTAGTTGCTCAGCGAGGCGCCCTTTGGTCCGATGCGGATGCCGCCCGCCACGGTGGGAAAGCCCTGCGTATCCAGATAGGGCGCTTCGCGATAACCCTCTTCAAAATTTAAAATGGCAATAATCTGGCTCATATCCGTTCCTTCTTTGAGGCGCAACGCGGAGTACGCTGCGCACAGGGTCAGCACACTTAAACGTCACTGATCGGTCAGCCATTCGCGCACGCCAGATTCAAGCGCAACGCTCAAGCGTGGTTAAACAGTGAGCAATGTAAAAACGTTCCGTTCAGAACTGGAAAAGCAGGAGAAACTTAACGGGTAGCGTAGAGATGAACGTGGGGTAAACAGCAGTTATCGAAACTGGCGCTTTCACTGTGCGAGCGTCCCGGCGCCAGTACGGCACGCTCTACTCTGGATCGAATCTCCCGCTGACAGATACGTTCAGCAGTGCGCAGCGTGACGTCATCGCATTCGAGCCCGAGTGCGTTGTCGATAGTACGGTTCAGACGTGCGAGTGGCTGGCGTCGTCGATGACGCCGGGTTCGTGCATTACCGGTAAACGCTGATTTGCCATATTGGATAATCGCCATAACTCCTCCTGTGAATGAGTTTTTGGCGATGGGGTGGCAAACGCGGCCTTCCGGCAGAGGCCGGTGCGTCCGGTGTGCCACCGGAATCACCCACAATCCGCTTTCCCGGTCGTTAAAAAACGGCCAGGAAAAAGCAGAGAGAAGTGAAGGCAGGAGACAACTGACAACGCTGCTGAGTGCGTATCCACCCCATCCCAAAATACACTGATTTTGAGTGGGTAGTTTCGCGCTTGTGCAGCGCCTCAATTGTTTAAGAGCGGGCCCATCCGGGGGTAACGATTTCGTCCATCTATGGTCAAATTATTAACATGTTCTAATACTTTGGCAAACACCAACAGTTAATTTTTTATTTACCAACAGTTAAATTTATGATTTCAGCCGGGTTATTTTTTTCTGCCGATGCCGGCAACGGCTCAGCCCAGGATCTGATAATCACGTGCCTGGCTCATGATGACGCGGGCGACCACCTGCAGAGAATCGGCTTCATCCAGCGTCAGATACCAGGTCTCATAGCGCTTGTTATCTGAGATAACGGCCACTTTTTTATGCTGCAATTGCAGGCGTTTGAGATAGAGCTGATCGTCAAGCGTGAACAGATAAATTCCATCGCCATCAAAGTGATGCACGCTGATATCGACAAACAGCTGATCGCGCGGTGCGAAGGTGCCGGCCATTGAATCGCTGTTCAGCGCAATAAGCCGGATGCTTTCTGCCGGGCGGCCATTAAACAGCACGCGCGCCTCATCCAGACCATATTCTATCGCCTGAATGGTCTCTACCAGCTCATCGCGCGCGGCAATGCCCTGCGCGCTGCGCTGGCCGATATCCAGGCTCTCCACGCGGAACATATGCCCGGCGGAGAGCAGACGCTGCTGCGAAAGCCCGGCATCCGGTTTCTCCATACCAAACTGCAGCCACTCCACGCGCACGCCCAGCAGATCGCTTAGCGCTAACAGATTCCCGTCATCCGGAATCGACTGACCGTTGAACCATTTCCATACCCCCGGCGTTGAAATTTTGCATCCTCTTTGCTGCAACGCCTGTGCAACCTGTTTGTTTCGTCCATGTCCGACAATTCCCGCACTTTCGCATGCGGCAATCAGCCTGGCAGTAAAAGCGTGTTTTGTACTCTCTTTTTTAACCATCAGTTAATTGTCTGCCATCAGTAAAAGACTGAATGTTATTTTGGTTTTTGCTACCAGTTCATTTTATATTACCGCTAGTTTACTACCCACGCGATATTATCAATGAAGCTGGAGGATCATTATCCTCGCCCGTCTGCGCTAAACCAGCAATGAATGTGTGACAGCTTGTTCTGACTGAGGTTTTCAGGAATCTTCTGTTAAACCCGGACCAGCGCTTACACAAAAAAATGGGCGAAAAGCGGCTGACGCGCCACAGATGACAGATAAATTTCAGAAAGCTGTGATATTGAGTGGATCTAAAGCAAAAAATGGGTACCTGTACAGGTACCCATCTGAGGCGGGCAGGACGGCTAGCGGCGCAGCGTATCGTCGCCCCAGCCAATCCATTTGTAGGTGGTCAGCGCTTCCAGCCCCATCGGACCGCGCGCGTGCAGTTTTTGCGTACTGACTGCCACCTCAGCGCCCAGACCAAACTGGCCGCCATCGGTAAAACGGGTACTGGCGTTGACGTAGACCGCAGAAGAGTCCACCTGCTGAACAAACGCATTCGCGTGCCGGATGCTGCGCGTCAGAATGCCGTCGGAGTGCTGGGTGCCATATTCACGAATGTGCGCAATCGCCTCATCCATGTCCGCTACCCGCTTCACGTTGAGATCGTTTGACAGCCACTCATCGCGATAGTGCGCCTCGCTCACTGCGACGACGCTGGCCGGCCCTGTCTGCAGCTGCGCCAGAATATTGGCATCGCCGTGCAGCGTAATATTTTCCTGCGCCATACGCTGCAGGAAAGCTGGCAGGAAACGATCGAGTTGATCCTGATGGATCAGCAGCGTCTCCAGCGAGTTGCAGGCGCTCGGCCGCTGTTTTTTGGCGTTAACGATGATCTCAAGCGCCGGCGCGATCTCCATCGTCTCATCAAGATAGAGATGGCAGACGCCGATACCACCGGTGATCACCGGGATAGTGGAGTGTTCACGGCACAGCTTATGCAGCCCTGCCCCGCCGCGCGGGATCAGCATATCGACATAGCGATCCAGCTTCAGCAGCTGACTGACCAGCTCGCGATCCGGATTTTCAATCGCCTGTATGGCCCCGGCTGGCAGGTTGTGCTTTACCAGCGCACGCTGAATGACTCTGACCGTGGCCGCATTGGTGCGCCATGTCTCTTTACCGCCGCGCAGGATGGCTGCGTTGCCGGTTTTCAGGCAGAGAGCCGCCACATCAACGGTGACGTTCGGACGCGCTTCGTAAATAACGCCCACTACGCCGAGCGGCACACGACGCCGTTCAATACGCAGGCCGCTGTCGAGCTGGCCCCCGTCAATAAGCTGTCCGACCGGATCGGCCAGCTGGCAGACCTGCCGCACATCATCGGCGATACTCTTCAGCCGCTGCGGCGTCAGCGTCAGGCGATCGAGCAGTGCCGCGCTCATGCCGCTCTGCCGCGCGTCGGCCAGATCCTGTTCATTCGCCGCCAGAATCTCTGCGTGATCCGCCTCCAGCCCTTCAGCCAGGGTGAGCAACACCTGATTTTTCTCTGCGGTGGAGAGCGCCGCCAGCGCGTACGATGCCGCCCGCGCCGCCTTACCCATTTCCTCTAACATTTTCTGCTCCTTAGCTGACAACCATGTCGTCGCGATGTACGGCAACCGGGCCATATTCATAACCGAGAATATCACCGATCTCCTGGCTGTGATGTCCGGCGATCATGCGCATCGCATCGCTGTTGTAACGCGTCACGCCGTGGGCGATATCGCGTCCCTGCAGGTTGCGGATCCGGATCACCTCACCGCGTGAGAAATTTCCCTGCACCTCGCGGATGCCTTTAGGCAGCAGCGAACTGCCGCGCTCCAGCACCGCCGCCAGGGCACCATCATCAATGGTGATTTCGCCGGCCGGCGGCGCGCCGAAGATCCAGCGCTTGCGGTTCTCCAGCGGCGACTGCTGCGCGTGAAAGCGCGTGCCGACCGGTTTGCCGTTCAGCACATCGCTAATCACATCGGGACGGCTGCCAGCAGCGATAATCACATCGATGCCGGCGCGACAGGCGACATCCGCAGCCTGCAGTTTGGTTGCCATACCACCGGTGCCTAATCCTGACACGCTGCCGCCCGCCAGCGTCCGCAGCGCATCATCAATCTGGTGCACGTCGCTAATCAGCTGCGCCTCCGGATTCGTGCGCGGATCGGCGGTAAACAGCCCCTGCTGATCGGTCAGCAGCAGCAGTTTGTCCGCTCCGCCCAGCATTGCCGCCAGCGCCGAGAGGTTGTCGTTATCGCCAACTTTAATTTCCGCCGTAGCGACCGCATCGTTTTCGTTAATCACCGGAACGATGTGGTTATCCAGCAGCGCGCGCAGCATATCGCGCGCATAAAGAAAGCGTTCGCGATCTTCCATATCCGCGCGCGTCAGCAGCATCTGCCCGATATGGATGCCATAAATAGAGAACAGCTGCTCCCACAGCTGGATCAGACGGCTCTGCCCCACCGCAGCCAGCAGCTGCTTTGAGGCGATGGTCGGTGGCAGTTCGGGATAGCCAAGGTGTTCACGTCCGGCCGCAATCGCGCCGGAGGTGACAATAACAATGCGATGTCCCGCCGCGTGCATTTGTGCACACTGGCGAACCAGCTCCACCATGTGCGCCCGATTCAGCCGGCGCGAACCGCCGGTGAGAACGCTGGTACCCAATTTGACCACCAGGGTCTGACTGCCACTCATATTTTCCTGCCATCTGAGAAAAAATCCGCGAACGGACGTTTTATCAGGAGTCAGCAAGGAAGCCAACAGCCACGCCGGGAAAAGCGCGAATTTCCGCAGGCCAGTCAGCACAACTTAACCGCCTCGTTCACCCCGATTGCGCAAATCTGTCATAAAACTTTCATCAGCGATCGGTAAAACGTCCCGTGTTTTACAAACCTTTTCACGGGTACATACTTTTTTTACTCATCGGGATTGATAGCAAATGAAGAAAAGCACACTGGCACTGGTTGTTTCCGCACTGGCTTTGGCCACAACGGCACAAGCCGCAGAAATCTATAATAAAGACGGCAACAAACTGGATCTCTATGGTCGCGTAAAAGGGATGCACTATTTCAGTGACAATGCAGGCGCGGACGGTGATAAAACTTACGTGCGTCTCGGTTTTAAAGGTCAGACGCAGATCAACGATCTGATGACGGGTTACGGCCAGTGGGAATATCAGTTTCAGGGCAACCGCTCTGAAGGCAGTGACGCGAACAACGGCAACAAAACCCGTCTCGGCTTTGCCGGCCTGAAATTTGGCGACTACGGCTCAATCGATTATGGCCGTAACTACGGCGTGCTGTATGACGTGGAAGCCTGGACCGACGTCTTCCCTGAGTTCGGGGGTGACGGCACCGCGCGCACCGATAACTTTATGGCGGCGCGCACGTCAGGCGTGGCAACTTACCGCAACAGTAATTTCTTTGGTCTGGTGGATGGCCTGCGCTTCGCCCTGCAGTATCAGGGTAAAAACGACGCCGACAGCGCAAACAGCCGCGGCAGCGCAGCGGATACCAGCACCCAGAACGGCGACGGCTACGGCGCATCCCTGGGCTACACCATTGGCGATAGCGGCGTCAGCCTGATGTCAGCCATTACCTCATCCGATCGCACCAGCCAGCAGCAGCAGGCCGGCCTGCTCGGACGCGGCGACAAAGCGGAGTCCTGGGGAGCCGGTATCAAATATGATGCCAACGCCCTCTACCTGGCGTCCATCTACACCGAGACGCGCAACATGACGCCAATCGGCACGCGCGGCTTTGCCAACAAAGCGCAGAACATTGAAATGGTGGCGCAGTATCAGTTCGATTCCGGTCTGCGTCCGTCACTCGGCTATGTACAGACCAAAGGCAAGGATATTGAAGGCGTGGGTGATGAAGACCTGGTGAAATATGTTGATCTTGGCCTGACGTACTACTTCAATAAAAATATGTCGACCATGGTGGATTACAAAATCAATCAGCTGGATGACAACAACAAGCTGGGGCTGAACAATGACGATGTGGTGGCCGTCGCGCTGACCTATCAGTTCTGATTACCCGCTGCGGTATTGACACTCTGACAACGCAAGAGCCGGCGCATGACCGGCTCTTTTTTTTACGTTATGCGCTCAGCTTAACCGGCTCTTCTTTAAAACCAGCTGCGGGACGCAGATCGAGCTTCTGCTCGTGCAGCATCGCTTTCAGCCGCTCATGAAAGTTACGCAGGGTGCTCTCTACACGCTCGTTGTTCTCTTTACCTTTAATGGTTGTCACACTCCAGTCGCCCTCTTTATCAAACAGGCCGAAGTGATATTCGTAGGTAAAGTGATCGCTGTGCGCATCCAGCGTCATCCACCAGCCCCAGAACTCGCGGCTCTCCGGTGCAGGCTTTACGTTAACGCAGGCAGCCAGGCAGTCAAAAAAGAAACGCGTATCTTCGCATTTTCCTTCACGGATGTACGGCCCCAATTCGGTGAAGCGCTTAAGCAGGCGACTACGGGGGTGACCACTCGGTAACGTCATGCTAATTCTCTCCCTCAAATAAACCGTAAAAAAAGCAGCGCGCCGCGCAAAGGGCGCAGCGCGTAATATGCCGACATTAAGTTTTAGCAGAGGTTTGGCGTTTTGCCAGTTACCGCTGCAACTGTTTGCTGAGCCAGTCACAAATCTGATTCAGCGCTTTCTCAAAACTGTGAAATACCGGTGAAGCCGGGATAGCCAGCGTTTTGCCCTGCGCCGACGAGCCGGCAATCAGGCGTGAGTCCTCCTCCGGGCTGAAAAGATCGTCCGGCCAGTA
Source organism: Pantoea eucrina (assembly GCF_002095385.1). Lineage (GTDB taxonomy): Bacteria > Pseudomonadota > Gammaproteobacteria > Enterobacterales > Enterobacteriaceae > Pantoea > Pantoea eucrina. The sequence goes on along the minus strand of NZ_MIPP01000014.1, from coordinate 18,057 downwards.
AGCGGCCAGCATCGGCACCGGGGTGCGGCGTCCCAGCAGCCCCTGTACCTTCAGCGAATAGCGATTCAGCTCAATGCGCAGGTTGCTGTCGGACGTTGACGCCATACCCAGCCGGCTCGCCAGCATATCCATATACATGTCCGGCAGCTGCTGCTGACGCGCCGCGTCAACAAACACGCCGTGTACCATCGCGCCCAGCGTGGCCACGGCACGGATACGCGGTACTTCAAGCCAGGCGAGTCGGGTCGCAATATTGGCACCAAAGCGGTAGCCAAACAGCGCCACGCGGGTGTGATCGATCCACGGCACGTTGCTGAGCTCGCGCAGAACCTGCTGATGCAGATGGCTGGTGTCCTGGTTTAGCGTCCATTTACTGCTATAGCCAACCGATGGCATATCCAGCGTCAGCATAGCGATACCGCGCGGGGCCAGGTAGTCATGAAACAGCCGATAGTGATCGCTCTGCAGCGAATCAAGCCCCCCGCACAGCATCACGGTGGGATAAGGTGCGCTGGCCTGCGCCGGCATATGCAGAAACCCGGTAACCGGGCTGCCGCCACTGACGGGAAACGTCAGCGATTTCAGCTCGCCCGGCAGCCGCCGGGTCGCCTCTTCATAGGCGCGATTAGCCAGCACCTGCGCCTGATCGGCCAGCTCATCGCCTTTGATGTAGGGATAGCCGCGAGGCTGTAGAGATTCGCCGCATGCAGCCACTGCTGGCCCGCTTCATCATGCTGCTCGCTCTGCATCGCCCGCTGCTGCCAGAGCGCCGCCTGCTTTGACCACTCAAAATTCCAGTTGCCGCCGCGATAGCCGATTACCGTATCCAGCAGCGCCTCATCGGTGTGTTCAAAGCGGCTGACGGCGATGCGCGCCAGGACTTCGCTGATCTCCTGCGGTGACAGGCCGCGCCATGTCCAGAGCAGCTTGTTAAGCATGCGATACCAGCCGCGCTGAGTATCCCCCTCCAGCGCGTTATGCACCTGTGCGGTAGCGTGATGCTGGCGGCGCACCAGGGAAGAGGTTTCGGGATGTTTAAAACGCGGCTTGAATAACTCTTCGCTAAGATTTTTTTCGGCCATCTGATGGTTTCTCCTGCGGCGGTCGCATAGATGGCTATGAGTTTACTGCACCCGCCCCGGCTGCGCGAGGCGCGAATAGCACAACGCCCGGCTTAACCGGGCGTTGTTTGCGTTGCATCAATCAGCTTTTGACGATTGGCGGAATATAGACCACGCCCATGTCCCACGGCTGTTCGATCCAGGTGTTCTGCGGGATATCCACAATGTAATCATCCACCAGCGCGCGGCCAGCAGGCTTGGCGAAGATGGTGCAGAAACGCGCTTTCGGATACATATCACGGATCGCCTGCGCGGTGCCGCCGGTGTCGACCAGATCGTCGATAACGATAAAGCCTTCACCGTCGCCTTCGGCGCGCTTCAGCACTTTCATTTCGCGCTGGTGATCGTGATCGTAACTGGAGATGCAGACGGTATCGACGTAGCGAATACCCAGCTCACGCGCCAGCAGCGATGCCGGAACCAGACCGCCGCGGCTTACCGCGATGATGCCTTTCCACTGTTCCACAGGAAGCAGGCGCTGGGCCAGTTTACGGGCATGAATCTGCAGCATGTCCCAGGTTACGACGTATTTTTCGCTCATAAAAGGAATCCCAACCACCAAAAGTGGCTTAAAAATATGCAAGGGGGAAAAGGTTGCGCGAGATTATAAGGATCTGACGCGTTAAAAACCAGCATCCGTCACACTGGTTGCAGGTTTTTAGCGCGCCTGATGACGCGCCTGCGAATAAAGGGTGATATTCTCTGGCTCATCACGTCAGATGAGCTGACGGCGATCTTAAACCGGAAACTGCGTGCGAGCGGCCTGTCCGCCACGCTGATACAGGAGACGCGTTGTGTCTGAATTGTCTCAACTCTCCCCGCAGCCGCTGTGGGATATCTTCGCCAAAATCTGCTCCATTCCCCACCCTTCTTATCATGAAGAGGCGCTGGCTGAATATGTGGTCAGCTGGGCCAAAGAGCAGAATTTCTGGGTCGAACGCGATCGGGTCGGTAATATTCTGATCCGCAAACCTGCCACGCCCGGCATGGAAAACCGCACGCCGGTTGCCCTGCAGGCGCACCTGGATATGGTGCCGCAAAAGAACAACGATACCGCCCACGATTTCACGAAAGATCCGATTCAGCCGTGGGTGGACGGCGAATGGGTGAAAGCGCGCGGCACCACGCTGGGTGCAGATAACGGTATCGGCATGGCGTCAGCGCTGGCGGTACTGGCTGACAACAGCCTGACGCACGGCCCGCTGGAAGTGCTGCTGACCATGACCGAAGAGTCGGGCATGGATGGCGCGTTTGGCCTGCAGCCGGACTGGCTGCAGGCAGAGATTCTGATCAACACCGACTCTGAAGAAGAGGGTGAGATCTACATGGGTTGCGCGGGCGGCATCGACTTTATTACCACGCTGCCGCTGAGTCGCGAAGCGGTGCCAGCTGGCTATGAAACGCTGAAACTGACGCTTAAAGGTCTGAAAGGCGGTCATTCCGGTGCGGATATCCACCTGGGTCTTGGCAACGCGAACAAACTGCTGGCGCGTTTCCTGGCCGCCCATGCCCGTGAGCTGGATCTGCGTCTGATCGACTTTACCGGCGGCACGCTGCGTAACGCGATCCCGCGTGAAGCCTTTGCCACGCTGGCCGTTGAGAGCCACAAAGTGGACGCGCTGAAATCTGCGGCGATGCACTTCCAGGCGATACTGCTCAACGAGCTCGGCAGCAAAGAGAAGCATATTGTGCTGCAGACCGAGCCGCTGGCGCAGCAGGCTGAGGCGCTGAGCGCGGAGAGCCGCGATCGCTTTATCAACCTGCTCAACAGCACCCCTAACGGCGTGATCCGTAATTCAGACGTGGCGAAAGGCGTGGTTGAAACCTCGCTGAACGTGGGTGTGGTCAGCATGGATCAGGCTAACGCTGAAATCATCTGCCTGATCCGTTCGCTGATCGATACCGGCAGAGAGTGGGTGGTAGAGACGCTGACCTCGCTGGGCGCGCTGGCGGGCGCGCAGACTGCGCCAAAAGGCGGTTATCCGGGCTGGCAGCCTGACGCTGACTCACCGGTCATGGCGCTGACGCGCAACACCTACGAAGCGCTGTTTGGCAAAACGCCAAACATTCAGGTGATCCATGCCGGTCTGGAGTGTGGCCTGTTCAAGAAACCGTATCCGCATATGGATATGGTCTCTATCGGACCGACCATTACCGGCCCGCACTCGCCGGATGAGCAGGTGCATATTGAGAGCGTTGGCCTCTACTGGAAGCTGCTCACTGCGCTACTGAACGCGATTCCGGCAAAAGCGTAATCGATGCCGCTCCCCTGTCCGCTTGCCGGGCGGGGGAGATTTCACAGTCCCAGCAGCAGCTGACGCTCCAGCTGCGGGTCCACCAGCGTAACGTGCAGTCCCACCAGCCTTACTCCGCGATCTGCCCGACGCGCCTCCCAGACCTGACGCGCCACCGCCACCATATCCTCTTTATTCAGCACCGCCCAGACGTGCTCCTGCGTGGTCTGCTGAAAATCGCTGAACTTAAATTTCACCCCCTGCCGGGCGATCTGCTTATCTGGCCGGATAGCCCCCAGACGGCGATCCAGCTCCGCATAGAGGTAGTCGATAATCGGCAGGCACTGCTCCCAGTGGTGGATATCTTCCGGCAGCGTACGCTCTACCCCCAGCGACTTACGTTCACGTTCGACGATCACTTCGCGGTCATCGATGCCGTTGCTGCGTTCCCAGAGCGAGCGGCCAAACTTTCCGAACCGCTTCAGCAGCAGCGCCAGATCGGCGCGCTGCACGTCAGCACAGGTACGCAGCCCCATCTCTTCCAGCTTTTTGGTCGCCACTTTGCCCACGCCCGGGATCTTGCTGAGCGGCAGCTCATGCAGAAACGCCGGCACCGCCTGCGGGGTGATCACATACTGGCCGTCAGGCTTATTAAGGTCGGAGGCGATTTTCGCCAGAAATTTGATCGGTGCGATGCCGGCTGACGCGGTCAGTCCGGTTTCGCGCAGAATATCCGCGCGGATCGCCTGCGCCATCAGCGTCGCCGACCCCTGGCAGTGCAGACTGCTGGTGACATCCAGATAGGCTTCATCCAGCGAGAGCGGTTCAATCAGCGGCGTGTAGCGGAGAAAGATGTCGCGGATCTGTCGCGAGGCTTCTTTATAGGCGTCAAAGCGTCCCGGCAGCAGGCGCAGGTGCGGACAGAGACGCAGCGCGGTCGAGGTCGGCATGGCGCTGCGCACGCCATATTTGCGCGCCGGATAGTTAGCGGTACTGATCACTCCGCGCTGAACGCGGTTGCCGCCAATCGCGATAGGGATATCCCGCAACGACGGATCGTCACGCATCTCAACCGCTGCGTAAAAGCAGTCCATATCGACATGAATGATTTTGCGCATACCCCCTCCGGACACTGGCTAAGTATACAGTAGCGAAGGCGTTGAGCAATCGTCATCGGCACCGATGCCGCGCCTGAGCGCTTTTACTCCCCGATGCATCACAACTTTGCGCCATTTTGTTGCCCGCTATCTTGATTAAAAGCCAGACAATGTTAATGTTGCGCAGCGATAGCGGATATTTCCGATAATGCAACTGAGTGACGCTGCGCGTCTGAGTTTTTCTTCACTTCAAGGTACACACAGAATGGGCAGAATCGCACTGCTGTTCGCGATGATTCTTATGCCAGTCCTTAGCTGGGCAATCACACCTGAACCCGCACAGCCGCTGGCTCCGGTAAGCAAAGAGTTAAAAAAACAACTGCTGGGTACACCGGTGTTTATTCAGATTTTCAAAGAAGAGCGTACGCTGGAGCTCTATGGCAAAATCGGTAATGAATATCGCCTGCTGGACAGCTATCGCATCTGTAATTTTTCCGGCGGACTCGGTCCCAAGCGCCGCCAGGGCGACTTCAAAAGTCCGGAAGGTTTCTACAACGTCAAACTCAATCAGCTGAAACCTGACAGCCGCTTTTACCGCGCCATCAATACCGGTTTTCCTAACCAGTACGATCGCAGCAAGGGCTATAACGGCAACTATCTGATGATTCACGGCGACTGCGTTTCCGTGGGCTGCTACGCCATGACCAACGGCTCAATGGATGAGATTTTCAACTACGTTAATGCGGCCCTGCGTAACGGCCAGCAGGAGATGCAGCTGAATATTTATCCGTTCCGCATGACGGAAAGCAATCTTCAGCGTCATCGCTATTCGACCTACATCGATTTCTGGCGCGAACTGCAGCCGGGCTACGCCTATTTTGCTAAATATCACGTACCGCCCAGCGTTAACGTCACCGCAACGGGTCAGTATGCGGTGAACAACACGCCGGTACTTTCTGCACCGGAAGCGGCGTCCAAATCATTCCTGGCGCTCACCCAGGCAAAATAGTGCCCACTCGCCTGGCGCTATCCGGTGCCAGGTTTCATTTCCGGTCAGCGGCTGCGTGGCGATAACCGTCACCACATCATGCGGCGTGGTCTGCTGCTGGAAATCGATCTCCACATCCTGATCCAGCAGGCGCGCTTTACCAAACGGCGCGCGCCGCGTGATCCAGTAGAGATTGGTGGAGCAGAACGCCATCAGATAGCGACCATCCGATAGCAGCATATTGAAAACGCCCTTTTCACGCAGCTCGCCGGCGATTTCAGCGATATAGCGGAACACGGCGGGCCAGTTACCTGGCGTGCGCGGATAGCGCGCCTGCAGCTGTGAGAGGATCCAGCAAAACGCCTTTTCACTGTCGGTCTCCCCCACCGGGCGGAAGTGGCCGCTGTCGAGCTGGCGATAGCCTTTGAGCTGTCCGTTGTGCGCGTAAGTCCAGTTGCGGCCCCACAGCTCGCGGGTAAACGGATGCGTATTCTCCAGCGAGACTTGGCCCCGGTTTGCCTGACGGATATGCGCGACCACCGAGTGCGATTTGATCGGATACTCCTGCACCAGGCGGGCAACCGGTGAATTTACGCTCGGCAGCGGATCTTTAAACGTGCGGCACCCTTTACCTTCATAAAAGGCGATACCCCAGCCATCTTTATGCGGTCCGGTACCGCCGCCGCGCTGCACCAGTCCGGTAAAACTGAAACAGATATCCGTAGGGACATTGGCGCTCATCCCAAGCAATTCGCACATAGCTTCCCCCCTTCTCACTCCTCCCGGCATGCGGGAAGGCAGCGTAAATTACTTAACCATCTCTTTTTCAATCAGCAGCATCAGGATATGGATCACTTTAATGTGGATCTCCTGAATGCGATCGGCATAGCCGAAATGCGGAACCCGGATCTCAATATCCGCACTGCCCGCCATTTTGCCGCCATCTTTGCCGGTCAGGGTGATCACTTTCATTCCCTGCGCGCGCGCGGCCTCAATCGCTTTGATGATGTTAGCGGAGTTGCCGGAAGTGGAGAGCCCCAGCAGCACATCGCCTTCGCGCCCGACCGCTTCCACGTAGCGCGAAAACACATGGTCATAGCCGAAATCGTTGCTGACGCAGGAGAGATGGCTGACATCAGAAATCGCAATCGCCGGGTAGCCAGGACGATTTTCGCGATAGCGGCCGGTCAGCTCCTCGGCAAAATGCATCGCGTCACAGTGCGATCCCCCGTTACCGCAGGAGAGCACTTTTCCGCCCGCTTTGAAACTGTCTGCCAGCAGCACCGCAGCGCGCTGAATAGCGTGGATGTTCGCGTCGTCACTCAAAAATCGGGTCAGGGTGTCGGCGGCTTCGTTGAGTTCCGAGCGAATGATGTCCTGATACATAAGAGATATCCTTTAGCGGAGAGGTTAACCCGGCAAGTTTAACGGAATGCCACAGGGGCGCAAAGCGCTGGCAGCAGTGAAAACGCGTCTGCCACAGCGTAGCCAGGCGATAAATGCGCCAGCCGCGATGATTTTGTGAGCCTGGTTGTAATTGTGATGTAAAGGAATTGCTTATTAAGAGCGGCTGCTCTAAACCTGTGACTAACAGGTCAGACCTCTTACTACTTACGGAGCGATTCACTATGCTGCTGGTTTCCATTGTGGCGACGCTACTGCTGGTTAGCGCCCTCTTTTATCATCAGATATCTCTGCGTCTGAGCAGCGCCATCCTGCTGCTCTGGACCGCTGCCATGGCCTTAACCGGCCTCTGGAGCGCCTGGCTGCTGCTGCCGCTGGCGCTGGTCCTGCTGCCGCTTAACCTGACGTCGCTGCGCCAGCGCCTGTTTTCAAAACCAGCCCTACGGGGCTTTCGTAACGTCATGCCGCCGATGTCACGCACAGAGCAGGAAGCGATCGATGCCGGCACGACCTGGTGGGAAGGCGACCTGTTTCAGGGCAAGCCGGACTGGCAGAAGCTGCACAATTATCCGCGCCCGCACCTCACCGCTGAGGAGCAGGCGTTTCTGGATGGTCCGGTTGAGGAAGCGTGCCGTATGGCAAACGACTTCGCGATTACTCATGAGCTGGCCGATTTGCCGCCGGAGCTGTGGGCCTATCTGAAGCAGCACCGCTTTTTCGCCATGATCATCAAAAAAGAGTATGGCGGACTGGAGTTTTCCGCTTATGCGCAGGCGCGCGTGTTGCAGAAGCTGGCTGGCGTCTCCGGTATTCTGGCAATCACCGTCGGCGTACCGAACTCTCTGGGACCGGGCGAACTGCTGCAGCATTACGGTACTGAGGAGCAGAAAGATCACTATCTGCCCCGTCTGGCACGCGGCGATGAGATCCCCTGCTTTGCCCTGACCAGCCCGGAAGCGGGTTCTGATGCGGGCGCCATTCCTGATACCGGGGTGGTCTGCATGGGCGAGTGGCAGGGTCAGCAGGTGCTGGGCATGCGCCTGACCTGGAACAAACGCTATATTACGCTGGCACCGGTCGCCACCGTGCTGGGCCTGGCGTTTAAACTCTCCGATCCCGATGGTCTGCTGGGCGATAACCCGGAGCCGGGAATTACCTGTGCACTGATCCCGACCCATACGCCGGGCGTGGAGATTGGTAATCGCCACTTCCCGCTCAACGTGCCGTTCCAGAACGGCCCGACGCGCGGCAACAACATTTTCGTGCCGATTGACTATATCATCGGCGGCCCGGCGATGGCCGGTCAGGGCTGGCGCATGCTGGTCGAGTGCCTCTCGGTCGGGCGCGGCATCACCCTGCCCTCTAACTCCACCGGCAGTCTGAAAAGCGTGGCGCTGGCCACCGGCGCTTATGCGCACATCCGCCGTCAGTTCAAAGTGGCGATTGGTAAAATGGAAGGTATTGAAGAGCCGCTGGCGCGTATTGCCGGTAATGCTTACGTTATGGACGCGGCCGCCACGCTGATCACCACCGGCATTATGCAGGGTGAAAAGCCCGCCGTGCTCTCTGCGATTGTGAAGTATCACTGCACCCACCGCGGCCAGCGCGCCATTATTGACGCGATGGATATCGCGGGCGGCAAAGGCATTATGCTCGGAGATAACAACTTCCTCGCCCGCGCCTATCAGGGTGCGCCAATCGCCATTACGGTTGAGGGCGCTAATATCCTGACGCGCAGCATGATTATCTTCGGCCAGGGTGCCATTCGCTGCCATCCCTGGGTGCTTAAAGAGATGGGCGCGGCGGCGAAGAACGATCTCTCCCGCTTTGACCACGCGCTGTTCAGCCATATCGGTCACGTCGGCAGCAGCGCGGTACGCAGCCTGTGGCTCGGCCTGACCAACGGCCGCACCAGCGCCGCGCCGACGCGTGACGCCACGCGCCACTACTATCAGCAGCTTAATCGTCTGAGCGCGAACCTGGCGCTGCTCTCCGATATCTCCATGGCGGTGCTCGGCGGCAGCCTGAAGCGGCGCGAGCGCATCTCTGCCCGCCTTGGCGATGTGCTGAGCCAGATGTATCTGGCCTCCGCCACGCTGAAACGCTATGACGAAGAAGGCCGCCATGAGGCCGATCTGCCGCTGGTGCACTGGGGCGTGCAGGATGCGCTGCATCAGGCAGAAGTGGCGATGGACGATCTGCTGCGTAACTTCCCGAACCGTCTGGCCGCCGGTGCGCTGCGCCTGGCTATCTTCGCCGGCGGCAAACGCTGCCTGCCGCCGTCAGACAAACTTGATCATAAACTGGCGAAGCTGCTGCAGCTGCCTTCTGCCACCCGCTCCCGCCTTGGCCGCGGTCAGTATCTGACGCCAGCTGAGCATAATCCGGCGGGCCAGCTGGAGCAGGCGCTGCAGGATGTGATGGCGGCAGAAGTGATCCACGATCGCCTCTGTCAGCAACAGAAAAAGCATCTCTCCTTTACCCGCCTTGATGCGCTGGCGCAGCGGGCGCTGAAAGAGGGGCTGATCGACGAGAGCGAAGCGCAGGTGCTGATCCGCGCAGAAGCAAGCCGGCTGAAAGCCATTAATGTGGATGAGTTCGTGCCGGAAGCCCTGGCCGCACCGAAGCCACAACCCCGGCCGCGGGCGCAGCCCAGCGAAGCGGCATAATCCCGACACCAGGTGCCAGACGCTTCCTTACGGAGGCGTTTTTTTTGCCTGCGCCAGCGCCTACGCGGCCTGGCGAATGCGGGCAACCAGCGCCTCTTCATCCGCAATATGGTCAGCGGCCAGCATCAGGGTGCGCCCCAGCGCCAGCGCGCTGTGCAGACAGGCGTTGCGCATCTCCTCATCATCAATACCGGAAAAATCACTCAGCGTGATAGCGCTGAGGCTGCGCCGGATCAGCGCTGCACCGCTGTAGCCGAGAGCGTCATGCCAGACCGACTGCAGCAGCAGCTGGTCACATCCGGGCCAGCTGAAGAGCGCTTCGCTGCCGACCTGGCGGCGAAAGCCAGCGGAAAATCCGCGCCACAGCTGCTGAACCGCCTGCAGATGCTGCTCGCGCGCATCGGCGGCTTCGCGCAGCGGCAGCTGGCCGGGGGCAGCGCAGTAGTGGATCAGCAGATCGCTTAACGCCCCGCTGACGGCAAAACCGACAGGCGCCGCGCAGCCATGCTCAGGCAGCAGCGTTTCAGGACGGGTAAGAAAACGCCAGCGCAGTACGCCGAGGATTTGCTGCAGCGCCTCATCCTGCTGCAGCTCCGCCGCCAGCGCCTGCAGCGTAAGCGGCACCGGCGCGGGCTGCCAGTTGAACAGCTGTTCCGCCAGCCGGCGTGCCGCTCCGTCATTTATCCCGGTTGATGCCGCCAGCAAAGTCTGCGCCAGCGCCTCGCCGGCGGCGCTGTTGTCATGAGGTTGTGCCATTACCTGCTCCTGTAAAAGCTGCATTTAGCCATCTAAGCGTCTCGATTGCCAAAGAGTAGCATCCTGATTATAGTGTCAGCAATACAGGGTTTCTTATCACGCTGCTTACGCGCAAGGCCAGCTTACTATGACGCCATTTGATCTTATTCCCGACAGCAAGCTTCCCGCGACCGGCACCACGATCTTTACGCAGATGAGCGCGCTTGCCGCCCGGCATGGCGCCATCAACCTTTCTCAGGGATTTCCCGATTTCAGCGGCCCCGCCCTGCTGCAGGCGCGGCTGGCGCATCACGTCAGTCAGGGAGCCAATCAGTATGCGCCGATGATCGGCACGCCGGAACTGCGCGACGCCATCGCGGATAAAACCGCCGGGCTTTATGGCTACCGGCCCGACGCTGGCAGCGACATTACCGTGACCAGCGGGGCGACGGAAGCGCTCTACGCTGCCATTACCGCGCTGGTGCGCCCCGGCGACGAAGTGATCTGCTTTGACCCCAGCTACGACAGCTATGCGCCCGCGGTAACGCTGGCGGGCGGCGTGATGCAGCGCATCGCCCTGCAGCCGCCTGAGTTTCGCGTCCCCTGGCCTGCGTTTCGCGATCGGCTCAGCGCACGTACCCGGCTGGTGATCCTGAATACGCCGCACAATCCCTCCGCTACCGTCTGGCAGCAGAGCGATCTGGAGGCGCTGTGGCAGGCGATTGCGGATCGGGAGATTTATGTGCTGAGCGATGAAGTGTATGAGCATATCTGTTTCAGCACGGCAGGCCACGCCAGCGTGCTGGCGCATGCCGGACTGCGCCAGCGCGCGGTCACCGTCTCCTCATTTGGCAAGACGTATCATATGACCGGCTGGAAAGTGGGCTACGCCATAGCGCCACCCGCTATCAGCGCCGAGCTGCGTAAGGTACATCAGTACCTGACCTTTTCCGTCAATACTCCGGCCCAGCTGGCGCTGGCGGATATGCTGCGTCAGCAGCCGGAACACTACCGGACGCTGCCTGAGTTTTACCGCGCGCGGCGCGATCGTCTGACGCAGGCGCTGGCAGCCAGTCGCTTTCAGGTATTACCCTGCGAAGGCACCTATTTTTTACTGCTGGACTACAGCGCGATCTCCGATCTCGACGACGTCAGCTTCTGCGAGTGGCTGACCGGAGAGGCGGGCGTCGCTGCTATCCCGCTGTCGGTGTTCTGCGCTGATCCTTTCCCGCACCGGCTGATCCGCCTGTGCTTTGCCAAACAAGAGGCGACGCTTGACGCCGCCGCGGAGCGCCTGTGCAAACTTTGAAGATTACTCTGCTGCAGCAGCCGCTGAGCTGGATGAACGGCGCCGCTAACCTGCGTCACTTTGATCGGCTGCTGGAAAATCTGAGCGGACGCGATGTGATTGTGCTGCCGGAGATGTTTACGACCGGCTTTGCCATGGAGGCGGCACAGGCTTCGCTGCCGCAGCAGGAGGTGGTGGCCTGGCTGCAGCATCACGCGCGGGCCACCCAGGCGCTGATCGGCGGCAGCGCGGCCATTCAGACAGAAGCGGGTGCGGTAAACCGGTTTCTGCTGGTGGAGCCAGACGGCACGCTGCATCAGTATGACAAACGCCATCTGTTTCGTATGGCGGAGGAGCATCAGCACTATCTGCCGGGCGAACGCCGGGAGTTGGTTTACTGGCGCGGCTGGCGCATTCTGCCGCAGATTTGCTACGACCTGCGCTTTCCGGTGTTTTCCCGCAACCGCAACGATTACGATCTGGCGCTCTATGTGGCTAACTGGCCGGCCCCGCGCGCGCATCACTGGCAGGCGCTGCTGATGGCGCGCGCTATCGAAAATCAGGCGTATGTTGCCGGCTGTAACCGGGTGGGCAGCGACGGCAATCATCACCGCTACCGCGGCGACAGCCAGATTATCTCACCGCAGGGGGAGATCCTCGCAGCCGCTGAACCGTTCACCCCGGCACGTCTGGATGCGGAGCTGTCGCTGGAGGCGCTGCAGGCGTACCGCGAGCGCTTTCCGGCGTGGCGCGATGCTGATACGTGGACGCTGGGCTGAGCGACTGCGGCTGACAACAGGCAATCAGCCGCTGATTTTTATTTATCGGATTTAGTTTATCCGGCGAAAAAGCAGCGTTAACAACGCTGCTTTTTCAGGCCTGCATTTTCCCTCCATAAATCCTGCATCAGTAATCCGCACTACTTCGGTATACCAGCTAGTTATCACCATCTGTATCGCCAGTCCGCTGCAGAGCGCTTTGCAGCGTGATAGCTGGCCGCTACTGATAATTTCTGAAAACCCTTGCTGTTGTGCACTTTTTTATGGACCGGATTAATGAAGAGTAAATTGCGACTATTTCGCCATTCAGCGCTCAGTGTTGCGTTAATACTTTGTGGCTGTACCGTGCAGCCAGGTCAGGACCTGCCGCTGGCCAATAAAACGCTGGTTAACGATAACCACGAGCGCTCTGACATTAACGCGCTGGTCAGGGTCACTCTGTTAAGTCCGGTAATGCTGCAACAGCTTAATGAAGCCGGTCAGCAAAACCGTTCAAAACATATTTTCCGGCTGCCGGAAGACGATTATTCTTATCGCATCGGCGTAGGTGATGTACTGAGTATTACCGTCTGGGATCATCCGGAAATTACGTCTCCGGCGGGTCAGTATCGTGACTCAACGGAAACCGGCAGCACTGTCCGACCTAACGGCACCCTCTATTTTCCCTATACGGGCAGCATCTACGTTCTTAATAAAACCACAGAACAGGTCAGGACGGAGATAACTGCACGACTTCACCACTACATTGAATCCCCGCAGGTTGATGTGAAAATAGCCGCTTTTCGCTCCCGGAAAGCGTATGTGAGTGGTGAAGTCGTTCGCTCCGGCCAGCAGCCCATTACTCATATTCCTCTGACCGTGCTTGACGCCATCAATGCCGCAGGCGGCCTGACGAAAGAGGCGGACTGGGAAAATGTCACACTGACGCATGATGCCGTGCAGTATCCGATATCTCTTAAATTGCTGTTAGAGAAGGGCGACCTGACACAAAATGCGCTGTTGCATCATGGCGATATTCTTTACATTCCGCGTAATGATTCCCGCAAAATTTTTGTCATGGGTGAAACCGGCGCGCAAAAAACATTACTGATGGACAGAAGCGGCATGACGCTGACAGAGGCTATCAGCAGTGCGCGGGGAATAGATCAGACTACGGCTGACGCCACAGGCGTTTTTGTCATCAGGCAATTAAAGGCGCCAGCAGAAAAAAGACTGGCTGATATTTATCAAATCAACCTGAAAAATGCGGCAGCGATGGCACTGGCCAGTGATTTCAAACTACAGCCCTATGATATTGTCTATGTTACCGCAACGCCACTGACGCGCTGGAACCGGGTTGTCAGGCAGCTTATACCTACCATAACCGCGGTTAATAAGCTCAGCACTGCCGTTAAAAAGATACCCTGAAAAAGGGTTAACTTCAGGCGTAAATGTTCCCGAGCGGCATTCAGGGTAGTGCTTAAATATAGCACTACCCTATTAAGCATTCATGTTATTTGAAATCGACAGCCATCAATTCAGAAAGTGATTTTTCTTTTACTGAGTTATGGCAGACCGCAATATAATCGGTAAATCTTGGTGAGGCTGGCATGCCGAGCTTCAGGATTTTTTCATTATCAAAAGTCACGTTTAACTTTGAAAACTCGCCATACAGACTCATAGATTTCAGTACGATCCTTTCATTACAGTCGCCAAAAAGCGTTTTGAAATTATGCTTTTCCCGGGATAACTCTTTATAGCCGACTTTTTTATAATCGGCCGAGACGGGTCGGGAGCCTGAAGCCAGCGCCATAGCACGATCAATCTCTGCAAACGTTACGCTGCTCTCTCTACCGGAGGAGATATGATAAACCGGATGATCGAGTTCAGCTGCCTGAAGCAGCCTGACTATGGTTTTGGCGCAGTAATCTACCGGTATAACATCGATTTTGTCATCAAGGTTGCACATGAACTTGCCCAGTCTGAGCGCCATGCGAAACACCCAAAAAATGCTGGCGGAGGGAATACACCCATGCTCAGTATGCCCTACAACAATAGAGGGGCGTGCAATAATTAACGGGAATCCCGGCAGGTGCTCTTTTATCATCTGCTCTACCGTCGATTTGCTCCAGGTATACTCTACAATATGATCTTTTCTTTGCGTGGGCGCGATCGCTTCTGTCACATGGCTGTCAGGTTCAGGCGTACATGACATTGCTGTACCCACATGAATAAAGCGTTTTAATCCCTTTACTTTACTCATGCGGCTGGCAAGCTGAAACGTGCCCTCAACGTTTACTTTCCAGATTAACGGATTATTACCAAAGGAAGCGATAGCGGCACAGTTAATCACCTTTTCCACATCGTTCAGCCTGAGATCTGCAATAAAAGTTTCCGGCTTTGATAAATCGCCTTCTATGATTTGTTGCGCTGAAATGGTATTTAGCTGAGCGGGGCTGATGCCAAACTTAGCTAAATTCTCCTTAACCCGTTCCAGGGCACTACTCTCTGCATCGCCTCGCGCAAGAAGAAGCAATCTCTCTGGGTTCTCATTTATCATTAACTCAGCAACAATAGCACCACCCAAAAAGCCGGTAGCCCCTGTAACCAGTATTTTTTTCATCTCTTTTCTCTTTAATTATGACACAGCAGACATAAGCTGCCCTGGCGAATAGCGCTAAATAGCGCATTCACCCTTTGAATGGAATCTATTATTTGAATATATTGCATCATTTCTGATGACAGATATTAGTCTTTACTCTATAAAAAAAGTTCACTCTTTCACTAAGCATTATCGCCATTATTTTTATTTCGCTTCGCATCCCATTCTTTTTTCAGAATGGCATACACCAGCGTATCGTCATAACGCGCCTCACCATGTTCAGTGATGAAACTGACGAACTCTTTAAAGCACGCTTCCTGCCGCATATGTAAGCGAACGCAGAGATTGCGCGAAGGAACATTATAATCTTCCACCCAGGCATAAATCCGCCGGGCATATTGCTGCTTAAAAAGATAATCAAACAGTGCCGCCACCGATTCACGGGCATATCCCTGACCGTGAAATGCCGGAGAGAAATGCCAGCCCGCTGACCAGGTGTGCCTGTCAGGTTCATCATTCCCGTTCTCAGCAAAAAGATGGCCTATTAACTGATTGTTCTCTTGCAGGCATACGGCAAACTGACTTTTATCTGTCGATCGTTTTTCCGCTTCCAGATAAGCAGCCGCCAGCGACGCTACTCTTTCATCATAAAAGCAGGGAGTGGCCGGCTCATGAAGATAACTGAATAATGCTGTGCCATCGTCCCGACAAAAGCGACGAATAATCAGTCTTGAAGTGGTAATAATATTCATTATGCCTCGCGCTACCATGTGATAAAACGATTGATTACTGAAGCTTGTCTGCAGATACCACTGTGCTACTCCGCCCTTTTCTTAACAAAACGCATCACTATGGTAAAAAATACGGGTACAAAAAATATTGTCAGTAGCGTACCGCTGATCATACCGCCAAATACGCCTGTGCCGATGGCATGCTGTGTACTATCGCTTGCGCCACTGGCAAGCATGAGTGGAACAACGCCAAGCGTAAAGGCCAGGGAGGTCATTATAATCGGACGCAGGCGCTGTTTTGACGCAGTCAGAATCGCCACCGTCAGGGTCTCACCCTGTTGCCGTAAATGGCGGGCAAATTCTATAATCAGGATGGCATTTTTGGCCGAAAGCCCAATCAGGGTAATCAGTCCGACTTTAAAGAATACGTCATTCGTCATCTGTGCCATGGCAACCGCAATTACAGCCCCTATCAGCCCGAGCGGTACAACCAACATAACGGCCACTGGCACAGACCAGCTTTCATAGAGCGCTGCCAGCACCATAAATACCACCAACACGGAAAGCACAATCAGTAACGGAAGCTGTTTTGCAGACGCCTTTTCCTGCAGCGAACTGCCGGCCCACTCGCCAGCAAACCCCTCCGGTAAATGTTGCGCCAGCTGGTCAATGACCTGCATGGCGGTGCCGCTGGAGACGCCGGGCGCAGCGCTGCCGGTAATACGGATAGCGGGATAGCCCTGATAGCGATTCAGCTGTTGCGGCGCAACGCCCCAGCCGATCGACGCAAAGCTGGATAGTGCCACCATCTGGCCGCTGCGGTTTTTGACCCAGCTCTGCAGCAGCTGCTCAGGCTGCATGCGGTATGCTGCATCCGCCTGGACGATAACCTGCTGTACCCGCCCCTGGTTAACATAATCATTGACGTAACTGGACCCGGCGATAACGGAGAGAGTCTGGTTTATCTCGTCGAATGAAACGCCCAGCGCCTCTGCCTTTTCCCGGTCGATCTTCAGCGACAGGCTGGTGCCGTCCGGTAAACCGTCGATATACGCTTCTGCCAGCGCAGGATGATGGCCTGCACGCCGTATCAGTTCGTCGGTAGCCTGTTTCAGCGCTTTATAGCCCCGCCCTCCCCGATCCTGCACATAGTAGGTAAAGCCTGAAGAGGTTCCCAGATCGGCAATGGCAGGTGGCAGCAAACTCATCGTAACGCCATCCGCCACGCTTTCCATCTGCTGCTGGATATAACTCGCTTCAGCCTGCGCGCTGCTGCCGCCACGATCCTTTGACGCTTTCAGCGTCGTAAACGCCATCGCCGTGTTAGGACCAGAGCCTGAAAAGCCAAAACCCAGGATCATGATGTTATTTTTAATGGCTGGCCGTTGCGCTATTTCATGCTCAAATTTTTCAACCACGTTAAGTGTCCTTTGCATCGTGGCGTCGGAAGGCAGCTGAAGAGACGACATGAAATAGCCCTGATCTTCTTCAGGCAAAAACGAGGATGGCAACGTAGCTAAACCGGCCAGCAGTGCCATACAGAGCGCCAGATAGATCAACATCATCCTGCCGGTTCGTTTGAGAAGTGCGCGGATGCCCGATTCATAGTGAACCGTAAGCGCACTGAAATGCCGGTTAAAGCGGGCTGAAAATGTCCGGTCGCTGCTTAAGCGACTATCGTGCGGCCTGAGCAGAGTAGCGCACAATGCGGGCGTCAGCGTCAGCGCAAGAAAGGCTGACAGCAGAATGGACACCGACATCGAAATGCAGAACTGACGATAGATGATTCCGGTTGATCCGCTGGCAAAGCCCATGGGAATGAAGACGGCAGTGAGTACCAGCGTAATGCCAATGATCGCTGGCGTGATCTCGCGCATCGCTTCCTGGGTCGCTTCACGGGGTGACAGCTTTTTTTCTGCCATCAGACGCTCGACGTTTTCTACTACCACAATGGCGTCATCAACAATAATGCCGATAGCCAGCACCATGCCAAACATTGTCAGAATATTGATGGAATATCCGCACAGCAGCATCACGGTTAACGTGCCCAGCAGCGCAACCGGTGCCACAATAGCCGGAATAAGCGTACAGCGAATTTTATGCAGAAAGAGCAGCATAACCAGAAATACCAGCACCATCGCTTCTGCAAAGGTCTCCACCACTTTGATAATGGAGAGTTTTACAAAGGGTGCGGTGTCAAAAGGCACGGTAAAGCTTATTCCCTCCGGCAGCGAGCCGGTGAGCGACTTAAGCCGGTTATGAATGCCCGATGCAGTGCTGATGGCGTTAGCGCCGGGTGCCAGCTGAATCGCGGCAGCCGTGGCTGGCAAGCCATTATCGCGTATGCCGAATGCATAGCTCTGTAATCCGGATTCAACGCGCGCCACATCTGCAAGCCTGAGGCGTGCGCCGGTTGCATCGGACCGGATG
>NZ_MIPP01000013.1 GCF_002095385.1 Pantoea eucrina | reverse complement strand
CGCTCAGACGCAGCGCAGCGCGCAGCGCCGCTTCTGGCTGTGTTACTTCACGGCCCAGCCAGGCGAGGCTCTGCGACTCCTCCGGCGGAATTAGCGGCCAGCTGAGACAGCGGCTGCGCAGCGTAGCCAGCAACCGGGAGGACTCACGCACGCTGAGAAAGAACCAGCAGTTTGCGGGTGGCTCCTCCAGCGTTTTCAGCAGCGCATTGGCAGCCGCTTCCGTCAGCTGCGCGGCGTCCGGCAGCCAGACCACTTTCGCACCGCCCTGCTGCGCAAAATGATAGAGCTTTTCCGTAACGTCGCGCACAGCATCCACGCCCAGCGACGCCTTTCCTTTTTCTGCTTCCAGCCGATACCAGTCCGGATGCGTATGCGCCTGCATCAGTTCACAGCCGTGGCACGTGCCGCAGCTTTTAGCGCCTTCCCGCCGCTGACACATCAGCCAGCGGCTAACGCCCCACACCAGCGCGTCATCCCCCATACCTTCAGCTGCCTGCAGCAGCAGCGCATGATGCGCTGCGCCCTCCTGGTGACGGGCAATAATCTGCCGGTAGGGCTGGTTCAGCCACGGATACCAGTTCATGGGCGCTGCCCGGCCAGCCAGCGATGCAGGGCCGCTTTAAGTGACGTTGTCACCTCATCGATAGCCTGCGTTGCATCAACAGTGACGATGCTGGCGTCCGCCTGCGCCAGCGCAAGGTAGCGCGCGCGGGTCCGCTCGAAAAAGCGCAGCGACTCCTGCTCAATGCGGTCCAGCGCGCCGCGCGCACGGGCGCGCTGCAATCCGATTTCCGGCGTCACATCGAGATAAAGCGTGAGGTCGGGGCGAAAATCGCCCAGCACCGCATCGCGCAGCGTGGTCATCAGCGCGGCATCCATTTCACGGCCACCGCCCTGATACGCCTGCGAAGAGAGATCGTGACGATCGCCCACCACCCACGCGCCGCGCGCCAGCGCCGGTTTGATCACGTTCTCCACCAGCTGCACCCGGGCGGCGTAAAGCATCAGCAGCTCCGCTTTGTCGGTAACCTGTTCACCTTCAATACCCTGCTTTACCAGCACCCGCAGCTGTTCCGCCAGCGGTGTGCCGCCCGGCTCACGGGTAAAGACAATGTCGTGGATACCGTGCTGCTGCAAAACTTCCACCACCGCCTCGCGCGCGGTGGTTTTGCCGGCGCCTTCCAGCCCCTCAATGACAATAAACTTACTCTTCATTTTTTTCCTTCAGCGCCTGACGATAAGCCTGTACCGCCCGGTTATGGCTGGCAAGGTTGGTGGTAAAGGTATGCCCGCCTTTGCCATCCGCAACAAAATAGAGATAGCTGCTCTTTTCCGGATGCGCAGCGGCTTCCAGCGAGGCGCGTCCGGGCATCGCAATCGGTCCCGGCGGCAGGCCGCTGATGCTGTAGGTATTATAGGCGGTCGGCGTGTCGAGATCGCTGCGCGTCAGCGTGCCGTTATAGCGCTCACCCATCCCGTAGATAACGGTGGGATCGGTCTGGAGCTTCATTCCGGTCCGCAGACGATTAATAAATACTGACGCTACCCGCGCGCGCTCCTCGCTTACGCCGGTCTCTTTCTCGATGATTGACGCCATCGTCACCAGATCCCGCGGCGCTTTGTAGGGCAGATTCGCCATGCGCGTCTGCCAGACCTCATCGACCAGCTTGTTCATGCGGATATGCGCCCGCGTCAGCACCGCCACGTCCGTAGTATTGGCAGTATAGAGATAGGTGTCGGGATAGAAGCTGCCTTCAAGCTGTGCCGCGTCCAGCTTCAGCGCCGCCGCTACGCTGGCAAAGCTGTCGTCCGGCAGCGTATGCTTCAGATAAGGCGCTTTGCGCAGCTCGCTCAGCCACTCGCTGAGGCGTGAGCCCTCGATAAAACGAAGCGGAAACTGCGCCTCTTTACCGCTGGCCAGCAGCTGCAGCAGCTGACGTACGGTCATGCCCTGTTCCAGCCGGTAGGTACCCGCTTTAAACTCCGCCAGCTCCGGCTGCAGCCTGAGCAACGGCCCAAACCAGATAGTGTGCGGAATAATATGCTGACTCTCCAGCTGCGCTTCCAGCACAACGCGTCCGCTACCCGCCGGCAGCGTATAGAGCGTTTCCTGGTGAATGGTCAGCGGCGTATCTGCCAGGCGCTCTGTCTGCCAGTAGCTAAACGCGGCAGCGGCGGCAGCGATAACTGCCGCGCCCGCAATAATTTTTTTGATTCGACTCATGTTACGTCCATTTTCTGGCAACAGGTAAAAAGTTGCTGGTACAACGTGCGTTCACTGAAAATAATGTTATCGATTTGCCGCACCGGCAGCACCGGCATCAGTGCATTACAGATCACGACTTCATCAGCGCCAAGTACGCTTTCGCGCGGCGCGCTGATTTCCTGACAAGCCTGGCCGCTGGCCGCCAGCTGCGCCATCAGAAAACGTCGCATAATGCCGTTTACGCCCGCCTGGCCAAGGTGAGGCGTAAAAATCTGGTTGCCGCGGCGCCAGAAGAGATTGGCAGCGCAGCATTCTACCACGCATCCCGCGGTGTCCAGTACCAGCGCCTCATCAGCATCCGTCTCATCAAGGTGGTGGCGAATCATCACCTGCTCCAGCCGGTTGAGATGTTTGATGCCCGCCAGCAGCGGATTGCGCGCCAGCGGCACCGGGCTGGTAATCAGCCTCACCCCCTGCTGCTGCAGCGCGGCGTAATGGTGCGGCCAGGGGGAGAGCGAGAGGATGCGCACCGGGTCCTGACAGCCGCGCCGGCTGTAGCCGCGTCCGCCAGCTCCCGGCGTCAGGATGATCTTCATCACTGCCCGGTCGTGACCCTGCGCAATGCAACGCATTTCATCTGCCAGCAGCGTCAGGTCGGGCAGCGGCAGCAGAAGCTGCCTGCACCCCTGCTCCAGGCGCTGCAGATGCGCCTCAGCCATCACGACGCTGCCGTTACGCACGGCGGCCGTGGTGAAACAGCCGTCGCCAAACTGGACAGCTCGATCGCTGGCCGGCAGCATTGTTTGCGGGATACCGTTAATCCACACCGCGCGCTCCTCAGGCAGTCAGCCCTGAAATGATCTCACCTGCCCGGACAGTTGTGCTGAAGAGCAGATCAGAAAAAAGGCCCGCATTGCGGGCCTCTGTTCGGCAGAATAGCGATTATACCTTGCGGAAGATCAGCGAGCCGTTGGTGCCGCCAAATCCAAAGGAGTTACATAGTGTATACTCCAGACCGCTAACCTGACGCGCCGTATGCGGCACAAAGTCCAGATCGCAACCCTCATCCGGATTATCCAGATTGATGGTTGGCGGTACAATCTGGTCGCGCAGCGCCAGAACCGAATAGATCGCTTCTACGGCACCGGCAGCACCCAGCAGGTGACCCGTCATCGATTTGGTCGAGCTGACCATAACGCTGTGCGCTGACGCGCCAAATACGGATTTCACCGCCTGCGCTTCAGCTTTATCACCGGCTGGCGTAGAGGTGCCGTGCGCGTTAACATAGCCGATCTGAGCCGGGTCGAGTCGGGCATCACGCAGCGCGTTGACCATCGCTGCAGCGGCGCCTGAGCCATCTTCCGGCGGTGACGTCATGTGGTAAGCATCGCTGCTCATGCCAAAACCAACGATTTCAGCATAGATTTTCGCACCGCGCTTTTTGGCGTGCTCATACTCTTCCAGAACCACAATACCGGCGCCGTCACCCAGTACAAACCCGTCACGATCTTTATCCCACGGACGGCTGGCCGCCTGCGGATTGTCGTTTCGTGTTGAGAGCGCACGCGCCGCGCCAAAGCCGCCAACACCCAGAGGCGTACTGGCTTTCTCTGCGCCACCCGCCAGCATCACATCAGCATCATCGTAAGCAATGATACGTGCAGCGTGGCCGATGTTATGTACGCCTGAGGTGCAGGCCGTTGCAATCGAAATACTCGGGCCTTTCAGGCCATACATAATAGTGAGATGACCGGCGACCATATTAACAATGGTAGAAGGTACGAAGAACGGGCTGATTTTGCGCGGGCCGCCTTTAACCAGCGAGCTGTGGTTCTCTTCGATCAGACCCAGTCCGCCAATACCTGAACCAATAGCCGCGCCGATACGTCCGGCATTCTCATCAGTTACGACCAGACCGGAGTCCGCCATAGCCTGAATGCCAGCCGCGATACCATACTGGATGAAATCGTCCATCTTGCGCTGATCTTTCCGCGAGATGTACTCATCACAATTAAAATCTTTCACCAGGCCCGCAAAACGCGTTGCATAAGCACTGGCATCAAAATGGTCGATCAGGGTAATGCCGCTCTGACCGGCAAGGAGAGCACTCCAGGTAGACTCTACGGTATTGCCGACAGGAGACAACATGCCAAGACCGGTCACAACTACACGACGCTTAGACACGTTCGTCCTCCAGGGAGGGAAAAATAACGCTATGTGGGGCAAACATAAAACTCAGGCGGTCATATGACCGCCTGAAGATATTCATTAGCCTTGATGGCTAGTGACGTAATCGATCGCTGCCTGAACGGTAGTGATTTTCTCAGCTTCTTCGTCTGGAATTTCAGTATCAAACTCTTCTTCCAGAGCCATTACCAGCTCAACGGTGTCAAGAGAATCTGCACCCAGGTCTTCAACGAAAGAAGCAGTGTTAACCACTTCGTCTTCTTTAACGCCCAGCTGCTCAGCTACGATTTTCTTAACGCGTTGTTCGATATCGCTCATACTATTTAATTTCCTATCAAAACTCGCTTTCGCGATGGTTTTCGTAGTGTATAAAATGGTGAAAAAGATGCAACAAAATCCCGGCTGGTCGAACCACGATTTTGCGCTATTCTGCGGTGTTTACCGCAAATAATGCAAATGATTTCGTGATTATCAGACCATGTACATGCCGCCATTGACGTGCAGCGTTTCACCTGTGATGTAGGCTGCTTCGTCAGAGGCTAAGAATGCAACAGCATTGGCAATTTCCTGCGGGTCGCCTAAACGGCCTGCAGGCACTTCTGCCAGAATGCCCGAGCGCTGATCTTCATTCAGTGCACGCGTCATGTCCGTCTCAATAAAGCCCGGAGCCACGACGTTTACGGTAATGCCACGTGACGCGACTTCACGCGCCAGTGATTTGCTAAAGCCAATTAAACCCGCCTTTGCTGCAGCGTAGTTAGCCTGGCCCGCGTTACCCATGGTCCCAACTACAGAACCGATGGTAATGATACGGCCCACACGTTTTTTCATCATGGCACGCATGACCGCCTTGGAGAGGCGGAAAACTGATGTCAGGTTGGTATTAAGAATATCATCCCACTCATCATCTTTCATGCGCATCAGCAGATTGTCACGCGTGATGCCTGCATTATTGACTAAAATATCCACTTCGCCAAATTCAGCGCGCACTTTTGCCAGCACGTCGTCGATAGAGGCCGCATCCGTCACGTTCAGCGCCAGGCCTTTGCCGTTGTCGCCAAGATAGGCGCTGATGGCTTCAGCTCCGCTTTCGCTGGTTGCTGTGCCGATAACTTTTGCGCCGCGCGCCGCCAGTGTCTCTGCAATGGCCCGGCCAATACCGCGGCTTGCGCCCGTTACCAGCGCAACTTTACCTTCAAAATTCATGATTTTCCTCTTATTCCTGAGAGAGAGCCGCAGAAAGCGACGCAGGATCGTTCACGGCAGTAGCCGTCAGGTTATCAGCAATCCGTTTGGTCAGACCGGTCAGGACTTTGCCCGGACCCATCTCCAGCAGCTGAGTCACACCCTGTTCTGCAATAAATTGTACTGATTCGGTCCAGCGTACCGGGCTATAAAGCTGACGTACCAGCGCGTTGCGGATAGCCGCAGCATCGTTTTCGCATTTGACATCAACGTTATTCACTACCGGCACATCTGGCGCATTAAAGGCGATCTCTTCAAGCGCAACAGCAAGCTTAACTGCAGCAGGCTTCATCAGCGCACAGTGCGATGGCACGCTGACCGGCAGTGGCAGCGCACGTTTCGCGCCGGCCGCTTTACAGGCAGCGCCAGCACGCTCAACGGCGTCTTTGTTACCGGCAATCACCACCTGGCCTGGCGAGTTGAAATTCACCGGCGAGACCACTTCACCCTGCGCACTCTCTTCACAGGCTTTACGAATCGCCTCATCATCGAGACCGATAATTGCCTGCATAGCTCCCGTCCCTTCCGGAACCGCCTCCTGCATCAGCTTGCCGCGCAGTTCTACCAGCTTAATGGCATCTGCAAACGCCAGCACGCCTGCGCAAACCAGCGCCGAGTACTCACCCAGGCTGTGGCCTGCCAGCAGCACCGGCTGAGCGCCCTGTTTCTGCTGCCAGACGCGATAGATAGCGACTGAAGCTGCCAGCAAAGCGGGCTGCGTCTGCCAGGTTTTGTTCAGCTCTTCAGCCGGCCCCTGCTGAACCAGCTGCCACAGATCGTAGCCCAGCGCATCAGACGCTTCGCGAAACGTCGCTTCAACCTGAGGGTTGTCAGCAGCGAGTTCAGCCAGCATGCCAACGGTCTGAGATCCCTGTCCCGGGAAAACAAAAGCTAATTGCGTCATCTGTCCTTCCTGTCAATCAAAAGCGTACCAGCGCAGAACCCCAGGTAAAACCACCACCAAAGGCTTCCAGCAAAATCAGTTGTCCCGGCTTGATGCGGCCATCACGCACTGCTTCATCCAGCGCGCTCGGCACCGAAGCCGCAGAGGTGTTTCCGTGACGATCGAGCGTGACCACAACTTTGTCCAGGCCCATGCCGAGTTTACGGGCAGTTGCGCTGATAATGCGCAGATTTGCCTGATGCGGCACCAGCCAGTCGAGCGCGCTGCGATCGAGATTATTCGCCTGCAGCGTCTCATCAACGATATGCGCCAGCTCGGTTACCGCAACTTTAAAGACTTCATTACCCGCCATGGTCAGGTAGGCAGGTTCATCCTGACGCGCGCGATCCTGATAAGGCAGGGTCAGCAGCTGGCCATAGCGGCCATCGGCATGCAGATGGGTCGAGAGGATACCCGGCTCGCTGCTCTGGCCCAGTACCACGGCGCCCGCGCCGTCGCCAAACAGAATAATTGTCCCGCGATCGCTGGGATCAAGCGTACGCGCCAGGACATCAGCACCAATCACCAGCGCGTGTTTAACCGCCCCGTTTTTAATATATTGATCGGCAACGCTCAGCGCATAGGTAAAGCCGGCACAGGCGGCGCCAAGATCGAAGGCTGCGCAGTCGTTGATCTCCAGCATCTGCTGAATCATGCATGCGGAGCTGGGGAACGCGTGGCTGGATGAAGTTGTGGCGACGATAATCAGACCAATGTCGCTGGCGGCAACGCCGGCCATTACCAGCGCGCGCTGTGCGGCGTTAAAGCCCATGCTGGCAACCGTTTCATCCGGTGCAGCAATACGGCGCTCGCGAATGCCGGTACGGGTGACAATCCACTCGTCTGAGGTTTCCACCATTTTTTCCAGATCGGCATTGGTGCGGATCTGTTCAGGCAGATAGCTGCCTGTTCCGATAATTTTGGTATACATCTACGCTTTGTCACTCCTGGCTAATACAGCGTCAAGGCGCGCGGCAATTCTTTCGGGAACTTGCTTACGCACCGCCTGCTCTGCCTGTTCTATCGCCACAGCGAATGCCTGAATATTGGCCGCGCCGTGGCTTTTGATCACTGTTCCGCGCAATCCTAACAGACAAGCGCCGTTATACTGGTCGGGGTTTAGATGACCGAAACGCCTGATCATACGCTTTTTCAGCCAGCGTCCCAGCAGTTTCAGCCACCAGGTCCCTTTACCTTTATTACCTTCGCCTGACGATTTCAGCAGCGACAGAAACAGCCGCACCACACCTTCCATCGTTTTCAGCGTTACATTACCGGCAAAGCATCGCACACCAGCACATCTGTTTTGCCGGTCAGCAGGTCGTTACCTTCAAGATAACCAATATAGTTGATCTGAGGGCTTGCCCGCAGAACCGCAGATGCGGCGCGAATCGACTCAAGCCCTTTGGTCTCTTCCTGACCAATATTGAGCAGCGCAACGCGCGGTTGCCGGATCTCCAGCACCTCTTCCGCCATGACAGCTCCCATGATGGCAAACTGCACCAGCATATCGCTGTCAGAGTCGACGTTAGCCCCCAGATCAAGAATGACCGTTTTGCCCTGCTGCTGATGGGGCAGAACGGTCATCAGTGCCGGACGTGCAATGCCGTCCAGCGGTTTTAACAGGAGTTTAGCCAGCCCCATCAGCGCACCGGTATTACCGGCACTGATACAGGCCTGCGCCTTACCGGCCACAACCAGCTCCAGCGCCACGCGCATAGAACTGCCACGGCTCTGACGGATGGCCTGCGAAGGCTTCGCATCACTTGCAATAACCGATTCGGCAGGGATAACCTGCACACGCCTCAAAAGTGAGGAATCCGCTTTGGCAAGAAATGACGAGATTGTGTCGGGATCGCCGACCAGAAGAAGAACCAGCTGCGAATGAGAGGCCAGTGCCTGCAAGGCTGCAGGCACTGTCACGCAGGGACCGAAGTCCCCGCCCATGGCATCAACTGCCAGGGTCAAACGTGTCAAGGTATCGCCTTGCGTAACCGCAAAGAATTACTTGGTGATAACCTTGCGACCGCGGTAGTAACCATCCGCAGTGATATGGTGACGCAGATGAGTTTCGCCAGAAACTTTATCTACTGACAGAGCGGCAGTGGTCAGGGCATCGTGCGAACGACGCATGCCACGCTTGGAACGGGTTGGTTTATTCTGTTGTACGGCCATGGACCTTACTCCTATTACTTACGCTTTAAACTGGCTAATACGGCAAATGGATTTGGTTTTTCTGCCTCTTCAGGCAGCTTACCAAAGACCATGTCCGCGTCGGACACTTCACAGTGTTCAGAATCATGCACCGGAACCACCGGCAGTGCGAGGATGAGCTCATCTTCTATCACTGCCAGCAGGTCGATCTCACCAAAATCGTTGACATCAACCGGCTCGTAGGCTTCCGGTAGTGCCTCAGCCTGGTCGTCAGAAGAGACCGGACTAAAGCAATAGCTTACGTGTACAGCTTGCGGAAATGGCTGGTTGCAGCGTTGACACATTAACGTCACCTGCACATCCGCCGTTCCTTGCAGAACCGCGAGGCGCTGGTTGTCAACCGCAAACGACATGGTACATTCCACATCACTGTCCACACTCACGACCGTTTCGGCCAGACGCGCCACCAATTCAGGTGCATAAACACCATGATAATCCAGGCGTTTTTGCGCGGCGCGGACCGGATCGAGCGTCAGGGGTAATTTTACCTTTTGCATAGGGCGCGCATATTAACTTTGTAACGTCTTAGAGTCAAAGAAAAAGGCCGTTTTACGGCATCTTTCACCTGCTATTCGCATCCAGTGCGGCGCATAGTTTAAAATGCCCGTCATGTTTACGCTATCTATTCTGTAAAAAAATGATGATGCCACTGGTTTTAGCCTCAACCTCCCCGTTTCGTCAGGCGCTGCTCAGCAAGCTTGGCGTACCGTTTGTGACTGCTGCGCCTGACTGCGATGAGACTTCGCAGCCCGAAGAGAGTGCGCCTGAACTGGTGCAGCGCCTGGCGCTGGCCAAAGCGCAGGCGCTGGCTGCGCAGTTTCCGGATCGCTGGATTATCGGCTCCGACCAGGTGTGCGTACTGGAGGGCGCTATCGCCGGCAAGCCGCACACCCGCGAAAACGCCTGCCGCCAGCTGGCTCAGGCGAGCGGAAAAGCGATTGTGTTTTATACCGGGCTGGCGCTGCTGCAGCCCGCCAGCCGGCAGCAGTTTGTGCTGTATGAGCCCTTTACAGTGCACTTCCGCACGCTGAGCAGTCAGGAGATAGCGCGCTACGTTGAGCTGGAGCAGCCGCTGGCGTGCGCCGGCAGCTTTAAAAGCGAAGGATTAGGCATTTGTCTGTTCGACAGGCTGGAGGGGCGCGACCCGAATACGCTGGTCGGGCTGCCGCTGATTGCACTTAATCAGCTGCTGATTAAGGCCGGCATCAACCCGCTGGGCTGATGCCGGTATCGTCAGCTTTTTTTCTGCCGCAGTCTGGTCAGGCAGTGTCTGAGTGCCGCATCCAGCGGCGCCTCCATGCGTAATGTTTCGCCGGTGGCAGGATGCGTAAACGTCAGCGCTGCCGCGTGCAGAAACAGGCGCGATAACCCCGTGCCAGCCAGCTGACGATCAAATTCGCGATCGCCATAGCGATCGTCAAAGGCGATCGGATGGCCACCATGCAGGGTATGCACGCGGA
This sequence comes from Pantoea eucrina, assembly GCF_002095385.1. Classification (GTDB taxonomy): domain Bacteria; phylum Pseudomonadota; class Gammaproteobacteria; order Enterobacterales; family Enterobacteriaceae; genus Pantoea; species Pantoea eucrina. The sequence continues at coordinate 70,869 of NZ_MIPP01000013.1, read as the reverse complement.
TCTGATGCGTGCGGCCGGTTACCGGGCTGGCTTTAACCAGCGTCGCCAGCCCAAAACGCTCTTCTACTTTGAACCGGGTTTCTGAAGGCTTGCCTTCTGCGCTGACGCGCACTACCCGCTCTCCGCTCTGCAGAATGTTTTTCAGCAGCGGAGCCTGCACCACTTTCAGATGAGAAGGCCAGTCGCCGCGTACCAGCGCCAGATAATCTTTCTGCATCCCCTTTTCACGCAGCTGCTCATGCAGTGAGCGCAGCGCCGAACGCTTCTTAGCCACCAGCAATACGCCTGAGGTGTCGCGATCCAGCCGGTGTACCAGCTCCAGAAAACGCGCCTCCGGACGCAGTGCCCGCAGCCCTTCAATAACCCCAAAGCTCAGGCCGCTGCCGCCGTGTACTGCCGTACCGGACGGCTTATTCAGCACCAGCAGGTGATCGTCCTCATACAGAATGGCATCCGCTAACGCCGCGACTTTATCAAGCTTTGGCGACACGGCCTGCTCTTCCCGCTCTGCGACCCGCACCGGTGGTACGCGGACTTCATCGCCATCCTCAAGCTTATATTCAGGCTTCACGCGTTTTTTATTTACCCGCACTTCGCCTTTCCGCAGAATGCGATAAATCATGCTCTTTGGCACCCCTTTGAGCTGGGTGCGCAAAAAGTTGTCTATACGTTGTCCGGCATTTTCAGCGTGATGGCGACAAAATGTACGCCGGGATTCTCTGTTTTCATGCCGGCGATTCTAAATAGTGTCCCCTGATAGCGCCACCCCTTTTTCTGTGCTTAACTCTCTCTTGTTTCAGGCTTCTGACCGCTCAAAACGGTGGCTTTTTCAGCAAACTGCCGATTAGCCCCGCAAATGAACAGGTTAAGGGCGTACAAACTTCACAGCTCGACAAAAGTCGCCTTGCTATATGCGGGTGAGCAGTGGAATAATGCTGCTGTTTCTGCACCAGAAAGATTCGGGCAGAAAAAGAGCGAAATTAAGGTAATTTGCCGGATAAAACGAGCACGCTGCAATGGCGTAAGACGTGATGCTTTATCAGGCACTTAGCGGGCTGCGGGTTGCGGCCTGGACAACAGACTGGGATGTGTGGATTTTCAAAAATTTTGTATTATTTCCACCTTCAGGCGCTGGTTTTCCTTATGAAAAGCAGGCCACCGACAAGATTTGCGCCCCTTTAGCCGCCGACAACCGTGAGGTTGACGTCAGTGCATGCAGACACGGGGCCATCGGTTGATTCTCGTCCAGGGTAACGATGCCCGCAGCTTTATCACTCATGTGAGAATAACGAGTAAGTCACGATGAAAAGAATGTTAATTAACGCAACTCAGCAGGAGGAGTTGCGCGTTGCCCTTGTTGACGGTCAGCGTCTGTACGATCTGGATATCGAAAGCCCCGGACACGAGCAGAAAAAAGCCAATATCTACAAAGGTAAAATCACCCGCGTTGAACCCAGCCTTGAAGCGGCATTTGTCGATTATGGCGCTGAGCGTCACGGTTTCCTCCCTCTGAAAGAAATTTCCCGCGAATACTTCCCAGCTAACTACAACGCGCACGGCCGTCCTAACATCAAAGATGTGCTGCGTGAAGGCCAGGAAGTGATCGTTCAGATTGATAAAGAAGAGCGCGGTAATAAAGGCGCTGCACTTACTACCTTTATCTCTCTCGCAGGCAGCTACCTGGTTCTGATGCCTAACAACCCGCGCGCCGGAGGCATCTCCCGCCGGATTGAAGGCGATGACCGCACTGAACTGAAAGAGGCACTCTCCGCGCTGGAATTGCCGGAAGGCATGGGCCTGATTGTACGCACCGCAGGCGTGGGGAAATCAGCTGAGTCGCTGCAGTGGGATCTGAGCTTCCGTCTCAAACACTGGGAAGCGATCAAAAAAGCGGCAGAGAGCCGTCCTGCACCCTTCCTGATCCATCAGGAAAGCAACGTTATTGTGCGCGCTTTCCGTGACTACCTGCGTCAGGACATTGGTGAAATTCTTATTGATAACCCTAAAGTTCTGGAGCTGGCGCGTCAGCATATCGCTGCGCTGGGCCGCCCTGACTTTAGCAGCAAGATCAAACTCTACACCGGTGAAATTCCGCTGTTCAGCCACTACCAGATTGAGTCGCAGATCGAGTCCGCCTTCCAGCGTGAAGTCCGTCTGCCTTCTGGCGGCTCAATTGTTATCGACAGCACCGAAGCGTTAACCGCGATCGATATCAACTCCGCTCGTGCAACCCGCGGCGGCGACATCGAAGAAACGGCCTTCAATACTAACCTTGAAGCAGCCGATGAGATTGCCCGCCAGCTGCGCCTGCGCGACCTCGGTGGCCTGATCGTTATCGACTTTATCGATATGACGCCGGTCCGTCATCAGCGCGCCGTAGAGAACCGGCTGCGCGAAGCGGTACGTCAGGATCGTGCACGCATTCAGATTAGCCATATCTCCCGTTTTGGTCTGCTGGAGATGTCGCGTCAGCGTCTCAGCCCGTCACTGGGTGAGTCGAGCCATCACGTCTGCCCGCGCTGTAGCGGTACGGGTACCATCCGCGATAACGAATCACTGTCACTCTCTATTCTGCGTCTGATTGAAGAAGAAGCGCTGAAAGATAACACCAAAGAAGTACACGCCATTGTGCCGGTGCCGGTTGCCTCCTACCTGCTGAACGAAAAACGTGAAGCGGTGAGTGCGATCGAGAAGCGTCAGGGTGGCGTACGCGCCATTATCGTGCCTAACGATCAAATGGAAACGCCGCACTACTCCGTGCTGCGCGTGCGCAAAGGTGAAGAGACACAAACGCTCTCTTATCATCTGCCGAAGCTGCACGAAGCTGAAATGGCGCTGCCATCAGAAGAGGAGCACGCCGAGCGTCGTCGTCCGGAGCAGCCTGCGCTGGCCGCCTTTGTGATGCCAGATGCCCCGCCTGCACCGGTTGAAGTCACTGCCGAAAAACCTGCCGCGAAGAGCGAGCCAGACGCCCAGGCTACAGCGCGTCCTGCTGCTGCACCTGCCACCGTCAGTACGGGTCTGGTGGGTCGCCTGCTTAACGGTCTGAAAAAGCTGTTTGCGAGTGATACTCCGGCAGCAGCCCCGGCGGAAGCACAACCTCAGCAGGTGAGTAAGCCGGCCGAAGATGAAAGCAGCACGCAGCAGCGTGGTGAACGCCGTAACCGCCGCAACAATAATCGTCGCGATCGCACGCCGCGTAATGGCGAGCAGGCTCAGAACCGTGAGCCGCGTGAAGCGCGCGAGCCACGGGAAGCCCGTGAGCCCCGTGAAGCGCGCGAGCCGCGTGAAGCCCGTGAGCCACGTGAAAATCGTGAACCGCGTGACAATCAGGAGAATCGTCGCAACAAGCGTCAGAACGAGCCGCGTGCCGAGCGCCCGGTCCTGACTGAAGAGCAGCAGCAGCAGCGCGATGAACAGCAGCAGCAGCGCCGCGAACAGCGTGCCGAGCGTCAGCGTCGTCGTCAGGAAGAGAAGCGTGCTCAGCAGCAGGAAGAGAAAGCCGTTGAGTCCGTTGCAACCGAAGAGATCCCTGCAGTTGACGCAGCGGTACAGGAAGAAGAGCGCGTTCAGGTCATGCCACGTCGCAAGCCGCGTCAGCTGACTCAGCGTATCCGCAGTGGCGAGGTTATGGAAGCATCACCAGCCGCAGCGCAGCCAGAGGCAGCAGCGGAGATTGCACCGCCGGTTAACACCGCTGAGCAGCCGGAAATGAGTGATGAGCAGGATGATAACGAGAACCGTGAAGGCGCGAATATGCCACGCCGTTCACGTCGCTCTCCGCGTCACCTGCGCGTCAGTGGTCAGCGCCGCCGTCGCTATCGCGATGAGCGCTATCCGCTGCAGTCGCCGATGCCGCTTGAAGCTGCAGCTGCCTCGCCAGAGATGGCATCAGGTAAAGTCTGGGTTTCCTATCCGGTTACGCAGACGCACGAGCAGTTCACCTCTCAGGCGCCGCTGAACGAAATGACCGAATATGGTTATCAGGATGCAGCAGACGCGCTGCCGGTGGCTGCCGAAGCCGCCTCAGCGGGCGTGCCGCAGCCTGAAACGTCAGAGGTTGTACATCAGGCTGAACCGCAGGCGCACACCGAAGTGCCAGTGGTAAACACCGATGACCTGACCCCTGTTGCCGCGCCGGTTGATCATGAGCCTGCCGTTATCTCTGCCGCCGATGAAGCGGTGGCGCAGGAGACGGCTGCGGAAGCCGAGCCTGCGATCGTAACTGAGAACGTGTCAGAAGAAGCGCCACAGCCTGCTGTGCAGGATGCGGTACAGCCAACTGTGACCGAAGCCGCTGCCGCAGCAGAACAGGCACCGGCGGATGTGACTCCTGCTGTTGAAACGCAGGTTGAAAAGGTGCTGTCAGCGCCAGTCGCGGCGGAAGCCCCTGCTGCGCCAGTGGCTGAACCTCATGCGCCGGTTCCGGCACGCGATGTGTCAGTTGAGCAGCCAGAGTCACGCTTTAAGCTGCACGCCACGGCACCAATGACCCGCGCGCCAGCACCGGCCTGGGAACCAGAGCCGGCACGTCACAGCGACTGGGTACGTCCGCCGTTCAGCTTTGAAGGCCGCGGCTCTGCCGGTGGTCACAGCGCGACGCATCAGGCTACCGCACCGGCAACCCGTCCGGACAGCGTGTAACTCTGCGCGGATAAAAAAACAAAACCCCGGCTGGTCCGGGGTTTTTTATTGCCTGCTGTTTACCGGGAGCGGCCTGAACCGCAGCCAAAAAAACCCACCGCCCGCGAAGGCGATGGGAAAAACAAGCGCACCCGGTTAAGTACGCTGAATGTCAGGTCAGTTACGAATTAAGCTGGAACAGCGACATCTTTGACATATCGCTAAAGGTTTTATACGACGCCTGCAGGGCTGTCTGCTGCATGGTGTAGCTGGAGATCGCCTGGGTGTAGTCAACCTGTACCAGATCGCTCATCTGCGTGGTCATGATGGTATTGCGATCGTCACCCTGCTGATTGAGCGCACTCACCTCAGCCATCTGGATCCCCACAGCAGAACGTACCGTCAGCACGTTATTAAGTGAGTTGCTCAGCCCGCGGTTGGTTTTATCCATTGCGGCCTGAAACGCCTGCTTTGTGGCGTCGTCCGCGTTATCCTGCGGCGTTTTCAGCGCGGCAATTGCGCTGTCGAGCATGCTGAACAGGCTGGTCTCGCTGGTGCCGTTATCGGGCTCTGGCTTTGCATTGCTGGTGATCGCCATAAACACGGACTTACCGGTGCTGCCCACCTGCATGGTGCGGCTTTCATCGACTTTCTGCGTAATCGGCTCATCCCCGCCCACATAGGCCACGCCGGTGCTGCTATCGCTAAACGGCGGCGCATCGGTCTTATAGCCGGCAAAAATATAGCGCCCGTTACCATCCTGACTGTTTGCCTGGTTCAGCAACTGCGCGCGCAGCCCTTCCAGCTGCGTAGCCAGGGAGCCACGATCTTCATCACTCAGGGTGCCGGTGGAGGCATTTACGATGGTGGTCTGCGCATCCTGTATGGTACTGACCACGCTGGAGAGCGCATTCTCTTCCATCGAGAGGCTCTGATTAGCAAAACTGCGTGCCGTGGCATACTGGCTGCTTTTTACCTGCGACTGTGACAGCACCACCGCGCGTGAGGCTGCGATAGGATCGTCAGAGGGATTACTGACCCGCAGCCCGGTTGCCAGCTGCTGGCCTACCTTCAGCCAGGAGGATTGCGAGTCGGTGATCCCGCGCACCTGCTGGTCAAAAATCATACTTGAGCTAAGACGCACTTTCTTCTCTCCTCTGCTTAGCTGCGAATGCCCATCAGCGCATTAAACACCGCGCTGGCGGTCTGCAATACCTGCGCATTCGCCATATAAAACTGCTGATACTTCGTCAGGTTGGCGTACTCTTCATCAAGGTTAACGCCGGAGACGGACTGCTGCCGGTTGTTCAGCTGCGTGACCACGTTTTTCTGCGTGGTGCTGGCGGTTTCCAGCGAGTTGGTTTTGTTACCTACGCTACTGACAAGGCTGGCATAAGCCTGCGCAATCGTTGCATTTCCGTTAACCAGCTTGCTGTCCTGCAGATCGAGCAGCTTCTGTGCGTTGCGGTTGTCGCTTTCGCCGCTGCCTTTCGCTGCTGCTGCTGCGATCTCTGACTCGCTGGTGATGGCAACCGACATGCCGCCAATCACGTTCTGTACCGGCTTAACCAGAAAACTGTCACCGCTCTTCGCGCTGCCGCTGACCGTCAGCTGCAGACCATCAAAATTCAGCGTGCCGTCGGCCGCCGGCGCTACGTCAAAACGCACGTTATCGGCAGCACGGGTAACGGACCAGGTGCCGCTCTCATAGCTAACGGTATAGTTGGACGCTTTCAGGGCGCTGGCGTCACTCCAGCTGGCGCTGACCGATGCCGTTGAGGTGTTTTTCAGGTTGCTGACCACATCCGGACTGCCGATAGTAAAAAACGCTTTTCCTGCATTGCCTTCGCTGTCAAAACCGCCCTGATGCACGTCGTTAAATGCGGTGGTAAACGCTGCGGCCAGCTGACCCAGCTGGTTCTGGGCGCCGTCCAGATCCTGCGTACGAAACGCCAGCAATCCACCCAGCGAGCCGGTGGTCAGCGTTTTTTCCGGGATCGCTACGTTACCGGCCTGTTTGTCGCTGTAGCCAACGGTAAGGCGCGTAGAGTCGGCGCCGGAAGGCATCGCCACCAGGCTGGTCGCATTACGACCGTTAACCAGGGTGATATTGCCTGCTGAGACGATATAGCTGCCATCCTGCTGCGCAACTTTCACGCCCACCACGTTGTTCAGACTATTGACCAGCTGATCGCGCTGATCCAGCAGATCGTTAGGCGCAGCGCCACCGCCGGTGGTGAGCTTTGCAATCTGCGTATTGAGGTCGGCAATCTGACGCGTAAAGGTATTGACCTGATCGACGCTGGCAGCGATATCGGTATTCACGCTGGTCTGCATGTTATTAAGGTATTGCGACGTGGTCTGGAACTGATTAACCAGCCCCTGGGCATAACTCAGCATCGACTGACGCGCTGACGGATCGTTGGCGTTACTGACCACGTTCTGTACGTTGGTAAAAAAGCTCTGAATCGATGTTGAGAGGCTGGTGGTAGACGTAGAGAGCAGATCGTCGATATTGGAGATCTGATTATGCTGGGTATTGACCGCGCTGTAGCTGGCGCTGGAGCCACGCAGCTGCGTCGTGATGAACTCATCATACTCACGCTGTACACCGCTGACATTCACGCCGTTGCCATAATAGCTGTTGCCCTGCAGCGTGCTGTTAGCCTGCGACAGCAGAATAGTCTGCCGCGAGTAGCCCGCCACTGTATAGTTACTGATGTTGTTACTGGTGGTGCTTAATGCGGCCTGTGCGGCGCTCAGCCCGCTCATTGCGGAGTTAATTATACTGGACATCTCGGTTCCTTTCTTTCCCGTTAACCGGGCTGGCAGTCATCAGTGCAGTTGTGCGGACGGCAGGCGCCCGCAACATATGAAGGTTATCGGCGTGCTTAAGGGAAACTTGAGGCTAAGACGTCAGAACAGATCGGTGATATCCTGGCCGTAAGCTTTTACGACTTTTTCGCCCATGTTTTTGAATTGCTGAATCATTCCCACCAGTTTTTGCGCATATTTCGGATCGGTAGCGTAACCCGCCGCCTGCAGCGCGCGCGCGCCCTGTTCAGCACTCGGCGCGCTGGTGACCGCCGCATAGCGCGGATTTTTCGACAGCAGGCGCACATAGTCGGTCAGCGCCTCCAGGTAGGAGCCATAGACGCGGAAGCTGGCGCGCACTTTCTTCGCCTCACCCGCCTCATACTCGGTGGTCATGATATCCGTGGTTTCGCCTTTCCAGTCGCCGCTCGCCTTGATACCAAACACGTTATAGCTCGGCTTGCCGTCGCGGGTCAGGATCTGACGTTGACCCCAGCCCGACTCCAGCGCCGCCTGCGCCAGAATCAGGTGGTGCGGTATACCGCTCTGCTGGCTGGCGAGTTTCGCCGGCTGCGCCAGCTGGGCGATAAACTCACTGCTGTCAGAAGGCAGGTTCGCAGGCGTTACCGGCAGACGCGGTACCGCTTTGCGCACAATCTGTTCCAGCTGCATTGGCACGCTGTTGCTGCTGCTGTAGATAAAGCTGTTATCCAGCTTCATCGGTAGCGTGCCGGCCCGCTCATCCGGTGCCTGCGCGGGCTGCATCTGTTTGACAATCGTGTCAGCCAGACCCAGTCCGCGTTTGCCTATATCCTGCGCAATCTGCTGATCGTAGAGCGAGGTGTAGAGTCGCGTCTGGTCGTTGCTCAGCGCGCCATCCTGCGGCAGCGCGTCGCGCATGCTTTTCAGCATCATCTGCACAAACATGCCCTCTACCTGTTTCGCCACCTGCAGCGCTTTTCCTTTGGGATCGGCAGCGGCCTGGCGTTTCAGCTCGTTCAGCGAGCGGCTGTCATACGCCGCATTGTTCAGCGATTGCATATCGGTCATCAGATGATTTCCAGCTTCGCGCGCAGACAGCCTGCGCTCTCCATCGATTGCAGAATCGACATCAGCTCTATCGGCGTTGCACCCAGCGCATTCAGGGCACGCACCACATTGTTCAGATTTGCGCTGGCGTTGACGCGCTGCAGTGCGCCACCGCTCTGCCGCAGATCGATCTGCGTCTGCGTTGTCGCCACCGTCTGCCCGCCGGCCAGCGGCGTATCAGGCTGACTGACGTTCTGCTGCTGATTCACCGTCACCGACAGATTCCCCTGCGCCACTGCACAGGTGTTCAGCGTAACCTCCCGGTTCATCACCACTGTGCCGGTGCGTGAGTTGACGATCACTTTGGCATCTTCCAGCGGCACAGAGACATCGATGTTCTGGATCTCCGCCAGCGCCCGCACCTGAGAGCTGTTGTTGGGTGAGACGCGGATCTGCACGGTGCGCGCATCCAGCGGCAGTGCCGACCCGACGCCGCGGCTGTTGATGGCATCCGCAATGCGCTGCGCCATGGTGAAATCTTCATTATTCAGCTGCAGGTTAATGGTGTTCTGGCTGCCAAAGTTGCTCTGCAGCTCGCGTTCAACGGTGGCACCGCCGGTAATACGGCCGCCGTTAAGCTGGTTAACCTGTACGCTGCTGCCGCCGGCCGACGCGCCCGCGCCGCCAACCAGAATATTTCCCTGCGCCAGCGCATACACCTGATTATCCACCCCTTTCATCGGCGTCATCAGCAGCGTACCGCCGCGCAGGCTTTTGGCGTTACCCAGCGAAGAGACCACGACGTCCAGCGTCTGTCCCTGACGGGCAAACGAAGGCAGCTTCGCTGTCACCATTACTGCCGCCACGTTTTTCAGCTGCATATTGGTGCCAGCCGGCACGGTGATCCCCAGCTGGGAGAGCATGTTGCTGACCGTCTGGGTGGTGAACGGTGTCTGGGTGGTCTGATCTCCGGTACCGTCCAGTCCCACCACCAGCCCATAGCCAATCAGCTGGTTTTCGCGCACGCCCTGGATGCTGGTCAAATCGCGAATGCGATCTGCCTGCGCCATCAGACTGCTGACAGCGAGCAGTAAACCGAGACCCGCGCGCAGCAAAATACTTTTTTTCATCATGACCTCTTACATCGGCGAGATGTTCAGGAAGAAGCGCTGGAACCAGCCCATAGTCTGCGCCTCATTGATATAACCGTTACCTACATACTCAATGCGCGCATCGGCCACCTGAGTAGAGAGCACGGCGTTGCTGGCACTGATGGTGCGCGGATTGACCACGCCAGAGAAACGAATAAATTCGGTGCCCTGATTAATCTCAATCTGTTTCTCACCCACGACGCGCAGGTTGCCGTTAGAGAGCACCTGATTCACGGTCACGGTGATGGTACCGGTAAAGGTGTTGTTGGCGGTGGCGCCCCCTTTACCTGCAAAATCATTTTTGCCGCCGGCGCTCAGTGCGGCTTTCTCACCGCCTGCGCCCAGCAGGCCTTCCAGCCCGGTCGGCACGCCGGTTACGCCAAAGCTGTTGCTGCCATTGCGGTTAGCGCTGGCGGAGGAGCTTTTGCTCGCGCTGACGTTCTCCTGCAGCGTGATGGTCAGCGTGTCACCAATATTGCGTGGACGACGATCCTCAAACAGCGGCTGGTAGCCGTAGTTCAGCGGCGCAACGCCCTGAAAAATAGAGCCGTTCACCACCGGTGGCGCAGACGGCGTAGGTTCTGCCGTGGTTACCCCTTGTACCAGTGGCGTGCGCGGCACCAGCGCACAACCGTTGAGCGTCAGTAGCAGCGTCGCTACTAACCAATGACCAGGCTTGAGAATCGCTTGCTTCGCCACGGAGTTCTGACCTTCTGTATGTTCTTAATCGGGCCAGCGGAGTGGCCCAACGATCCCGGCCTTAAAGCTGGGTGAGTTTCTGCAGCATCTGATCGGAGGTACTGATCGCCTTGCTGTTAATTTCATACGCGCGCTGCGTCTGGATCATGGTCACCAGCTCTTCCGCCACGTTGACGTTTGAGGTTTCCACATATCCCTGATAGAGCAGGCCTGCGCCGTTCTGACCAGGCGTGCTCTCAGTAGGCGCGCCGGACGCCTGCGTCTCCTGATAGAGGTTCTCGCCGACGCTGTCGAGACCGGCATCGTTCATAAAGGTGCTCAGCGTGAGCTGGCCCACCTGTGCGGGCTGCGCCTGCCCCTGCTGCGTCACCGTAACCACACCGTCGCGGGCAATCGTGATGCTGGTGGCGTTTGCCGGGATCGTGATACCCGGCTGTACCGGGAACCCGGCGTTGGTCACCAGCTGACCATTCTGATCCACCTGGAAAGAGCCATCACGCGTATAGGCAGAGGTGCCATCCGGCATCTGCACCTGAAAATAACCCTGTCCGTTTACCGCCACATCTTTTGAGTTGCTGGTCTGCGACAGGTTGCCCTGGTTATGCAGACGCTCAGTGGTAACCGGGCGTACACCGGTACCGATCTGCAGACCAGACGGCAGCGTAGTCTGCTCAGAGGATTGCGCACCAGGCTGACGCAGCGTCTGATACATCAGATCTTCGAAGACCGCGCGCGAACGCTTAAAGCCGTTGGTGCTGACGTTTGCCAGGTTGTTGGCAATGACGTCCATATTGGTTTGCTGTGCGTCAAGACCGGTTTTCGCGATCCATAAAGAACGAATCATTCTGTTTTCCTTACGCCTTAGCTGCTCATATTGAGCAGCTGATTAGCGCGCTGTTCGTTTTCATCAACGTTTGAGATCACTTTCATCTGCATCTCAAACCGTCGGGCGTTGGCGATCATATCGACCATGGTTTCAACCGGCTTGACGTTGCTGCCTTCCAGCACGCCCGGCATCACCTGCACCGTCGCGTCGTTAGCCAGCGCAGCACCGCGCTGCGCCTGGGTCGCCGCGCTGGGGCGAAACATGCCGTCGTCACCGCGCGTCAGCTCCTGCCCGGTGGCGCGCACCAGCTTGAGCCGGCCGAGCTGAACCGTGGCGTTAGGCGCATCGCCCGCATTGAGTGCGGTGATCGAGCCATCTGCCGCGATGGTGAGCTGGGCACCCTGCGGCACCGCAATCGGTCCGCCGTCACCCATGACGGGATTGCCCTGAATGGTCAGCTGACCGGTGGGACTGATCTGCATATTCCCGTTACGGGTATAGGCTTCACTGCCATCCGCGGTGCGTACGGCCAGCCAGCCATCCTGCTGTACCGCTACATCCAGCGGACGCTCGGTGTAGTCGAGCGAACCCTGCGTCATATCGGCACCCGGCGTTGAGGCGGCTACCAGCGTGCGCGTTGGCAGAGACCAGCCGCTGACCGGCACCGCGCGCAGCGCATTCAGCTGCGCCCGGAAGCCCGGTGTCGAAGCATTGGCGAGGTTGCTGGCGGTAACAGACTGCTGCTCCATCGTCTGACTGGCCGCGCCCATCGCGGTATATATTGCGTGATCCATAAAGCAATCCCGTTAGCGTATTAACGAAGGTTAACCAGGGTGTTAAGGATCTGATCCTGGGTTTTAATGGTCTGGCTATTCGCCTGGTAGTTACGCTGTGCCACGATCATATTCACCAGCTCTTTACTCAGATCGACGTTGGAGGCTTCCAGCGCACCAGAGGTCAGGCTGCCGTAGGTGCCGGTACCGGCCAGACCGATAGCCGCCTGCCCGGATGAGCTGGAGGCGGACCAGACGTTATCCCCTTCTGACTTCAGCCTTCCGGGTTAGAGAAGCTCGCCAGCACGATCTGACCCAGCAGCTGGGTTTTACGGTTGGAGTAAGTCCCGCTGATGGTGCCGTCATCGTTAATGGTGTAACCGGTGAGGTCGCCAGGCGCATAGCCATCCTGCGTCGGGTTACCAAAGTTAGTCGCGCCGGTGTTCTGCTGCAGGCTGCCCAGCACGCTCAGTGCAATCGGCTGGCCCGCTGCGGCGCCGTTAGAGCCGTCAATGGTCAGGCCGATGGTGTTAGCGGAGGTCAGCTTGCCGCTGGTGTCAAAGGTCATCGTAAAGTTACCGGCGGTTTTACCGGTGGTAGAGTCGATCGCGTGCACCGCCCAGGTATTATCCGCGCTCTTGGCGTAGTAGAGATCCAGCGCGTGATCGTTACCCTGCGAGTCATACACGGTCACGGTGCTTTTCGCGTTATAGCTGTCCACTTTGCTGGTATCAAACGGCGTGACGGTCGGGATCGCATCGGTTGAGTTCAGGTTAGACACCAGCGTCGCGCTGCTGGTGGCGCGCGCTGACATCTGCGTGGTGGGAATGCTCAGCGCAATCGGGTTCGCACCGTTCTGGATGGTTGGCGGGGTGCCGTTTGCCGGATAGCCGGTCACTTTCATCCCCTGGGTGTTCACCAGGTTACGGTTCTCATCCAGCGTAAACTGACCGTTGCGTGAATAGAACACGCCGCCGCTGGCGTCGGTCATACGGAAGAAGCCGTTACCGCTCAGCGCCACATCCAGCCCGCGGCTGGTTGAGGTGGTGGTGCCGTCATTGAAGTTCTGGATCACCGCCGCCACTTTGGTTCCCATACCGACGTTAGAGCCTGCGAACATATCGGCAAAGGCGATGGTGCTCGACTTAAAGCCCGCCGTGGCGGAGTTGGCGATGTTGTTACCAATGACATCAAGGTTGCTGGAAGCAGCACCCAGGCCGCTCACCGCTTGTGAAAAAGACATGTAATCTCTCCTGCTAAGGGGTTAGTCAGAGAATCTGACGAATTTCATCGAGGGTCGCGGAGCCCATGGTGCCGAGATCCAGTTTCGCGGTGTTGTTCACGGTGCTGACGCCATTGACATAGGCGTAGTTCAGCGGCTGTGCCACCAGCTGTGTGCTGCCATTGCTGGCGGCGAGTGCTACAGAATATTTGCCATCCGGCGCGACGCTGCCGTCATCGAGCTTGCCATCCCAGGAGAAGGTGTGTACCCCTGCGGTCAGGCCGCCCAGATCGATGTTACGCACCACGTTGCCGTTGGCATCTTTGATGGTCACGCCGGTGCCGGTTGACGCCGTGCCCAGCTCCACACCAAACGGCGTCGTGGTGCCTTTACCGACCAGCACCTGATCGCCTTTGACCATCACGCCATGTCCAATCAGCGTTGAGCTCTGCAGTGACTGGCTGGTGCTGATCTGGCCGGAAATCGATCCCAGCGTGGTGTTCAGCTTCTCAATCCCGCTCAGGGTGTTGATCTGCGCCAGCTGCGTGGTGAGCTGGCTGTTATCCATCGGATTGGTCGGATCCTGGTTCTGCATCTGCGTCACCAGCATGTTCAGAAACTGGTTCTGCAGCTCCTGTGCGCTGTTACCGGTGCCGGCCGAGCCGGAACTCAGGATCGTCGGGTCGAGATTGTCTTTAATGCCTACGGTTAAGCTCATCGTATCTCTCCGTTACTGCCCGATGGTGAGCGTTTTCATCATCATCGACTTCACTGTGTTCAGGACTTCGACGTTGGCCTGATAGCTGCGCGACGCAGACATGGTGTTGACCGTTTCAGCGACCACATCCACATTGGGCATTTTGACGTAGCCTTTCTGATCGGCCATCGGATTGCCTGGGTCATAGACCAGTTTTGCGGGCGTGGGATCGTTGACCACGCCCGCCACTTTGACGCCGCCGGTGGCCGCGCCCTGGGCGGCATTGGTCTGGAAAATCACCTGCTTCGCCACGTAGGGCTGTCCATCCGGTCCGGTTACGCTGTCGGCGTTGGCCAGGTTACTGGCGCTGACGTTAAGCCGCTGCGACTGCGCGGTCATCGCCGAGCCGGCGATATCAAATATATTCAGCAATGCCATGCTTATTGCCCCTGCAGTACGCTCATCATGCCTTTAATCTGGCTGCTGATGAGGGTGAGATCGGTTTGATACTTCAGGCTGTTATCGGCGAACTGCGTACGCTCGCGATCCATATCGACCGTGTTGCCATCTGCAGCGGGCTGGTCGGGAATGCGATACAGCAGATCCATCGCGGGCTGCGCCTGCGTTTGTGCTTCAATATGGCGCGATGAGGTCACATTCAGCGCCAGACCGCTGCCCTGCGCGCGGCCGTTCTGCATCACTTTGTTCAGCTGGCTGGCAAAGTCGATATCGCGCGCCTGATACCCGGGGGTATCCGCATTAGCGATATTTGACGCCAGAATCTCCTGACGCTGTGCACGCAGGTTTAACGCTTCGGTACCGAATCGCAGTGCGGCATCGAGTTTGTCGAGCATGCTTCCTCCGCGAATGAAAATTTTGAGCTGACAGCTTAATCGGGGGATTGCAAGGGCGATCGTCTGAATAACAGCAAAAACCACGGCTATTTTTACCCTTGATTTTTTTTTGCAGCGGGTAGACTCATCAGCAACTTTCAGTGGGAGGCGTTATGCGCAGAGCAACACAAGGGCTGTTTCTGGCGGTACTGCTGCTGGCGCTGCCAGGCTATGCGGCCGATCTGAACGCGCAGCTGACATCCTATTTTAAAGCGCGCGATCCGCAGCACGCCGCTGGCATGGTGGTTATTGTTCGTACCCCATCCGCACAGTGGCCCGCCTGTGAGACGCCGCAGCTGCAGCTGCCCGGTAACAGCCGTCAGTGGGGTAATCTGAGCATCGCCGCCAGCTGCGGACAAAATCGCCGCTATCTGCAGGTGCAGGTGCAGGTGACCGGTGACTATCTGGTCGCGAATCACCAGCTCACGCGCGGCACTGCCGTCAGCGCGGCTGATTTCAGAACGGAAACGGGCCGGCTCGATACGCTGCCGGCTCGCGCGCTGGTTGACGGCACGCATCTCGCAGAGGCGATTGCCCTGCGGGATATACCGCCCGGGCAGCCGGTTACGGCTTCGATGCTGCGCCAGCCGTGGCGGGTTAAAACCGGTCAGTCGGTGATGGTCACGGCGAGCGGCGACGGCTTTAATGCCAGCAGCGAAGGCCGCGCGCTGAGCAATGCCGGCGTCGCGCAGACGGTGCGGGTACGTATGGGAAATGGTCAGGTGGTAAGCGGTCGCGTCGGCGAGGATGGGAATATTCTGATATCACTCTAAAGCGCTAAAGAACAGAGGTGTTCAGCCGATAGAGATAACAGCTAAAATATAACCCTATGCCGATTCAGTGGGCGCATTCCACTGTACTTACAGGAGCCAAGCCATGAACGTCGACAAAACCGAACCGTCAAAACCGGTCAGCACGGTACAACCCCGTGACGCCAGCGACAACGCAGGCAGAATCCGTCAGAACTCCGCGCCGGCCGCCCCTGCCGCCAGCGAAAAGAGTGCCGAAGTCAGTCTGAGCTCAAGTCAGGCACAGCTGCTGGAGCCCAGCAGTCGCGATATTAATACCGCTCGCGTTGAGCAGTTAAAAACCGCCATCCGCAATGGCGATCTGAAAATGGATACCGGCAAAATTGCGGATGCATTAATTGCCGATACCCGGAAATATTTAGAAGGCTACTGATCCCGATGGATAATCTGCTGACCACCCTGGATAAAATGCAGGATGTACTGGCTTCACTGACTCAAATCATTGAGGAAGAGCAGCAGCAGCTCGCAGCCGGTCAGGTTAACGGCAACCTGCTGCAGCGCATTACTGAAGATAAAGCCGCGCTGCTGACAACCTTAAATTATCTGGATGAGATGCGCCATAATACGGAGAAAACGCTCGGTATAGAGGCGCCCTATCGCGGTCAGCAGGATATCGCCCGGCGCTGGGCCACTATCGCGCGCGTCACGCAGCAGCTGCGCGACGCCAATCAGCATAACGGACTGCTACTGCAGCATCAGGTCGCGTTTACCCGCGATGCGCTGCAGGTGCTGAAGCCGCATCAGACCCAGGCCTTTTATGGCCCGGACGGACGCGGACTGGGTCAGGCCATGCTGCGCAGCAAAGGCTGAGGCCTCAGCCGCGACCAGGGCAGCCGGGCTGCCCTGGCAATGCGCACTCAGGCAACGGTGCGGCGGGCAAAATCGCGCGGCCGGAACCCGAGCGCGCCAAGCACCACAAAATAGGCTCCCCCGCCGACGGCACAGACCGCCGCCAGGCGCACCAGCCGCCAGGCCATCTCGCCCTCTTCCCAGGCAGGCATCACCTGCAGCATCCCCAGCAGCGCGGCGGCCATGACCGCAACCGCGATAAACAGGCGTAATAAGAAACCCATCCAGCCTGGCTGTGGCTGAAAAATATCCTGTTTGCGCAGCTGCCAGTAGAGCAGCGCGGCGTTGAGGCAGGCCGCCAGCCCAATCGACAGCGACAGCCCCGCATGTTTCAGCGGACCGATAAACGCCAGATTCATCAGCTGCGTCATAATCAGCGTCACTATCGCTATCTTCACCGGCGTTTTAATATCCTGCCGCGAGTAAAATCCTGGCGCCAGCACCTTGACCACAATCAGCCCCATCAGGCCGACGGAATAGGCGATCAGCGCGCGCTGCGTCATTGCCGCATCAAACGCGGTAAATTTCCCGTACTGAAACAGCGCCACCGTCAGCGGTCCGGCCAGAATGCCCAGCGCCACCGCGCAGGGCAGCGCCAGCAGAAAACAGAGGCGTAATCCCCAGTCCATCAGCCGCGAATACTCAGCCTGGTTGCCGCTGGAGAAGCTCTTCGCCAGCGACGGCAGCAGAATGGTCCCCAGCGCCACGCCCAGCACGCCAGAGGGAAACTCCATCAGGCGGTCAGCGTAGTACATCCAGGAGACGGAACCTGACACCAGAAAGGAGGCGAAAATGGTATTGATGATAAGGGAAATCTGGCTGACCGATACGCCGAGGATCGCCGGTCCCATCTGGCGCATCACGCGCCAGACGCCGGCATCGCGCAGATTAATGCGCGGCAGCACCAGCATACCAATCTTCTTCAGGTGCGGCAGCTGGTAGCCAAGCTGCAGCACGCCGCCTACCACCACCGCCCACGCCAGCGCCATAATTGGCGGATTAAAGTGCGGTGCGGCAAATAGCGCAAAGCCGAGCATGCTGATATTCAGCAGCGTGGGCGCAAACGCCGGAACCGAAAAGCGATTCCAGGTGTTGAGGATCGCCCCCGCCAGCGACGCCAGCGAGATCAGCATAATATAGGGGAACGTCACCCGCAGCAGCGCGCTGGTGAGGGCAAATTTATCGGCGGTATCCGCAAAGCCAGGGGCCGTGATCATAATCACCCAGGGCGCGGCGAGCATGCCCAGTACCGTCACCACAGCCAGCGCCAGCGTCAGCAGGCCTGACACATACGCCACAAAGACCTGCGTCGCCTCTTCACCCTGCTTCGCTTTGTACTCCGCCAGAATCGGGACAAACGCCTGCGAGAACGCGCCCTCGGCAAAAATCCGGCGCAGCAGGTTGGGCAGCTTAAACGCTACAAAAAACGCATCCGTCGCCATTCCGGCGCCAAATACGCGCGCCACAATGGCATCGCGGGCAAAGCCCAGCACGCGGGAAAACAGGGTCATCGAACTGACCGCAGCCAGCGATTTTAGCAAATTCATAATGAAGGGTGCGTCCTGAAAAAGTCGGGAAAAAGCGCCATGCAGCACGGGCATCCGCGATGCCCGGCGTTAGTCTACTGAGGTCGCGGCAAATGACCAGTACCGAGTGTTACAAGGCGTTATTCCCGCTCCACCTCGCGGATCAGTTTTTCTGTCAGACGCTGCGCCACCAGCGCCTGCTCGCCGCTGGTTTCAGGCATAGTCTGATTTTCCACGCAGCGGATAAAGTGATGCGCCGCGCCGGTAAAACCGCGCTGCGTCAGATGGCTTTGCCACGCAGGCGGCACCTCACGCAGCAGCCCGCGGCTGTTCTCCTGCTGCCAGTCGCGCATCTCCTCAATCTGGTAGTAGTCTCCGTCGCAGACCGCGGTGACCACCTCCCGCTGCGTGCCGGCGCGCCGGTGCATACTGGTAGAGACCTGAAGCCCGCCGGCGCTGAAATGGTGCTCTGCGTAGAGCAGTGCGCCTTCATCTGTGGTCCGGATATGGCCATCACCCGGCTGCAGTTTGCCCCCCGCCAGCCACAGGGCGGTATCCACCACGTGCAGATAATCATCCAGCAGCGTAAAGCGCAGCCCCTGCGGACCCACGCTGTCCATGCGATGCTTTTCAATCCGCAGCGAGGCGGCGCGCGGCATTTCCTGCTTCAGCTGCTGATAGCGCGGGGCAAAGCGCCGGTTAAACGCCACCATGAGTTTGCGCTGCCGTTTTTCCGCCAGCGCGACCAGCGCTTCAGCCTGCTGCAGCGTCTCTGCCAGCGGCTTATCCACGCAGACATCTTTGCCCGCCAGCAGCAGGGCCTGAACCACTTCAAAATGTGAGGCGGTGCTGCTGTGCACGAACACGGCGTCGCAGGCGGCGGCCAGGGCGTCAAGCCGGTCAAAACAGGGAATACGATAGCGGGCGCATACCGCCTCCGCCTTAACCTGATTGGGTGAAAACGCCCCCACCAGCTGCCAGCTTTCTGCCTGCGAGAGCACCGGCAGCCAGGCTTTCTGCGCAATCCCGCCTAAACCGGCAATACCAATTCGCAGCGTCATCTTAATGCTCCTGTGCCAGCAGCTGAGTCAGCTGCATCTGCAGTTCAGCCACCTGCTGCTCCAGCGCGGCAACCCGATCGCTAAGCTCCGCTTCACCGGCGGCGGGAGACGGCGAGCAGGTCGTCTCCTCTGCGGCCAGCAGGTGCCGGTAGCGGCTTTCGCGGCGGCCCGGCTCACGCGCCATTTTTGCCACCAGCGGTCCCTCCTGCCGGCTCATCAGCCCCTCCAGCGTCTGTTCGGTCTCACTGACATCGCTGAACTCATACAGCCTGCCGCTGCGGGTACGCAGCTCGCCTGGCGTTTGCGCCCCGCGCAGCAGCAGCAGGGTCATCACCGCGACTTCGGCGGCGCTGAGCTGCAGCTGACCAAACGCAGAGTTACAGAAGCGCTGCGCATATTTGCTGACTCGCTGGCTGGCGCCGCTGCTGGCGGTGACCAGGTGCTTTTTAACCAGCTCATCCAGCTGCGCCTGCACCTCCTCTTCGCTGAGCGTCATAACCGGCTCGCGGTTCGATTTCTGATTACAGGCGGCTACCACACCGTTCAGCGACAGAGGGTAATATTCAGGCGTAGCGATCTGCTTTTCCAGCAGCGCACCCAGCACGCGTAGCGCCTGGGAAGAGAGCGCGATTTTCATGGATCCGTTTCCTTTTAAAATTGAGTGCGCTTATCCGGCGTCCACGCGTGCCAGGTCAGCGCCGTCAGTACGTGATCCTGCCAGCAGCCATCAATAAGCAGATAGTTTTTTGCATAGCCTTCCTGCTCGAAGCCGAGCCGTGCCAGCAGATCGCCGCTGCGCTGATTGTGCGGCATATAGTTAGCCATAATGCGGTGCATGCGCTGCTGTCGCTGCATATAGCGAATAGCCGACTGCAGCGCTTCAAACATCATGCCCTGCCCCTGCCACTTTTCGCCCAGCGAATAGCCGAGATAGCAGGCGTGAAAGGAGCCACGCAGCACGTTGCTGAAATTTGCCACGCCGCGGATCTCATGTTCATCGGGGTCCATCAGCACAAAATAGAAAGCTGAGCCCTGCTTATGCAGATCGCCAATCAGGCCGAGCCGCGCCTGCCAGCCGGAGGGATAGCAGTGGCTGTCATCGCGCACCGGCTCCCACGGTTTGAGGAACGCGCGGTTTTCTGCGTAATAGTCTGCCAGCCGCCAGGCGTCGCGTTCATGCACCAGACGCACCACCAGACGATCGGTCGTAAGCCGCACGCGCGGGCCTGCAGAGCGATAGCCAAACATCGAATCTCCTGAAATCCTTAGCGAAAGAGAGCGGAACGCCGCTGGCGTTTTCTTCACTATAACCGCCCCACAGGCTGCGACACAACGTTGCTGAACAGGGGCAGGGTTTGCCCCTTCCACGGTTCTCTTCCATACTTCCGGCAGGATCGGAAAAAGGGTGAATCCCTCACCCGGAAAACCACAGGAGAAACGGGATGAAACTTTACATCTACGATCACTGCCCCTTCTGCGTCAAAGCGCGCATGATTTTTGGCTTAAAGAATCTGCCGGTAGAACTGGTGGTTATGCTCAATGATGACGAGGCGACGCCGGTAAAATTAATCGGCCAGAAAATGGCGCCGGTATTGCAAAAAGCGGACGGCAGCGCCATGCCGGAGAGCATGGATATTGTGCATTGGGTAGACAAACAGGATGGCGAACCGCTGCTGACCGGCAGAACCAATCCCGCTATCGCCGACTGGCTGCGCCACGTCAACGGCTATATCAATAAGCTTTTAATCCCGCGTATCGCCGATGCTGCTTTTGCTGAATTTGCCACCCCGGAAGCGCGACGCTATTTTCACGATAAAAAAGAGGCGAGCCTCGGTGATTTCACCGAGCTGCGTAAACATGCGCCTGGCCTGATCAAGAAGATCAGTGACGATCTGCGCCAGCTGGATCGGCTGATTGTGAAGCCTAACGCCGTTAACGGCGAGCTGTCCGAGGATGATATCAACCTCTTCCCGCTGCTGCGCTCACTGACGCTGGTGTCCGGCATCGACTGGCCAAGCCGCGTCACCGATTACCGCGATAACATGGCGAAACAGACGCAGGTTAATCTGCTCTCTTCTATCGCCGCCTGAATGTTAAACCGGGAGGAACCCGTTCGCGGGTTTCTCATCTTATCTGATGACACCTTGCGCCGATTCAGGCAGGCTTAGCGCTGTTTGCCACACCGGAACGAGGATGCAATGAAAAAGAAATTTTATGGGATCGCGGCGCTGTTCGGCATGCTGCTGCTCAGCGGCTGTAATCAGTTGACGCAATACACCATCACGGAACAGGAAGTGAACCAGGCGCTGCAAAAGCGCAACAATTTTGAAAAAGAGATCGGCGTATCCGGCCTTATCAATGCGCATATCGTACTCAGCGATCTCAGCAGTGAAATCGGACGTGAAGAACCTGACCGCGTCACCCTCTCCGGTAAAGCGAAAATTGATGTCACCTCACTGTTTGGTCCGCAGCAGGCTGAGATGCTGCTGAAAATGAAGGCACAGCCGGTTTATAACGCGCAGGAAGGCGCTATCTATCTGCACAACCTGTCGATTGTTGATGCGCAGGTCGTACCGGAAAAAATGGCGTCGATTGTGAAAACGCTGACCCCCTATCTCAATCAGTCCCTGCAGCACTATTTCAATGAACGGCCCGCCTACCTGCTGAGCGCTGACCGCAGTAAAGGCGAAGCGCTGGCGAAAAAGCTGGCGAAAGGACTGGAAGTCAAACCGGGTCAGCTGGTGATCCCTTTCACCGACTGATACCGTCCCGTGCGGCCAGCGTTTATCTGGCCGCACGGGTCATCGCTTTCCGGCGATAAAAAGCCGTGCAAACGGTTGCCTGCCCGCTTAAGATATCGCCCCGGCCTGAATGCGCCATTCTGTTTTCACTTAAGCCGGAGCCTGACCATGACCTCTCAACCTCAGCACATCACCATTCGCCGCCCTGATGACTGGCATATCCACCTGCGCGACGGCGTGATGCTTGAAAGCGTACTGCCCTATACCAGCGCCGTGAATGGCCGGGCGATTGTCATGCCAAATCTGGTGCCGCCGGTCACCAGCGTGGCGGCGGCCCGTGAGTATCGCGCGCGCATTCTTGCCGCCCTGCCCGCTGCGCACAATTTTACGCCGCTGATGACCTGCTATCTGACCGATTCACTCGAACCCGATGAGATTGAAGCGGGGTTTCGCGCGGGCGTATTCACCGCTGCCAAGCTCTATCCGGCACACGCTACCACTAACTCAAGCCACGGCGTAACAAACACCTCGGCGATTGCTGCGGTGCTGGATCGCATGCAGCAGATTGGTATGCCGATGCTGGTGCATGGTGAAGTCACTGATTCCCACATTGATATTTTTGATCGCGAAGCGCGCTTTATTGAGACCGTACTGCATCCGCTGCGCCAGCAGTTTCCCGGCCTGAAAGTAGTCATGGAGCACATCACCACAAAAGAGGCCGCTGACTATGTGGCTGAGGGCAATGCGCTGCTGGGCGCAACCATTACGCCGCAGCATCTGATGTTTAACCGTAACCATATGCTGGTGGGCGGGATCCGTCCTCATCTTTATTGCCTGCCTGTTCTGAAGCGCAACACACATCAGCAGGCGCTGCGTCAGCTGGTAGCCAGCGGCCATCCGCGCGTTTTCCTTGGCACCGATACTGCGCCCCACCTGCGGCATGCCAAAGAAGCAAGCTGCGGCTGTGCGGGCGTCTTCAACGCGCCGACCTCTCTGCCTGCCTACCTTACCGTGTTTGAAGAGCTTAACGCCCTGCAGCACTTTGAAGCGTTCTGCTCAGAAAACGGTCCGAATTTTTACGGCCTGCCGCTTAACGAGGGAACGCTGACGCTGGTCCGCGAACCTTGGCAGGTGGCTGAAAGCGTCACCGCAGGCGACGATACGCTGGTGCCGTTTCTTGCCGGCGAAACGCTGAACTGGCGCATTAAAGAATAAGCGATAACTGCTTGCCTTCGGCATTAATATACTGTACAAATAACCAGTATATTAAACCGGAGGCGTCTATGCGTATCGATATTACCGTAGCGAAAAACCGCCCGCTGCCCGCAGGTGCACTCGATGCGCTTAGCGCGGAGCTTTCCCGTCGTATTGCACACGATTTTCCTGAAGGCGAGCACCACGTTAATGTGCGCTATGCCACCGGGAATCAGCTGAGCGTGACCGGCGGCTGTAAAACTTCACGCGACCGCATTACCGATCTCCTGCAGGAAACCTGGGAAAGCGCCGACGACTGGTTTACTCACGATTAACCGCCAATGTGCCGTTTTTGCCGGGTTTCGCCCCGGCTTTTTTTGTTTCATTTCCCCTCGCCAGAAAAACAGCCGCCATCTAGACTCAGGTTTATCGATCCCCTATTCTTGCCTCGCCATGCTTACAGGAGGTGTTTGACCGATGATCACAGATAAACCCGAAGAGGCGATGACCTTTGGTGAACTGCTGGCGCTCATTGCCGAGCAGCAGCGCCGTTTAACCGTCCTTGAAACTGCCTTTACCAGTCTGACGCTTTCGCTCGATGCGCCCGCAGTCCAGCTGCTTGCCCATAACCTGACGCAGGAAGCGCAGAACCAGCAGCACGATGCCTCGCTGCAGCAGCAATTTTTCCGCCTGGCGAAGACGCTCCGGCAGCGCACAGATCCGCTCTCTGCTGAAGCGCAGCCCTGATATTCCGCGACTGAGTCCGGCATGTTCCGCTGAAGTTTCTGTCGCTTTCGCCGATAAAACAGGTAATGTTGCCGGGCTGGTTACGTCTGTAGCAGGAAACCAGCCCGTTATCTTCCGGCGCTTTTACAGCATTTTCTGGTGCATTTCGCAGTCATATAGCCGCATTTCATTACTATTGACCTGTCTGACCGCTATTTCATGTTATAATTAGCTCGCTAGTGCATGTAGCAGCCGCATTGAACCTCAAGAAGCACTTCGTTTAACGAGTAATAAGGAGGTTATAATGGACAGTAATAAAGACGTCATCCAGACTCATCCCCTGATTGGATGGGACATCAGCACCGTTGACAGCTATGACGCTATGATGATACGCCTGCACTCGCTCTCCTCGCAGGATCAAAAAGAAGAAGAAGCTGACGTCGGTTTGACCTACTGGTTAACCACTGACGTTGCCAGACAGTTTATCTCCATACTGGAAGCTGGCATTGCTAAAATAGAATCTACTGAGCAAAACCTGCGCGATAGTCGCAAGCACTGACCGTTCCTGTTGCGCGAAAAAGGCACCCATAGGGTGCCTTTTTCATATCGCTCCCGCTTTTGGTATGCTGTTGAAAAATTTCGCCGTTTTGCAGGAGTGTTCGTGTCATGGTTTACGATCTGATTATCGTGGGCAGTGGGTCAGTCGGGGCCGCTGCGGGTTTCTACGCTACGCAGGCTGGCTTATCGGTGCTAATGATCGACAGCGCGCATCCCCCGCATCAGCAGGGAACACATCACGGCGAGACCCGCCTGATTCGCCACGCCTATGGTGAAGGAGAGCGTTATGTGCCGCTGGTGCTGCGCGCCCAGTCACTGTGGGATGCGCTGGAGCAGCAGAGCGGCGAGCGTATCATGCATCGCAGCGGCATTCTCAACCTGGCACCCGCTCATTCGCCATTCATTGAGAATGTTATTCACAGTGCGAAAACCTGGCAGCTGGATGTCCAGCTACTGCAGGCGGATGAGGTGCGGCAGCGCTGGCCGCAGTTTACCGTGCCGGATGGCTACATCGGCGTCTTTGAGCCGAAGTCGGGCTATCTGAAATGTGAAGAGGCGGTGCGCAGCTGGATAAAACTGGCTGAACAGGCTGGCTGTGCACAGCTGTTTAATTGCCCGGTCAGCGATATCGGTCGCGACGGCGAGCTGCAGCAGGTCACCACGCTGGATGGGATCTATCGTGCGCGCAAGCTGCTGGTCAGCGCCGGTACCTGGGTCAGCGAGCTAATAGCCGATCTGCCGGTTACGCCAGTGCGTAAAGTGTTTGCCTGGTATCAGGCTGACGGCCGCTACAGTGAAAACAATCACTTTCCCGGTTTTACCGTAGAGACGCCAGACGGCAGTCACTTTTACGGGTTTCCGGCAGATAATAACGCCCTTAAAGTGGGCCGGCACGATGGTGGTCAGGTCATGCAGACCCCGCAGGATCGCAAACCTTTTGGTGCTGTGGCCTCAGATGGCAGCGAAGCGTTTCGCTTTTTGCGGCAGTTCCTGCCCGGCGTCGGCGTCTGTTTACACGGCGAGGCGTGCAGCTATGACAATACCCCTGATGAAGATTTTATTATCGATACCCTGCCGGATGAACCCAACCGCTTAATCATTACCGGCCTTAGCGGTCACGGTTTTAAATTTGCCAGCGTTCTGGGCGAGCTTGCCAGCGAATTTGCTCAGGATAAACCTTTCAGTTTCGATCTTACGCCCTTTTCTTTACGGCGCTTTTCCTGATACTCAGGCTGGCAGCACCGCAGCTGCCAGCCCTCCCATTTACATTTGTTTACGCCCGACACTCAATAATGCCTCATCCTGTGTAGTAATTATATTTATTACCTTAAAATGCCCTGCTTTCAGTCAATATTACTGAAGCAGTAGCGCGCCGCTATTTTAAAATTTTGACAACGATCCGCTTTTTTATAGAAAAGTAAGGCTCATTGCTTTTAGTTAATGAATTAAGGATGCTTGCAGCACTTATTTCATGGACAGGAATAAAGGCTATGTGGCGCAACACTGCAGATCGATTCGGCCTGCTCTCAATTATTATCCACTGGAGCATGGCGGTTGCCCTCTATGCGATGTTTGCCCTGGGATTATGGATGACAGGCCTGGGCTATTATGACAGCTGGTATCATACTGCACCGGACATTCATAAAAGCGTCGGGACAATACTGTTTATTCTGCTGTTGCTGCGCCTGCTCTGGCGCTGGCACTCCCCTGTACCCGCCCCGCTCGCCAGCTATTCTGCCACGGTTCGCCGTACCGCCCGGGGTGTGCATGCCCTGCTTTATCTGCTTTTCCTCCTGCTGCTCGTTAGCGGCTATCTGATTTCTACCGCTGACGGTAAACCGGTCTCTGTATTTGGCTGGTTTAACCTGCCGGTAGTCGTTGCTGGCGGACCACAGCAGGCGGACCTGGCAGGCACGCTGCATTTGTGGCTGGCCTGGAGCCTGGTTCTGCTTTCAGCGCTGCATGCGCTGGGGGCGGTCAAACATCATATTATCGATCGGGACGCGACGCTCAGGCGCATGCTCGGTTTACGCTCACGTTCACTCTCTCAAAAGGATGTATCATGATCAGAAAAACGCTTCTGGCCGTCAGTGCCGCCGCGCTGTTTGCCACCAGCCTTAATGCCAGCGCCGCAGAGTATAAAATTGATAAAGAGGGGCAGCACGCATTTGTACAGTTTCGTATTCAGCACCTCGGCTATAGCTGGTTATATGGCACATTCAAAGATTTTGACGGCGGATTCACCTTTGACGATGCTAATCCGGCAGCCGATAAAGTGAATGTCACCATTAATACCGGAAGTCTGGATACCAATCATGCTGAGCGCGACAAACACCTGCGCAGCGCAGATTTCCTTAATACCAGCAAATATCCTCAGGCAACGTTCACCTCAACAGAGGTTAAAAAAGAGGGAGAGCGTTATAAAGTCACCGGCAATCTGACGCTGAACGGCGTAACAAAACCCATTACGCTGGATGCGCGCCTGATGGGTGAAGGTAAAGATCCGTGGGGCGGTTACCGGGCAGGTTTTGAAGCCAGCGGCGAGGTCGTTCTGAAAGAGTTTAATATCAGCAAGGATCTGGGCCCTGCCTCTCAAAAGGCTGAGCTGATTATCTCTGTAGAGGGAGTACGTCAGTAAGCGGCAAGCCGCCTGAGATCACTTCCTCAGGCGGCACCCGTCATTATGACTTATCGGGCGCGGGAATGGTCATCGTCATATTCAGCAGACCACGCGATTTGTTAAACACCTTATTGCCGTTTTCGCGTCCGGCACGACGTGCGCGCTGCTCTTCAGGCGACAGTTTTGCTTCTTCCATGCAGATTGGGCTGCAGCAGTTCTGATATTTTTCAGCGCAGGCGGGACACTGAATAAACAGCAGATGGCAACCGTCATTAACACAGTTAGTATGGCTGTCGCACGGCGTACCGCACTGATGGCAGCTGGAGAGAATATCATCAGAAATACGCTCGCCCATACGCTCATCAAAGACAAAATTTTTGCCTTTGAAACGCACCGGTAATCCCTGCTCGCGCGCGCGGCGCGTATATTCAATAATGCCGCCTTCAATGTGATAAACATCATCAAAGCCGTTATGCTTCATCCAGGCGCTCGCTTTTTCGCAGCGAATACCGCCGGTGCAGTACATCACAATTTTTTTATCTTTCTTATCCTGCAGCATATCGACTGCCATGGGCAGCTGATCGCGGAAGGTATCCGCAGGCACTTCCAGCGCATTATCAAAATGGCCCACTTCAAACTCATAGTGGTTACGCATGTCGACAAATACGGCATCAGGATCGTCCAGCATCGCATTAACGTCTGCTGCCTTCAGGTAGCTGCCCACATCGCTGGCGTCAAAACTGCCATCGTCGATGCCATCGGCAACAATACGGTCGCGCACTTTCAGGCGCAGCACCCAGAATGATTTACCGTCATCGTCCAGCGCAATATTCATGCGCAGATTATTCAGCGCCGGATCAAAAGCGTACAGCATCGCTTTCATCGCTTCATATTTCCCGGCCGGCACGCTGATCTGCGCGTTAATCCCTTCCCGGGCCACATAGACACGACCAAATACGCTAAGCTGCGTCAGCGCAATATAGAGGCGATCGCGGAACGCTTTGGGATCGGCAATCTGGAAATATTTATAAAAAGAGACTGTCGTACGCGGCTCTGTTTCCGCCAGCATGCGATCTTTCAGCTCTTTATTGGAAACGAGGTTATGTAACACTGGCATGGTGAACACCTGTTAGCAATGAGAGAATTTCAGGGCGCACATGATACCTGAATTCACAGCTGTGCCTAGCCCCCGAACCGAATTGGTGGTGATACACGCGTGCCGATTTTCTGCGCTGTTCGTCTGTTAATGCGGCAAACACCAGCCTGACGGGTGTTGTGAACGCGGTGTGATTACAGTTAACGACAAAAAATGGCATAATTGCGTTAAATAACAGAAACCGGACTCTCTGGTACAGAACGCAGGATACTGATTCTTCCATGACCCAACTTCCGCAATTTACCCGTGAACTGCTTCATCCGCGCTACTGGCTCACCTGGCTGGGCATTGGATTTTTATACGTGCTGGTTTTACTTCCCTACCCGCTTCTGTATGCATTTGGTTGCGGCCTGGGGCGTATTGCCATGCGTTTTATGAAGCGCCGCACAGAGGTTGCGCGACGCAATCTGGAGCTCTGCTTTCCTGATATGCCCATCAGCGACCGCGAGGCGATGGTTAAACACAACTTTGAATCAGTCGGAATGGGACTGATTGAAACCGGCATGGCCTGGTTCTGGCCCGACTGGCGTATCCGTAAATGGGTTAAGCCGGAAGGACTGGAGAATGTGACTCAGGCGCTGGCAGAAAAGCGCGGAATTCTGCTGATCGGTATGCATTTTCTGACGCTTGAGCTGGGCGCTCGCGTTTTCGGCATGTACAACCCGGGTATTGGTGTGTATCGCCCGAACGATAACAGACTGCTCGACTGGCTGCAGACCTGGGGTCGGATGCGCTCGAATAAAAGTATGCTGGATCGCAAAGATCTCAAAGGCATGATCCGGGCACTGAAGAGTAATGACATCATCTGGTACGCGCCAGATCACGACTACGGCCCGCGCAGCAGCGTGTTTGCCCCTTTCTTTGCCGTTAAGGAAGCAGCCACCACAACCGGAACCCATATGCTGATTCGGCTGGCTAATCCCAGCGTGGTGCCTTTCCTGGCACGTCGTCTGCCGGACGGACGCGGCTACGAGCTGAAACTGATGCCGGATATTCGCCATCAGTTCTCACTGGAAAGTGAGCTTGATACGGCAACGGTGATGAACCGCGTTGTTGAAGAGACGGTGTTACTCGCGCCTGAGCAATATATGTGGCTGCACCGCCGCTTTAAAACCCGTCCGGAAGGCCAGCCGTCGCGCTACTGATGCAGCACAGCGTTCAGGCTATCAGCGATATCTGATAGCCTGAACCGCACCTGATATGTCCATCAGATCCAGCATTATTTCTGGTTTCGTCTGAAAATCATTAGCTCCGGTAACAGGTTATGTTACCGGATTTGCCTGCACAGGCGCTCTGCAGCAGGCAATCAGCCGTCTGACACCGGCTTTCTGGGCCACACTTATCAATTAAAAGAGTGCAATCTGGTCCTGATCATCTATAATTCCAGGCCTAATCCTATTTATTTTTTTCAAAATCGTTTGACTTACTTATCAATGCAGAAAAATTGACTTATTTTACAATGCGTTGTCGATAAAACAGGCTGCTTATTCCATATTGTCATTTTAAAAATTTTTTTAATTACTTTATTACACTGGTTCACTCCGCTGATTCCGGTTAATTTCAGTTGCAACAGTTAACCAATTAACTGTTCTCAGAAAAATAAAAAAGATTACACACAGCAAATCTCATGCAGGACAAAATAATATGAACAAAGGTCATTATTATTACGTTACGATCGGTACCGATCAGGAAGGCTATCATCTGCTGCATCGTAAAGAGTGCAAACGGATGCCGCTTAAAGAAGATATGGTGTTTATTGGCACCCTCTATAACCTGAATCAGGCGCTGGCCACCGCGCGTATTAACTTCAAAAAAGTAAAGCCGTGTATCAAATGCTGTATTCGCTACTCTGCACCGGTAATGCGCGAAACTGTCCGTCCGGTTCTGCACTTTCCGCAAAAAATGCTCTGATGCGTATGGGCGGGTGATTTTTTCCTCACCCGCCCGTACTGCTCGCCTGCCCGCCTGCGTTCTGCAAATTTTCGTCTATCCTTCTGTAAAATCCCCTTTTTACAGTCAAGGAGTCATCAATGGATCTGTTCAGCACTTTAGAAGAAGCAATTGAAGCCGCACGTGAAGAGTTTATGACCAGCCAGCAGGGCGTATCCGAAGAGGATGTCAACGTCAGCCAGTTTGGCCTGCAAAAATATGTCATGCAGGATGGCGACATCATGTGGCAGGCGGAGTTCTTTGCCAGTGAAGATGAACAGGGTGATTGCCTGCCGCTGCTTAGCGGTGAGGCGGCGCAGGCGGTATTTGACGGCGATTTCGACGAAATTGAGATGCGTCAGGAGTGGCAGTCTGAAAATACCCTGCACGAATGGGATGATGGCGAATTTCAGCTGGCGCCACAGCGCGATCTTGAAGAGGGTGAAGTGGCTGCTGAAGAGTGGGAAGATGACAACACGGATTCAGATAATCTGGCGTAATCTCACTCATAAGGCCCATGCTGCGCGTCAACCGGCAGCAGCAGCGTGTCCACTATCAGCGACAGCGGCAGATCGAGGATGGTGACGATGCGCCACGGGCCGTCGCGCACATCCCACTGCACGCCGGGATAATAGTGGTTACCGTGCCCCTGTCCGGGCACGGTACGGCTGATAATGCTGCCGCACCCGCTCAGCATCAGCACACTGCCTGCCAGTATGACCGCCAGAACGCTTTTCACATCGCTTATCCTCACTGATTGACCTGCTACTATACCTGCCCTGCCCGGCTTTAGCAGCGGCAATAAAAAAGCGGCATCGCTGCCGCTTTTACTGTTTTACTGCTGCTCAGGCACGCGGTGGCAGTGCCTGCGGATTCAGCGTCAGCTTCTGATAGCTCTCCAGCCACTGATGATACTTATCCGCGTTTTCCCACAGCCGGGTATGCACGCGCGCCAGAACCACAGGATCGCTGATCAGCTGCAGACGCTGTTCGCGATTCAGTTTTTCCGGTGCATCGCTCAGCGCCTGATCGACATGCCGGTCACGGGCGTGATCCAGCAGCGTGCTCTGTTTATGACGCGACGTAGCCAGTGCGGTTGCCAGCGCATTGAACGCCGGGTTAAACAGCGCATGCATAAAGCCATGCTTCAGCGCCCGCTCGCGGTTGATCTGCAGATAGTGATCTGTATCAACCAGCTCTTTTGGCGGCTCATACTCTTCCGGGATCAGGAACAGTTTCGCCCGCCGGCTTTTCAGACCCACGGTCGCGCGGCTCGACATCACCGACACAAACGGCGACAGGATCAGCGAGAAGACAATAGGTGCCAGCCACCACAGGAAGTTGAGGTCCAGCACGCCCATGCCCACGGCCCAGACGATGCCAAGCAGCATCTGCGAACCGTGACGGCGGAACGCTTCGCTCCACGGAGTGGCATCATCATCACGCTGCGGTGAATTCCAGACCACCTCCCAGCCGAGGAAGGCGCTGACCACAAACACGGTGTGGAACAGCATGCGCACCGGCGCCAGCAGCACCGAGAACAGCATCTCCAGCATCAGCGAGATGAACAGACGCAGCGCGCCGCCATAAGCCTTAGCCCCTTTGCACCAAATCAGCACCACGCTCAGCAGCTTCGGCAGGAACAGCAGCACCAGCGTGGTGGAAAAGAGCGCAATAGCCAGATCGGGACGCCATTGCGGCCAGACCGGGAAGAGCTGACGCGGCTGCAGGAAGTAGGTCGGCTCCATCAGGGTATGGACCACCTGCAACGCCGTGGAAAGCGCAAGGAACATAAACCAGAGCGGCGCCGAGAGATAGGACATAACGCCGGTCAGGAAGACGGCACGGTGCACCGGATGCATCCCTTTTACCAGGAACAGGCGGAAGTTCATCAGGTTACCGTGACACCAGCGACGGTCGCGCTTTAGCTCATCCAGCAGGTTAGGCGGCAGCTCCTCATAAGAACCCGGCAAATCGTACGCGATCCAGACGCCCCAGCCGGCGCGGCGCATCAGCGCAGCTTCAACAAAGTCGTGCGAAAGAATTGAACCGGCAAATGAGCCTTCACCCGGCAGCGGCGCCAGCGCACAGTGCTCGATAAAGGGCTGTACGCGAATAATGGCGTTATGTCCCCAGTAGTGCGACTCGCCCAGCTGCCAGAAGTGCAGCCCTGCGGTAAACAGCGGCCCGTAAACGCGGGTGGCAAACTGCTGGCAGCGCGCATAGAGCGTATCCATACCGGAGGCTTTTGGCGAAGACTGGATAATCCCGGCATTCGGGTTCGCTTCCATCATACGTACCAGACCGGTCAGGCACTCACCGCTCATCACGCTGTCAGCGTCCAGCACCACCATGTAGCTGTAGTTGCTGCCCCAGCGGCGACAGAAGTCATCGATGTTACCGCTTTTACGCTTCACGCGGCGGCGGCGGCGGCGGTAAAAAATCTTGCCCGCTCCGCCCACGTCGCGTACCAGCTCCATCCACGCTTTTTGCTCGGCAATCGCGATATCCGCATCGTAGCTGTCGCTGAGAATATAGACATCAAAATGCTCAGCATTCCCGGTGCGCTTTACCGACTCCCAGGTGGCGCGCAGTCCGGCAAAAACACGCTCCACATCTTCGTTACAGATGGGCATGATCAGCGCGGTGCGGTGCTCCGGGTTCAGCGGCTCATCACCCGTGGTTGAGTAAGAGATACTGTATTTATCGCGTCCAATCAGCAGCTGCAGGAACCCCATCAGCGCCGTCCAGAAGCCCGCCGATACCCAGCAGAACAGAATAGCGAACAGGAACAGAATGCCGGTCTGCAGAATATAAGGCAGGATCAGCTTCACCGACTCGATCCAGTTCTGCTGAAACAGCCCGACAGGATCGAGCAGCGTCCAGCCCTGATAAGGCAGAATGGTTTTCATATACCAGGTCGCGACCACGGTCTGCGCGATGGTCAGAATCAGCAGCGTATAGCGGCGCATCGAACCGACATGACGCCACTTATCCTCCGCGCGCTGCTCCTCTGCGGTTGCGTAACGCGGTTGCACTTTTTGCCCGCGCAGCGAGTTCCAGGCGCGCGCCAGCGGATTGGTACGCCAGGCTTCCGGGAACATCAGCGAGCGTTTAACCGGCGGCATCGCTTTTAACGTCGTGCGATCGAGATAATCTTTACTGAACTGCTGGCCATCCGCTACCGCATCCGGCCATGTCATCGCTATGCGTGATGAGACAGATTTCAGCGGCGCATCGTCAGGCCGATCGCTGGCTGCGTTATCCTGCCCCAGCACCGTATGAATGGCGTGGAAGGCGGGCGCATTTTGCAGCGATGTGCTGAGCCGCGCGCGACCTGCCGCATCAAGCGGCAGCGCCTCCACATAAGATTGAGGTAAAAAAGTCGATTTATTCATTGGCAGGTAACTGATAGCTCCAGGTTTCCGTCAATGTCTTGTCACCGCTTACCAGCGCGGCGCGCATTTCGGTTGATTGCTTGCTGTCTTTCACGCGCAGACGCAGCACCAGACGCCAGCCTTTGGTCACCGGATTGTAGCGTACGCTCTGCTCAACCACTTCGGCGTTATCGCCAACGCTAACCTGCGGTGCTACCTGCGTATCCTCCGGCAGCATGCTCATCGCTTTACCGGTGAAGTCGAGGGTAAAGGCGACAGAACCATCAGGCTGGCGGACCAGATTAGACTGTTTCACATCACCCGCAGAACGCAGGGTATCTTTGACCCAGGCAACATCATCCTGATGCAGCTGATTCTCATCGCGGGTGAAGTGCAGACGATAGTTGAAATTCATCTCTTTGCCCGCGTCAGGCAGTTTTTCCGGCGTCCAGAAGGCGACGATGTTGTCATTGGTCTCATCCGCAGTCGGGATCTCAACCAGCTCAACGCGCCCTTTACCCCAGTCACCCTGCGGCTCAACCCAGGCGCTTGGACGCATATCATAGCGATCGTCGAGATCCTGATAGTGGCTGAAGTCGCGTCCGCGCTGCAGCAGACCAAAACCTTTCGGGTTTTCAATCGTAAAGGTGCTGACCGCCAGATGGCGTGGATTGTTCAGCGGGCGCCAGATCCATTCACCGTTACCGGCGTGGATCGAGAGGCCGTTGGAGTCGTGCAGCTCCTGACGGAAGTTGCTGACCGGCGAAGGCTGATTAGCACCAAACAGGAACATACTGGTCAGCGGTGCCACGCCCAGTTTACCCACGTTATCACGCAGATAAACTTTAGACTGCACATCCACCACCGAGGCTTTGCCTGGCTTCAGCACAAAGCGGTAGGCTCCCGCAGCGCGCGGTGAATCAAGCAGCGCGTAAATAACCAGCTGCTTCGCCTGAGGTTTCGGGCGCTCGATCCAGAACTCTTTAAAGCGCGGGAACTCTTCACCAGAGGGCAGCGCGGTGTCAATTGCCAGACCGCGTGCGGAAAGACCATAGACCTGGTCTTCCCCGATTACGCGGAAGTAGCTGGCACCAAGGAAGCTGCTGATCTCATCCTGCTTTCCTTTGTTATTCAGCGGATAGAGTACTTTGAATCCGGCAAAGCCGAGATTTTTTACCGCATCAGCGTCATGTTTGACGTTGCCGAAATTGAAATAAGCCGGATCGTATTTAATTTCACTCACCGATGAGGCGGTGACTTCGTTAATCTTCACCGGCGTGTCGAAGTACATCCCCTGATGGTAAAACTCGAGCTTAAACGGCGTGCGCAGCTTGCCCCAGTATGCCTTGTCGTGGTTAAACTGGATCTGCTGATAATCCGCAAATTTCATTTCACGAAATTGAGAGGGTAAATTACTTTTTGGCGCTTCAAAACCTTTACCTGCCAGGGCCTTAGCCTGTTTTGCCACATCATCAATGTTAAACGCCCAGCTATTATTTGCGTACAGCGCCAGCAGTACTGCTGCGCTGGTCCAGCGCATCTTCACCAGCCCGCTATTATTTTTCACTTTATTTAGCACATCCCCCCCTTTCGTGTGCTCAGATCAAACCCACTCATCTTAATGGATTATTCGGTTTTCCGACAGCTTATGTAAAACATTGTTCCGCGCAGCGCCAAGCCTCCAGAGCACTTTTCGGAATATTAAACCCGGCAGTTTAAGAAACAGAATCAACTGATAGTATAGGCTGTTAACCGGCAACAGAATGTTCTGCTGCACGATCTGGTTTCAGGGTGAAACCAGCCTGTATAGGATGAACCGGAAGCTTATGAGCGCTGTAAAACCTGAACGCGAATATTTTCTCGACTCGATTCGAGCTTACCTGATGCTGCTGGGGGTGCCGTTTCACGTCTCGCTGATCTACTCGACACAGCGCTGGTCCGTAAACAGCCAGGATGCCACGCTGTGGCTGACCATTTTTAACGATTTCATCCATGCATTTCGCATGCAGGTGTTTTTTGTTATCTCCGGCTATTTTTCCTACATGCTTTATCTGCGCTACCAGCCGGCACGCTGGCTGAAAGTCAGGCTGGAGCGCGTGGGCATTCCGCTGCTCGCCGCTATCCCGCTGATTACGCTGCCGCAGTTCTTTCTGCTGAAATATCTCACTCACAAGCTTGATGGCTGGGATCGCTTTTCAGCGTATGACAAATACAATGCTCTGGCGTGGGATCTGATCTCGCACCTCTGGTTTCTGCTGGTCCTGGTGATCCTGACGGCGCTGGGTATGCTGACATTTCGCTGGCTGCGCAACCAGCAAAGCACGCGTAACTATCAGCAGACAGGCTGGGGTAGCGTAACGCTGGCACTGCTGGGCTACGCGCTACTGTGGTGCCTGCTGCGTCGCACGCTGCTGCTGCTGACGCCGGGCATCATGATGGATGGACTCTTTACCATTGCGGTTATGCAAACGCTGACGTATCTGCCGTTCTTTATGCTGGGCGCGCTGAGCTGGAAACATCCGCCGCTGAAAGCGCTGTTTGTGCGGTTCAACCCGCTGATCTGCTTTGGCACCGTGCCGGTCTTTATCGCCTACTACCTGAATCAGCGCTATGGCAACGGCGACGGCTGGCTCTATGAGACCGATATGCTGCTCTCAACGCTGATGGGCGTGTGCATGCTGAACGTCTGCTATAGCGTCGGGCACCGCCTGCTGAACAGCCACTCTCCGCGTATCGTTTATCTGGTTAACGCCTCGCTGTTTATCTATCTCGTCCATCATCCGCTCACTATCCTGTATGGGATATATGTGACGCCGCACATCAGCAATAACACGCTGGGTTTCTTTGTTGGGCTGATAACGGTATTTGCCGCAGCGTTTGCGCTTTATGAGATCCACCTGCGTATCCCGCTGCTGCGCTTTCTGTTTTCCGGCAAAAAGGCGGCGCAGAAAGGGTGAGGCTGCACCGGCGGCGCGTTTCAGCGCGCCGCTACAGCAGCCACTCTACCGGCAGCCGCCATACCAGCCGCACCAGCAGGCGCTGCAGCAGCGTTGACTGCGGTTCATGTTTATGTACCACTTCTGCGCCCTGCTCATCCTGTTCTATCCAGTTCACCCGGCCCCACTTGTCCAGCCGCAGCGTCCAGGCCCGATGTTGCATACCGCGACTGAAGCGATCATGCGTCTGGCGCGCCAGGGCTTCACTCTCAATGACCAGTCCCATTTCGGTGTTCAGCACCGCAGAGCGGGGGTCAAAATTAAATGAACCCACAAAGACTTTGCGATTATCAACGGTAAACGTTTTTGCATGCAGGCTGGAGCCGGAGTTACCCGTTAACCCGCGATCGTGCGGTGGTTCGCCGGCGTGTGCCTGAGGTTTCAGCTCATATAGCGCAATACCGTGACGCAGCAACTTTTTTCGCCAGCGCGCATACCCGGCATGCACCACGGTGACATCATTGGCCGCCAGTGAGTTGGTCAGTACGGCGATACGCACGCCGCGCCGGCGCAGTGACAATAGCTGCGCCACCCCGGCGCGGGTCGGGACAAAATAGGCTGAGATAATATCGAACTGCTGCTGTGGCGTGCCGATGACCTCCAGCATCCGCTGCGGCAGCAGGCTGCTGCGTCTGGCTTTGCCCAGCCCTTTGCGCGGATCGTCGCTCAGCAGGCGCGCCTCAGCCCAGGTCATCGCCAGCGCGCCCTGCTCCAGCTGGCTGACAAAATCGGAGTGGTTAAGACGCGCCAGATAACGCTGCACCGCCTTGCTCTGCTGCCACTCCGGCGGCAGGCGCACCGCTTCGCCCTCATCGCTGCGCACGTCCACTACGCTGCGCAGCGGCGATACCGCCTGGCTATGCCAGTAGCGCTCGAAATCTGCGGTAACCTCATCGACGACCGGCCCGATGGCCAGCACGTCGAGATCGGTAAACAGGGGCTCATTGCCGGTACCAAAATATTCATCCCCGACGTTGCGCCCCCCCACCAGCGTTGCGGCGCCATCTACCGTCAGACTTTTATTATGCATCCGGCGATTGAGGCGCGCGAAGTCAGTCAGGTAGCCCAGCGCGCGCAGCGTGCGGAATGAAAACGGGTTAAACAGCCTGACCGAAATGTTCGGATGACGTTCCAGCTCCGCCAGCGTGTTATCCAGCCCCGGCGTATTGTTATCATCCAGCAGTAAGCGCACCCTGATACCGCGGCCGGCAGCGTCCAGCAGCGCGCTGAACAGCAGGCGTCCGGACATGTCGTTATGCCAGATGTAGTACTGCACATCGATAGTGTGCCGCGCCATGCTCATCAGCAGGTAACGCGCAGCAAACGCGTCAAGCCCGTCGTTAAGCGGATGGATGCCGCTCAGGCCGGGATGCTGCGCGCACTGCTGCGCCACGCTTTGCCGTAATTCATCGCCCGCGGCTAACTGGCCGGGCAGCGCTGCTGCTTCGCTCATACTGGATCCCTGAATACGTAATCACGCTTATTATTGGCATTGTCGCTGTGGCAGGCAACCTGCACGCCTGACCGGCAGAGCCGGCTGCTAATTTAGTCTAGACTTAGCCCGTGGTTCTGCATCGGGCGATTACCCTGAGGAGTGAAATATGACCGCGTTACTGCCTCATTATCAACCCCGGCTTTTTCGCAGTTTTTTTCAGGGCAGCTTTCCCTGCTCTACCGCCTGTCGCAGCGGCGGCCGCCGTCTGGATATGGTTGTCAGTAGCGGACACGATATGCTGCTGGACAAAGATTACGCCGCGCTGGTGCGGGAAGGTTTGCTCACGGCGCGCGACGGTGCGCGCTGGCATCTGATTGAAGCGACGCCTGACCACTACGACTGGCGCTCCTTTCTGCCAATGATCCATGCGGCCGCACGCCACAATATGCAGATTATCTGGGAGCTGGCGCATTTTGGTTATCCGGCACACCTCGATATCTGGAAACCGGCGTTCGTTGAGCACTTTGCCCGCTATGCACGCGCTATGGCACAGCTGATGCGCGATGAGGGCGTGGAGCAGCCGTTTTTTACCCCGATTAATCAAATCTCATTCTGGGCCTGGGCCGGGGCTGATGTTTCATGGCTCGATCCTTACGCCAGCGAACGCGGACGCGATCTGAAGCGCCAGCTGGTGCGCGCCTCGCTGGCCGCGATGCATGCGATCCGCGATGTCTATCCTGAAGCACGCTTTGTGCTGACCGATCCGCTGGTGCAGATCGCTGCGGATCCGGATAAGCCAGAGAGTGCCGGGCATGCTGCCCGGCAGCATGAGATGCAGTTTGAAGCATGGGACTGGCTGGCCGGGCGCGCTGAACCGGGACTCGGCGGACAGGCGGACTTTCTCGATATTCTGGGCCTGAACTACTATCCCGACAACCACTGGTTCTGGTCAGGCGATACCCTGCCACCCGATCATCCGCAGCGTCAGCCCCTGCACCAGCTGCTGCTGGCGTGCTGGCAGCGCTATCAGCGTCCGCTGCTGCTGGCGGAAACGGGGGCTGAAGGCGATGCGCGCGCGCCCTGGCTGCGGCACGTCAGTGCGGAAGCGCGGCTGGCGCTGGCTCAGGGCGTTGCGCTGGAGGGAATTTCACTCTATCCGGTGGTGGAGTATCCCGCCTGGGCGGACGATCGCCGCTCTCCCGGCGCCTGTTCGGGCTGGGCGATCCTAACGGTAATCGTACTCTGCATGAGGGACTGGCCCTGGAGCTGCGCGGTCAGCAGATCAAATGGCAGCGTCAGGAGCGCTGAGCGTGACGGGAAGCGGGCGCACAGCTTCTGGCGTCCTGCAGCGTATCGGCAGGACGGCGCACATCGGTAAGCCAGGTCATGGTAACAAGAAAAATCACGCCAATCAGACAGGCACAGAGTAAGGCGATGATAGCGATCAGTTTATCGTCGCGAGCGTCCATTTAGCTCTCCTTGCAGGCGTTGATACTGCGTTGCAGGCGTTAGCTCATCCACAGAGTGAGCATCAGGACAAAGATTATAAGCGTTACCGAAGTGACCGCAAGAACCACGATAGCGAAGTGCGCATCATCAAGCGGTTGACGGTGAGACTCGTCGTTATCGTCAGGT
This sequence comes from Pantoea eucrina, assembly GCF_002095385.1. Taxonomy (GTDB): domain Bacteria; phylum Pseudomonadota; class Gammaproteobacteria; order Enterobacterales; family Enterobacteriaceae; genus Pantoea; species Pantoea eucrina. The sequence goes on along the minus strand of NZ_MIPP01000013.1, from coordinate 31,530 downwards.
GGGGACGGCAAACTCATGAAAACTCAATAGCGTAAGCAGAATCAGGGCAAAATTGCGCGCTGAGTGTAATGGAAAGTGATAAATATTTCACGACTATTTCTGTGCGAAACAGATACCGCGCGTGACTTTATTACTTTCCTGCTACCGCCAGGATCCCGCTTCAGGCGGCGTGCCAGCCGCCACCCAGCGCCCGATAGAGATCGATTTGCGCCTGCAGCAGATTATTTTTTACCGAGACAATATTAAGCTGCGTGCTGAACAGCGTACGCTGTGCATCAAGCTCATCAAGATACGAAGCATAACCATTCTGATAGCGATTCCGGGCAATCCGGTACGCTTCCGCTACAAACTGCTCCTGCTTTTGCAGTTCCGCCAGCTGCTCCTGATTACGGCGGATCGCATCCAGCGCATCCTCTGTTTCTGAGAAAGCGTTACGCACCGTTTTTTCATAGCTATAGAGCGCCTGATTGCGCGTAGCCATCTGCACGTCAACCTGTGCCGTCAGCGCTTCGCGATTAAGCAGCGGTGCCAGGATACTGCCCCCCAGGCTCCAGAGACGAAACGGATTATCCAGTAGCGTATGCAGCTCGCTGCTTTGCAGCGTGCCGCTGGCGGTGAGGTTGAGTGAAGGCAGCAGTCTGGCGCGTGCGGACGCCAGAGAGGCATCTGCTGCCAGCAGCTCACGCTGCGCCTGAACAATGTCGGGACGCCGGTTCAGCAGCTGCGACGGCAGCAGCGCGGGCAGAGCGTGCGGCCGGATGTTGTCAAAGCGATGGCTGCGTGCGATTTCACGCGGGTTCATGCCCGCCAGAACGCTTAATGCGTTCTCCTGCTGCGCGATCTGATGCTGCAGCTGCGGAATTTGCGCGCTGGCCGTCTGGTACTCTGACTCCGCCTGCATCCACTCCAGTCGCGACGTATAGCCGGTTTCAAACTGCGCCGGGCAAGCTGGCGGGAGTTTTCGCGCGTTGCCAGCGTCGCCTGCGTCACGCGCAGCTGTTCATCCAGCGAGGCAAGCGTAACGTAGCCCGATGCCACTGAGCTGGCAACGGTAAGCTCAGCCGCCGCCGCAGCAGCGCGCTGCGCCTCCAGCGTCGCCTCCGCCGCGCGTATGCTGTTACTGCGGCTGCCCCAGAGATCGACCTCATAATTAGCCTGCAGTAAACCCTGAAACACCGCGCTTTCATAAGGCTGGCCGGTTGCCGCCGAGAGCGAACGCTGACGGCTGGCAGCCACACCGGCAGAGAGCGCCGGAAAGTTATCGCCCTGCGCCGCGCGCACCTGCGCCCGGTACTGATCGACCCGCGCCCGGGCAAGAAGAATATCGCTATTATATTTCAGTGCCTGACTGACCAGACGATTCAGATCGCTGTCGCCAAAGGTGCGCCACCATGCGGCTTCCGGCGGCGCCTGCGGTCCGGTCCGATCGCGCCACTGCTCCGGGATGGGCAGCGAAGCGGGCGCTTTTTCAACCTGGGTCGCACAGCCGCTGAGCAGCAACAGCGCAAGTGATAAAGGTAACAGTGGCTTCACGGCGTCTCCTTCGCCGGCTCTGCGGCAGTATCGATGCTGACCTCCACTGACATGCCCGGACGCAGCAGCTGCTGCGCATCGGGATCGAGGCCGATCCGTACCGGAATGCGCTGCGCAATCTTCACAAAGTTTCCGGTGGCATTGTCGGGGGAGATGGCGCTGAACTCTGAGCCAGCCGCAGGAGAGATAAACTCTACTCTGCCGCTGAAGCGACGGCCGTTAAGCGCATCAACGCTAAACGTTACCGGTAAGCCCGGGCGAATATGTGCCAGCTGCGTCTCTTTAAAATTGGCAATCACCCACTTTTTATCCGGCACCACCGAAGTGAGACGCGTACCGGCGGTAACATAGGTTCCTTTACGCACGGAGAGCTGTCCCAGCTGACCACTATCAGGTGCCACAATCCGGGTGTTAGCAAGGTCGATATTCGCCAGCTCCAGCGCCGCACGGGCGTTAGCCACGTCAGCTTCCAGCGAAGCGCGGTTTACTACCACGGTTTGCAGATTCTGTTGCGCTACGGCAACCTGCGCTTCGGCCTGCCGCATCTGCGCCTGCGCCTGCGCATCCGCGGCACGCGACGCATCACGCTCGCGCACCGAAAGCGACCCATCCGACGCCAGATTTTCCACCCGTTTCAGGTCGAGCCCGCTTTTCTGCCTCTGTGCCCGGGCATTCTCCAGCGCGGCTTTATTGCTGAGAATGGTCGCTTCAGCGCTTTTTCGCTGCTGCTGATTATTTTTCAGTGCCGCCACTTTCATCTCCAGCTGCGCCTGAGCCTGATGCACGCGCTGACGATAGATACGATCGTCAATGGTCATCAGCAGCTCGCCCTGCTTCACCGGCTGCAGATCCACAACTTCAACGCCGGTCAGATAGCCGCTGACCTGCGGACTGATAAAGGTGATCTGACCGCGCACATAGGCGTTTTCCGTGGTCTGTACGCTGCTGGTAAACGGCCAGAGCTGCCAGGCATAAAGAATTACCAGCACACCCACAATCACAATTCCCGCGCCAGCGGCGATGGAAAGCGTGCGGCGGCGATGCGCACGTTCGCGCTCAGCCACCTGCAGATCATCCTGTTGACTCATCTCTTCTCCGTTTAGTTCGCTGAGGGCGCTGTCTGACGCGGCTCATCATGATGATTTTTCGCCTGCCGCCACGCAAGATAACGCTGACGCGACAGCCGCCATAATACCCACAGCAGCGTGCACATCGCCAGGGCTGCCGTGAGCAGATAAGTGTCATTATACGCAAGGACGTTCGCCTGCAGCGTGGCGACGGTCTGCAGCTGGCTGCTGCTCTGGGCGCCCAGCAGCACGCTATCGGTCAGCTGACTGCGAAACAGCGCGCTGTACTGATCCAGCCGTTCCGTCACGTTAGGATCGAGCTGCGAGAGTTGGTCGGCCAGCAGGCTGGAGTGATACTTCTCCCGCCAGGTCTGAAACGTTCCGAGAATGGCTGAACCAATCAGCCCGCCCAGATTCTGGCTCATACCAAACAGCACCACAAAGCTGACCAGGTTTTTCGGCTGCGTCACCACGCTGCCGATCCCCAGCAGCATCGCTGGCGCCAGGAAAAAGGCGCTGCTGAAGCCCAGCAGGAACTGGCTAAAATAGAGGTTGTGCGCGCGCGTCAGCGGATTTGACTGCGCGTCCATCAGCGAAGCCACAATCATAATTGCCAGCGAGGTTACAATTGGCCAGTTAAGCTGGCCAGGCTTGATGGTCAGCGCACTGGCGATGATGCCGCAGATGACGCCGGCAATAATGGCCAGCGCCAGGCCATGCAGCTGATCGTTAAGCAGCCCCAGCTGCTGCAAAAAGCCGATCGCCCCGGTGTTCTGCTCAGCCAGCACAATACGGATCATGATCATGGCGATACCCAGCCGGACAATCATGCCGCTACTCAGCCAGCGGGTGTTGATCAGTGGATTGGTCCGGTTATGCTCCACCACAACGGCTGAAACAATCAGCACCAGCGCCAGCGCCAGACAAACACCCAGCCACGGCGTGGTAAACCACCATTCGATGCGTCCCAGTGACAGCACACCGCACAGCAGCGCCATACCCGGTGCCAGCAGCAGAAAGGTGACAAAATCGAGTTTTTCAAACGCTTTAATGCGGTCTCCCGGGGGCAGCCTGACCACCAGCACGCAGCCGAGCGCAATCAGCGCCAGCCCGAGCTCAAACAGATAGAGACCACGCCACTCCTCCAGCTGCAGCAGCTCGGTAGAAAAGAGTCGCGCCAGCGGGATCGCCAGCTGGGAAGCCGTGATACCGATCACCAGCGCTTTCAGCCGGTGTTTTGCCGGCCACGCCTGTACCTGATAGTAGATCCCCAGCGAACTGAGCGCGGCAGCCACCATTCCGTGTGCGGTGCGCACAATAATGGCGGAACTGAGATCGTTGGCGAACAGATGAAAAAACGCCACGATGACATACAGCACCAGAAACGCTTCGGTAAACAGCCGCAGGCCAAACTGCTGGCGAAATTTTACCAGCAGCAGGTTAATTGAAATGTTTCCCATCACATAAACCGCCGGCAGCCAGGCGATCTCATTGCTGTAAGCGGCAAACGTCCCCTGCAGATTGGTCAGGTTTGCCGTGACCAGCGCGTTGCTGAGCGCGCCGGTCAGCGTGATCAGCAAGCCAATCAGGCCAAACGCGACGCGCTTGCCTGGCGAATGCAGCGGCGTGGAGGGGGAGCCTGGCAGCATCGGCTTTTCATGCGGCAGCCATTCCCGCTGCGCGTAGGGATTACGTCTGGCCATGCTCAGGCGCTACCCAGACGATCGAGCAGCTGCTGCAGCACCGTCTCCGTGACAGCCAGCGCAGCGGGATCGATATCAGCCAGCAGCTGACTGCGCAGATCGTCTGCCTGCGCTTTGACCTGAGTAAACGCCTGCTCTCCCTGCGTCGTCAGCACCAGCAGACGCTTACGCCGATCTTCGGGCGTTTGCAGACGAGCCAGCAGCTGCTGCTTCACAAGCCGATCCACCAGTGGCACCACGCTCGCGTCCTCCAGACCCAGCTGCTGCGCCAGCGCTTTCTGCGTCAGCGGCTGACTGGCGGTGGCGACGCTGGCAATCGCCATCCAGCTGCTCATACTCAAATCGCTCTCTTTCAGCCGGCGATCGACCGCCAGCCGCCATGCGTGAGCCGTCTGATGTAAAAGCCGGGAAAAGGGCTGCGGGTAGTCGGTCAAGATTAGCCACCTAATGGTTAGATACCTAACTAAAAGAAGGCGTAATTATAATTCACGCCGCTATAAAAGGGAAAAGGTTGTATCGATTTGAGATAAACACCTGTACATGTCAGACCACAGCCTGCCGTAATCCCCGCTAACCGGCTAATATCGCACAAAATGCTTAAGAAATTAGTTGTACACAAACCCTGTTTTTGTATAACTTTAGCGCCATGAATCGGCTGACGATTCAGTAACGAATGATGCTTTTGCGTCGCCTCTGCAGGTGTTTTTGGATTTCCACCTGCAGAGGTTATTTTTTACCCTGCTGCTCTCTCTCTTTCGCTGGTCTGGACCACCAATGACCGGTAACATTCGCACGCTAAACATCCTGTTTTTCTGCTGCCTCGCTGCCGCATACGCTTTATAACTTAAGAGTCCGCACACGTTATGAATTCACAAACCGATCGCAATAGTGCTGACGCGGGCGATTTAACGGTCGCCCGCGTTCTGCGTTCACCCGCCCTGCTTACCCGCGAATGCCTGGCCGGGGTGATCACCGCGCTGGCACTCATTCCTGAAGTTATCTCTTTCTCTGTTATTGCGGGTGTTGATCCCAAAGTCAGCCTGATCGCTTCGGTCGTGCTCTGTCTGACGCTTTCACTGCTGGGCGGGCGTCCGGCGATGGTGACCGCGGCGGCCGGTTCAGTGGCGCTGGTTATTGGCCCGATGGTTCATGCGCACGGCGTGGCCTATATTCTGCCTGCCGTGATTCTGGCGGGCGTTATTCAGATTGTGTTTGGCGTCACCGGCCTTTCGCGCATGATGCGTTATATCCCGCGTTCGGTGATGCTGGGCTTTGTCAACGCGCTGGGCGTACTGATTTTCTTTGCGCAAGTGCCGCACGTCTGGGGCCATTCCGCGCTGGTCTGGGGCCTGTTTGCCGCCACGCTGGCCATTGTGCTGCTGCTGCCGCGCGTACTGAAAAGTGTTCCCTCACCGCTGGTTGCCATTGTCGTGGTTACCGCCGTCGCTCTGCTGCTCGGTTATCGCGTACCCAGCGTGGGCGATGAAGGTCCGATGAGCGCCGGGCTGCCCGGGTTTACCGAACTGCTGGTGCCGCTGAACCTGCAGACGCTGCAGATCGTCTGGCCCGCCGCGCTCTCCGTTGCGTTTGTTGGCCTGATGGAGTCGCTGCTGACGGCAAAGCTGGTGGACGATCTTACCGACACGCCGTCAGGAAAACGGCGCGAATCCTGGGCGCTGGGCATTGGCAATATTCTCGCCGGTTTCTACGGCGGCATCGCCGGCTGCGCCATGATTGGGCAGACAATTGTCAACGTCGAACTGGGCCGCGCGCGTACCCGGATTTCAACCATAGCGGCGGCACTGGTACTGCTGCTGCTGGTTACTGGCCTGAGCCATATCATGGCGCAGATCCCGATGGTGGTTCTGGCGGGCATTATGATGGTGGTGGCGGTGAAGACCGTTAACTGGCACAGCCTGCAACCCGCAACGCTGAAACGGATGCCGTGGTCAGAGACGCTGGTGATGGTGGTGACTGTCGCGATCACCGTCTGGACCAGCAACCTGGCGATTGGCGTGCTGCTCGGCGTGATTCTGGCCATGATGCTGTTTGCCCGGCGTATCGCCCATGTTATTCATGCCGAGCGCACGCTCAGCCCGGAAGGGGATCGGGTTCACTACACCGTACGCGGTCCGCTATTTTTTGCCAGCAGTAATGACCTGTTCGAGCACTTTGATTATGGCCACGATCCGAGCCAGGTCACTATCGATCTGACGCACGCTCAGATCTGGGACGCCTCCAGCGTCGCCGCGCTGGACTCTATCGAATACCGTTATCAGCGTCACGGTGCCACAGTTACCTTTACCGGTCTGGATAACCGCAGCAGCGATTTTCGCGATCGCCTGAGCGGCAACCTCGGTTAATCCGCCTGTCAGCAGGGCGCCTCTGAGCGCCCTGCCCGCGCGCTCCGCGCTGTTTCTGCCCGTCCTTATGTCTTAAATCTCCCGTTTCGCTTGCAAGTTAGCCCTTCAGCGGCTTTGCTTAACGGCGCAACGCGCTGATTGGCAGGCGTATAAAAGCAGTTTATTAAGGGGATTGTATGTCGTGGATTATGAAAGCAGGTCTGGTAGCGGTTACGCTTTTTTCACTGGCAGGCTGCATGCAGCATAGTGATGCCGTGGGTGCCGACGGTCGTCCGCACGCGCCAAGTAACCAGCCGGTGCCAGGCGCCAGCGAAGGCGAAGGCCCGGTCGGCCAGCCGCAGGGTTAATTTTCGCTACCCGCTGCGCCGGGTAGTTATTGCCCATTCGGGGTATTGACAGGCTCTCTTTGCTGACATTCCGCGTATGAAATCGGGGTTAGCTGTTAGCTTTACTCTTTGCCGACTTTGTCATAAGCAGACCGCGCCAGGGCTATTTTTTGCGGCTCTCTCTCAGCTCTTCTCTCCGATGACAGGTCCTGAAGCCCGTGAGTCCGGTTAATATCAGGGAGACGCTCTGTCATGACTTCCTGAGCTAATTGGCCTAACAACGTATCTACTTCTCTCTCATCCGGTCGCGCTACGGATACCTTTTTTCTATCAGGCCTGCTACCTGATTGAACAGGTGCTGCTCTTCAGCAACCAGCTTTTCAGTAACCCTCTCCATGTCAGTCAGACGTTGCTTTAGCTCTCCCTCAGTGAGATTTTTCTGCAGAGCCCAGGTGAAAGCCGTAATAGCAGCGTCAGCTTCATTTCTTAACCGGTCTGCCGTACTGATAATCGGCCCCAGATTAGCCGGCACACTCGTCTTACGCGCTGCAGCCGTTCCGGATTTGGCTGCCAGCGCTTGCAGTATGGCCTGCATTTTCTTCCCCATCTCTTCTCTTGTACTCTGCCAGGCATCCATGCGGGCATGATAATCCCGGCTGACACGGGCATCGATTTCGCTTCTCTCACGGGCATGTCTGGCCCTGAGATCCTGCCCCCCGGCAACCATATTATCAACGTGGCGATTGAAGGCGTTCCACGCCTGGCGGTCCGCTTCCCTGCGTTTTGCCCGATCTGCTGCTGCCTTAAGTGCCAGCCTTTCTCTGTCCTGCTGAATATTCCTGTCTCGTCGCGAAAGAAGCCCGGTCAGCCTCTGCTCTTTCTGTATAAAACCTTCACGAGTGCTCAGCTGGGTCAACTTTTCTCTGATGCGCTCAGCTTCAGGCGATGGCGCTGCAGACGATCCGGGCTTCCATGCCGTGCCAATGTCAGGATCCCGCTCCAGCTCCGCAGATAATGCGCGCGCAGCTCGCTGAGCCTGCGCACCCTTTCCTGCCGTACTCAAAGTGCGGATTAACCCATCATTCCAGGGGTGCATATTTTGCTGACCACGGTTTTCCAGCAGATGATCCTTTAGCGGGTTGAGCATTGAGGCCAGGGGTGGGTCGCCTGTCGGGTTTTCTTCACTTTTAAGGGTATCGTCTAGTGTCTCAAAGTAATCCGTCGCCAGAGCCTGGCTGAACTCACTGCTCATTTGTGAATAGCCGGCAGGGGAAATATCTTTATCTAAAATAGTCTCAAGCATCTCTTTACCCGGATGGCGCGCCACATCAGCCAGCTGCGGACCCAATTTAAGCAGGGCATTGAGTTCGCGCTGCCGATCCTGGTTCGACATTCCGTGCTGATGTTTCAGCGTTGTCAGGGTTCTGATTGAGCGTAATTTCTTTATTTCAGGTGAGGCGATCTCAGAAGAGGGGTTATCCGGCGCTGAGGCGAAACCAGCATGGCCGACCGGCAGTGCATCGGACCAGGCCTTTTTCAGCTGAGAAGCGGTGACCGCAAAGCCAGCCTCTTTTAAATCCTTTAATACCTGTTCTTCACTGCTGCGGGAGGGTAATTCAGTTTCCTTTAGCCAGGTGCTCAGTGCTGAGCGCGTTACCGCACCACTGCTGCTGCTCGCCAGTGAGGCTAAGGGCGTCAGTCTGTTTGGCAAGACGGTTTCAGCGGTTTCAGCGGTTTCAGCGGTTTCAGCGGATTTTGCGAAGGCTGACGCATCGGGACAATGGTTGCCGATAACTCTGAAGTTGCTTTCGTTTACGTACTCAAGGCTATTTTTACTGACCAGAATATGGGACAACCGTATATCGGAGGTGTCAACCAACCGGATTGACGTATCCGGAAAAATCCTGCCTATGATTTTTTTTAACTTTGAGCGGGTATTTAACTCTTTATCAGACACGCCGATTTTATAAACAGAAAATGGAGAAGCGACAATAATCTCAATGGGTTTATTCGGGTTAAGCGCTTTTATTTCTTTCAGTACATCTTTAAGGGCGTTCTTATCTGCGGCTATTGTTAAGTGCGCTCCTGCTAAAAAATTTTCATGTCTGAAAGTAATCGTAAGGCAACTGCTGACTCCCGGATAGCAGATACGATCGCGGGCTACGCCGGTTTTATCTTCTCTGAGCACCACGGCTGCCGCAACAGGCTCCTGGTCACGGGCCGCAACATGCGTAGTAACCGGCTGCGCCGCTTCACCAAAAGCCAGTTTATACGGGGGTAATTCGCCATATCGATAGCCATGAGGTTTACCAATATAAAAAAACTCACGCTCTCTGTTGTTGAGCTGATCGAGAGCAGAAAGCAGCGTTAGCTTGTCTATCTTTCCTGTTTTGAGCAATCGCCCGCCATGCTGCAGAATCAGTTGTGGTACGGAAATAAACTCGTTTTTATCCGCCTCACTATCAGCATCTACTTTGAGGAGGAGTTTCCCTTCTGCCATAAATTTTTTAGCTGTTTTCTCATGGCTACTGAAAGATAATATGGCTCCCTGGCTGCTGTGCCCGGCAGTATGCTCAAACAACTTTGCCAGATAATCATCAAAACATTCCTCCTCGTTTTCCTGCGTATTGCGGGTTACCCCCGCGCTCGTCACAGTATGCGGATCCGCATAGTGGGCACGATACAGAAACCCATCTTTTATAGCGTAATCGGCGTCTCTTATTTTCTGTTCAGAATCAAAACAGACATCCCGCTTATTAAAAATATTGCTTAACAGCGTTCCCGACTGGTTTTTTTTCAGCGTCGCCGCCAGCGCCAGGTGCTCTATGACATAGGGATCGCTAAAGAATGAGTCCAGAGATACACAGTCCTCTGGTGCAGTGGCATCTGCCGGAGGCTGAGCAACAGGAACAGACTGCGCCGATGCTTTGTTAATAGTAAACATAGTAATCTCCATATCTTTACTGGCTTCGCGCCGGGATCCCTTCCGGCAGCAGCAATCACATTTTAAAGCGCAGACTTCTGACGTGAAAATCCGGAAAAATTGGGTTTATCGATAAGGTGGATGACTGGTTTGCCCGAAATCCGCGATGCGGCAAAAAGTATAGATGCGGCTTTTGAAGAACAACTTTCATAAATCGACCATTAACTACGCTATGCAGCGTTGCCAGCACCTGCCCGGCGCTTTATCAATTAATCGCAGGAAAAACATGAATCATGTCACCTGCGCAGGTTCTGTTTTGCAGTGAAAGATCAAAACGGCTGTTATCCAGGTATTATGATTTGGGATTGGTTATGCAGGCACGCACGGTGGGGCGTCAGGAATGAAAAACAGCAGACACAAAAAAACCGCCTGAAGGCGGTTACGACATTACTTATAGTGCTTTTTTAATTCGGTGTTTTGTATGGTGCCCGGGGCGGGACTTGAACCCGCACGACCATAAGCCGAGGGATTTTAAATCCCTTGTGTCTACCGATTTCACCACCCGGGCAGGGTATAAACTGGAGGCGCGTCCCGGAGTCGAACCGAGGTAGACGGATTTGCAATCCGTTGCATGGCCACTCTGCCAACGCGCCTTTATTCTGATGTGCAACCGGTCAGTGACCCATTGCTGAAACTGGAGCGGGAAACGAGACTCGAACTCGCGACCCCGACCTTGGCAAGGTCGTGCTCTACCAACTGAGCTATTCCCGCATAACTGCTGCTTTACCGAACTTGCTGTTTTTATTCAGCTTCTTGCAGCTGTGCTGCCGTTCGATGCGATGCATTCTACTTATCTCACGCAGTGAGTCAATAAAATTATCACCCACTGCGTCTGTTTGCTGCTTTTTGAATCGTATCGATCAGCTATCGAGCAGATCGCCGCGTGCTGCGCTCAGATACTGAAACATCGACCAGAATGTCAGCACTGCCGCGATATAGAGTGCGACCACGCCAACGCCTACTACCGTAGCATCAGGACGCCACAGCAGCGCAACCAGTGAGAGCATCTGCGCCGTGGTTTTGACTTTACCAATCCATGAGACGGCAACGCTGCTGCGCTTGCCAATTTCCGCCATCCATTCACGCAGCGCAGAGATAATAATCTCGCGGGCGATCATGGTGGCAGCAGGCAGGGTTATCCACCACGCGTGGAAATATTCCGCAACCAGCACCAGCGCCATAGCGACCATGACCTTATCAGCCACCGGATCGAGAAATGCACCAAAGCGCGTGGTTTGTTTCCAGCGACGCGCCAGAAAGCCGTCAAACCAGTCCGTTATGGCGGCAATAACAAAAATCAGCGCTGTCGCAAAAGGCGCCCAGTAAAACGGCAGGTAGAACGCCAGTACAAAAAAAGGAATCAAAAAAACGCGAAACAGGGTAAGACACGTTGGGATGTTATATTGCATATGCCAGTAACTGTCTGGTGTGTGTAGGGTTTAACGTATGTTCCTACATTGCCCCCCCTGTTTCAATGTTAGTGTTTCAGCGAGTGGTATATTTTTTCAGCCAGGGCAAAGGAGATACCGGGCACGCGGGCGATTTCATCCACGCTGGCGTTCATCAGCGGCTGCAGGCCTCCCATATACTTCAGCAGCTGCTGACGCCGTTTAGGTCCGATGCCTTCAATACTTTCCAGCGCGCTGGTGTTCTTCACTTTGGCGCGTTTTTTACGGTGGCCTGAAATTGCATGATTGTGAGCATCATCACGAATATGCTGAATGACATGCAGGGCTGGCGAATCCGGCGGCAGAGAAACGCCCTCACCTTCCGCTTCAAAAAACAGCGTCTCCAGTCCCGCCTTGCGATCGCTGCCTTTAGCGACACCAAGCAGAATCGGGTGCTGTTTATCCCAGCTGACATCCAGTTCCGCAAATACCTCTTTCGCCTGCGCCAGCTGACCCTTACCGCCATCAATCAAAATGACATCCGGAATTTTATCCTGCTCCAGCGCTTTGCCATAACGGCGGCGCAGCACCTGATTCATCGCCGCGTAATCGTCGCCCGGCGTGATCCCCTCGATATTGTAACGCCGGTAATCAGAACGCAGCGGGCCATCCTGATTAAACACCACGCAGGAGGCGATAGTCTGCTCACCCATGGTATGGCTGATATCAAAACACTCCATGCGCTGAATGCTCTCCAGCTTCAGCCAGGAAGCCAGCGCGGCAAGCCGCTGCTGAATAGTGGAGTGCTGCGACAGCTTAGTGGTCAGCGCCGTTGCCGCGTTGGTGCGCGCCAGCTTGAGATAGCGTGCCCGATCGCCGCGCGGCTTGGTCTGTATATTGACTTTGCGACCAGCCAGCGTACTGAGTGATTCAGCCAGCAGGTTGCGTTCTGCCAGGTTAAAATCCAGCAGGATCTCTCCGGGCAGGGTGCGCGCCTCGCTTCCCTGCAGATAAAACTGCCCGACAAAGGTCTGCACCACTTCCGTCAGCTCAGTGTCAGGCGGGACTTTGGGGAAATAGCTGCGGCTTCCCAGTACTTTCCCCTGGCGGATAAACAGCACGTGCAGACAGGCCATGCCCGCATCATAGGCCACGCCCATGACATCAAGATCGTCACCCTGATTTGAGACAAACTGTTTTTCAGTAATGCGGCGTACGGCCTGAATCTGATCGCGCAGCCGCCCCGCCTCTTCAAAACGCAATCCCTGACTTGCCGCCTCCATATGCACTACCAGCTGGTTGATGACCTGATCATCTTTACCGGCCAGAAACAGCCGCACATAGTCTGTCTGCCGGGCATACTCCTCTTCGCTGACCAGACCGGCTACGCACGGACCGAGGCAGCGTCCAATCTGATACTGCAAACAGGGACGCGAGCGATTGCGGTAGACGCTGTTCTCGCACTGGCGAATAGGAAAGACTTTCTGCAGCAGGCCGAGCGTCTCGCGTACCGCGTAGCCATTCGGAAACGGACCGAAATATTCACCTTTGGCGTGTTTGGCACCGCGATGCATCGCCAGCCGGGGGTGTGTATCACCGCTGAGAAAAATATATGGGTACGATTTATCATCGCGCAGCAGCACGTTATAGCGCGGCTGGTAAAGCTTGATGTAGTTATGCTCCAGCAGCAGCGCTTCGGTCTCAGTATGCGTAACCGTAACGTCGATATTGCAAATATTACTGACCAGCACATCCGTTTTACGGCTGCCAGTCTGCGCACGAAAGTAGCTGCTGAGGCGTTTTTTAAGGTCTTTGGCTTTACCGACATAGATCACCGTACCGGCCGCGTCATACATTCGGTAGACGCCAGGCTGGCTGGTTACGGTGCTGAGAAAGGCTTTGGGATTAAAGAGTTCACTCACTACTTATTAATGGCTCCGCGTTGAACAGACCATGACGAATGGCCAGATGCGTTAACTCTACATCACCGCTGATGTTTAGCTTACTGAACATACGATAGCGGTAGCTGTTAACGGTTTTCGGGCTCAGGTTCAACTGTTCGGATATCTCCGTAACTTTTTGTCCCCGGGTAATCATCAGCATAATCTGCAATTCCCGTTCCGACAAACAACTGAAGGGCGATTCCGCTTTCTGCGGCTCGATTTGGCTCAGCGCCATTTGCTGAGCGATATCTGAGGCGATATAGCGCTGTCCAGCGTGGACGGCGCGAATGGCGCTGACCACCTCCTGAGGCGCAGCGCCTTTGCTCAGATAGCCTGAGGCGCCCGCCTGCATTACCCGGGCCGGCAGCGGGTTTTCGGTGTGAATAGTCAGCATAATGATGCGAATATCGGGGTTGTAGCGGACAATTTTGCGCGTCGCTTCCAGTCCGCCGATACCCGGCATATTCATGTCCATCAGAACGACATTCACCGTGTGCTGACGGCACCATTTTACTGCATCCTCTCCGCACGCCGCTTCGCCGGCAATGACCAGTCCTTTGATATCTTCCAGAATGCGACGAATACCGGCACGTACCAGTTCATGGTCATCAACAAGCAGCAGGCTGATCAACGGGACATACTCCGCAGGTTAGAAAGGTAATTAAAAAAGAGCGTAATCTTAGCGTTTTTTATGCGCATTGAACATCAGACATACCAGAACAACCTGCGACGCAATGATCTAAATCAAATAATTAAATCTTTTCAGAAAAAAATCCATTTTCTGCAAACTAAACAGCTTTTTTATTTAACATTTCATTGAATAACAGCATGTTGTAATAAATCTGCCTGTTTTCTTTTTTTAAGCCGAAAAAGTATCAGGCGAGCCAAAACGGTCTGCACTGCCCTGCCTTTAACTGGATCGAATAATGATTTTTCTGGCCTCTGAATGAGAAAGCAAACCTATGATATACTCTCTGTTTTATGCACGGAAAGACAGAATCTGTGTAAATCGATACCACCAGGGAGTTGAAGATGAGTGATGAAGATTTCGTAACGTCGCGTGACACTCAGGCACTGGCTGATGAAGTTGCCTGCCTCAAAATGATGATTACTCTGATTCTCAAAGGCATGGGACAGGCAGACGCCGGTAAAGTAATTATCAATATGGAACGCTATGTGCAAAATGCGCTGGCTGATAAGCCCCAGGCTGAAGTATTCAGCAACACGATCCGTCAGATCAAAACCGCTTACCGTCAGTAAGCGGCCAGCCCCGTGCGCTGCACGGGGTATTAATTGTGCGCCTGCCAGTTAACGGAGACGCCGAGCGAAGGCAGCACCTCTTCCGGACTAAAGCGCCGCGTGCCGCGATATTTTTCCGCCAGTGCCGGCTGTTCAACCGGGATACGGATAGCGAACAGATTATCTTCCGACTGGATCAACCCTGGCGTCAGCGGTTCATAAACCACATTATGCTGTGCAAACATCTTCTCCAGCATCGGCGTGGCCGAGCTAATCAGATACTCCATGCCGCTCAGCTCTGCCAGCTGCACCGAGTGCCACAGGATATTCAGCGGTAATTCCGCATCCACCTCCAGCCGTGCTGAGTAGCGTGACATCTCCCAAACCTTATCCTGCGCAAACGGCAGAAGAATACCTTCAGCCACTTCCGGTTCATGCCACGGCAGTAATCGCGCGCAGCCACAAATGCCTTTACGTGCATTCCAGGCGATAAGCCAGGTCACGTCTGAACGGTCGTAGCGATCGTACTCCTGCCCCGGTGTGCTCAGCCGCGGAGGAATTGACCAGCCTTCGCCACGCGCAAACACGCTATAACGATAGGTACCCAGTTCGGCTAGCAGTGAGGAAGGCATATCCTTTAGCTGTGTTTGAATTATTTTCATCATGCGCCTCTGACATCCCCATGTGTGCAATGATTTTTATCGTGCCAGCCTGGCTAAGTTTCCGGCGCAGGGTAGACAACTCAATACGGATAGGGAACTACCAGTATTAGTAGTTGCCTTTTGCTATATCAGACCTGTCGCTGCGGCATAACACGCTATCTGCGTTTTATTTGAAACGTTAAAACGTTTTTGCATGTTTTTTTGGTGAAAATTCACCGTATGTTCTGATATTGCCAAAATAAGCGAAATCTCTGCCGAGGTTTTTCCTTCAGCTGTCCATTTCAAAATTTCCAGCTCCCGCTCGCTAAATCCCTTAGCCAGCACCACCATTGAGCTATCTTTTAAGCGCTCAAGAACCCGTAAGCTCAGGTCCGCCAGAAAGTTTATCTGTACCTCAAGCTCAACGGTTCGGTGCCTGGAGCGTCCGGGCTGACGTGATGCTATTGATAATATACCAATGGCACGATTTGATGCCATCGCTGAGCAAGAAAAGCCGCTCAGGATTCCCGCTGCCTGCGCATCTGGCCAAAGATTAGCCGCCCCGGTGAAAATCTCAGCACACCACTCAATCCCTTTTCCGGGCTGCTGACAAAGCCGCAGTACAGGATCGACGGCATAGTAGTTATGCCGCTCATAATGCAGGATCCAGGATTCAGGGTAGGTGCTGAACAGGAAAAAACGCGGTCGGGTGAAGGGAACCGGCTGCTGCACAAAAAAGGCAAAGAAGTCGAATCCCAGAGCGACGATTTGCTTTTGCAACAGTGCTTTTAATTGCACCACCTCCGTCAACCCCTGAAACGCTTTTGCTGTTTCGGCTCGCCAGACAAAATAATTATCGGTAGTCATTATTATCCTGACGTATTTAACGTCTTTTATTAACCTGATGCTTGTCCGATTATATCGGTGAGACGTAATCTGAACAGAATGAATAAAAAGGCTCCTGCTGTAGATTGCGTTATACAGCCGGAAAGTTATCGAATTGTTGCCATAAAGCGAGCGCCGCAGTGACCTGACTGCCGGGCCTCAGGCGCATAAAGATACGTGAAACCAGCATAGGATTTTTCTGATAAAGTTTCAATCTTCCACCCATTAAAATTAATTATTAGATGGATAAAAGTTTAGCATCGATTTTAAGTAAAATAATGATTAGCAGAGACATTTACCTTCAGTTAAAAGCGCTAAATGATTTAGTCATGGACGATTTTTAATTCCACTGATAAATAAAGTTACCTCCGGCAATCGGCAACCCTGAGCTATCTGTATCCGCACCACGCTGATGCCTGCGCCATGCGCGACTACGCATTTTATCGGCATAAACTGCCTGCCGCAGTTGCATACGCTGTCATCAGCCGCTGGAATGAAAACAGAGTGAGGCGGATAACCAATATAATTCTGTTTTAACGCGATGATGTCCGCTGCAGATAGCCTGAACAATCTGACGCTGGCACCCGGTTTTTCTTTTGGAGAGTAAATAAATTCACCGGAGATATCTCATTATTAAAACAGATGAGTGTTATTTAAGGCAGACTTATTTCAAACACAAAAATTAGTCGGGTAATGGTTCTCATTTGTAATCACGCCTTCTGCGTCTTTGAGGGACTGGATCTAAAATAGCGTTGGCGCAAATTAACTATTAAGCTGCCCGGCTTTTAAAATTAACAGCCTGCCGCATCAGCGGCAGAATCCACCGCCGCGCATGCCCAGATGAAAGTGTGTGGTATGAGCTGCGTTGTAGTCTGGTCCCAGTGCGTTTCCAAAGCTGGCACAGCCGTTGCGCCAGAGTGCATGCAAACCCGCCGCGCTGCTGGCGGGCTGCTGCCAGTTTCTGGCGACCCGTAACCAGCGGCCATCGGCCAGCTGAAAAGCGGTGACATCCCACGCCTCTGCCGTAGCGTGTTCGCTGCGGCGTCCCTCCTGGCGATGATAGACGTTGCGGCAGGCGTAGCTGCCAACATGCTCAATACGCCGCAGCGGACTGGTGATACCCGCCTGCTGTAATGCAGCATTACTGCGCGTGACATACATCGTACTTGCCACGGCCATCGGACAGCTGACAAGAAAACTGCTGCTGAGCGTAACCGGCCCAAACTGGCTGATACGAACCGGCTGTTCAATTGTGCAGTTACCCCGCACCGGAGGCGTCGTGCGAAAACTTACCCGTCCCTGCGCACTGGCGCGCTCCAGCACCGCCAGACAGGCGGCTGGATCGTGACGCAGTTTCTCCAGCTTGTAACGTGTTATCCAGCCTGGCGCATCCGTGACGTTAAGCGGAATAAACGGATTCCACTGCGCCGGAAGCTGCGATTTCAGCCAGGGCAAGCTCGACCACCCCACCAGAGCAATTATTCCTGTCGCAATGAGTGCGCGCACGGTCTCTGCCTTATCACTTTGCAAACCTGTGACTAAGTGTAGCTGGCTTGCCTCATCTGCCTGTTCTTCCGGGAAAAAGTGCTGCTTATTTACGCAAAGTGACTAAAAGAGCAACCATGTAAATATTTGCTGACAGAGCAAAAAACGCAAAAGGTCACAAAGGTTAAAAAACAATTACCAGACCCGGTGGCCTTTCCTCTATCTTATGCGCTCTTGCCCTGTGCAAAGGCACGTATTTCAACAGCCATCAGAGCTGACACAACATCAAGACAGGAAAGCTATCTTTATGGTTGATCAATCCAAAGCAGCCCTCAGTGAGGCTGAACAGCCGGAAAAACTCCGGCGCAACCTGCATAACCGTCATATTCAGCTTATTGCGATTGGTGGCGCTATCGGAACCGGGCTCTTTATGGGGTCAGGCAAAACCATCAGCCTGGCGGGGCCGTCGATCGTTTTTGTTTATATGATCATCGGCTTCATGCTGTTTTTTGTTATGCGCGCAATGGGAGAGCTGCTGCTCTCTAATCTGGAATATAAATCGTTCAGCGATTTCGCGGCCGATCTGCTCGGCCCGTGGGCGGGCTATTTTACCGGCTGGACCTACTGGTTCTGCTGGGTCGTTACCGGCATCGCTGACGTGGTTGCCATCAGCGCCTATTTTCAGCTCTGGTTCCCCGGATTCTCTATCTGGATGAGCGCGCTGCTGTGCGTCTTTGTCTTTCTGGCGCTGAATATTGCCACCGTCAAACTCTTCGGGGAAATGGAGTTCTGGTTCGCAATTATCAAAATTGTCGCCATTGTTGCCCTGATTATTACCGGTATTGTGCTGGTCAGTACGCACTACCCTTCACCCGGCGGCAGCACGGCATCGCTCAGCAATATCTGGCAGCATGGCGGGATGTTCCCGAAAGGGCTGAGCGGCTTTTTCGCCGGCTTCCAGATTGCCGTGTTCGCTTTTGTCGGTATTGAGCTGGTAGGCACCGCCGCGGCAGAGACCAAAGATCCGCACAAGGTCCTGCCCCGCGCCATCAATGCCATACCGCTGCGCATTATTATGTTTTACGTGCTGGCACTGCTGGTGATCATGGCCGTTACGCCATGGAATCAGGTGATGCCGGATCGCAGCCCGTTTGTAGAGATGTTTGTGCTGATTGGCCTGCCCGCTGCTGCGAGCATCGTTAACTTTGTGGTACTGACCTCAGCGGCCTCGTCAGCCAACAGCGGCATCTTCTCTACCAGCCGCATGCTGTATGGCCTGGCAGAACAGGGGGTAGCGCATAAGGCGTTTGGTCGTCTCTCCGCGCGCGCCGTGCCCACCACCGGCCTGTTCTTCTCCTGTCTCTGTCTGCTGGGCGGCGTCGCGCTGATCTACCTGATCCCGGACGTGATGACGGTGTTTACCATGGTGACCACGGTATCCGCCATTCTGTTTATGTTTGTCTGGACCATCATTCTCTGCAGCTACCTGGCCTACCGTAAACAGCATCCGCAGCGTCACGCGTCGTCAACGTTTAAGATGCCGCTGGGCAAAATTATGTGCTGGGTCTGCATGGCATTTTTTGCTTTCGTGCTGGTGCTGCTGACACTGCAGGAGGATACCCGTCAGGCGCTGATGGTTACGCCGCTGTGGTTTATGCTGCTCACCATGGGCTGGCTGCTGCGACGCCGTAAAGCCTGATCCCGTTCTGTTTAAGGCCCGCATCAGCGGGCCTTTTTCATTTATAACCGCTGCCGGAACTGATGCCAGGCACGCTGGAGTGACGGGTGTGCGGCCGCCTCACGCTGCGGCGCCGCTGCTGGCGCTTCCGGCCTGCCAAGATTAAAAGTAAAGGTGTAATCGGGCGCCTCACCCATACGCAAATCGCTAATCAGCGTATTGCCTGCCTGCTGACGCAGCGCGTAAAAACCGTGACTGAACCAGACAACGCGCTCCGCATGCCACTGCCCTTTAAAAGGGGTCAGCAGCGCCATCTGACGATCGTGCCACGCAATCTGTAACGGCCGCCCGGGTGAAAACAGCGACCAGTACGCTTCGCCATAGCGATCGGGCGTAATAATGACCGTGCGCCAGACCAGCGTGTTGAACGCCGTCGGCGTGACCAGCAGCCGCTGTGATACAACGTGTTGCTGCGCCAGCTGCTGTTCAATCTGCCGCGTGGCGACGCCCTGTATCACCATGCTCCAGCCCAGATAAAGCGTGCTGATTAACAGGCCCAGGCGGGTCCAGCGCACGCCGGTGGCATCACGCCGCCATAGCGCTACGCCCAGTGCGATAAGCAGCGGCAGCGTATAGAGCGGATCGACAATAAACATACTGCCGATGGCAAACGGATAGTCAGTGAGCGGCAGCCCAAGCTGCGTACCATACACGGTAGTGAGATCGAGCAGCGGATGGGTGATCAGCGCCAGCCAGAGGGCCAGGCACCAGCTGCGCCAGTGCGCTTTGCTGCGGGTGATCCCGGCGGCCAGCCAGCCGGCCAGCGGCGCCAGCAGCGTCAGGATCAGCAGCGCATGGCTCTCGGTGCGATGCAGCGTCATATTGCGTATTGCGTCGCCGTGATCGACGAACACATCCAGATCCGGCAGCGTGCCGGCGACTGCCCCCGCCAGGGCCGCCTGCCATACCGGTACCCGGCGGTTCATGACGGCAACGGTAACTGCAGCGCCCAGCGCCAGTTGCGACAGCGAATCCATGCTTCTCCTCCCTCAATCGTTAGCGCACGCGAATGCCTTCGATAATCATCCGCTCTACGTTCTGCAACGTCTGTGCAAAAAAGTCGGGATCCTGCAGCGTCTGCCCGGTGACCGCCTCAACCTGCGAGGCAAAGTCAGCATAGTGCTGCGTGGTGGCCCAGAGCATAAAAAAGAGATGCTGCGGCTGAACGGCAGCCAGCTGTCCGGCGCTGATCCACTGCTCGACTATTGCCGCCTTACTCTCTACCAGTGCTTTCAGGTCGCCCGCCAGTTCACCACGCAGCAGTGGTGCGCCCTGCAGCATCTCCAGACAGAACAGCCGCGATGCCTGAGGATGATCGCGGGAGACCTCAAGCTTCAGGCGAATATAGTGGCGAATGGCCGTCAGGGGATCCTGGTCGGCGCGCAGCGCGCGCAGCGGTGCCAGCCAGACATCCAGAATCTCTTTCAGCACGGCGACATACAACACTTCCTTTGAAGGGTAATAGTAGAGCAGATTTGTTTTTGACACCTCTGCTCCCTCAGCCACCCGGTCAAGGCTGGTGCCATGAATACCGAACTGGGAAAACAGCGCCAGCGCCGCCTGCAGGATAGTGGCGCGTTTTGCGGTCGCCGCCTGCGAACGACGGCGCGGTTTTTTCTCATCATTTTTCATGCTGTTACCTCTCCCTGTCGTGAATTCACATCATAACACAGCTGGCAGATATGGCGGGCTGCACCTTTTTTGCCCGACGGCTGCCTGATTGCTGTGCATTTGTTTTGACCAAATGGTCTGAAAATCGCGGTGCCGTCCCGGCTGGCCGATCGGCGGTTCATATCCTGATGATAAATATAAAAATTATTTATGTGGCACGCGACTTGCAACTAAGAGAGAGCGCCGCCCGCAGGATGCGTGCAGGAAGCAGCGCAGCGCGTGAAACCGTCCTATCAATGCAAAGAGGTGACATATGAAAATTGGTGTCTTTGTTCCGATTGGCAATAACGGCTGGCTGATCTCTACGCATGCGCCGCAGTACATGCCTACTTTTGAACTCAATAAAGCGATTGTGCAGCGCGCTGAGCACTATCACTTCGATTTTGCACTCTCAATGATCAAGCTGCGCGGCTTCGGCGGCAAAACGGAGTTCTGGGATCACAATATGGAGTCCTTTACGCTGATGGCCGGCCTGGCGGCGGTCACCTCGCGGATTGAGATCTACGCCACGGCTGCCACGCTGACGCTGCCACCCGCCATCGTGGCGCGTATGGCTGCGACCATCGACTCAATTTCTGGCGGACGCTTTGGCGTAAACCTCGTCACCGGCTGGCAGAAACCAGAGTATGAGCAGATGGGGATCTGGCCGGGCGATGACTATTTTGCCAGCCGTTATCAATACCTGACTGAGTATGTCACGGTGCTGCGCGATTTATGGGGAACCGGCCAGAGCGACTTCAAAGGTGATTTTTTCACGATGAACGACTGTCGCGTCAGTCCACGGCCGCAGAAGCCGATGAAGGTGATATGCGCCGGACAGAGTGATGCGGGCATGGCATTTTCAGCTCAGCATGCCGACTATAACTTTTGCTTTGGTAAGGGCGTTAATACGCCAGCCGCCTTTGCACCGACCGCAGCCCGCATGAAGCTTGCTGCTGAGCAGGCGGGCCGCGACGTCGGCTCCTACGTTCTGTTTATGATCATCGCCGCCGAGAGCGACGAAGCGGCCCGCGCAAAATGGGAGCACTACAAAGCGGGCGCCGACGAAGAGGCACTCGCGTGGCTCACGACTCAGAGCCAGCAGGATACCCGTTCAGGCAGCGATACTAACGTGCGTCAGATGGCTGACCCGACCTCCGCCGTTAACATCAATATGGGCACGTTAGTTGGCTCCTTTGCCAGCGTGGCACGCATGCTGGATGAAGTGGCTCAGGTTGATGGTACGCACGGCGTGCTGCTGACCTTTGATGATTTCCTGGAGGGTATTGAAGCGTTCGGCCAGCGCATACAGCCGCTGATGCAGTGCCGTCGCAACGTGATCGCCGCGGCGCAGGAGGTAGCATAATGAAAACCGTCACCTGCGCACACACCGGCACCACACCGCATATCACTCTGCCCGCCCGTCCGGAGGCGATCGCCCTGCCTCCGGCTCAGAGCGCGCTGATTGTCGTCGACATGCAGAATGCCTACGCCACTAAAGGCGGCTATCTCGACCTGGCGGGATTTGATGTCTCTGCCACCGAGCCGGTTATCGCCAGAATTCATCAGGCGGTCACCGCGGCACGCGCTGCCGGCGTACAGATTATCTGGTTCCAGAACGGCTGGGACAGCGATTACACCGAGGCGGGCGATGCGGGCTCCCCCAATTTTCACAAATCTAATGCGCTGAAAACCATGCGCCGCCAGCCTGAGCTGCAGGGCACCCTGCTGGCGAAAGGCACCTGGGATTATGCGCTGGTGGATGCGCTGACGCCCGAACCGGGCGATATTGTGCTGCCAAAACCGCGCTACAGCGGCTTTTTCAATACGCCGCTCGACAGCATGCTGCGCAGCCGCGGGATCCGTCATCTGATTTTTACCGGCATCGCCACCAACGTCTGCGTCGAGTCCACGCTGCGTGACGGCTTCTTTCTGGAATATTTCGGCGTGGTACTGGCTGACGCCACGCATCAGGCCGGACCTGATTTTGCGCAGCAGGCCGCGCTGTTCAATATCGAAACGTTTTTCGGCTGGGTCAGCGATACACAAACGTTCTGCGAAGCCCTGCAGGGTCAGTAACTTTTCGTTATCAGGAGATCAGACTATGCCCAAACGCGTCATTATCCCGGCTGGCAGCAGTACGCCGATCGCCCCGTTCGTACCCGGAACGCTGGCTGACGGCGTGGTGTACGTTTCCGGCACCCTGCCGTTCGATGCGGACAATAACGTGGTTCACGTCGGCGATGCGGCCGCGCAAACCCGCCACGTGCTGGAGACCATCAAAAACGTCATTGAAACCGCCGGCGGCTGCATGGCAGATGTCACGTTCAACTCTATTTTCATTACCGACTGGCAGCACTACGCCGCCGTGAATCAGGTCTATGCCGACTATTTTCCCGGCGATAAGCCCGCGCGCTTCTGTATTCAGTGCGGTCTGGTAAAACCTGACGCGCTGGTTGAGATTGCGTCTGTGGCGCACATCGGACAGGCGGAGGCGTAATGAAGCTGGATATCCACGGGTTGACCACTGCCGATGCGCCCACGCTGGTCCTCGCATCAGGCCTTGGTGGCGTTGCCGGATTCTGGCAGCCACAGCTGGCGGCGCTCAGCACCCGCTACCGCGTTGTCACATACGATCAGCGCGGCACCGGGCGCAGTGCAGCACCGCTGCCTGAGGGTTACAGCCTGGCGATGATGGCAGCCGAGCTGGCGGAGGCGCTGGAACAGCATCAGATCGCGCGCTACAGCGTGGCTGGCCATGCGCTTGGGGGGCTGATTGGTTTGCAAATGGCGCTGGATCACCCCGATCGGGTTGAGCGCGTGGCGGTCATTAACGGCTGGCTGACGCTCAGCCCCCATACCGCGCGCTGTTTTAAGGTCAGAGAGGATCTGCTGCTGCAGGCGGGTACCGAAGCCTTTGTACGCGCTCAGCCGCTGTTTCTCTATCCTGCCGAATGGCTGGCGCAGCATCAGGCGCGCGCTGAGGCAGAAGAGAGGCATCACCAGCAGCACTTTCAGGGCGCAGAGAATCTGTTGCGTCGTCTGCACGCGCTGAAAACGGCAGATTTTCGTGCCTGCGCCGCGCGCATCACCCAGCCGGTGCTGGCGATCTGCAGCCAGGACGATCTGCTGGTGCCGTGGAGCTGTTCAGCACAGCTGGCGGCAGCGCTGCCGCAGGGCCAGCTGCTGACCATGCCGTGGGGCGGCCACGCCATGAGCGTGACCGATAGCGATAATTTTAACACGCTGCTGCTGCGCTG
The DNA here is from genome assembly GCF_002095385.1 of Pantoea eucrina. GTDB lineage: Bacteria > Pseudomonadota > Gammaproteobacteria > Enterobacterales > Enterobacteriaceae > Pantoea > Pantoea eucrina. The sequence continues at coordinate 7,326 of NZ_MIPP01000013.1, read as the reverse complement.
GCTGGCTGAGACCGCTCAGCCCGCCTGTCTGGCAGCGGGCTGAGATCAGGAGTCTGAACATGAGCCTACATGCCCTTCCGGATTTACCCGCAGTCGATCGCGACACCTTTCGCAACGCTATGGCGCAGCTGGGTGCAGCCGTTAATGTTATCACCACCGATGGCCCGGCAGGCGTGGCTGGCTTTACCGCCTCCGCCGTCTGCAGCGTGACCGACTCCCCGCCGACGCTGCTGGTCTGCCTGAACCGCTCCGCCTCAGCCTGGCCGGCGTTTCGCGATAACCGTGCACTCTGCGTCAATACCCTCTCGGCAGACCAGCACGCCCTCTCCACGCTGTTCGGGGGCAAAACCGCGATGGCGGATCGCTTTGCCGCCGCGCAGTGGCAGACGCTTGCCAGCGGTGCTCCGCTGCTGGAGGCCGCGCTGATCTCCTTTGACTGCGAGATAACACAGCGGGTCAGCGTTGGCACACACGATATTCTGTTCTGTACGGTGCTGGCCGTGGCCCAGGGCGAGGCGCGCCAGGGGCTCGCCTGGTTCGATCGCGGTTATCACACCTTCTCCCGGCAGGATGCCCGCTGATACCGCATAACGCGGCCTGTTCTACTCACTCTCAGGAGATGATCTATGGCGAGTACCTGGTTTCCACGCTGGCGCGTTAAGTCAGCAATGACCGACGACGGCTTGATTGCCCCGGACGAGACGCTGCCGCTCGGGCAGACGCTGGTGCTTGGGCTGCAGCATGCGGTCGCAATGTTTGGCGCAACGGTACTGATGCCGCTGCTGATGGGGCTGGATGCCAATCTCGCTGTGTTACTCTCCGGGATCGGTACGCTGCTGTTCTTTTTTATTACCGGCGGGCGCGTACCGAGCTATCTCGGTTCCAGCGCCGCTTTTGTGGGCGTAGTGATTGCGGTCACCGGTTTCACCGGCCAGGGCCTTAACACTCACCTCTCCGTGGCGCTGGGCGGCATTATCGCCTGCGGCGCGCTCTATACCCTGATTGGTCTGATTGTGATGAAAGTGGGTACCGGCTGGATTGAGCGCCTGATGCCGCCGGTCGTCACCGGCGCCGTCGTTATGGCGATTGGCCTGAACCTGGCGCCGATTGCGGTGCACAGTGTTTCTGCCACCCTCTTTGACAGCTGGATGGCGGTGCTGACGGTGCTCTGTATCGGACTGGTGGCGGTCATGACGCGCGGGCTGGTACAGCGCCTGTTGATCCTGGCAGGGCTGATCGTGGCCTGGGCGTTCTATGCGCTGCTGACCAATGGCTTCGGCCTCGGTAAACCGGTGGATTTCAGCGGCGTGGCGCACGCCGCCTGGTTTGGCGTGCCGCATACGACCGCCCCTGTGTTCGACCTGCAGGCGATAGTGATGATTGCGCCGGTCGCCATTATTCTGGTCGCTGAAAATCTGGGGCATATTAAAGCGGTAGCAGCTATGACCGGACGCAATCTCGATCCGTGGATGGGCCGGGCGTTTGTTGGCGACGGTCTGGCCACTATGCTCTCTGGCTCTGCCGGCGGCAGCGGCGTAACAACCTATGCCGAAAACATAGGCGTCATGGCGGTTACGCGCGTCTACTCTACGCTGGCGTTCGTCGCCGCGGCCCTGATCGCAATACTGCTGGGTTTTTCACCGAAATTTGGCGCACTCATCCATACCGTGCCAGCACCGGTCATAGGCGGCGCGTCTATCGTGGTATTTGGCCTGATTGCGGTGGCCGGTGCCCGTATCTGGCTGCAGAATCAGGTCGATCTCGGGCAGAACGGTAATCTGATCATGGTCGCTACCACGCTGGTTCTGGGCGCCGGCGATTTTGCGCTTAAGATCGGCAGCTTCACGCTCGGCGGTATCGGCACCGCGACCTTTGGCGCCATTATCCTGAACGCCATTCTGCAGCACCGTAGCCGCGCGCCGGCCGGTTCAGCTGCACAGCCACACGGTTAAGGCTTCTGCGGTGCCTCATCGGGCACCGCTTTCTTACGCCGCAGCCGCAGCTCACTGACAATCACGCCACAGACAATCAGCGCACCGCCCAGCAGCGCGGCCGCAGGCAGTCGCTCCCCCGCGAGACGCCCGACAATTCCCGCCCAGACCGGCTCTCCGGCATAAATTACCGTAGCGCGTACCGGTGACACACTGCGCTGGGCCCAGTTCATCGTCACCTGAATCAGGGCGCTGGCGGCGCCCAGGCCTGCAGCGCTCAGCACCAGCGGCAGAGAAAACGACGGCAGCGCTTCACCATTCGGGATCATAAACAGAAAGGCGCAAGCGGAGGCGACCAGCAGCTGCACCAGCGTTACCCGCCGCACATCCACCTGTCCGGCATAGCGGCTAATCAGAATGATCTCGGCAGCAATCGCCAGCGTGCTCAGCAGGGTCGCGCTCTCCCCGGCGCTGAGGGCGATGCCGCTCTGTTGCGGCCCCGCCACCAGCACCAGGCCGCTGAACGCCAGCGCAATGCCCAGCCATGCCATAATGCCCGGCGGCCGGCGCAGCACCAGCCACTGCAGCAGCGGCACCACCGGAACATAGAGCGCCGTCAGAAAGGCAGACTGGCTGCTGGAGATAGTCTGCATCCCCCAGGTTTGCAGGCCATAACCGCCCGCAATAGCCAGGCCAATCATTGTGCCCGCTCTGATTTCAAGCCAGGTCAGCGCGCGCAGATAGCGCCAGAAAAAACAGGCCAGCAGCAGTGACGCCGTGGCAAATCGCAGTCCGACAAAAAAAAACGGACCGGAGTATGCCATGGCGCGGTGCACCACCAGAAACGTGCCGCCCCAGACCATGGTGATGAAAATCAGCACCAGTTCCTGACGGGTAATGCGCAGATAAAGACGTGCAGGTAACGCAGACATAGAACACCTGATAAGTAGCCAGGCGTCATTCTGGCGTAACCCGGCCCGCAGGCGCAACAGCCGGCCGGGGTTATCTGCTCAGCGTGCAGCAATGTGATTCGCGTTCAGAATTACGACTCATCTGAAAAAATGCCATTTTAATACTAAAAATCATAACGTTAAATTTTTAAGCGTGCTAAATCTCAGCGGGCAGCTACGCCATTTCCCGGCAGCCCGCGCATGCTCTTCTATACTCTTTTTACTTATCTTACCGGGAGGTTAGAACCACAATGGCAAAAGTTCTGGTGCTCTATTACTCAATGTATGGACATGTGGAAACCATGGCGCAGGCGGTTGCAGAAGGCGTGCAGCGCGTCAGCGGAGCCGAAGTGACTATTTTGCGCGTGCCGGAGAGTATGGATGCGGCGCGTTTTGCTGAGGTTGGCGGCAAGGTCGATCAGCAGGCAGCTGAGGCAACGCCGGACGATCTGACGCAGTATGATGCCATTATCGTCGGCACGCCGACCCGCTTTGGTAACATGTCAGGCCAGATGCGCAACTTCTGGGACCGTACCGGCGGGCTGTGGGCCTCAGGCGCACTGCATGGAAAACTGGCCAGCGTGTTTACTTCTACCGGTACCGGCGGGGGCCAGGAACTGACGATAACGTCAGTATGGACTACGCTTGCCCATCACGGCATGGTCATTATTCCAATCGGCTACGGCACTAAAGAGATGTTTGATATCTCACAGGTGCGCGGCGGAACGCCTTATGGTGCGTCGACGCTGGCAGGCGGCGATGGTTCACGCCAGCCCACGCCTGAAGAGCTGCAAATTGCCCGCTATCAGGGTGAACATGTCGCCACTCTGGCGGTAAAACTCAAAGGATAAACTCAACAGGAGATCATTATGTCTACAGACCAGTCCAGAGCACATCGCGTCGGCGAATGGGCGAAAATTCGTCAGACGTCCCCGGAAATTGCAGAAGCGATCTTTGAAGTTGCCAATTACGATGAAAAACTGGCAGAGCAGATCTGGGAGCAGCAGGGCAATGATGATGTGCTGATGCGCGCGTTTGATAAAACCGATCAGGATGTTCTGACATGGGACAACGTCCCTGTCGAGCGCAAAAACGTGTGAGAACCGGCGGGCATGGCCCGCCTTTTTTATGGCAACACCAACAGGGGGACGCGATGACGGCTTACCAGAGCATCAATCCGGCAAATAATCAGCTGCTGAAAAACTGGGAGACACATGATGACGCCCGGGTGTACCAGGCGCTCGAAACCGCAGATGCGCTCTACCACTCAGCCTGGAGCAAAGGTGACATCCAGCCACGCCTTCAGGTGCTGAGCCGCCTGGCCGATCTCATGGAGCAGCGCAAAGAGGAGCTGGCCACCATAGCGAGTCGCGAAATGGGCAAGCTGATTGGTCAGAGCCGTGGTGAAGTCAGCATCTGCATCAGCATTGCGCGATATTACGCTGAGCATGCCGCTGCTTTTCTGCAGCCTCAGCCCTACGCCAGCGAAATCGGGGAAGCCTGGGTGGAATATCATCCGATTGGCGTTATCGTTGCGGTTGAACCATGGAACTTCCCTTATTATCAGCTGATGCGTGTTCTGGCACCTAATCTGGCGCTGGGTAATCCGGTGCTGGCAAAACATGCCAATATTGTGCCGCACTGCGCGGATATCTTTGAGCAACTGGTACGTGAAGCGGGTGCACCAGAAGGTGCCTGGAGTAATTTGTTTATCTCCAATGAGCAGGTGGCGGATCTTATCGCTGACGATCGCGTTCAGGGCGTGGCGCTGACCGGCTCCGAACGCGCCGGCAGTGCGGTTGCACAGCAGGCGGGCAAACACCTGAAAAAATCCACTCTTGAACTGGGTGGCAATGACGTCTTTATTGTTCTGGACGATGCTGACCTGGATGAAGCGGTACGCCAGGGCGTGCAGGCACGTCTGAGCAACTGCGGACAGGTCTGCACCGCTGCTAAACGGTTTATTGTGCACGCGCAGATCGCCGAGGCGTTCATGAGCAAATTCAGCGCCGCGCTGCAGTCCGCTGTGCCGGGCGATCCGCTGGATGAAAAAACCACGCTCGGACCGCTCTCTTCCCTTGATGCGCGCGACCGGCTGGCGCGACAGGTTGAAGAGGCGGTAGAGCATGGCGCAGAGCTGCGCTTTGGCGGGCGCATTATTGAAGGCGTCGGATGCTACTATCAGCCCACTCTGCTGACCGGGCTGACGCCCGATAATCCCGCTTATTATCAGGAGTTTTTTGGCCCGGTTGCGCAGCTCTATATTGCAGAGAGTGATGAGGCTGCCGTGGCGCTGGCGAACGATTCACACTATGGCCTTGGCGGATCTATCTGGACGCGGGATATGGCGCGCGCGCGCCGGCTGGCGTCACAGATTGAAACCGGCATGGTGTTTATCAATTCACAGAGTGACACCGCAGCTGAGCTCCCCTTTGGCGGGATAAAACGCTCCGGTTACGGGCGTGAACTTTCCGATCTCGGTCTGAAAGAGTTTGCCAATCAGAAGCTGGTGGTTATTGCCGGCTGACGACCAAAAAAAACCCCGCCAGAGCGGGGTTTTTTATAGCCTGCTGCCGGTTAACCTGCGGTAGCAGGTTGCTGAGCTGGCTTTGCCTCAGCGGCGGGTTTACCGGATGCCGCCTCCGGCTGCGCGTTTTGCGCTGCAGCAGCATCAGCTTTCGCTTTATCTTCTGCTGCTTTGTCCGCTTTCGCTTTATCAGCCGCCGCTTTATCAGCGGCTGCTTTGTCCGCTTTCGCCTTATCAGCAGCGGTTTTCTCTGCGGCAGCGTCTGCTTTCGCTTTATCAGCAGCGGCTTTATCTGCGGCGGCGTCTGCTTTCGCTTTATCAGCAGCCGCCTGTTCAGCTTTAGCTTTAGCGTTATCGTCAGCCGGTTTCTCTGCGGCAGCTTTCGCGTCCGGCGCATTGTCTGCTGCCTGCTGCGGCTTCGCTTCCTGCGCGGCCGCAGGCTGCATAGGCGTCCCCTGCAGTGCGCTGTTCAGCGCCGCAGAGAACTGCTCCCAGCTGCAATAGCCATTGGCATCAGTATCACAGCCGGCAAGCTGCAGCGTGACACGTTTTGGCGGATTTTTGAGGCTCAGCACATCTGCGTTACGCAGCTGATCGGCGGTCTGATAGACATACTCTATTTTCAGCAGATCTTTGTTATTTTTGCCATCGTGCCAGCGTTCAAATACAACCTGTCCGCCGATAGGGGTTTTCTCATCGTTGCCCGGCAGAGTGTAAGGCTTCACCTGCAGCGCGCTGAGCAGCGAGGCGATATTTGAATCGTGCCCTACCATCAGCGTCACTTTAGGTGCGCCGGCCTTATCTTCATCAACCAGCTGGCTGCGGATGTAATCCACCAGCGGTGCAGCAACTTCACGCGCAACCTCTGGCGAGCTGAAGAGCGCATCCTGATAACCGTTTTTGACTGACGCCAGCTCTTTCCACTGCTCAGGCGTTTTAATCTGCCCCCAGGCAACCTGCTCTGCCGGGAAACCTTCGTAATATTGCAGCGTGAACGCATCAACAAGGGAATTACCGATTTTCAGCGGACCGCTGACGCCTGGCTCTTTGCCATTATCTGCGCTGAAAGTGTTATCACCGCTGTCCAGCGTGCACTGCTTTTTACCATTGCAGGCAGGCGACGATTTATAATCAACAATCTTTTCCAGACGCTGCAGCGCAGGCTTCAGTGCCAGCTTCTCATTTTCTGCCGTCATCGCCGCCAGCGCTTTTTTGTTAAACGCTTCGCTGTCATCGGTAATCACCGGATTAAAGATGGGATCCATCGTTCCCATGGCATCCTGATGCGTTACCGCAACGTCACAGCCAGGAAAGGCACCCGCAGCAAAAAACTGTGCGGTCGCAACGGTGCGCTGCAGGCTATTTGCATAAATAAAAACATCGCTGGTATCCGGGCAATTGCCGCCAGCCAGCAGCCCCTGCTGCGTCAGCCACTGACGGGTATATTTACCCATATAGACTTCCAGCACGCCACCTTTGGTGGTGAGTTCACCGCCCGGCACATCCCATTGCGGCCAGCTCTTTTTAGTGGATTGCTCCAGTGCGCTGCCGTTTGTCGCCAGCGGCGCACGCAGATTGTGACGGCTCAGCATCAGCACCTGCTGCAGCTGCATATCCCCTTCTGCTGCGGTCGCTGACAGGCTTACCGGAAGCGCCGCAACAACTGACAACGCGCAAAGACTCAGTTTTTTGATCATTGTGCCCATTCCATAATTCATCAGTGAAACACTCTGGCATTCAAACGATTAGCCCGCCAAAGAGCGAATTACCGCACAGTGTAACTCAGCTTGCTGACGAAAATCGCCCGCTGTTTATAAAAACTGTGAATGGACTATAGCAGCAAACGTCAGGGTTAGAGCAGCAGGAAGGGTCGGGGCGGGAAAAGCAAAAAGCCCGCATCGCTGCGGGCTTCTTTAAA
>NZ_MIPP01000012.1 GCF_002095385.1 Pantoea eucrina | reverse complement strand
GCGTCCCCTGCGGTTAAAATTGTTGCCCCTGCATTTATCTACGCTGCTTTGCGACGCTTCATGCCGATCAGCGTCGGGAACAGGAACAGCGACTGACCCAGACCGCGGTTGGTCACTGACCAGACCGCGACTGAACAGAGCGAACAGATCCCGACGATGGCCAGCGGATAGAAACAGGCCCACAGCATGGAGAACCACTCCTGCTCAAACAGGTGATGGCGCTGGGCAAACAGAATCGCCGACATCCCGAAAAACTCAATAAAGATGCGGTGAATAACGTAGATTTGCAGCGTATTGCGCCCTACCCAGTTGAAAAAACGCATACTGAAATGCTGGTTAAGCCAGCGGCAGGCCGCCACGCTCACCAGCACGGCGATGACGCACATAAACAGGCTTTTATCCAGGCCCATAATCACGTGAAGTCCCGTCAGCGCGGCCAGTACCGCCCACGGCAGCAGGTTTTCACGGCGCAGCTCGCTCAGGCGCAGCATCACCGGGCTCCAGAATGCGCCCAGCAGGAAGAACAGGAAATATTGCGCGACGCTCTGCGGCCCCCAGTAGGGAATGATTTTTTCCACCGCCAGATAATTCAGTACCACCGCCACAACCAGCAGCGCGATTTTCTGCTGATGGAAAATTTTTGCACACAGGAAGTAGATCGCCAGACCATACAGATACCAGGAGGTACTCATCGCCATAAACGTCAGCTTGAGAAACTCCAGCAGTGAACCGGCATAGGCCGCATTAAGATTTTGCGAAATGCGTTGCCCGGTGATTTCTGTGGAAATCCCGACAATTGACCACCACTGAATAAAGCCCCACAAAATATAGAGATAGAACAGATTGGTAATACGGCTGGTAAATACCTGTTTCCATGAACGATTCAAAATGCCATTGGTCGCCAGCAGGCCGGAAACAAAAAAGAATGCCGGCATACGTAATGGCGACAGGACCGTATTAAACTGTACCCATATTTCCGCCGGAAACCATCCGGCACTCAAATATTTTATCGTTGTTTCAAATCCCGGTAATACGGTGTGATAGAGCACCACCAGCAAAATACAGGCACCTTTCAGTGTATTTATCCAGCCTATATCATTTTTCCCGTTATCTTTCATCAGGTTGACTCCTAAAGCTGTGTAGGTCTGTAAGAGGTAAACGCATTAATAATCAGTTCGTGAGTTATGGTTATTAAACGATTATTCAACAGCACTGCGGGGAGTGTATCTGGCGAAAGTCCTAAATTGTCTTTGCTGGCCCTGATGTAACAAGACTTTACGTTAATCAAAATGCATTTACATCTGCCTGAAGCGGCACAGAGAGTTATAAACTGTGATTCAGGAAAAATAATCAGTAAGAAAAGCTGCTGTTTAATTAAGAGCAATCTGCAAACAGAGAAGCCAGTTAATAATTTAGCAATAAGACAATTATATGACTATGCACCAAAAGGATAAGAGAAACGCGAAGGAATGTGATAGCAGCGAAATAAATAAGGGCCAGCGAACCGGCCCTGAATATTACTGATTAAGAAATTTATCCAGGAATTGTCGGGTACGAGCCTGCTGCGGATTACTGAACAGGGTTCTGGCCTCCCCCTGCTCCACAATGCGCCCCTGGTCCATGAAGATAGCGCGGTCAGCCACATCACGCGCAAAACTCATCTCATGCGTGACGATCACCATCGTCCGTTTCTCCTGCGCCAGGGCGCGAATGGTGTTCAGCACCTCGCCGACCAGCTCCGGGTCAAGCGCGGACGTCGGCTCATCAAACAGAATCACCTCCGGGCGCATTGCCAGCGCGCGGGCAATTGCCACCCGCTGCTGCTGCCCGCCGGAAAGCCGGCGCGGAAAGCTCGCCTCTTTACCCGTCAGCCCGACCTTCTCCAGCAGCTGACGTGCCCGCGCCTGCGCTTCTGCTTTCGGCTCACCTTTAACGATCACCGGCCCTTCAATAATGTTTTCCAGCACCGAACGATGCGGGAACAGATTGAAGTTCTGAAACACAAACCCGACCTGCTGGCGCAGCTGACGCACCTTCTCTTTCTGTTTGTTAAGACTCAGGCTGGCGTCAATGGTGATGCCGCCTACCGTCACGCTACCCTGATCCGGCACCTCCAGCAGATTGATACTGCGCAGCAGCGTGGTTTTTCCCGAGCCGCTGGGGCCGATAATCGCCACTACCTCTCCGGCAGCCACGTCGAGATCGATGCCGTGCAGCACCGTCTGCCCGTGAAATTTTTTCACCAGCTGGCGGACTTCAATTGCACTCATTTATCCTCCCGATCCTGACGATTAACGTGCGCTTCAAGACGGTTCTGCAGCGCGGAGAGCACGGTCGCCATGATCCAGTAGATCAGCGAGGCGGCCAGATACATGGTAAACACCTCAAGCGTGCGTGAGGTGATTAACTGCGCCTGACGAAACAGCTCCGGCACCTGGATAGTGGCCGCCAGCGAGGTATCCTTGACCAGGCTGATAAAGCTGTTACCGAGCGGCGGCAGCGCAGTCCGCGCCGCCTGCGGCAGGATCACCCGGCGCAGCGTCTGCCACGGGGTCATACCAATGCTGGCCGCCGCTTCCCACTGCCCGCGCTCGATAGAGGCGATAGCACCGCGCAGCGACTCTGACGCATAGGCCGCCGTGTTCAGCGACAGGCCAATCATCGCGGAGGGAATGGGATCGAGTTCAATGCCAAACTGCGGCAGGCCGTAGTAGATCATAAACAGCTGGGCGATCAGCGGCGTGCCGCGGAACACTGAGACATAGATGCGCGCCAGCCAGTTCACCGGCCAGAAGCGCGACAGGCGCATCAGGGCAAGAATAAAGCCCAGCAGCAGGCCAAAGAACATCCCGCCGATGCTGAGCTGCAGCGTAAACAGTGCCCCTTTAAGTAAAAAAGGTGCTGAATCCAGCACCAGATGTACGCTCTCCAGCATTATTTCGTCACGTCCGTGCCAAACCATTTATCGGAGAGTTTTTTCAGCGAGCCATCTTTCTGCATCTCTGCCATCGCCTGATCGATCGCTTTCAGCAGATCGTCGTTACCCTTACGCACCGCCACGCCAGCCTCCAGGCGCGAGAACGCCGGGCCCGCTACGGCCATGGTGTCACCGGTTTTCTTCACCAGATCGAGCGCGGCCAGGCGATCGACCAGAATGGCGTTCAGGCGGCCGGAGCGCAGATCCTGATATTTTGTCGGGTCATCATCATAGGTGCGGATATCGACGCCTTTGACGTTATCACGCAGCCACTGCTCATAGTTGGAGCCGAGGCCCACGCCCACTTTTTTCCCTGCCAGGTCCTCAGGTTTGGTGATGGTGCCGGCGTTTTTCTTCAGCGTCAGCGCCTGCACGCCCGAGATGGTGTACGGCGTGGAGAAGTCATACTTCTTTTTACGCTCATCGGAGATAGTGACCTGATTTATCACCACGTCGATACGTTTTGAATCCAGAGACGCCAGCATACCGTCCCATTTGGTCGGCTTCAGCGCCGCTTTTACGCCGAGATGCTGTGCCAGCTCCTGCGCAAACTCCACCTCAAAGCCGGTCAGTTTGCCGCGCTCATCCTGGAAACTGAACGGCGGATAGGTGCCTTCAAGGCCCACGCGCAGCTCGCCTTTATTTTTAATCTGTGCCAGCAAATCTTCAGCGGCAAAGGATTTTGCGTTGATGCCTGCGAGCAGCGCCACCGCCATCATTCCCATCGCCAGCGGGCGACGAATCAGAGAGAAAGCCATGTTTACCCCGTTATTATCTGTTGTGTGTGTCAGTGCAGGTGCGTCGCGTGACGCACCCTGTAACAGATAGCGTAGTCTTATTATGAACGCCACAGAAATTGCATCTCCGTGGTGACGTTACGCCTGTCTGTGGCAGCGATTATAGAGCGTTTCGTCAGCCTGTCTCATACCGAAGGATGATAAGCAAATAACGCCGGTGCGCCGCCGGTATGTACAAACAGCAGCGGCCCTTCGCGCCGGAAGCGCTTCTGGCTGATACCGTCAATCAGACCGGCCATCGCTTTGCCGGTATAGACCGGATCCAGCATGATACCTTCCAGCCGTGCCAGCAGGCGCACTGCCTCCATGCCCTCTTCACTGGGTTCGCCATAGCGCGGCGCGTAGTACTCATCCCAGAGCGTGATCGCCGCCTGCGGCTTCAGCTCAAGCTGCTCTGCCAGCGCGCTGCGCAGCCGCTCTACCACCGGCAGCTGCGCGGCCACGCTACGTGACACTGTCACGCCAACCAGCTCGCTTTCCGGCAGCAGCTGCTCCAGCCCTACCGCCAGACCGGCATGGGTACCGGCGCTGCCGGATGCCACCACCACCGCCGCGAAATCCACCACGCCCTCGCTCTGATGGGCGATCTCCTGGGCGCACTCTACGTATCCCAGCGCGCCCAGCGCATTCGAGCCGCCGACCGGCACGATATAGGGGCGATATCCCTGCGCTTCGAGACGCTCTGCATAGTCGCTGAGCTGCTGCGGCGGATTATCCAGCGCCGCCACCATCTCCGTCTCCACGTCCATCAGATCAAGCAGCAGGCGGTTGCCGTTGGAGAGATAATTTTCTGCCGTGGTGCCAATCGGGTTTTCCAGCAGCGCCACGCACTTCAGGCCGAGTCGCGCCGCCACTGCGGCCGTCTGGCGTACGTGATTGGACTGGATCGCGCCGGCGGTCAGCAGCACATCCGCGCCCTGGCGGAGCGCGTCCGCGGCCAGAAACTCCAGCTTGCGCAGCTTATTGCCGCCCAGCGCGACCGGCGTAACGTCATCACGTTTAATAAAAATATCGCGGCCAAGGTAATCGGACAGACGCGGCAGATGCTCCAGCGGCGTAGGTGCGCCAAGCAGCTCAAGACGCGGGAACTGGTGCAGAAGATGTAGGGACAATGCAGGCCTCCAGGGCAGTGTGAAGATATCCCTGTAGTGTTGCAGAAGATGCGCTGAGGCGCATCCGGAATTGCGGGGTAGCAGCAGCCCGCTGCGGCACAGATCGCCGCAGCGGACATGGATCATTGATCAGCCGCGCTGCCAGCCGAGGAACTGATCGTATTTACGCAGCGCAATACGGTAGTTGTTATTACCGGCATCGGGCAGATCGTGCTGCAGACACTCATGCCAGCTGTTGCCGGATAGATTTTCTGCCGGGAAATTTCTCGCTTTCAGCATGTCATCAAGTCGACGCAGGCGCACCACATACTCCCGAATCGTACTGTGGTTCATCTCGGTCTGTTCAAACAGATATTGTTTAAACGCCATGATGTCGAAGTAGTTCGGATGGGTATTACAAAAAATATCGCTGCAGAAACGGCATAGCGCGGTCAGTTCGGGCTGCAGCTTCGTCCAGACCTGATCGTCAATCATCTGGTCCATGCGGGCTATCGCCTCTTTATTGATGATCTGGCCACGAAACACCAGCGCCATACGATCTAATACTTTGCCACAGTGTGAACAGTTGCTTTGGCTATGTTTATAGTCTTTAAGATAACGACTTAATGGCCTGACTTTAATTTTGGCTCCCATCGCTGAGTCCCCGGTTTTTTTATTTTTGTTTCCCCAGGACTGAGTCTGTCAGCGCGCTCCCGCTAACCGGGCACGCAGGCGTTTAATCGCCTGACTGTGCAGCTGACTGACGCGGGATTCCCCCACCTCCAGCACCGCGCCAATCTCTTTCAGGTTCAGTTCTTCCTGGTAGTACAGTGTGAGCACGAGCTTTTCGCGTTCGGGCAGCGCCTCGATTGCGTCAATCACGCGTTCACGCAGATTCCCTTCCATCAGCTGATGCAGCGGATTCGCCTCTTCATGGCCCTCTGTCACCAGCTCTGCGCTGTCACCGTGCTCTTCCCGATACTCGTCATAGGAGAAGAGCTGGCTATTGTTGGTATCCAGCAGGATCTGCCGGTACTCCTCCAGCGACACGTTCAGCTGCTGCGCCACCTCCTGCTCCGAGGCTGAGCGGCCGAGCGCCTGCTCCACCTGGTGCATGGCACCGGCTACTTCGCGCGCGTTGCGCCGCACGCTGCGCGGTGCCCAGTCGCGGCTGCGCAGTTCGTCCAGCATGCGCCGCGAATACGCTGCACGGCGTAGGTGGTAAAGGCGGTGCCCTGCAGCGCGTCATAGCGCTCCACGGCATTCAGCAGTCCGATGCCCCCAGCCTGCAGCAGATCGTCAAGCTCCACGCTGGCCGGCAGGCGCACCTGCAGACGCAGCGCTTCATGCCGCACGAGGGGAACGTAGCGCTGCCAGAGCGAATGTTTATCCATCACGCCGCCGGCGGTATAGAGATCGTTCACGTTGACTACCCTGCGTTAATTAAGTTATCGGCATGATTATCCAATTCTGTAGCGGTTTCGATTGGCAGAATAGGCGGGCAAAAGCGAGGTTATTTCAAATTAGTGATGGATGGCGGTGGCGGGCACCGCCGTTGCGGACGCTATCTGTTGCGCTGCTGCAACCGCTGCCTTGTGGCAGGCGGCACCGCGGGCCACAGCGCGCAGATTTTGCCCGCCAGCGGCTGATAAGCGAAACCGTCTGCCGCTTCACTCTCCAGCGCCGCGCTGAGCATCACCTGCCCGGTTTCACCATCAATGCTAATCAGTTTATTGCGGAACAGGCGCTGCAGATCGCTGCGTAAAAACAGGCCGTTATCGACGCTGTTATCCGCCAGCAGCCCCGCATCGCTCTCGTCGGTGTTGATATGGCACGCCTCCACCCACGGCCAGCCGTGTGGTTCAGTGAGCGGCGTGCCGGTGATGACGCAGGCGCCGTAGCGCGCTTTCACCGCCGCCAGAAACGCCGCCTGGCTGGCGTGCTGCAGCACGCGGGTTTTCACCCGCCGCCCGACTTCGGTGCCGGGTATCACGGCGGCGGGTGCCGGCTGCTGCGGCGTGCTCAGCACCACGATAAACTGCACCGCGCGCGACAGCGGGAAACAGGGGTGCGCCTGCGCGTCAAACAGCTGCCAGTACGCCTCCTCCTCCTGCTGACGCATCAGCACCAGCCGGTAGCCCCGGCTGGTGAGCAGGTTCTGCGCCGCCGCCGAGTGCGGATCGAGCATCGCATAGACCCGGCTCTCGCCCATCACTTTCCAGCGCCCGCTGGCTCACGTCATCGCTGCGGCGAAAATAGAGAAACGCCTGCTGCGTTTTCAGGTAGTGCTCAAAGCGGCGCAGATAATTTTTGTGCTCGTTGTCATCGCTGATAAACAGCAGTTCCTCAAGCGGGCTGTTCAGCGCCTGCTGCGCAAACAGCGCGCGGATCGTCAGCTGCCGATAGCTCACCGGGGGACTCAGCAGGCCGCGTGCGGTAAGCGCCTTCTCGCCGGGATGCTGCTGCGCATAACGCAGCGCGATCTCCTCAAACGAGAGCAGCTCACCCGGTAACAGATCGTAGTTGAAGCGCATCGCCCCTCCCTGAGTGGAAAACGTGACCTATAGCGGAATGGTTCTGTAACAGATTATCGGCCGCGCGGCGGCAGGCTGTAGCAGACAGCTGCGGTTTTATACGCAAAAAAAACCCCGCCGGAGCGGGGTTTTGATGCTTACGCGGAGAGCGATTAGCCCTGCAGCAGAGAGAGAACCTGCTGTGGAACCTGGTTCGCTTTCGCCAGCACGGAGTTACCCGCCTGCTGAACGATCTGCGCTTTAGACATGTTTGACACTTCAGTTGCGTAGTCCGCATCCTGGATACGAGACTGAGCAGCCGTCAGGTTAGTGGTGGTGTTGTTCAGGTTAGTCACTGCTGAGTTCAGACTGTTCTGAATAGCACCCAGTGAAGAACGGAACTTATCAATCTGTGAAATAGCATCATCAAGCTTTGCAAGCGGGTCAGCAGTAGTCATAGCTTTAAGTTCAGATGAAGCAATTTCATCACCTTTTGTAGCTGCCGGAGATGCAGTGCCGGAGCCCGTTATATTTGCCTTATATACTTTATCGCCGTCACGGATAACTTGTTGTGCCGTGTTTTTTGAATCCATTGCATATTCAACATTTTTACCGTCAGCAGTTTTGATAACTGATGTATTACCTGTTGCGGTATCAACGTTTACAGCCAAAAAAGTGCCATCAGCATTTTTAGCTGCATACTGACCAGCAACGGCATTGCCATCTTTATCAAGCACCTGTTTTACATCCAGGTTTTTGCCATCGCTGTAAACAGACATTGGTGAATCGTTATAAGCAAGATTTTTGCCTGCTGTACCTGCTTTCAAATCCACTGATTTTGCATTGCCAGAACCATCATTCACGAATGCTGTTACACGGCCACCAAAGTTAGCAACCTGTACATCTTTGCCTTCTACCTGGACTTTCTCATATCCTGTTTCAGTTTGCTTCAATACATTGAATGCATTGCCAGCTGTATCGCCATCTTGAGCAACAAAGTATGTCTGACCTTCAACTTGAAGTTGGAAAACTTTTGTGTCGGCAGTGCCGGTTGCATTGGTTGTATCTTTAGTATCAACTGCACCAGAAAAATATGTTGCTACATCGTCAGTAGCATAAGTAGCACCAAAAGTTTTATCACCAGCAGAAGTTTCACCATCTGCAACTTTTACGTTTGTTAATGCCGGAGTAACTTCGCTTTTTAGCGCAGTAGAAGCTGAAGTTGATACTGTCGCTGGCGCTACACTAAATGTGTCCAGTTTTAATGTGCTTGAGTCAATTTTTTTCAAATCAATAGAAATGGTTTCGCCATCGTTGGCGCCAACCTGAATTTTCATGCTGCCATCTTTTGCCAGCACATTTACGCCGTTAAACGTGGTCTGGCCCGATACGCGGTCAATCTCATCCAGACGTGATTTGATTTCATCCTGGATTGAAGAAAGATCTGAGTCAGAGTTAGTGCCGTTCTGCGACTGTACGGTCAGCTCACGGATACGCTGTAAGTTGTTGTTGATTTCAGACAGCGCGCCTTCAGTGGTCTGCGCGGCTGAGATACCGTCGTTGGCGTTACGGGCTGCCTGAGTCAGGCCTTTGATGTTAGACGTGAAACGGTTAGCGATAGCCTGGCCTGCTGCGTCATCTTTCGCGCTGTTGATACGCAGACCCGATGACAGACGCTCCATTGAAGTAGAGAGAGCAGACTGGTTTTTGTTGATGTTGTTCTGAGTGATCAGCGAGAGGCTGTTAGTGTTAATGACCTGGGCCATGATAAAGTTTCCTGTTTAATCAAGTCTTTCGGTTAAGGTGTGGGCTTCAACCCGTCGGCTTCATCGCCGTCAAAGTTGTTATCGTCTGCCCCGGAACAACCTTTAGATTTTTTTTAGGACCGGGTGAATTTTTATCGCTTCACCCGCCATGCTTCTGGTTATCGCCACCCGCCTGCGCTTCTTTAGCCCCGCTTACCTTTTTTTTAGCGCCCGAATTACCTCCGTTACGCCCCTCTATTCCGTTTATTACTCACTGGTGATTAATTCTAAACTTTGCCGCGTTGACGCCGATAATTGCGCTATTCACTCTTTGCAGCGACAGGAAAAGGAAACTATATGGCCAGCATCTCTTCCCTCGGCGTCGGCTCAGGCCTGCAGCTTGGCGATATTCTCGATAGCTTAACCAATGCCGAAAAAGCGAACCTAAAGCCGATTACTACCCAGCAGAGCGCCTATACCGCGAAACTCAGCGCCTACGGCACGCTCTCAGGCGCGCTGACTGCGTTCCAGACCGCCAACAGCGCGCTCAACAGTGCCGATGTCTTTAGCGCCACCACCGCAACCAGCAGCAGCACGGCGTTCAGCGCCACCACCTCCGGTAATGTTGTGGCGGGGAAGTACAGTATTAACGTGACGCAGCTGGCGCAGGCGCAGACGCTGACCTCAGCGGCGCAGAGCAGCAACAGCAGCGCGCTCGGCGACAGCGCCGCCAGCCGCACCCTGACCATTAAGCTTGCCGACGGCAGCAGCAAAGATATTGCGCTCACCAGCGACCAGACCTCGCTCACCGGCATGCGCGATGCGATCAATAAAGCGAACGCCGGCGTCTCTGCCAGCATTATTAAGAGCAATGAGGGCGAGTACCGTCTGTCGCTGACCGCGACCAAAACCGGTGAGGCAAACGCCGTGTCGGCGGTCAGCGTCAGCGGCGACGACGCGCTGCAGGCAGTGGTCGGCTTTGATGAAAATGATATCGCAGCGAACAACAAACTCAGCGTCAGCGTCGCGGCGCAGAACGCAGAGCTCACCGTAAACAATATTCCGATCGTCAATAGCAGCAACAGCATCAGTGACGCGCTGGAAGGGATTTCATTAAATCTGACCGCGACCACCAGCGGCAACCAGACGCTGACCGTGGCGCAGGACACGTCAAGGGCCACCACTGCGGTGACCAACTTTGTTAACGCCTATAACACGCTGCTCGATCAGTTCAGTACGCTGACCAAATTTACCGCGGTGGAAAAAGGCGCTGACGCCCAGGATGCCAGCAACGGCGCGCTGGTCGGCGACAGCACCCTGCGCAGCATTCAGACGCAGATCAAGGGGCTGCTGACCAACTCCGCCAGCTCCTCCGCCTATAAAACGCTGGCGCAGATTGGTATTACCTCCGATCCCACCTCCGGCGCGCTGACGCTGGACGCAAACAAACTAAAAACCGAGCTGGCGAAAGATCCGGACGGCATCAAAGAGATGGTCGTCGGCGACGGGAAAAAAACCGGTATTACCACGCGCCTGGCGGAAAACCTCACCAGCTGGCTCGCCACCAAAGGTCCGATCCAGACCGCCAAAGATGGCGTCAGCAAAACGCTGAATGAGCTGACGCAGAAGTACAACGATATGAACACGCGCATCAACGACCTGATTGCGCGCTACAAAACCCAGTTTACCCAGCTGGATCTCGCCGTCAGCAAGCTCAACAGCACCAGCGACTACCTGACGCAGCAGTTTGACAGCATGACCAGCAGCTCGAAAAAATAAGGAGTGACCATGTACGGGGCAAATGGCACGCAGGCCTATGCAAAAATTGGCGTTGAGAGCGCCGTAATGAGCGCCACCTCACCGCAGCTGATGACGCTGCTGTTTGATGGCGCCATCAGCGCCGTGGTGCGCGCGCGTCTGTTTATGCAGGATGGCAACATCCCGGGCAAAGGCAACGCCATCTCGAAAGCGATCAATATTATCGAAGCGGGCCTGAAACAGGGCCTGGACGAAGCCTCAGGCGATGAGCTGACGCTGAACCTTATCGGCCTCTACTCCTATATGGTCCGCCGTCTGGTTGAGGCAAACATCCGCAACGACGTGCCAGCGCTGGAAGAGGTTGAAACGCTGCTGCGCAATATCGCTGATGCCTGGAAAGAAGTCGCTTAATCTTAATTCTTAGGACGCTATGTTATGAATACTGCACCGCACCTGATGCTGGCTTATCAGCAGATCCTCACCCTCAGCCACGGCATGCTGCGCCACGCCAGCCGCGGCGAGTGGGACGATTTAATTACTCACGAAATGGATTACGTCAGTGCGGTGGAGCGTCTGGCGCAGAGTACGGAAACCACGCCGCCCTCAGGCCAGCTGCAGGAGCAGCTGCGTCCGGTCCTGCGTCATATTCTGGATAATGAGAGCGAAGTTAAACGCCTGCTGCAGGCGCGCATGGATGAGCTGACGCGGCTGGTCAGCCAGTCCTCAGTACAGAAGTCGGTGATGCGCGCTTACGGTCAGCAGGGTGACGTCTGGCTGCCGCACGGCTGAATGCCTGCCCTCTCCCGCCGGGAGAGGGTCTCTTACTGCATTACTGCGCGGTGTGCGCCGCAACCGGTTTCATCAGCTCTGGCTCAATATCCTGAATCACCGCCTCATCGGGCCGCTTCGCTACCTCTTCCAGCGCCTGCTGGCACTCCACGGTTGGCTGTTCCACTTTACGCAGGCGCAGACCATCATACTGCAACTCACCGTTTTCCAGCACCAGCGGCATCACGCGCGACTGGCGATTGACGTTGACCCAGTTGTCGCTCAGACGGGTCAGCTTGCCCGGTTTGGCAATCACCCGCTGCCACTGGCGGCAATCCAGCGTGTCGCCGTCGGCGGTGATAATCAGGCTGCCCAGCGCCTGGCCGCTGATCAGCTTGCTCTGCGGCCCGGCGGTCTGCCAGTTGCCCTGCAGCGCGGCCGGCGCCGGGGTTTTTACCGCATCACTGTAGCTGTTAATCTGCGCGCACCCACTGAGTGCGACGGCGGCCAGCACGATCCACTTTTTCATTTTGATTCCCTGTCCTCGCGTTAATGGCGGCTACGGTATAATTTTTCTCAGGCGTAAGGCAAGCGATCTGCAGCAAAACCCGGCGCGCCTGACAACGCGGCAGGTTGCAGTTACACTATGCGCCGAGTTAACGACCCGGAACCGAGCATGAAAACCCCTGAAGAGTACTATAGCCTGGCGCGCAGCCTGTTTTTCACCGCCCACCCCACCTTTCAGGCCGCGCTGGATGAGCTGAGCGAAAGCGACGCCCGCGCGGCAAATATGTCACTGCGTGAACTGCGCGACTGGCATGCCGAACGGATTTACGCGGCCTTTATCCGGCAGAAAAAACTGGATGGTATTCTGTTCTCTATTCAGCTCGCCGAGCCGGATAAAGCGGTTGCCGCAGAGGCGATTGAAGCCTATCTGAAGACGCACGCTGAGGCGCTGGGTATGACGTGGGAAGAGTTTTGTATAAAGAACGAGCTTTAGTACTGCACGGCAGCGCGCAAAGTTGTACAACAGAAAAAATATAGTTGTACAAAGGAATATTTTTGTATAAGTTACGCAGCATGACAACCGTCAAGGATTGTCCCTTAACGAATGGTGCGTATGCGCCACCTCTGGAAGTGGTGCTGGTTTTCCACTTCCAGAGGTTCATTTTTTCCCCGGCTTTTTCCAGCGCTTTTCCTCACTCCGCTGATGCGTACACTTTTTTCCGCCTGCACCGCCCGCACCCCTTGCTACTGTTTTTATTTACAGTAATATGATGCCCTGACCTTATTTGATGGATGGTTCTGATGTTTGTAGAGCTGATTTATGACAAGCGTAACGTCGCTGGCCTGCCCGGCGCGCGCGAGATGATTCAGGCTGAGCTCGAAAAGCGGGTACAGCGCGTGTTTCCGGAAGCTGAAGTGCGGGTAAAACCGATGGAGCGCAACGGAATCGATACCGATTTAAGCAAAAACGATAAAGCGACCGTTGCGCGCATTGTCGAAGAGATGTTTGATGAGGCGGATATGTGGCTGGTGGCCGACTAGGCCACCCTGCCGTGTGCGGTTAGCTCTCCTGCTCAATATGGTTAACCGCAATCTCTAAATCCTGAATAGTCTGGTCAATATTCTCCAGCAGTTTACTCTGCTCATTGATCAGCTGCTCAAATCGCCCTGCATACTCTTTATCTTTGTACTCGCCCGCATCAAACGCCAGCCAGTGTGCAGAGAGCGTTTCAGTGTTGGTCTGCGCGTAGTGACGCATCTCTTTAAGCTGTGAGGTAACATCGCGCAGGTACTCAGGTTTGGTTTTAATCGCTTCTGAATCGCTCATGCTATTTTCCTTTTTGCTTGTTTTGCCCGTTAAAATAACGTCTGAGTGATTAAAGATAGTCGATAATAGCGAAGCCGCATTAAGAATAGTCGGAAGTGGGTTTCTGGCCGGGGCTGACATCCCTGTCAGTACAGATAGCTGCGCATCAGAGGTATTTGCGTGCCAGCGTCATCAGTTCCGCTTTGGCTGCCTCCCCCAGCTGGCTCACGCCATGTTCAACAAACGTAAACGCCTGGACAAAATCTTTCACCCCGGCATCCAGTGCCGCCGCGGCCGGTGACGCACTCTCTGTCTGAGCAGGTGCTGCCACCTCTGCCGGCGCAGCATCAGCGCTGACGGATGCCGTCGTCAGGGGATCGTCTGCCACAGGCTGTGCCGTCGCGTCAGCCGGTACGCTCTCCTCTGTTGTCGCGTCAGCCGGTACGCTCTCCTCTGTTGTCGCGTCAGCCGGTACGCTCTCCTCTGTTGTCGCGGCCGCCTCTGCGCTCGTCGCCACCTCTTCCGTTACCGCCGCGCTGGCCGGTGCCGTCTCGTTAGCAAAGTTCTCCAGCGGAGAAACATCGTGTGGATCCGCTGCTGCTGCCGGGTTAATGCTCTGTTGTTCGCTCATGGTACTCTCCTTCTTTTGGGTTAACGATCGCCGCTGCCGTAGCCATACCGCGATCTGACGGGTAATACTCATCACTGCCTCCCTGCCGCTAGCTGCTGCGTTTAGCCGGTCTGACCTTTTCGCGCACCAGTATGCCGTCGAGTTTCAGCTGCAGCTCTGCCAGCTGTTCTGTCAGTTCGGCCACCCGCGCTTCGCGGCGGTCAGAGATTTGCCGGTACTCTTCCCGGATATTTTCGACGCGCTGGTTGGCTTCATTGCTGACGTAGATAAACATCGCGGTCATGGCAATGCATATGAGCGATAACAGCAGCATCATTCCCCCCAGCAGCAGCTGACGCCGGTGATTTCTGATCGTGAATTCACTGTTTATCTGCACCATCACGGTTCTCCTCGAGCGTGGTAATCAGTTGATTGATCTGACTGCGAAATTTATCGCTGTGATCGGTTTCAGTCGTTGCCAGCAAAATGCCCAGCGCATTTTTTATCAGACGCAGATCGGTCTCCAGCGAAGAGATGCGGCGCAAATTGCGATCGTGACGAATGCGCAACTCATCATTCTCCTGTCGCATCAGCGCATGACTCTCCTTCAGTAACATCACCTGCTCTTTGTAACTGGTGATAATCTCCCCGCCTGCACGATTGCTGGTTACGATGGTGGCAATGCCGGCCAGTAATGGTTTCCAGAACACTGCTGCTGCACCACCGCCGAGAAGCAGTGCGCCAACGCTGGTGATGAGACTACTCTCCATGCCTTACCTCTCAGTACTGGCAAGGGCTCCGCCCGGAATACACTGACCTCCCCTTGCCAGTCATACGATCAGTGTATTTTAAGTTTACTTTAATCATTTAATTTAAGTATACTTAAGTAAACCTTTCAGGAGTTGTCAAGATGAAAAATCAGGAAACGCCAGGCCAGCGCATTCGCGAACGCCGTAAAATGCTGAAACTGACCCAGCAGCAGCTGGCGGCAGACGTCGGCGTCTCGCACGTGGCTATTTCACAATGGGAAAAAAATGAGACGCTGCCGCGTGGCGAGCATCTGCTCCGGCTGGCAGAGCTGCTGCAGTGCCCGGCGGCATGGCTGTTTGATGGTGAGGGGGAACCCTTTGCGGTTGTCAGCAGCCACAGCAGCGTGCGGGCTGTGCCGCTGCTGACGCTGCAGCGGGTTACCGGCTGGCTGGATGAAACCCGCCTGCAGCTGCAGCGGGAAGCCGATCGCTTTCTCTACTGTGACAGTGCGGTAAGCGACAGCGCCGTCGCCGTTCAGCTGGACGATCGTTCCATGCAGCCAGCTTTTCTGCCCGGCGATCTGCTGATATTTGAACCACAACGCTCTGCAGCGCCCGGTGAGGTGGTGCTGGCGCTGTATGCCGGGCAGGCGCTGGTCAGAACGCTGCGCGTGCGTTCCCCTTCACAGAATGAAGAGCATTTTTTATTGCGCCCGGTGAATGAAGATTATCCCGTACTCAGTACGGACAAACATGAGGTGCAGATTATCGGTGTACTGGCTGAAATGCGCCGGCACTATCACGCTGGCGGCCAGTAAAACCCCGCACCGGCCCGCTACAGCGTATCGGTCAGGCGATCGATAACGATGCGGCCGGATGCATCCATCTGGGTAATACGGTAGTTCACGTTCCATGAGCGGCGGGTGTTGAATTTGTCGCTCAGCACGACGCTCCCTTTTGCCCTGCCCTGGCTGTCTGTGATCTGCCAGCGGGTAATGGCTTCCCGATCGTTCCGGGCTGTCTGTTTATCCTGCTCAACAAGACGATCTTCTGATTCCAGTTTCAGGTAATCACGTAACATTTTATTCCTCCGGCTAAAGCGGCTTAAGATACGCTTTTTATTAATCAATTCAATCGAAAATATTTATCGTTGATGCAGATTCATTTCGACCGATTGATAAATTGAATTGACCCCTGTTTTGCCGCTACGTTTATCAGATAAATCGGTAAATATTATGCTGATTTATCCTCTGTGCGCTGGACATCCCGGCCCGTTCGACGGTTAATGTAAAAGCTTAAATAACGTTCCGGCAGGACAATTGCATGCTGACCACTATTCTTTACCGCAGCCATCTCGATGAACACGTTCCCGTCAGAGTTCTTGAAGATATCGTGGCCCGCGCAAACACCAAAAATGCGCTGTCGGACATCACCGGCATTCTGTTATTTGACGGCCGGCATTTCTTTCAGCTTCTGGAAGGACCCGATCGCGCTGTCAGGCATATCTACGATCGTATTCGCCAGGATGCCCGTCATCATAATCTGGTCGAGCTGATGCATGATTTCGCGCCGCGCGCCGCTTTGGTAATACCGGTATGGAGCTGTTCGATCTGCGTCAGCATGAGAGAAGCCGCGTGCTGCAGGCCGTACTCGATAAAGGCACCTCGCGTCACCAGCTGACCTACGACGATCGTGCGCTGCAGTTTTTACGCACCTTTGTTGAGGCGCGTGAAAAAGAGAACTATTTTGAAATTCCACCGGCGAACACGTGGGAGTTTGTCGCGGATGAGTCGACGCTGTGTGAGCTGAACGATTTTCAGCACTCGATTCAGGATTGCCGCTTTGCTTTCCAGCCTATTGTTGATCCCTTTTCACGCCGTATTGCTGCCTATGAAGCGCTGATCCGCACGCCTACCGGCGGTGCGCCGGAAGAGTATTTTGCTGCTTTCGGCGGTGATGCTATTTACCGGGCAGATATTCAGTCAAAAAGCCTGGCCTTCAATCTCGCCAGCAAACTTGGCCTGGGGCAGCATACGCTCACCATCAATCTGCTGCCGATGTCGCTGGTCACCGTGCCTGATGCCGTAGATTTTCTGCTCGCAGAGATCCACGCCAGCGGCCTTATTCCTGAACAGATCGTGGTTGAAGTCACGGAGAATGAAATTATTTCGCGCGCTGATGCGTTCACGGCAGAAGTGCGGAAGTTAAAAGCGGCCGGTATCAGTCTGGCGCTGGATGATTTCGGTGCCGGCTTTGCCGGCCTCTCCCTGCTGGCAAAGTTTCAGCCTGATAAAATAAAAATCGATCGTGAAATTATCTGCGACGTCCATAAAAGCGGACCAAAACAGGCAATCGTCCACGCGATTATTAAATGCTGCGCCTCACTGGAAATTGCCGTGGTTGCCGAGGGCGTGGAAAAAGCGGAAGAGTGGATGTGGCTTGAGGCAGCCGGTATTAATCAGTTCCAGGGCTACCTGTTTGCGCGACCGGCGCTGAATGGATTCCCGTCAATTGCGTGGCCTGAAATCAGATAGCCTCAGTCTGAAGTGCATCTCTGGCAACAATTCACTGCGCCTGCAGCTGCTTTGCAGGCGCATCAAGCGGCTCGCTCAGAATGACATATTTCATCATTTCAAAGGTGCGCTGCGTCATCGGCACCGCGCTGCAGGGACGAAACCAGCCAAACTGCCGCTGATAGAACCATACCTCCGGATAGCGCTCGCCATCTTTCACCCAGTAATATCCATCTTTCATAAGCCTGCTCGCCTCTGTTGCAGAACTGACATTCACTGCCGCCGTTCGCGACATCGTTAAGTGTAGCAGCTGTCACTCCGGACGGGATATATTGATACTCTGCTCGTCGTCCTGCCAGCTATCTGCAAAATAGATTTAATTTTAAAGCGCAGAGGATAATCTGCTGCGGTAATAGGCTGTTATAAATTACCTTCAACCCTGCAACGTTTTATTCCTGCAGTTCTTCGTAAATTATTACGCTGTTAATTATTTATCTTCATCGCTTATTTACTGGTTCAGCGCCCTGCTCAGGCTGAGCCCGCACGATAACAAGGCGTCTGAGATAGCGTCACGCCTGACCTTTAACTTATACAGTCATTTTCTATCTGTATAAGTTATATTTTGACATTTCATGTGGTCGGATGAGACCCTGTATTTTTATTTTAAACCCATCTGTTTTCAAAAAGCCCGAATTTGTTCTGCCCGTCATGAGCTTACTCTGCGCAGAGCATTCTCTTTTGTATAAAAATAAGACGAAAGGCAATACATTTTTGCTGAGAGAAGCAGGATGCCAGACGCTTCTATACAGCCAACGCAAACCTGTACAACTTTGAAAAACTGTACAACTTAGCCTGACTTTGTGTAAAGTGTGAAATCGATTTCGGCCGCTAAATTCAGGTCTGCCAGATAACGTTCGCGCTGTTCTGGTGCTGCGTTGCCGTTAATCGGGCAGCCTATGCAGAGTGGCCGTAAAAGCCGGATGACAGGTTTCTGCTGTGCCGTGCCTGATAAATGAAATTCAGATTCATAATGAACAGGAGCCCGGTTTCGATTAATGCAGATACGTATGTTGCGCAGAGGCAGAGGATATTCGGCACCTCAAAAGGTAAGTTGTAAAATAAGCGAAGCGGTAAACAAGATTGATTATCGACTTTACCTGATACATCATTTTGCGGAAATTTAAGAAGGCGTGCCTTCATTCATTTCTGGAGAGCACTAATGGAAACGGGTTTTTACTGGGTGGGTAGCAGAACAACTGAGCCAGAAGTCTGGTTCTGGGATGCGGGGCGCGGCTTTTACCGGCCGATGGAGCCGATACCTCTCTCTCTGGCGCGCTTTAAATCCGCGGGCTTTGTTCTTCTCAGCGAGAAACTGACGCCTCCTGAAGAGCGCTGACGGCACATTTTTCTGTGCAGAACGGCGCGCAATGCTTTTAAGCGCAGCGCAGCTGGACTATATTCCTCGCAGGAGGATAAGACGATGCAGGAAGGCTATTACTGGGTGGAGTCAGCCACAACGGAACCGGAAGTGTGGTATTACGCGGGAGAGCATAAACGGCAATGGTTTGGGCCAGGCAAAAATGAGCCGCTCGATGCTGATGCCTTTGCCAGTTCAGGTTATCGGGTTATCAGTAACCGGCTCTCGCTGACCTGAACGCTCTGAGCATAACCAGACGGCTGCTCAGCGCCATAAAAAAGCCAGCACCCGGTCTGGCTTTTTTATGGCCGCGCAAAAGCAGCCCTATAACGCTTCCCCCTCTGCTGTATACCTTTTGTTCTGCTGCTCTATTAATTTCACTGCGCCCCTGCTCCCTGGCGAAACCTGTGCCAGGCTTAACGGGTCGATTGACTTCAAGGAGAGTGACATGAACAAAACTACATGGGCTGCTGTAATGCTGTGTCTGAGCTTTGGCGCTTACGCTGAAAAAGGGGGATTTGAAGCGGGTGAAACGCCACCGCCGCAGCATAAAGAAGATGCAGGCTATAAAGGATCGGAAGATACCGGTCAGACGCGCGTGTCGCTGATCCGCGATTTCCGTCAGGGCGGGTATGTAACGCTTGAAGGTTACATTATCAAAAAAGTGGGCGATCACAGCTATCAGTTCCGCGACAGCTCAGGCACCGTACGTATCGATGCTCCTGCTGAAACCTTCAAAGGTAAAACCTATGACGCCACGGACAAAATCCGCGTCAGCGGTAAAGTTTATGGCAAAGGCGACAGCGCGCACCTGAAAGTCGCCCGCATTGATGAACCCTGATACCAGGCTGAAAAGTAACTGCCGATCGTCGCGATCGGCAGTGTTTTATCAGGCGCTGATTTGCCGGTAATACTGTACTGCGGTGTTTTTTCTGCTCTTGACCCGGTAACGCGCGTGGTTGATAACCGTGATCCACGAAGGATGAGCCGTATTGCGGCTGCAGCTATCGAGGATCGTCAGCAGCTCACCCCACATTTCGATTTGCACCATTTTATCAACGGCCATCTCCTCTTTCATCGCCTGAATAACTGCATCGACCTGATGTTTTACGTCGCTAAGATCTTCCCCTGTCTGGTGAGCGGCAGCAAGTTTACGGATTGCCAAAGCGTACACGTTGATACTGACCTGTTGTGAGTGCATGCGCACCTCTGTTGATTATTGGTCTGAGCATTAAAAGTAGCCTGACTTGCAGATTTCGCGCTGCGTTTAGCAAAATAAAATGGGCGCATAATCGTTGCCTGCTCCTGCCTGGTGACCAGCTCGTAAAATTTTTCTTTCAGCCCGGCGCGCGTGAAGGCTGCGCGTTTTGCTTCGCCCCCGGCTAACCTGCTGCTTATAAAGGAAATGATCGTTCTAAAAAATAGCGCAACTGTTTTGATGCATATCATCTACACGTACGACCACACAAAAGAGCGGCGAGATAGTTGTACAACTACAGAAACCTTGTATAACTTTATTGCAACGCGGCGGTCATGCATGGCTGCCACTGTCAGACAATAACACAGGCGATTTCCCCTTTTTTGTGAGGCTTAATATGAAACAGCTTGCTACCCCGGAGTCTCAGCTCAGCGACTACTTTAAAACTACCGGTGAGCAGTATCTGAGTGAACGCGTCATCATCTCTGAAATCCGGCTTGAGCTGACCACGCGCAAAATCCGCGTGACTAACAAAGATATCATTCTGGCACTGATCATGCGGCTTGAGGCGGAACAGGATATTGTGAAGCAGGATATCTACCGCAACGCGCTGGAGATTGTGATCCAGCGTACGCCCGAAGATATGGGCAACTGAAAGCCAGCGCAGGATAGATGAACAGGGACGTTATTTCGCGACCGGCAGATCGCCATAGCGCGTCGTGTAAAACGGAGACAGCATTTCCCGCTTCATCGCCCAGGGTTTCGCGATCCCCTGCCCTGCAAACCACAGCTGCCCCCTGCCTTCCTGGTTTACCTTATCCATCACCTGCATCAGGGCTGCGCTATTTGCACGCGGCTGAAACTCATCAAACAGGTTGAGCTGCGCCACGCCCTGACTGAAAAAATCGCCCAGCATCACGCCCGCTTTCATATATCTCCGGCCATCCAGCCAGATACGATCCAGGGCGTCTGTCGCGACACGGATAATATCCCGGCTGTCGCTGGTCGGGATCGCCAGCCTGCCGAGCGCCTGATTGCCGTAAAATATCTCATCGCTGGCGTGCGGACTGGTACGGATAAACACCGCTATTTGCCGGCAGTACTGGCGCTCTGTTCTCAGCTTCTCTGCGGCCCGCACCGCAAAGTTGCAGATAGCCTCGCGCATATCGCGATAATCAGTGATGCGTGAGCCGAAAGAGCGCGAGCACACTATCTGTTGCTTGCCAGGCGCTAACGCTTCCAGCTCCAGACAAGATTCACCGCGCAGCTCCCTGACCGTACGCTCCAGCACCACGCTGAAGTGCCTGCGGATAACCCAGGGACTCTGGTCAGCCAGATCTTTAGCCGTCATCACGCCCATGGCGTTCAGCTTTTTACTGAGCCGGCCGCCTACGCCCCACACCTCCTCTACCGGCACCAGCGCCATAAGCTTGCGCTGTCGCTCTGCATCTGACAGATCCACCACCCCGCCGGTTTTGGTCCACTTTTTGGCCGCATAGTTAGCCAGTTTTGCCAGCGTTTTAGTCTGGGCAATACCCACCCCGGTCAGCAGATGCATTTCCCGGTATATCCGCTGCTGGATCTCTCTGCCATACGCTTCCAGCGGCTTATAACGTCCAAAACCGGTCAGGTCCATGAACGCTTCATCAATTGAGTAGATTTCAACAGCGGTTGCCATCTCCTCAAGCGTGGTCATGACCCGGTCACTCATATCGGCATAGAGCGCATAGTTCGAGCTGAACACCCGCACATTGTGCCGCGTCAGTTCATCTTTCATTTTAAAATAGGGCGCGCCCATTTTGATGCCCAGCTTTCTGGCCTCAGCCGACCGGGCGATCACGCAACCATCGTTGTTACTCAGCACCACAACCGGCTCGCCTTTCAAATCTGGCCGGAATATCTTTTCACACGACGCATAGAACGCGTTAACGTCCACCAACGCAAACATTTACGGGCCTATCGTCTTGATGGCGTGTCTGACCACACCAAAAATCTCAAACTGATCGGCGTCCTCAATCACAATGATCGCGTGCGCCGCATTCATGGGCCTGAGATGCAGGAACGGGCGCAGCATAAGCTGCTTAACCGTAAATTCACCACAGACCGAAGCGACTACCACATCACCGTGTCCGGCTTTGATTGAGCTGTCTACTACCAGCATATCGCCGTCGTTGATGCCCCCTTCAATCATTGAGTCACCGCTGACCTTAATGAAATATGTCGCGCTGGGATGCTGCACCAGCAGCCGGTTCAGGTCGATTCGCTGCTCAACGTAATCCTGAGCCGGTGAAGGAAAACCGCACGGAACGCGGCTGACGTAAAGCGGTAATTCAAGGATGGCGCGGATGTCCGCCGGGTGTAAAAGCTCCATATCCATGGTCTCAAAATGATTACTGTATATAAATACAGTAATAGCAGATCCCGTAAACGATCAAGCAAATACGCCTGATGTTTTTGTAAAGCCTGAGCGGATAAGACAAATTGAGTGAATTACAGGCGTTAATCGATGAATGTTCACGCAGCTGGCTATCTGGCGCGCAGGCAGAATCATAAAATAAGCGTAGTGCTGAAAAAATTATTAATGTATTCACAATTTGCATAATCGAATATTTTTTCCAGGCTTAACAGGTAACCCTGATGACTAAGGAGAAGATATGCCGGATCAATACAAACAGTGCATTGAAGCCTGCTACCTGTGTGCAGCCGCCTGCGATAACTGTGCCGCTTCATGCCTTGAAGAGGAAAATCTGGAGATGATGCGCGAGTGCATCCGCATGGATATGGAGTGCGCGAATATCTGTCGTCTCGCGGCACAATTTATGACGCTGAAGAGCGAATTTGCACCCGCGCTCTGCCAGCTTTGTGCAGAGATCTGCCAGAAATGCGGCGATGAGTGCGGCCAGCATCAGCACGATCACTGCCAGGCATGCGCGAAAGCCTGCCATCACTGTGCAGAACTGTGCCGTCAGATGGCTGCGTAATGGCAAAG
The DNA here is from genome assembly GCF_002095385.1 of Pantoea eucrina. Lineage (GTDB taxonomy): Bacteria > Pseudomonadota > Gammaproteobacteria > Enterobacterales > Enterobacteriaceae > Pantoea > Pantoea eucrina. Next base: position 61,139 of record NZ_MIPP01000012.1, on the reverse strand, counting down.
CCTGAAAACCCGCTTACCGGCGGGTTTTAATCTACAGTGCATTGTGCTTTCCTGAAGAAACAGCGGTAACGTTAAGCTTTTTATTGTGTAATCAGAAAGAAAGTGTCTCTCAGCTTTAAAATCCATGTCCAGCACAGGCTATTGGCTTTAAGATGTGCAGACATTATTTTTTTAATTGTTCGCTATCCTGCTTTCCACAAAAGTCACATCACGCTGTTCTATATATCGAAAGAATAGACACTGTTTATCTTATATACGTATCATATCCCGCTGATTGTTTTCTCCAGTGCAACGGCCAGATTTAGTGGCGTACTCTCCTTCGCTTTCTGTTGTCAGGCTGCGATGATTCATGCTGCCCGGTTTAAGTAGCTGTTTCACCGTTCTGGATGCGAAGTGTCAGTTAACGCGCTTCAATGCTTCTGTGCAGCAGGCAGTAGCCACGGGGCAGGCCTGATGGTTCGCGCTTAGTGGTGCTGTTGTGATTACCCTGTTACCAAAGCTTTTTTTATGCGATTGTTCCTAAAGGGTTGCAGTCTGTTTCACGATGTATAAGATCGTGCAACTCTTAACTTAAGCTAAACGTTATGCTCAAACTATTTTCGCGCTATCTCAGTATCGGCGTACTGAACACCGCTATCCACTGGGCAGTCTTTTATCTGATCCTCTGCACCTCTGATGCTACTCAGTCGCTTGCTAACTTTGGCGCCTTTTGCGTGGCAGTAACGTTCTCATTTTTTGCGAATGCCCGCTGGACGTTCAACTCTGAGACAACAACCCTCCGCTACATGATTTATGTCGCCTTTATGGGCTCTCTGGCCTCTGCTGTCGGCTGGGCGGCTGATAAGTCGGGATTGTCGCCGCTGGTTACCTTGGTAGTTTTCTCCGCCATAAGCCTGTTCTGTGGCTTCATCTATTCACGATACATCGTTTTCAGGGAAGCAAAATGAAGATATCCCTTGTAGTCCCCGTTTTTAATGAAGAAGACGCGATACCCATTTTCTATCAGGAAGTACGCCGGGAACTCACCGCGCATGAGATAGAAATCGTGTTTATTAATGACGGGAGCAAAGACGGAACTGAGGCAATTATCAATGCCCTGGCGGTGTCAGATCCTCTGGTTAAAGCGCTGTCATTTACGCGTAATTTTGGCAAGGAACCAGCACTGTTCGCTGGCCTTGAGCATGCAACTGGTGATGCAGTTATCCCAATTGATGTTGATCTGCAGGATCCGATCAATGTCATACCACAGCTGATTGAGCGCTGGCAGGCAGGAGCTGATGTGGTACTGGCGAAGCGTGCAGATCGCAGTACAGACGGGCATATGAAGCGGAAAACAGCGGAGTGGTTCTATCGCCTGCATAACAAAATCAGCTCGCCAACGATTGAAGAGAATGTTGGTGACTTCCGCCTCATGTCGCGTGAAACGGTCGAGCACATCAAACTCCTTCCGGAGCGCAACCTGTTTATGAAAGGTATCCTGTCCTGGGTAGGCGGCCGTGTAGATGTGGTTGAATACACCCGGGCTGAGCGCGTGGCCGGCACATCAAAGTTTAATGGCTGGAAGCTGTGGAATCTGGCTCTGGAAGGCATTACAAGCTTTTCAACCTTTCCGCTGCGTATGTGGACTTATATCGGCTTATTTGTGGCAGCTGCATCATTTCTGTATGGCGCATGGATGATATTTGACACAGTAGTTTTTGGTAACCCGGTAAGGGGATATCCATCTATCCTGGTATCCATTCTGTTCCTTGGCGGCGTGCAGCTTATTGGGATAGGAGTTCTCGGTGAATATATCGGGCGAATTTATATAGAGACCAAGGCCAGACCTAAATACATTATGAAGGACAAGGCAATAAAATGAGTAAATTTATGAATGAGCATTTAAATACACGTCACTCATACATTGTTGCGTTAATTATATGCTTGTTATATGCGTCGCCATTTGTATTTTCATCAATCTATTATGTTGATGATACCTTTAGAAGCATGACCGGGAGGAATGGCTGGTCTCAGCTGGGAAGGCCGCTATCAGATTGGATATTCTATACGTTCTCTCAATCAACAAGCATGGTAGTAAATGCAGGAAGGCTTCCATTAATAATTTCTTGCTTATTTATGGCTCACTCAATTTTACATTTAAGTAAAACTACCTTTAAAAAAACAACATATATAACCTTAACAATTTGCTCACTATGTTATGTAACACCTTTTTTCGTGCAAAACATGGCATATACTTACGATAGTCTATCTATGATTATGTCGCTTTATTTTTGCATAATGGGAGCTTGCATTTGTTATCAGTCGCAAAAGAGGTGGTACATTTACTCTTTATTGATGACAATAGCCTCTTTATGTTTATATCAGACTAGCATAATGGCTTTCCCAACTATACTCGCATCTATTTATTTATATAAAAAAATGAAAGAAAATAGTGTTTGCGAATGGGTTCTTCTCAGAGGCTTTGCTATATTTATAGTGTCAATGGCATTATATATAACAATAATTACAAAGTTAACTATAAAAACAAATCGCGGGGAGAGTATTTTTTCAACAGGCGATCCAGCTTCTTCTCTATTAAAAAATCTTAACCTATATTTTGATTTATTTAACAAATCATATGGCAATCTTACTAACTTAATTTTTTTAGGTATACTAGTTGCTACACTGGTTTCATTAGCTACGTATTTCATAACCCATAAAGGGAAAGAAAAAGCATTTTTATTACGAGTCACAATAACTATCCTATTAGTCACAATATTTGTGGTGTCACCATTAATTCCAAACGTTTTATTAGCTGAGTCATTGATTCTCCCTAGAGTTTTGACTGCATTTGGCTGCTCTATTTTTGCACTTTCTTTGATAATATATGCAAGATTTAAAAGCAGTTACATTATGGCTTTTATCATGATAATGATATCTGTAACAACGTCTTTTGTTGTGGCTAGCACAATAAAAATGCAAAACGAAAGGGATGAAAAAATAGCAGACTTGATATATTTAGAGATAAGTAAAGATCCAATACTGCAATTATCCGATACAACATTTATTGGAGCCATGGCTGATAGCAGATCAACTATTGTAAATATCAAATCTTATCCAATTATAAGATACATATCGAATAAAATGTACGACTGGACAACTTCTATGTATTTGGCAAATATTGGCCTTGATAAAGTAAACTTCTCCTTTGCTCGAGCAAGTGATATTAAAATGGCGAAAAAATCAAGTGAAGACAGCAATGCAACCATTATTAAAAGAAAGGAGTTCTGCATAATAAATAGCTCAATGCAAAATTACGTTATACTTCATTCCAATCTATCAATTTGCGATGACTAAGATTTAAAAAACCAAAAACATGGCGTTACTTACGCCATGTTTTTTTAAAATCTACAGGTTGATATTAATAGATAGTCACCTGTTGATAGAGCTAATTGATAACCCTCCAGGCAGAGAATAAAAACCAATGATAGCTGCTTTGTTATAGCGCGATACAATTATAGCAAGCGCCATACCTGCCTATTTAGCACTTGTACTATTAACAGCTGAACGAGTGATGTATCTTTTAAATGAAATGGATTTTTCAAATTGGCACCCACGAAATCAAAAGGGTTATTATCTGGAATTGCAACCATCCTTTAGTTAATAACTATTTTTGACACGATTAGGGAACATATCGTCAAGTCAATAAAAGCACCAATGAAGATAAGAATTTTCTTTGCCGTTTTAATTACTTTTAAGAAATTTCACACCCGCCTTTAAAATTTATTAAAAAATATATTGAACCAGACAATAAATTAAGGGTGCCAGAAATTAAAATATTAGTTACTTCCACTCTTACTATAAAAAAGGCGGCATCCGCTGGGATATCAACCATAGATTGCCAACTACATGGTTTAACTCAATAGCTTCGCAAGCAAAGTAACTTTTGCCAGATGTTCTAGCTTCATAAATGACAGTTATGCTGCTAATGGCTTTTATATTTCCCGATGTATAGAATCTATTTTTGTATTGATCCGGCTAAATCTACACTTTGTTGCTAGATATCAGACGTCTGGATAACAATACCCACCTGAATAATGTCGTCCTCAAATACTTTGGTATTCATTTGGGCGCGGCAGTACATCAGGCACTTTGTCTCACGCAGCGCGCGCTCACGTGCCTAAAACTCATTGCGGAACCCGACAATTTCCATCTTGTTCGGCTTCTCTGACCTCTGCTGTGTGATAGCGCCGTTAGAATGCGGTAATTGATACATGTTTTGTTGTTCGTGGTGGGATGCACATAGGAGACCTGCACACCGTCAATCCGCCAGGAAGCGTTTCTTCATTTACTAAATTGTTGGCTGGTATGAATATTTATTTGCTGCAGCCGACGTGAATGATTACTGTTTAGATGTCCATCCCGTAGTCTGCTCAGATCGGCGCGGTACAGGATTGCCCCGTTGCAGAGCTTTTGCCAAAATTAATTCTTAGTCATGATAGATGCACGGCTGTGTTTCTGGGCTAAGAGACTCATATAACTATCATCCCGTACCTTGCAAGCATGCCGCTCTCACTCAAGCCGCCGGGAAAATATCTTTGCAGCCTTATTGGCTTCTTCATTTAAATCGCTAATTTTTGATCAAAGCACAACGCTATAAGATATGGAGACACAGTCTCTGCGTACGAGCTAAAGGAAAAAAATCAATGTTTGCCACGAAAAGTAGTTTGTACATTGCCTTGTAACCTTGAGGCATCACAGTGCCGGTATAACACACTTAGCCAGCAGTAATGTTTTCACTAAATACTCCTTAGACAGCTATTGCCATATATTTCACTTTGTATAAGATCGGGTAAGTTCATAACTTAAGCTGGACCTTATGCTCAAATTTTTTTCTCGCTCACCTACCCCTGAAGAGAATGCTGTCAGATTTCTGCTAATGTCTCTTGAACAGTTGAGCACATCAAGTTCCTTCTGGAACGAAACCTGTTCATGAAAAACATCCTGTCATTGGTAGACGGTCACGTGGATGTAATTGAATACTCACGTGCTGCGCCCATGGCCGGAACATCAAACTTTAATGACTTGAAGCTGTGTAATCTAGCATCAGAAGGTATTATCAGCTCCTTTACCTCCCCCTTGTGCATGTGGACATGCATTTCCTGTTTGGATAACAATGATGAATGAAATAAAAAATGATCGGTGGCCTATTGTCATAGCGTTAGCAATAGCAATGGCATTTGTTATGCCGTTTTCCATCCACAATATAGATTTTGTAGATGACTGGATTCGGGTTGACACTGGAAACACCGGGTGGGAGGGAAATGGAAGACCCGTCTCATCAATTGTAATGGCCCTTCTTTCCCTGTCTTTAAGCAACTTTTTTGGTGATGGCGTTCTAAAAGATACTTTCCCATTCAACCTATATTTATCGTCAATTTTAATGGTTTCTTCAGGTTACATAATCTGCAAAATGCTTAAAATCAGAAGCAAAGGAATTATGACATTGATGATGATATGTCCTGTTGTAAATCCTTACTGGATAGGAAATATATCTTTCAGGTTCGACTCTCTTGTTATGTCTATGGCATTTATTTTTGCTGTAATGTCAGTAATACTTGTCAATTATAATACCAAACGAATTTTTTTTCTTGCAGTAACCTCAGCTATTATAATGCTGTGCCTATATCAAGCTGCAATTAATGTAATAATTGCATTAGCAACAGTTATTTCTTTGTCTAAAGCTCTTCAAAATGGAACTTTTAGATTAAAAGATACTATCATTTTTCCTTCTATGGCTGTCGTAGTAATCTCCTACGCAATATATAGCATATTAATATACAAATACCTTGAAATATCAGATTACACGAAACTTTCTGGGGAAGTGGTTGGTTTAGGCGCAAATGTATTTAAATCCATATTTTCAAATATATATGAATTATCTAAAGCGATATTCACCATTACTGGTAGCCTTATAGCCTTATCAGTATACGCAATTATTTTTTCATCAATTTATTGTTCGTTTAGACTTCCCACAGAAAATTTCTCAGTGAAAGCTGCATTTTTTATAGGCATTGTACTTGTATTTTTATTTAGCTTTGGCTTTCTATCTTTTTTGAAGCATCCAACCCTATCCTCTAGAGTTTTTCTTTCTTTCTGTTTTGTTCCTTTACTATTATTATTTATATCAGACAGGTGCAACTGCAAGTCGTATTTGATAGTCATACCTTTATTAGTTGCTTCATTTTCTCTTTCCTCAATAGTATCTAACGCAATGGGTGATGTCCAAAGGTACGACAGATTTGTTGCTGAGAGAATAGCAAACAAATTATATGACTATGGCTATAAGAGTGGTGATAACCTGTTCATATCAGGAAAGCCCGGCACTCCACTCATGGTTTCAAGAAACTTTGATTCTCTCCCAATCGTTAGCGAAATGTCGGTTTCTGCTTATGCAAACACAAGGTTTAAGTACAGCTTAATGAGGCAGTACAATATAAATTCGCCTACACCAAACCTTGACATAGCAATAAGAGAAACAAATAATTGCTCAGCTGATAATTTCGTCTTCCATGATAACTTAATATCCATATGCAAGTCATACAAAGGATTTTCTGTTTTGATTGGAGAGATATAACCTATCTGTTTAAAGTAATGAGCGTGTTAATTACAGTTGGAGGGGTATTAATGATACCCTGCCACTTATAGAGCAGAGCTATATAATCAACTGCTTATTACTTCTCAATGTAACAATCGGAATAGATAGCGTCGATGGCTTTGATGGCATAAACACCGCTGAATCAAAAGCTGCTTGTGTGACATGGCAGTTAAATGAAACCCTAGTATTAGTGGTTCCTACCGACACAAAGGCCGTTACCGTTGTCAGTAGATACACCTGATACTGATTGCACAGATATTATTGTATCAGCTATAATACTGCTTTTAACATTATTCCCTGGCACTTAGTCATGAAACGCTATCTCATACACTGGGGAGCTACCAAGTTTTTGTTCCTACCTCAGCATTTTATATTATTTTTTTGATATATCCCCACCCTCAGATATACCTGAGATACGAACATTATAAAAATAATATTTTAACATGCAGCCATATTATTATGCCGATTATTTTTCGTACTTGGTGAGCCTTTGGTATTATACATGCACCCTGTAATATTAACTTTGAATATATTATTTATATCTCCCGTTCCATAAAGCACGGAATGGTAAACACCACGCCTGCCTTTATGCTCCTTTGATGATATTTATATGCCTGCAATAAACTGCAGATTTTTAATTATGCTATCAACCACACCTTGCAGTAAAAACATATCCACCCGCATCCAAAGATGTGTAAAACCACATTTTCTCGGCTTTAATTCTGTTTATAACAGCCCTGTTTTCCCCTGTAAGTTCAATATTATCAGTGTAGCTGCTTAGGGAAACCCCATTTGCCATTAAAATCTTTCGATGTTGGGCTTATCGCAAAAGCTGCTGGCGTATTAGAAAGAACAGAGCCATCAGCAGTTATTTGGCTGACTGTTACGCCCTCAGCAGCCAAGGCCCTGACTGCTGTAATGGGGAAATATGTATTGATCTTGCTCACGGTGATTGTTGCGCCATTGCTGGTAGTTAACGCGCTAACTGGCACAGAGCTATTTATGGTGCCATCGTTTTGAACAATCACGTTCTGGAGCACATTTGCCTTGCAGTAAGCGATTTACCCCTTTCATCCACGTGCTGCACCCATCCTTGCTAATGCCGCCAAACTTGCAGCCAGAGCTGAGTCTGCATTTTTTGTATAGAATTCTTCAGAAATGTGGTAGAAAGAGTTTTCAACACTCCTCTCGCCGTAATCGATAATTCCTGCACCATCAGAGCCTGAAAACATTCCTAGCAGAACATCCGAGTCTTATTTCGGCATGTTATCCAAATAGACTTTAACGCGCCATAGGCATCATAAATCGCCATGCTGAAGTTGCCTTCAGTGGTAGGCTTGAGAATTGGTTGCCCTGCGTAAACGGCATGACCCCCGGCATTTGCCGAGGCTGAATTTGTTTTCTACTCAGGACTCATCTGTCCGTCATAGGCATTTAATAAGGCTCAATTGATAGTTGGCACAGACTGGAGACATTTATGAAAGAAAACCTCATTTCAATAATCAAAGCAGTAATCTTTTGTGCGATGATGCTTCTGCTTGGCCATTTCACGAGCGATGGAACCGATGGTGGTATGAGGGGAATAGTGTTTCTATGCGCAGCGATAATATGCATCATTGTATGGACTGAAATTCTAAAACTGACCAAAAGTTATAAGAAGCCCTGATTTACCCCCTTAGTCCATTTATTGAGATTTTCCCCCGCTTAAGGTTGCTACTACACCGGCAGACATTAGGCGGTTAAAATCCTCAATACCTACTGCGTCCTTGGTTGCTGCCACTGCTTTCCTGTCTGCCAGGAGGCGCCGTTCTGCAGCTTCTCTTGCCGCCTGGCCATATCCGGACCGTGCCGCTTTGGTAGTTTCATTAATTGCCTTTTTGATCGCATACCGCCGCTTCTTATGAAGGATATCTTTGCCACCGCGCTCTTAAGGCCTGCGACAGCAACAGCGCCTGCCATTGTGCCCAAAACCTCGCCACCTGCGCCGTCAACCACTGTGCCTACTGTTGAGTTGGCTACCGCATTTAAAGCGTTTTGCGTTATGCCGGAGGTTCCTGAATCAAAGTCTTTCAGGACGTTTGCTGATCTGCCAGTACGTTCAACATACTGCTGTAGCCTGACGGCAGCATCTATCCAACCATTGAAGCCTGCGAGCAGATAAAGGTCCGGCTGCATGGGCGCCGGCCACTGGTGCAATTAGAGTGCATCAAGATGTACCGGTAAGCGTGCAGGCCTTCGCCACCGTAAGCCATATCAGTCCAGACACACATACGCCTGCTGGTCACTTTATGCAGGGGCAAATCCCAACTTTATCGCTAGTCAGATGGGACACGCTAACGCACAGATGGTTTATCAGGTGTACGGTTCCTGAATAAAAGAAAATGATGAGGCCCAAAGGAGTCTTCTGAACGAAAAACTGAATGGTTTTGTCCCATCACTGTCCCACATTAAAGCCATCTGACCAATAACTATATTTTCATCATATAGTTAACCTGACTAAACCTGCATATTCATAATATCGCTGTACGCACTCACCAGCTTGTTGCGTACCTGGATGCCCATCTGCATAGAGATAGAGGACTTCTGCAGATCGACCATGACGTCGTTGAGCTGCACGCCAGGTTTACCGAGCTCAAAATCCTGCGCCTGCGCGCGGGCGGTGGTCTGGGTTTCACTGATCTTATCGAGTGCCGCTTTCATGGTGGCACCAAAATCGAGCTGGCTGGAGGAGTGAGTATCCTTGCCAGCCGCCTGCAGTGAGGTCATCTGTAGCTGCTGCAGTACGCCATCTATAGCCTGAATTGACATTTTTATACCTCGCAGAGAAAAGGAAGATTTTTTTTCGACTGCAAAGTTAGCACAGTGTCAATAGGACAAAGGCGCTAAATAGCCCCTAAAACCCCGGCTTATTCAGCCATCGAAGTGATGCGATTCATCAATAATGCCTGCCATAAGATTGGAATTTCATTTTTACCCTAAAGTTTTTGCGCCGCGGTCCGAAGGGGAACGCCCGTGCGGGGAGCTCACTCCGTCAGCTACCGCCGGCACTCTGCAGGCCAGCAGCGCAAATACCGGGTAGACGTATCAGGGAGTCTGTTTTGTTACCACAACTTACCCGGTCAATTATGTCAGGCAGGAATCGGTCATGAATGCGAGTGCAGCCGCTACACAGGAATCAGCAAAGAAAGGCATGTCAGACCTTTTCGCCCGCCTGCGCGCTAATCCGCGAATTCCCTTAATCATCGCCGCGGCCGCAGCCATTGCGGTTGTGCTGGCGCTGGTGCTCTGGGCCAAAGCGCCCGACTACCGCGTGCTCTATAACAACCTCTCTGATGAAGATGGTGGCGCCATTGTCACCCAGCTGACGCAGATGAACATCCCCTACCAGTTCGCCGAAAACGGCGGTGCCCTGATGGTGCCGGCTGATAAAGTGCATGAACTGCGCCTGCGCCTCGCGCAGCAGGGTCTGCCGAAAGGCGGCTCGGTAGGTTTTGAGCTGATGGATAAAGAGAAGTTTGGTATCAGCCAGTTCAGCGAGCAGATCAACTACCAGCGTGCGCTGGAAGGTGAGCTGGCACGCACTATCGAAACGCTGGGTCCGGTCAAGGGCGTGCGCGTGCATCTGGCGATGCCGAAACCTACCCTCTTCGTCCGCGAACAGAAAGCGCCGTCGGCTTCAGTGACGCTGACGCTGCAGCCTGGCCGGGCACTGGATGAAGGTCAGATCCAGGCGATTCAGCATATGGTCTCCAGCAGCGTCGCGGGCCTGCCGCCAGGCAACGTCACCGTGGTCGATCAGACCGGTCGCCTGCTGACCCGCTCCGACAGCGAAGGACGCGATCTCAACGACGCCCAGCTGAAATATGCCGCTGAAGTTGAAGCGCGTTATCAGCAGCGTATTGAAGCGATCCTGAACCCGATTGTTGGCCAGGGTAACGTGCATGCACAGGTTACCGCGCAGATTAACTTCGACCGCAGCGAACAGACGGATGAGAAGTATCAGCCAAACGCCAATCCAGACAACTCGGCGGTGCGCTCGCGTCAGACCAGCACCAGCGATCAGAACGGCAGCGCCTATCCGGGTGGCGTGCCTGGTGCACTCTCTAATCAGCCGGCGCCCGCTAACAACGCACCGGTGACGAATCCGCCGCAGCAGAATGCGGCTAATGCCCAGAACAATGCGGCGCAGAATGCCGGTACCACTACCAGCACCGCTGGCCAGAGCAGTGGCCCGAGCAGCTCCAGCCGTAATGATACGGTGAACTATGAGCTCGATCGCTCAATCCGCCACACCAAACTCAACGTTGGCGACGTGCAGCGTCTGTCAGTCGCCGTGGTCGTGAACTACCGCGATGACGGTAAAGGCAAAGCGGTCGCGCTGAACGATCAGCAGATCAAACAGATTGAAGATTTAACCCGTGAAGCGATGGGCTATTCCCAGACGCGCGGCGACAGCATCAATGTGGTGAACTCGGTCTTCAATACCACCGAGCCTGCGGGTGGCGATCTGCCGTTCTGGCAGCAGCAGTCGTTCTTCGATCAGCTAATGAGTGCCGGTCGCTGGCTGCTGGTGGCACTGGTCGCATTCATCCTCTACCGCAAGCTGGTGCGTCCGCAGCTGCTGCGCAAACGCGAAGCGGAACAGGCCGCTGCAGAAGCCGTTGCCGCCCGCGCCGCTGCGCAGGAAGAGCAAGCCGCTTACAGCGTGCAGATTAATAAAGATGAGCTGGATCAGGAGCGGAAGTCTTCTAACCGCATGAGTGCCGAAGTGATGAGCCAGCGCATCCGCGATATGTCTGAAAACGATCCGCGCGTCGTGGCGCTGGTTATCCGTGAATGGATGAGTAACGAACTATGAGTCTGACCGGTACAGAAAAAAGCGCCATCCTGATGATGACTATCGGTGAAGAGCGCGCAGCTGAAGTGTTCAAACACCTGAACCAGCGCGAAGTGCAGCACCTCAGCGCGGCGATGGCCAATATGAAGCAGATATCGCACAAGCAGCTGACGGAAGTCCTGCGCGAATTCGAGGCCGACGCTGAGCAGTTTGCGGCGCTGAGCCTGAACTCCAACGATTACCTGCGCTCGGTACTGGTCAAAGCGCTGGGCGAGGAGCGTGCCTCCAGCCTGCTGGAAGATATTCTGGAAACGCGCGAAACCACCAGCGGTATGGAGACGCTCAACTTTATGGAGCCGCAGGCGGCCGCCGATCTTATCCGCGACGAACATCCGCAGATTATCGCCACTATCCTGGTGCACCTGAAGCGTGGTCAGGCGGCCGATATTCTGGCGCTGTTTGATGAACGCCTGCGTCACGATGTGATGCTGCGTATCGCCACCTTTGGCGGCGTTCAGCCAGCGGCGCTGGCGGAGCTGACCGAAGTGCTGAACAGCCTGCTGGATGGCACCAACCTCAAGCGCGCGAAGATGGGCGGCGTGAGAACCGCGGCCGAGATTATCAACCTGATGAAAACGCAGCAGGAAGAGGCGGTCATCGAAGCCGTACGCGACTTCGACGGCGAGCTGGCGCAGAAAATCATCGACGAGATGTTCCTGTTCGAGAACCTGGTGGAAGTGGACGACCGCAGCATCCAGCGTCTGCTGCAGGAAGTGGAGTCCGAGCAGCTGCTGATTGCGCTGAAAGGTTCCGAGCAGCCGCTGCGCGAGAAGTTCCTCAAGAACATGTCTGCGCGTGCAGCCGATATTCTGCGCGACGACCTGGCCAACCGCGGTCCGGTACGTATGTCTGCGGTAGAGAACGAACAGAAAGCGATTCTGCTGGTCGTGCGCCGTCTGGCAGAAGCGGGCGAAATGGTCATCGGTGCCGGCGAGGAAACCTATGTCTGATGCATTTTCTGCCCGCCCGTGGCAGCGCTGGCTGCCTGACGATCTGGCTGCGCCGCTGAGCGCCGTGCCCGATCTGCCGCCTGCAGAACATGACGCTGACGCCGTGGCGTTCAGCGAAGAGGATGAGCAGCGGCAGCAGCTGGAGCGGATGCAGCAGCAGATGCGCAAAGATGCGCAGACGCAGGGCTACAGCGAAGGCTATCAGAAAGGATTTGCGGAGGCGCAGCAGAATGGCTACGACGCCGGCTTTCAGCAGGGTCTGGCTGACGCACAGCAGCAGCAGGCGCCGCTGCAGGCGCGCATGCAGCAGCTGGTGACGGAGTTCCACCATACGCTGGAAGCGCTGGATAGCGTCATCGCCTCACGGCTGATGCAGCTGGCGCTGGAGGCCGCCCGTACCGTTATCGGTCAGGCGACGCAGGTGGATGGCAGCGCCCTGCTGCGGCAAATCCAGCAGCTGATCCAGCAGGAGCCGATGTTCAGCGGCAAACCGCAGCTGCGCGTGCATCCGGACGATCTGCAGCGCGTGGAGCAGACGCTCGGCCCCACGCTGGATCTGCATGGCTGGCGGCTGCTGGCTGACAGCACGCTGCACCCCGGCGGCTGCAAGCTCAGCGCTGAGGATGGCGATCTCGACGCCAGCGTGGCCACCCGCTGGCAGGAGCTGTGCCGCCTGGCGGCACCGGGAGCACTCTGATGACGTCTCGCCTGTCGCGCTGGCTTGGCGCACTCGACTCTTTTGAACAGCGTATCAGCCAGGTGCAGTCCGTACGGCGCTATGGGCGCCTGACGCGGGCCACCGGCCTGGTGCTGGAAGCGACCGGGCTGCAGCTGCCGCTGGGCGCAACCTGCATTATCGAACGCCATGATAATGGCCATATCACTGAAGTAGAGAGTGAAGTGGTGGGTTTTAACGGACAAAAGCTGTTTCTGATGCCGCTGGAAGAAGTTGACGGCATTTTACCCGGCGCTCGCGTCTATGCGCGAATGAACGGCGATCACAGCGGCAAACAGCTGCTGCTGGGACCGGAGCTGCTGGGTCGCGTGCTGGACGGCAGCGGCAAGCCGCTGGATGGACTGCCCGCACCGGAAACCGGCTATCGCGCACCGCTGATCACCCCGCACTTTAACCCGCTGCAGCGCACGCCTATTCATGACGTGCTCGACACCGGGGTGCGTGCCATTAACGCCCTGCTGACGGTGGGACGCGGTCAGCGTATGGGCCTGTTTGCCGGTTCCGGCGTGGGCAAATCGGTGCTGCTCGGCATGATGGCGCGCTATACCAAAGCTGATGTGATCGTGGTCGGCCTGATTGGCGAGCGCGGTCGCGAAGTTAAAGAGTTTATCGAAAATATTCTGGGGGCCGAAGGCCGCGCCCGCTCGGTGGTGATCGCCGCGCCGGCCGATGTCTCTCCGCTGCTGCGCATGCAGGGTGCCGCCTACGCCACGCGCATTGCGGAGGATTTCCGCGATCGCGGCCAGCACGTGCTGCTGATCATGGACTCGCTGACGCGCTATGCGATGGCGCAGCGTGAAATTGCGCTGGCCATTGGTGAGCCACCGGCAACCAAAGGTTATCCCCCTTCCGTATTCGCCAAGCTGCCGGCGCTGGTGGAACGGGCGGGTAACGGCATCGACGGCGGCGGTTCAATCACGGCGTTTTACACCGTACTGACCGAGGGTGACGACCAGCAGGATCCGATCGCTGACTCCGCGCGCGCCATTCTGGACGGCCACATCGTTCTGTCGCGCCGGCTGGCGGAAGCGGGCCACTACCCGGCAATCGATATCGAAGCGTCAATCAGTCGCGTAATGACGTCGCTGATTGATGAAACGCATTACGCCCGGGTGCGGCAGTTTAAGCAGCTGCTGTCGAGCTATCAGCGTAACCGCGACCTGGTGAGCGTCGGCGCCTATGCCGCCGGCAGCGATCCGATGCTGGATCGGGCCATTACGCTCTATCCGCAGATGGAAGCGTTTCTGCATCAGGGAATTTTTGAACGCAGTGAATACGATGACGCCTGCCTGCACCTGCAGACGCTGTTTGGTTAACGTGGTTATCAGACGAGGCTAGCCAATGAAAACCGCCAGTGCAATTGACACCCTGCGCGACCTGGCAGAACAGGATCTGGATGACGCTGTGCTCCATCTGGGCAACATGCGGCGCGGCCAGCAGCAGGCCAATGAGCAGCTCAGCATGCTGCTGGACTATCTGGATGAGTATCGCAACAAGCTCAATCAGGATATGTCCGGCGGTATTACCAGCATGCGCTGGAGTAACTATCACCAGTTTATCCAGACGCTGGAAAAAGCGATTGACCAGCATCGCCAGCAGCTGAGCCAGTGGGATCAGCGTACTGAACAGGCGCTGGGCAGCTGGCGGGAAAAGCACAAGAAACTCAATGCCTATCAGATGCTGATTACCCGCGCTGAGGAGAGTGCATTGCGTCAGGAAAACCGTCTCGATCAGAAACGAATGGATGAATTTGCCCAACGGGCCGCACTGAGGAAAAGCGAATGACTACGCTGCAAGCCCTGCTTACGCATACTGCAAAAGTCGCTAAAACAGCTGCCGCAACTGATGCAGCGCCAGAGAGCCAGGCAACGGGTGACGGCCTGCCGTCCCACTTTATCACCGAGCTGGGAAATCAGCTGCTGGCGCTGGCTAAACAGCAGGGAAAACTGCAGCCGGGTGAAACCCGTGACGCAGGCGACGTTGCCGGTAATGACGATAAAGCGTCACTGAGTAACCTGCTGCAGGCACTGGACAAACCAGACGCCTTAAATGCACTTTTCCAGCCGGCGGGATCTAAAGCCGGGCTTAAATCCGCCGATGATAGTGATGAGCATGCCGTAACGCCGTTAAGCGCCAGCGACTTACAGAATGTGCAGGCGCTGTTTGCCATGCTGCCGGCGATGGTGGAAAACCGGCCGCTGCTGGCTTCGGGCACGCCGCCACAGGCAGCAACTGATGCAGCCGCAGGCACGCCGCTGAACGCGGCGCTGAGCGGTGCGCTGCTGACGGGCACCGAACCGGCAACTGAGCAGGCGGAGACGGCGACACCACACATCCGCAGTCAGGATACGTCAGCGCTTACCACGCGCGCTGATGGCCTGGCCGCCGGCAGCCACGGCAGCACGGCGCCCGCCAGCAGCGCTGCACTGACGCTGGATGAGAGTTTCCGGCAGATGCTGGGGGGACTCAGTAAAAGCGATGAGCGGCAGGCGCTGTCAGCCGGGCAGGAACAGCCAGCAGCCCATCTCAGCGCTATGTTCAGCAGCAGCGCGCCGGTTAATACCGCCAGCGCCAGCCTGCAGGGCACCCCGTCAACGCCGATGCTGAATGCGCAGCTTGGCAGTCAGGAGTGGCAGCAGGCGCTGGGGCAGCAGATTGTAATGTTCAGCCGCAACGGGCAGCAGAACGCTGAACTGCGGCTGCATCCGGAAGATTTAGGCGCGCTGCAGATCAGCCTCACCATGGATAAGGACCAGGCGCAGCTGACGCTGGTCTCAGGCCACAGCCATGTCAGGGCGGCGCTGGAAGCTGCCCTGCCGCAGCTGCGCAGTGCCCTGGCGGAGAGCGGCATCAACCTGGGCCAGAGCCAGGTGAGCAGCGACGCATTTGCCCAGAGCCAGCAGCAGCACGCCGGACAGCAGGAGAATCAGCGCGATGGTCAGTATGGCCGCTTTACTCAGGCGCTGGAGAGTGACAGTGAGATAACGCCTCTGGCCGTTCCGGCGGCCCTGCAGGCGCGCGCCGCCGGCAGCGGTGGCGTCGATATTTTTGCCTGACAGCAGCTAAACGCTGAAGGTAAGCGTAAAACCCGCGTCTTTTCTTCCCATTGTTTGACTTAAGACGCGGGATAATCTGTTCAGGCAAGCCGAGAGGCTTGCCCATAATTCACAGGAAGTACTGCAAACATGTCTGATAACGCGAAAGCAAAAGGCCGCAAACGTTCATTACTGATTCCGGTGTTACTGATTGTAACGCTGGCCGCTTGCAGCGTAGCAGGCTATGCAGTCTGGCGAATGATGAATAAACACGAGGGTGACAAACCGGAAGCCGCGAAAGTTGAGCCACCGCCCGCCCCCGTCTTTTTTGCAATGGATACGTTTACGGTTAACCTGGTCAATCCTGACAACGATCCCGATCGCGTGCTGTACGTAGGCTTTACCCTGCGTCTGCCGGATGAGGATACCCGTCGCCGGTTGAACGATTACCTGCCGGAAGTGCGCAGCCGTCTGCTGCTGCTGCTGTCGCGTCAGAACGCGGCGCAGCTGGCAACCGAACAGGGCAAACAGGCCCTGGTCGGACAGATTAAACAGGTGATGGCGCCGCCGCTGGTAACCGGACAACCTGCACAGGTGGTCAGTGATGTGCTGTTTACCGCCTTCATTTTGAGGTGATTTAATGGGCGATAGCATTCTCTCCCAGGCTGAAATTGACGCGCTGCTTAACGGCGACAGTGACAGCGCGGAAGTAGAGAAAATTTCCACCGGGAGCGATGGCGACATTCGCCCTTACGACCCCAATACCCAGCGTCGTGTGGTACGTGAGCGGCTGCAGGCGCTGGAGATCATCAATGAACGTTTTGCGCGCCATTTTCGTATGGCGCTGTTTAACCTGCTGCGCCGCAGCCCGGATATCAGCGTAGGGGCGATAAAAATTCAGCCCTACCACGAGTTTGCCCGCAATCTGCCGGTGCCAACCAACCTGAACCTGATCCATCTGCAGCCGCTGCGCGGCACGGCGCTGGTCGTGTTCTCGCCAAGCCTGGTGTTTATCGCCGTGGATAACCTGTTTGGTGGCGACGGGCGCTTTCCGACCAAAGTTGAGGGGCGCGAGTTTACCCATACTGAACAGCGCGTGATCCGCCGCATGCTGAAGCTGGCGCTGGATGGCTACAGCGACGCGTGGAAAGCGATCTACCCGCTGGAAGTGGAGTATGTCCGTTCAGAGATGCAGGTGAAGTTTACCAACATCACCACCTCACCTAACGATATTGTCGTTAACACCCCTTTTCAGGTGGAGATTGGCAACCTGGTCGGTGAGTTTAACATCTGTATTCCGTTTTCCATGATTGAGCCGCTGCGCGAGCTGCTGGTCAATCCACCGCTGGAGAACTCCCGCCAGGAGGATACGCACTGGCGCGACAATCTGGTGAAGCAGGTGCAGCACTCTGAGCTGGAGCTGATTGCACATTTTGCCGAAACCTCAATGCGCCTGTCGCGCATTTTGCAGCTTAAACCCGGCGATGTACTGCCAATTGAAAAGCCGGATCGCATCATTGCCCATGTGGATGGCGTTCCGGTGCTGACCAGCCAGTACGGCATGCTGAATGGCCAGTATGCGCTGCGCGTTGAACATCTGATTAACCCGATTTTGAATTCGCTGAATGAGGAACAGCCCAATGAGTGACAGCAAAAACCCGTCCGACGATATCTCCGCGGACGATCTGTGGGCTGAAGCAATGAACGAGCAGACCAGCAGCGGCAGCGCACCGGCCGCCAGTGAAAACGTGTTTAAAGCGTTTGAGAGTGCTGGCGCCAGCGGTGCCATGCAGGATATCGATCTGATCATGGATATCCCGGTCAAACTCACCGTTGAACTGGGCCGTACCAAAATGACAATCAAAGAGCTGCTGCGTCTGACGCAGGGTTCTGTGGTGTCGCTGGATGGTCTCGCCGGTGAACCGCTGGATATTCTGATCAACGGCTATCTGATTGCGCAGGGTGAAGTCGTGGTCGTGAATGATAAATATGGCGTGCGTATCACCGATATCATTACGCCTTCTGAACGCATGCGTCGTCTGAGCCGCTGATCATGCAAAACAGCGCACAAACCCTGCAGCCAGCGCACGCGCAGCCGGTGGTCTCTACCGGCTCCGTAGTGAGTCAGGTCGGCACTATGCTGGCGGTGATTGTTCTGCTGATCCTGGCCTGCGGCTGGCTGGCGAAGCGCATGGGCTTTGCGCCAAAAACGGTTAATGCACAGGCGCTGAAAGTCAGCGCCAGCGTACAGGTCGGGCGTCAGGAGCGGGTGGTGATCGTTGAAACCGCCGATGCGCGCCTGGTGCTGGGGGTAACAGCGCAGCAGATCACCCATCTGCACTCGCTGCCGCCGCTGCCGCCTGAAGAACACCCGCAGGCTCAGCCTGTACCGCAGGATTTTCGTCAGATCCTCCACAACCTGGTTAAACGTCCCGGAAAACCTTAATGATGCGTCGATTACTCTCTCTGCTGCCGCTGCTGATGCTGCTGGCACCGGCTGCGCACGCGCAGTTGCCTGGTCTGGTCAGCCAGCCGCTGGCTAATGGCGGGCAGAGCTGGTCGCTGCCGGTACAGACGCTGGTGTTTATCACCTCGCTGACCTTTATCCCGGCCGTACTGCTGATGATGACCAGCTTTACACGCATCATTATTGTATTTGGCCTGCTGCGTAACGCGCTGGGTACGCCTTCGGCCCCGCCTAACCAGGTGATGCTCGGCCTGGCGCTGTTCCTGACCTTTTTCATCATGGCGCCCACGTTCGATAAAATCTACGCGGATGCCTACCTGCCCTTCAGTCAGGACAAAATCAGTATGGAAGTGGCGCTGGATAAAGGTGCTCAGCCGCTGCGTGAGTTTATGCTGCGCCAGACGCGCGAAGCCGATCTGGCCCTGTTTGCCCGCCTGGCCAATACCGCGCCTATCGACGGCCCGGAAGCAGTACCGATGCGTATTCTGCTGCCGGCGTACGTGACCAGCGAGCTGAAAACCGCATTCCAGATTGGCTTTACGGTCTTTATCCCTTTTCTGATTATCGACCTGGTGGTCGCCAGTGTACTGATGGCATTAGGTATGATGATGGTACCGCCGGCGACGATTGCGCTGCCGTTTAAGCTGATGCTGTTTGTGCTGGTCGACGGCTGGCAGCTGCTGGTGGGGTCGCTGGCCCAAAGCTTTTATTCCTGACCCTTCATTAATCTTTCCCTGACAGGAGCACAGTATGACCCCGGAATCGGTAATGGTAATGGGCCAGGAGGCGATGCGCGTCGCGCTGATGATGGCGGCTCCGCTACTGCTGGTCGCGATGGTAAGCGGGCTTATCATCAGTATTCTGCAGGCGGCAACGCAGATTAACGAACAGACGCTCTCTTTTATTCCCAAGATTCTGGCGGTGGCGGCTACCGGCGTAATCGCAGGACCCTGGATGCTGAATCTGATGCTGGATTACATTCGCACCCTGTTCAGCAACCTGCCTTATATCATTGGCTGATGGTTACCCTCGACAGCAGTCAGCTTATCCACTGGGTGGCGCAGTTTTTCTGGCCGATGGCGCGCCTGCTGGCGCTGTTTGCCAGCGCGCCGGTGCTGAACGAGCGCAATATACCCAAACGGGTAAAGGTGGCGCTTGCGTTTGTGATCACCTGGATTTTGCTGCCGCTGCTGCCACCGGTCGACGTTACCCTGTTCTCACCTGCCGGTTTCTGGATGCTGATCCAGCAGCTGCTGATTGGTGCCGGTATCGGTCTGACCATGCAACTGGCGTTTTCAGCCGTAAAGCTGGCGGGTGAAATCATTGGTTTACAGATGGGATTATCTTTCGCTACGCTGCTGGACCCGAACACGCGGGTTAACATGCCGCTGCTGGCGCGTTTTCTCGATATGCTGGCGATGCTGCTGTTTCTGACCTTTAACGGACATCTGTGGCTGATCTCGCTGCTGGCAGACAGTTTTCAGACCTTGCCCGTCAGTGCAGAGCCGCTAAGTGCTGATGCCTTTATGGGACTGGTCAAAGGTGCCGGGCTAATTTTCCTTAATGGCATGATGTTAGCGCTGCCCTTAATCATTTTGCTCCTCACGCTAAACCTGGCACTGGGTTTGTTAAACCGTGTTTCACCTCAACTGTCGGTTTTCGCTATCGGCTTTCCTGTGACCTTAACGGTCGGCATCCTCTCTATGGGTATGCTGATGCCGCTTCTTGCCCCATTCTGCGAACATCTGTTCAGCGAAGTCTTTGATTTACTCGCCCGATTTGTCTCAGAACTTTCCCCTGCACGTTAGTTAACGATACTGTTACCATTCTGAAGTGATAGTTAAGCAGTCAAAATCATTCCGTATACTTTTCAAACCATTTTTTTCAGAAATCAACTGAGGAAAATCTGATAAATCGATATTTATCGTGAAAAACATTCTTATTAAACGGTCCGTGGAGTATTTTAGTCAGACGATTCTTAAGGTGGTTTCCCTGACGAATCGGTTGGAAAAATGCTCAAGGGTATGTTTTTAAACAAAAAAAATTTAAAAGCGATTTTTCTTGTCTAATTTCCCTTTTTCCGGCATTGTCAACACTCGCTGAAGCGTCACACTTTCGCGAAACAAATGTTTTTAAGATTTGTCCTATCAGAATTGCCTGTAACATGCGCGATAGTGACACAGCTCTCAAAAACAGGGCGGAAGGTATACTTAAAGCAAATTCCTGGTGATTCCCGCTATCGCCGGGGAAAGAATGACGTGGATGGAACACAAAAAACTTCGCAGAACGGGTCAGGGAAGAGTCATGATGGCGCAGGGATATAATTTGCCAGACTGCAAAGCAGAATAAAAAAGTGTCTTTGAAAATTTCTCTCGTACCGCAAACGCGTATTCATCGTTGATTTAAACGGATAACAAATTGGTGAGGGTCGCTATAATGCCAACGATTATTATGGATTCATGTAACTACACACGCCTGGGACTGTCGGACTATATGTCGGCAAAAGGAGTTAAAAAGAAAAACATTACTGCAGCCACGGATATCGAACAGCTACAACAAAAATGCGAGCAATTAAAACCTGGCGTAGTATTTATTAACGAAGATTGCTTTATTCACGAAGCCGATTCCAGCGATCGCATTCGTGCTATTATCACACAGCACCCGGATACTCTTTTCTTTATCTTTATGGCGATCTCAAATATCCATTTTGAGGAATATCTCTACGTTCGTAAGAACCTGATTATTACATCAAAATCGATCAAGACATCGACTCTGGATTCACTGCTGGGTACTTACCTGCAAAAGAAACTCAATGCGTCACCGCGTATTTCCGCCGGGATGGACATTCATCCACTGACGCTGAGCCAGACCGAATCAAATATGCTGAAAATGTGGATGTCAGGCCATGACACCATTCAGATTTCAGACAAAATGCAGATTAAGGCTAAAACCGTTTCGTCACATAAAGGCAATATTAAGCGTAAAATCAAAACGCATAATAAACAGGTTATCTATCATGTAGTACGTCTGACAGATAATGTAACCTCCGGCATTTATGTTAACGTGCGATAAGCTGTCTGCTACATAATTTATGCTGCCACAGGGCTGGTCTGATGACCAGCCCTGTTGTTTTTTAACGCTTTTGCGATCGCGATCCCATATTCTCACCTAAGCCTTTCCCCTGCCCTGCCGATGTTTGCTTTCAGAACCCTTACCACTATGAGAGCAAGGAAATGAAAACAGCATCGATCGATGTAGATAATAAGCTCAGCCTCTGGCAAAACCTGCGCCTGATGCCGCTATTCAGCGTGATATTCGGCGGCATTCTGCTGCTTTTTGCCCTGTGTATTGGTCTCGCCAGCTATTTTCTCATTCAGAGTAATAATTCGCTGAACGATGCCACCGAAGAGATTCAGGTGCGCATGGGCATTTCCAACAGCTCTAACCATCTGCGCACTGCCCGCCTTAATATACTGCAGGCGGGCGCGGCGACGCGTATTGGCGAGATGGATAGCTATCGCGCCGATCTGGCGCGGACAGAAACGCGCATTAAACAGGCGCGTGAAGGATTTACGCTTTATATGGCGCGCGATGTTAAAACGCCCGCCGATCTGGCCCTGGATGCGCCGCTGACCGCCAGCTTCAATCAATATATCGATAAAGGCGTGAAGCCGATGATTGAGTCAGCGCGTCAGGGTAGCTTCGAAGGCATTGTGGCACAGGAGACCGATGTCACCCGTAAACTGGATGACGCCTATAACGCGCTGCTGCTGAAGGCCATTAAAATCCGTACCGAGCGGGCCGAGGCGATTAACGCCGGGGCAGCGCACCAGGCGCGCCTTGGCTTTATCGCCATGGCAGCGGCGTTTGCGGCTGCATTAGTGCTGGTCGGGCTGACCTTTATTTTTCTGCGGCGGATCATTATTAATCCTCTGCGCCAGTCGGTCGTCCGCATTGAGCGAATTGCCCGGGGTGATTTGACCGCCGCCGATGTGCCGTGCGGGCGTAACGAAATCGGCATGCTGTTGCATAATCTGCAGCTGATGCAGGCCGCGCTGGTACGCACCGTGGGCAGCGTGCGCGAAGGGGCGGAGGCTATTTATCAGGGAACCAGCGAAATCTCCGCCGGGAACACCGACCTCTCTTCCCGCACCGAGCAGCAGGCATCAGCACTGGAACAGACCGCGGCCAGTATGGAACAGCTCACCGCAACGGTGAAGCAGAATGCGGAAAATGCCCATCACGCCAGTCAGCTGGCGGCTGACGCCTCTGACAAAGCGCGCAACGGTGGCGATCTGGTCAGCGGCGTAGTGAAAACCATGAATAACATCTCCGGCAGTTCGAAAAAAATTGCTGAAATCACCAACGTGATTAACAGCATCGCTTTTCAGACAAATATTCTGGCGCTTAACGCTGCGGTAGAAGCTGCCCGGGCAGGTGAACAGGGCCGCGGTTTCGCCGTTGTCGCCAGCGAAGTACGCAGCCTGGCGCAGCGCAGCGCTCAGGCGGCGAAAGAGATCGAAACGCTGATTGCCGAGTCGGTCGCGCTGATTGGTGACGGATCGCATCAGGTGGGCGAAGCGGGAACCACCATGAGTGACATCGTTGAAGCCGTACGGCGCGTTACCGATATTATGGCAGAGATCGCCGCAGCCTCAGATGAGCAGAGCCGCGGTATCCAGCAGGTCAGCCTGGCGGTGACGGAAATGGATAACGTGACGCAGCAAAACGCCTCGCTGGTTGAAGAAGCCTCTTCTGCAGCGGCCTCGCTGGAAGATCAGGCGGGTAAACTGACGCAGGCGGTGGCGGCATTCCGCCTCAGCGACAGCGCTTACGCCACAACGAAAGTTGCGGCGCCGGTCCACGCGGCGCCAGCGGCTCAGCGCACGATGCGTCCGGCACTGGCGGTATCAGGCAGCGATAACTGGGAGACCTTCTGACAGCACGCGCCCCGCTGAAGCGTCAGACGGGGCGCGCGGTTTGGTTTGCTCAGCCGGTGCTTTCAGGCTCAACAAATACGCCTTCGGCGTGGTCGCTTTCGTTAAAAAACCAGATGCCCAGCGGATAGTCCTCCAGCGCCACCAGATACATGGTCCCTTCGTTAAACGGCTCCACCGCCAGCAGTTTACCTGCGCGGCGCGGGCCGCCGTCTGTTTTCACCGTTACGCGTTCACCTGCCTGCATTGCAACCTCTCAGCGACTGTTTTGCGCCAGTGTACCGTAAACAGGCGGCGAAATAGTGATCGCGATCAGCGACGGGCGATAACCCAGACAGCGTGGACGATGCCGGGAATATAGCCACACAGCGTCAGCAGAATGTTCAGCCAGAACGCTCCGCCAAAACCTACCTGCATGAATACGCCCAGCGGTGGCAGCAAAATAGCGATAATAATGCGCAGCAAATCCATACTAACTCCTTGTTATCAATAATAATCAAACAGCGTTAAGCATAGCTGCTTCTGGTAAAAACAGGAGCGACGTCAGGTAAAGAACTGTCAAAAGCCGCTTTTTCACTCTCTTAACGTTTTGCAGCGAGAAGCCTGACGGAGAAAACGCCTATCATCATTTCGCTGCATCAACCCCAAAGAAGCAGCCAACCTAAAAGTAACAAGGATTTTTGCCCGCGCAGCGCGGGCTTTTTTTTTGCCTGTCGCGCTGCGCGCGTATGCGCGTATGCGCGTGCCGCACTATACTCAAGACCCACCCTGGCTTTACGGAGTCCCCGTATGCGTGCAGAAGAAACCCGCCCTCGCTCCCTTCCGGCAGGCAATCCGGAACAGGAAAAAGAGCGCGACCCGGAGTGGTTTGATTCATCGGGTAAAACCGTGGATCAGGCGCGCTGCCTTTCTGAACAGTGCGAAGTGGATATTCACGATTGCAGCTTTTGCGAAGCGAATCGCTGAGAGTGATTTAAAAAAAACCCGGCTCAGGCCGGGTTAAATTTATCAATGGATTCGTTACACCAGGAAACGGTAATGCCGTTTCAGATTACGCTCACTATGTATGAAGGCAACCGGCATTTGTGCATATAAAGTGCAGAAATATGCATATCTTCTGGCGTTAAACCGGCCAGAGAGCCGCGCGGTCTGCGCTTCACCCTGCACACTTCATGCACCGGTAGCTGGCGTCGCGCTGCCTTTTAAGATTATTCCTGGTTGTCGCGTTCGGTACGCCGGAAAAACGTGCAATCGTCATAACGCTATTATACTGATTACTCTCTGCTTTACTCACCTCTGTGGTGTAAGGAGTATGACGATGATTGATCCCGATTCCCCCCTGCTGGTGGTAACCGACCTGGACGGCTCGCTGCTGGATCACCACGATTACAACTGGGAAGCTGCCCGCCCGTGGCTGGACTATTTTGCCGCACGCCAGATCCCGGTAGTGCTCTGCTCCAGTAAAACCGCTGCAGAGATTATCCCGCTGCAGAAGCGCCTGGGTTTAGGCGGAGCGCCGTTTATCGCTGAAAATGGTGCCCGCATCAGCTTTGGCGATGACGTTACGGTTAATGATGAGCCAGGCGCTGACTATCTGGCGCTGTGCGACACGCTGGCCGCGCTGAAAACGGAATTTCGCTTTACCGGTTTTCACGATCTCAGTGATAGCGACGTGGCGAGCTTTACCGGTCTGGCGCTGAGTGACGCCCGGCTAAGCCGCCTGCGTGACGCCTCGGAGGTGATTTTGTGGCGCGACGAGAGCGATAAGCTGGAGGCGTTTCGCGCCGCACTGGCCCGGCATCAGCTTGCTCTGACGCAGGGCGGCCGCTTCTGGCACGTGATGCCGGAAAACTGCGGTAAAGGTATCGCGCTGACGCAGCTGCAGCAGCAGCTGATGCAGCAGGATGGCGTAAGCCGGATAACGCTGGGTCTGGGTGACGGCCCCAATGATATCCCGATGCTGGAGCAGGCGGACTACGCGGTCATTATCAAAGGCTTCAGCAAGTCACCGGTTACACTTAGCCGTACCGATAGCGACCATATCTATCGCACAGCACAAACCGGACCAGAGGGCTGGAGCGAAGGCATAGAACACTTTCTGGCCCCCCATAAGCCGTAATCAGAGGATGAGACGATGAGTGATTTTTATCAGAATGGCGTGATTACGAATTTCCATAACCTCACCCATCGCCGCGTGGAGTCGCTGGAAAAAGAGATGGTGCAGTTTGCCCGCCGGCGCAAGATGGGCCTGATCCTGCCCTCGCTGTTCTCCGAACTGGAGGGCCCGGCGCTGGATAATATTGTTAATGAACTGGCGCAGGTGCCCTATCTGGAAGAGATTGTGATTGGTCTCGATCGCGCCGATCGCGATCAGTTTCTGTTTGCCCGCGACTTCTTCTCACGCCTGCCCCAGCGGCACCGCATTCTGTGGAATGACGGGCCGCGCCTGAAAGCTATTGATGCTGAGCTGGATAAAGAGGGTCTCTCGCCCAGCCAGCCGGGCAAAGGACGCAACGTCTGGTTCTGTACCGGTTACACCCTGGCGTCCGATCGCACCCAGTGCGTGGCGCTGCATGACTGCGATATCGTGACCTATGAGCGCGGCATGCTGGCGCGTCTGCTCTATCCGCTGGCCAACCCGGCGTTTCAGTATGAGTTTTGCAAAGGGTTTTATGCGCGCGTCGCGGATGGCAAGCTCAATGGCCGCGTCGGCCGTCTGCTGGTCGGACCGATGCTGCGTTCGCTGCAGCAGGTATATGGCCACTCCGAATATCTCGACTACCTCAGCAGCTTTCGCTATCCCCTCTCCGGCGAATTCGCCATGCGCACCCATGTGCTTAACGGCATTAAGATCCCTGGCGACTGGGGGCTGGAGATCGGCGTGCTGTCTGAGATCTATCGCAACTATACGACCCGACAGAGCTGTCAGGTCGAGATCGCCGATCACTATGACCACAAGCATCAGCCGCTGGCCGAAGAGGATGGTACCGGGGGGCTGAAGCGCATGAGCAGCGATATTGTCCAGTCGCTGCTGCGCAAGCTGGCGACCATGGGCGTGCCGCTGACCAGCGATTCGTTTCGCGTGCTGAAGGCGACTTATTACCGTAACGCGCTGGATATGATGGAGATCTACCGGCATGAAGCAACCATGAACGGCCTGTCGTTCGATCAGCATAAAGAGGAAGCGGCGGTGGAGATGTTTACCCAGGCCATTCTCGACGCCGGTCAGTCATTTATTGAACGCCCCAACGATAAGCCCTTTATTCCGAGCTGGAGTCGCGTTCAGTCGGCGTTTCCGGATATTCTGCAGCGGATTTACCAGGCGGTGGAAGAAGATAACGAGGGAAAAGTGTAACGGGATTCGGGACGGCGAAACCGTCCCGACCAGATTCAGCTGGCGAGCCGGGATTCCGTAGTCATGTGACTCAGTTCATCACTATGGAATGCCTCACGGCGCACGCTATAGCCATCATACCAACGACACTCAACCATTCCGCTGGCATAGCCGGTTACCACCATCGTGGGTCCGCCCTGTTTGTGCTGAACTTCATCACTCACTGCAAAGGTCATACCGCGCCCTCCCTTTTACCGTTGATTGAACGCTTAAAGGTATAGCAGCCGGACAGACAATTTGCCTATAGGATAATGTTATTAGTGTGATAAAAGAGGAATAAGCAGTGCAAAATCTGGTTCATAAACAAAGCCGGTAATGTTTATTACCGGCTTTGAAATTTTTAGCTGCGATCGTCAGATTTTGCAGCCTTCGCACTCAGCATCATCACTGAGTTCAGCCGGCACTTCGCTGGCTTTTTCCGCCGCTTTCGCTTCAGCCTGTTCCAGCTGGGCATCGATATCAAATTCAAACATATCGTCGTTCATCATCACTCTCCTGAAAATTAGTGTGCCGCGCGTTATATCGCATTGCCAGAGATAAGCGGTAAGCGGCTTGTGCGCCGCTCGCCGCGCTGGCCTGTTATGCCGACTTACCGCGAACTTTAGCGATCAGGTTAACCACCAGCAGCACAATCGCGCCGACAATAAACCCAAGCACCAGATTGGCCCCGTTACTCAGCAGGCCGGAAACCAGACCGTTAAAGCCGCTGCTGTATTCGCTGATAGCGTGATGCAGCGGCGTGATACCATGCACAATAATGCCGCCGCCCACCAGAAACATCGCCAGCGTGCCGACGACGGTAAGAATCTTCATCAGCCACGGCGCCATCGCCAGCAGAAAACCGCCCACTGCCTGCGCCAGTGAAGAGGACTTTTCCCGCAGCCAGTAGCCGAGGTCATCGATTTTCACAATCATCGCCACAATGCCATAGACACCGATGGTCACCAGAATGGCGATACCGGCGAGGATCAGCACCTGATTAAGCAGCGGCGCCTCTGACACGATGCCCAGCGTAATCGCCACGATCTCCGCTGAAAGAATAAAGTCAGTGCGTACCGCACCTTTGACCTTGCTCTTTTCATACGCGCGCGGATCCTGCTGTGCCAGGCTGTCGAGCCGCTGCTGACGCGCTTCCGGGCTCTTTTCCTCTTTATCGTGCTGCAGGCTGTGTAACACCTTTTCCACCCCTTCATAGCAGAGGTAGGCGCCCCCCAGCATCAGCAACGGCGTGATAAGCCAGGGAGCAAACGCCGAAATCACCAGCGCCAGCGGCACCAGGATCAGCTTATTCAGAAATGAGCCTTTCGCAACGCCCCAGACCACCGGCAATTCGCGATTGGCTTTGACGCCCGTGACCTGCTGCGCATTAAGCGACAAATCGTCGCCCAGCACGCCAGCGGTTTTTTTTGCCGCAACTTTGCCCATGACTGAAATGTCATCCAGCAGCGTTGCAATATCATCCAGAAGCGTAAGTAAACTGGTTCCTGCCAAAATGGTAATCCTTATTCCGGTTAGTGTTCCTGACAACAGGGGCAGCGCTCAACCCACGTCACCGACATGTCGGCGATGCCCTCACAATCCCATTCAACGCGTAACGTTTTTCCCTGCGTATCCGCTGCGTGCAGATATTTACTCACCGGACTTTCGGTCATGCCGCTGATCTCCTCTGTGGCAATCAGCCGATCGTCGAGCCAGATGCGTGCCGTGGCCTGTGTCGCCACCAGCCGCTCGTCACGCAGCTGATAGAGCCGCCTGACCGTCAGTTTAATACTGCTCATGGTAGTGCTCCGCGTCCCAGAGAAAAACGTGATCTAAACGATTATTGCCGCGTAAAGCAATCATCGCAGGCTAGAGTGGTTGGTAATGATGCAATCCCTGGTGATCCAGCTCCGCGCTCTGCCCGGCGGCCAGCAGCCACTCCTCAAGGCGCTCAATCAGCTGATTGTCATCCAGCCGCAGCTTACCGCGCAGCGCGCACTCCCAGACAATCAGAACCTTCCAGCCGGTCTCCTGCAGCTGCTGCACATAGCGCCGGTCACGCTCAACGTTACTGTTGATTTTGCCGTTCCAGAAACTGGTGCGCGTGGCGGGCATTTTAAACAGATAGCAGTGATGACGATGCCAGAAACAGCCGTGCACAAAGATAATGGCCTGCTGCTCAGGCAGCACGAAATCGGGCCGCCCCGGCAGCGCTTTATCCTGCACGCGAAAGCTGAAGCCGCGATCTTTCAATATCGCGGCCACGCGCTGTTCAATCGCCGTATCCTGATTTCGGATCGCGCGCATATTTTTACTGCGGATCTCTTGTGAGTGAACGTCAGCCATGCCGTTTCCTTTTCCTGCGGGCCTATTCAACTTTAGCGTTTTACGGCAAAAGCGAAAGCGGCGGCGTAAAAGAGTGCGGCACGGCGCGCAGCGCGACACGACGCGCTAATTTCAACCCTGACAGATGAGTGGTAGCATAGTCGCTCAACTGTTAAGGAAAAACGCATGCTCGTTCCCGATCCCGCCGCACCGGCTACCCCCTCTTCATTAACCGCTGCGCAGGATGATTTAGCGCTGTTACTGCAGGTACTGGATATCTACGCGGCGCGCGATGTGATGCAGACCCTCAACGCCGCCGGCACAGGCCACTGGAGCGTGGCGAAGCTGAACCGTCTGCGCAGTGGCAAAGCCGCGTCGGTAATGCTGCTGCCGTCTGAGATCGCCAGCCTGCGCGCCCTGCTGCCATCGCGACCGGCCCACTATGAGAGGCCCGCCTTTCAGTTTATCGATCTCTTTGCCGGTATCGGCGGCATCCGGCGCGGCTTTGAGCAGGCCGGCGGCGAGTGCGTTTTTACCAGCGAATGGAATAAAGAGGCGGTCCGCACCTATAAAGCGAACCACTACTGCGATCCGCTGCGCCACCGGTTCAATACCGATATTCGTCTCGTCACGCAGCCAGCCGGCCTCACTGAGGAGGCGGCTATCTATCAGCATATCGATCGCGCTATCCCCGATCACCAGGTGCTGCTGGCTGGCTTTCCCTGTCAGCCTTTTTCACTGGCGGGCGTCAGTAAAAAGAACGCGCTCGGCCGGGCGCACGGCTTTGAGTGTGAGGCGCAGGGCACGCTGTTTTTTGACGTGGCGCGCATTCTCGCGGCTAAAAAGCCCGCGTTTTTTGTGCTGGAAAATGTCAAGAATCTGAAGAGCCACGATAAGGGCCGCACCTTCGCCATTATTATGGCAACGCTGGATGAGCTGGGTTATGACGTGGCGGATGCGGATGATAAAGGCACACCGGACGCCAAAGTGATCGACGCGCGCTATTTTCTGCCGCAGCACCGTGAGCGCATTGTGCTGGTGGGCATCCGGCGCGATAGCGGCGTTAAGCAGCCCTTTTCACTGCGCGCGTTGCCGGCGCTCTATCCGCCGCAGGTGCCGCCACTGCAGAGTTTGCTGGACGCAGATCCGGGTGAAAAATATACCCTGTCGCCAACGCTCTGGCACTACCTCTATCGCTATGCGCAAAAGCACAAGGCGAAGGGCAACGGCTTTGGCTTTGGCCTGAACGATCCGCAGAATCCGCACTGCTGCGTGCGCACGCTTTCAGCGCGCTACTACAAAGATGGCTCGGAGATCCTGATCGATCGCGGCTGGGATCGCGCGCTGGGTGAACAGAACTTTACCGCTGCTGAGAACATGGCGCGGCGACCGCGCCGGCTGAGCCCGCGCGAGTGCGCGCGCCTGATGGGGTTTGAAGCGCCGGGTGAAGCGCGGTTCCGCATCCCGGTCTCCGATACCCAGGCCTATCGTCAGTTTGGCAATTCCGTGGTGGTGCCGGTATTTGCTGCGGTAGCGAAATTACTGCTGCCGCTGATTGAATACTACAGGCTGAAAGCGCCAGAGCAGGCTAATAGCTGATCGCGCATAAGAAATAGCTCACCCGCCGGGCGGCGGGTGGCAGAGACTACTTCTTCTTCTTGCTCTTTTTCAGTAGCGCACGGATCTGGCGCAGTTCCGTAGCGCTTAACCGGTCGTCCGGCGTCTCATCGGAGTGCAGATTATCTACCGCCGTCTCCTGCTGCGGGGCACTCTGCAGGCTCGCCTGCAGCCGGTTAACAATCTCCTGACTCATTGAAAGCTGATTGTCAGCGGCAAGCTGCTTAATCTCCTCTTTCAGTGCCGGATCAATTTTTATCGTAATGTTCACGGTTTCAGTCATTTCCACACTCCCTGCTATTTTTTTCACAAACGTAGCGGAAGATGAGGCCAGTTAACAGCCTGTCATAAAAATTTAATATTCCTGTAACGTGCAGCAGAAGTCGCGCAGCACGGATTCATCAACCCCCGCCAGGTTCCCCTGCAGCTCGGCACAGAGTTTGGCCATATAGTGCACCAGAAAATCGGCGTTATATTCAGCCAGACGACGTCCCGCTGCCGTTTGCATGGTTTCAGGCAGGCGCAGCAGCTTTTTCTGAAAGTGATCCAGCGTCCACTTCACATCGTCGAGCTCGCGATCGCGCCCCAGCGGATCGTCACTGTCAAACAGCGGCCGGCCCAGTGCGCCAGCCGTGTAGAATACGCGTGCCAGTCCGATAGCCCCCAGCGACTCCAGACGATCGGCATCCTGCACAATTTTTGCTTCTGCGGTCAGCGGCGTAATGGCAGCACTAAAACTGTGCGCCTGCACCGCGTGCGCCACGCTATCTATAAGTTCAGCGGGAAAATCGGGAAAATCCTGCTGCAGAATACGGCGCGTCTCTTCAGCGGCAAACGTAGAGGCAAGATGACGCTGCGGATGGTTCTTCGGCAGATTCACCACGTCGTGAAAGTAGCTGGCGGTCAGTACCACCATGGCATCGGCAGGCGTCTCCTGCATGATACGCGCCGCGCTCATCCAGACCCGACGCAGATGCCCTGTGTCGTGCGCCTTATCGTCATGCTGCCAGTTCAGCCGCAGCCAGTGTTCATAACGTTGTTGCCAGTGTGTAATGGACATGATGTTTCTCCTGTTATGACATGTGGTGCGCGGCGGGAGCTCTTCAGACTCAGCCCTATCTTAGCGGGCAGGTCATGACACTTTTCTTACAGCATTTTTGGGGTGAGAGGGAAAAATCTGCGATCCTGATCATGTTATAGCGTTGTTAAGCCCGCTTGCCCAGTAGCCTTTTTGTTTTCAGCTTTTCCTTATGACGTTTGACTATCGTCAGATTTAGTTAACATAGTTTATGTGTCGCGCTTAACCGCGATGCCAGTGCGCGGGGAATTTAAGCGGTCACTCTTCGCTGACAGATAGCCAGTTATTAGCGGAGAAAAAGGTGAAATAGTCTGAAAATATTTCTATTTTGGCCGTTATAACGTACTGTATAGGGGAAATTTCCGCATTTCGCCGGTACGTTAAGCGATCTGCACCCCACTTTTTGCCTGGATGTTTTTTTAATACCGGAACAGGAAGGGAACGCCTGATTATCAGGTGACAAATTATTAAGCAAATTTGTTTGAAACCTTTATGCTAAGGGTCTCGTCCTGTACAGGATGTAACGTCAACGCTTTCCGGGTTCGTGATATAACAAGAGGTAAAAAATGAAAGAACGGCCGATTCTTTTTTCCGAACAGCGGGTTCGCGCCCTGCTGGTTGGCCAGCAAACACAGACCCGACGCATTATGAAAACGCAGGCATTTGGTCCAGGACAGGACCACCATGAAGGCGTTCATGCGTTTGATGTCAGTGCGAATCATCTTCACGGCTACAAACTGATGTCGATGTCCGATATCAGCGCGCACTGTCCCTTCGGGCAGGTTGGCGATCGCCTGTGGGTACGCGAAACCTGGCGCGGCCCGATTGTGCCGGAAGCGCAGCTTGCAGAGTACGATCGCGATCCCCAGCTGTTTCGCCATCCCGACTTCTGCCAGTATCGTGCTGACAGCAACGAGTTTGGTCAGCTGGAGGACGATCTGCAGGACGCGGAGCAGTTTGGCTGGCAGACGGCCATTCACATGCCGCGCTGGGCAAGCCGCATCGATCTGACCATCACCGCGATCCGGGCTGAAAAAATCCAGGATATCAGCGAGGATGACATCATGGCAGAGGGCGTTCAGACGGACTCGCACTTCCTGAACAACTTCTTTACCATGAATATGAATTCAGAGTCGCCCAAAGAGGCGTATCGCAAAGCGTGGCAAAAACAGTATGGCGCGACCAGCTGGGAGGTTAACCCCTGGGTCTGGGTCATTGAATTTGAGCGCGTTCTGCGCGAAAGCCGATCGCTCTGAGCATGCGCCCTGCGCCTCTTCTGCCCACCGGAAGAGGCGCTTACGCCCCGCCCCGCTTTTTTTTGCTTTTCACTTTGCAAGCGCAATCACAGACACCGTCCCGGCTAACAGGTTGAATAACGGGTTTGACGTCTGGCACATTCTGTCCCGTCGGCACTCCTTCTCTCCTTTTACAGGCGCTGCGATGTTTAAATGGTCCCGGAACGCGCATAAATCCGATGCTGTCGCTGAACTGCCCTGGACGCAGGCGCTGCGGCAGCCAGTGTTTTCTCTGCTTAATCATGACGAGCACGCCGTTCTGATCGGCATGGCGCAGCGCTTTCTGCAGCAGAAAAAATTTGTCCTGCTGCAGGGCACTGAACTGGATGCGCTGCACAGCGCCCGTCTGGCGCTGCTGTTTTGCCTGCCGGTGCTGAAGCTGGGCGTGGAGTGGCTGGATGGCTTTCACGACGTGCTTATCTATCCTGAACCCTTTGCGGTTGATGATCGCTGGGAAGATGAGAGCGGGCTGGTGCATCAGGCGCCCGCTGTACACGCCGGGCAGAGCTGGACGCAGGGGCCGGTGGTGCTCAACGCGCTGGATATTTCCGACGCGTTCGATCTCTCAGGCTATAACCTGGTGATCCATGAAGTGGCGCATAAGCTGGACGCGCGCGGCAGCGGCTACACCAGCGGCATCCCCGCTATTCCGCTGCGCGAGGTCGCTGGCTGGGAGAAAGATTTGCTGCAGGTGATGCAGGAAATTGACGATGAAGTGGCACTCGCGGGTGAAGAGGCCGCGACCTTTGATCCTTACGCAGCCAGCGATCCGGCCGAATGTTTTGCTGTGCTGTCAGAATATTTCTTCACTGCGCCCGACCTGCTCCTTCAGCGCTTTCCGGCGATGTATCGACACCTGCAGCTGTTTTACCGTCAGGATCCTGCTGCCCGGCTTGCGACACTGGCGGCGGAATCTGCCTGATCCCTGCGCGGGCTGTATCTTTGCTAGCCAGTTGAATGCAATTGTGTTTTAAGCTGTTGACAGGCTCGTGCGGGGCCACTACTATTCGCCTCGTTCACACGATTCCTCTGTAGTTCAGTCGGTAGAACGGCGGACTGTTAATCCGTATGTCACTGGTTCGAGTCCAGTCAGAGGAGCCAGAATTAGAAAAGCCCGCTCAGGGAAACCTGAGCGGGCTTTTTGCTGTCTGCGCCGGCGTTAAATCACCGCTACCCCGCCGGTTACGGCAATGGTTGCCCCTGAGATATAGCTGGCTTCGTCGCTGGCCAGCATGACATAAGAAGAGGCCAGCTCAGCGGGCTGCCCCATACGCTGCAGCGGCACCTGGCTGCCAAAACTTTCGACCTGCTGCGGCGGCATAGTGGCAGGGATCAGCGGCGTCCAGATAGGTCCCGGTGCGACCGCGTTGGCACGAATGCCCTTATCCGCCAGCAGCGCGGCAAGGCTGCCGGAAAAGTTAATGATGGCGGCTTTGGTGGCCGAGTAGGCAATCAGTTTTGGTTTTGGCTGATCGGCGTTGACTGACGCGGTGTTAATAATGGAGCTGCCGGCTGGCATATGCGGTACCGCGGCTTTACAGATGTAGAACATCGCATAGAGATTGGTTTTCATCGTGCGGTCAAACTCATCATCATCAATCTCATCCAGCGAGTCGCGCGTCATCTGGAAAGCGGCGTTGTTGACCACAATATCAATTTTGCCAAAACGGTCCGCCGTCTGCGCCACGATGCTGCGGCAGTGTTCCGCCTGCATAATATCACCCGCGATCAGCAGCGCCTGCTGCCCGGCAGCTTCCACCAGCTGCGCGGTATCTTTTGCATCTTCGTGTTCATCCAGGTAGGAGATGACCACGTCGGCGCCTTCACGGGCGTAAGCGATGGCCACTGCGCGGCCAATACCGGAGTCGCCGCCGGTGATAATCGCGGTTTTGCCTTTCAGCCGGCCGCTGCCCTGATAGCTGGTTTCGCCGTGATCGGGCACCGGCTGCATCTCGCGAAAGCTGCCGGGCCACTGCTGCTGCTGCGCCTGCTGCGGATTTTCTGGACGATCGGTCATAACGCGCTCCTTTTTCAGCGAAGAGGTAATCTGGCTCAGGTGAACAGCATCAAGTGTAGCAGCCATAACCAGAATGCAAGGCGGAGTGATAAGCGTAACGGCTTGAGAGATAAGTCTATTTCTGCAAAAAACGGCCTTTTCGCAGGGTGTCAGGCAGCGGCAGATGCTGACAAAACCAGCAGGTTGCTGCAGGAAGCAGCAAACAACCGGCGGGCACTAAATCACGTTTTGACAGCCGCCGGAGAGTTGATTATTATGCGCGCCGAAACACAATTCCTCTGTAGTTCAGTCGGTAGAACGGCGGACTGTTAATCCGTATGTCACTGGTTCGAGTCCAGTCAGAGGAGCCAGATTAAAAAAGCCAGATGTCAGCTGACATCTGGCTTTTTGCTTTCCGTCGGTGCGCGGCGGGTCAGAATTCCACGACCACATTGCCTTTCGGCACGCTGCAGCAGGAGAGGATATAGCCCTCTTCGGCATCCTCGTCGGTAATGCCGCCGTTGTGGTTCATCTCAACCTCACCTTCCAGGCACTTCACCTTGCAGGTGCCGCAGATCCCCATGCCGCACGCTTTCGGGATATGCAGGCCCAGCTTGGCAGCGGCGGCGTGAACGGTTTCACCCGGCGCAATTTTCACGCTCTTATCACTCTGCGTAAACGCCACGGTCAGCAGCTCGGAACTGCAGAGCGCGTCGGCCAGTTCGGCCGCTTCTTCCGCCTCCTGCACCACCTGCTCCTGTACCACCTCCGGCGTGGCACCAAACGACTCTTCATGGTAGTGCGCCATATCGTAGCCGACGTTTTCCAGAATCGCTTTCACCGCGCGCATATAGGGCGTCGGTCCGCAGCAGAAGATCTCCCGCTCCATAAAATCAGGCGCGATCATCTGCAGCATGGCGTGGTTCAGAAAGCCGCGAAAGCCTGCCCAGTATTGTCCTGATTCATAGCGTTCGCAGATGATGCTCAGTTTGAAGTTAGGAATACGCGCCGTCATATTCTCCAGATCGCGGCGGAAAATAATATCTTCCGGCGTGCGGGCGCTGTGCACAAACACCATGTCTACATCAGCGTTAGTGTCAAAATACCAGCGCACCATCGACATCATCGGCGTAATGCCAACGCCGCCGGAGAGAAACAGCGCCTTATCGCCGGGATAATCGATGCAGTTAAACTGCCCTACCGGGCCGTGTACCGCCAGATCCATGCCTTCGCGCATATTCGCGTGCAGCCAGTTAGATACCACGCCGCCCGGCACCTGTTTTACCGTGATCGAAAAGCTATACGGCACCGAGGGAGAGCTGGAGATGGTGTAGGAGCGAAACACGGTCTGCCCCTCAATCATCAGCTCCAGCGTGACAAACTGCCCCGGCTTAAAGAAGAACATCACCGGCTGCTCCGCCATAAAGCAGAAGGTTTTCACGTCCCAGGTTTCCTGTATGACCTTAACGCACCGCACCGCATGACGGCCATTGGTCCAGGTCTGCGTGGTGACAGGCTCAAAAGCATTGGTATTCAGTACCGTGATATTTCTCTCTGTCATACATTTCATTCCCGTCAGGATTGGAGTGATCAATTGCCTGTATCGACGCATGGATAACCACAGGCTTTTGAGCCAGAAACTGCGATTCTCCGTGTAACCCCGCCACAGCATTTAGTTATGCGCGACACGGAAATGCCTGAAAAAACCACATCCGCAGGAAATTCTGCACGCGCGTCTTTAATAGAGGGGATTTATGTCGCTGGCAGAACATTGACGGGCGCCGGACCGGTGCAGCATGTCTGTAATCCGTAGCGATCTTATGGGCTTCCGGTAAGGCGGAAGTCCGGTTTTGTTGATATCCGGCTGCGCCTGTCGGGCGCGAACCACTCCCTTTTCAACCGCGCGAGAAGAGCAACATTATGAGCCACAACGATCTGCTGAATATCACCTGTACAAGCCTTGTCGATGCGAGCGACCGCATGCAGGATCTGCTCGAAAAACGCCAGCCCAACTATTCGCTGCCGCAGGCGCTCTATAATGACCCGACTCTGTTTCGCATTGATATGGAGGAGGTGTTTCAGAAAGAGTGGCTGTTTGCCGGCATGAGCAGCGAAATCCCGAAAAAGGGTGACTATTTTACGCTTGAGGTCGGACAGAACCCGGTGCTGGTTCTGCGCGATGCAGAGGGCAACATCAACGCGTTTCACAACACCTGTCGCCATCGCGGCTCGCGCCTCTGCTCAAAGGAGCGCGGCAAGGTGGCCAATCTGGTCTGTCCCTACCACCAGTGGACGTACGATTTAAAGGGCAACCTGCTCTTCGCCGGTTCAGAGATGAATCAGTCATTTGACATGAAGCAGCACGGCCTGAAAAAAGCGCACTGTAAAACCGCCGGCGGGTTTATCTTTATCTGCCTCGCAGAGACGCCGCCGGAGTCTGACTTCGATGAGTTTCTGGCCACGCTGGCGGAGTATATGGAACCCTATGATGTGGACAACACCAAGCTGGCGGCAGAGTCCCATATGTATGAAAAAGCCAACTGGAAACTGGTGCTGGAGAATAACCGCGAGTGCTACCACTGCGCCGGCAGCCATCCGGAACTGCTGAACAGCCTGCTGGAGTGGGACGACACCAACGATCCGCGCGCGCCGCAGAGTTTCCATGACTACTACAACAAGCAGGCGGCGCTGTGGGATGAGCAGGGTATTCCGCATCGCCATCAGAGCTTTGGTCTGCGCAACCGGATTGTGCGTATGCCGCTGAAAGAGGGCACCAAAGTCATGACCATTGATGGTCGTGAGGGCTGCACCCGGCTGCTGGGCCGTTTTACCAGCCACTATCAGGGATCGATGCGTATTCTGCACCTGCCCAACTCGTGGAACCATATGCAAAGCGATCACTTTATCGTGTTCCGCGTGCTGCCAATCTCCGCGCAGGAGACGATGGTGACGACAAAATGGTTTGTGCATAAAGACGCGGTGGCCGGTATCGATTACGATCCGGAGCGTCTGCGCACCGTCTGGGACGCCACCAACGAGCAGGATCGCGTTCTGGGCGAAGAGAACCAGCGCGGCATCAACTCGATCGGCTATCAGCCTGGCCCCTATTCAGAAACCTATGAATTTGGCGTGATTAACTTTATCGACTGGTACAGTGAAACCGTGCTTAAAAACGTAAAAGGCTGACCTGATAACAGAAAACCCGGCTGGCGTCGTTAACCGCCAGCCGGGTTTTTTATTGTTCAGGCGCACAGCTAGCGGATCACGCCCTCCTCCAGCAGCAGATCAAAGACCGCCTGCGCCATCTCATTCACCGGTTTATTCTGCAGCACTTTGCCACCTTCGCTCTGTGACTTCGCCGTGGCCGCTTTAAAGCGATCCGCCGCCGTTTTCGCTTTCACTTTTTTCAGCCGCTTCGGCCGCTTACGCGCCGGCGCTATCTCCCAGGCTGCCATCGCTGTATCCGGCACGTCCACGCCCGCAACGGTGGTGATCTCTGCCCGGTTTGCCGGGCCAAACGCGCTCTGGCGCGGCGCGGCGGCGGCCATGTCCACGCTGGCGATAAACGGCAGCGCCACACGCAGCAGACGCCGCTGACCGCGCGGCAGCGCCTGCAGCACTTCAGCATCGGTGCCGTTCAGGCTGACAATCTCCGCCACGCCGACCACTACCGGGATCTCCAGCGCTTCTGCCAGCAGAAAAGGCAGCATACCGGATGACTCGCCGCGCTCCGCCCGGCCGCCGGTGAGGATCACATCCGGGTGATCCTGCTTAAGATAGTGACTCAGCACCGCCACCGCATCGCCCTGCTCTGTCATCGGCAGCACGCGCAGCGTCTCAACGCCCATGCCCGCATAGCTGCGCAGCGCCGCGTTGTGCGGATCGCCGGCGTGAAGAAGCTCCAGATCGCCGGAAGCCAGCGCCAGCCCCATCTCTACCGCACGCGCATCCTGCCCGGCGCGGCGTGCCCTGCCCGACTCGGGATGGAGTCCGATGGATATCAGCGCCGTAATGCGGCAGCCGCTGTGGTGTGCTTTATGCTGCATGGTTAAGCTCCTTATTACGCCAGGCGCGCGCCAGACGCGCCAGTTCAGCCAGGATCGCATCGCTGTCGCCAATCACGCTCAGCGACGCGCGGCTGACCATATCGCAGCCGGGATCGGTATTAATGGCGATAACCCGGTCGCACTGCGCAATCCCCTGCAGATGCTGCACCGCGCCGGAGATGCCCACCGCCAGATAGACCCGCGCCGTCACCCAGGTGCCGGTAGCACCCACCTGCCGGAAACGCGGCATATGGCCATTATCCACGGCCACGCGGCTGGCGCCTTCGGTCGCTCCCAGACTCTCTGCGGTAGCGTGAAACTGCGCCCAGTCGCTGACGCCGTTACCGGCAGACAGAATAAACTCCGCCTCGCCCAGCGGCACCGCTGCCGGATCGACCGGCATCAGTCCGCAGTCGGTAATGCGCGCAGCGCCAATGCTTCGCAGCCCGACGCTCACCGGCAGCGCTTCATGGCGGGTCTCATCCACCGGATCGGCGCACTCTGCGGTCAGCAGCATGACGCGCGCAACCGGATGCGTAATATCGGCGCTGCCGCCCGCCGCCCGGCTGATGCAGCTTTCACCCTCAATGCGCCACACCTGCGTGGCGGGTCGCTCCCCGCAGCGTGCGGCAAAGCGACAGCCCAGCTCAAAGCCTCCGGCAACACTGTCCGGAAACAGCCAGAAGCGCGGTGCCAGTTCGTTTTCTGCCGCCATCAGCGCATGGATGCGCTGCTCCGGGCTGTAACCCTCATAGTGTTCGCCGCTGAAGTGGAGCAGCCGGTCAGCGCCCGCGGTGGCAAAGTTCTCTTCACGATGCTCACCAAATACCACGGCCACGACCACGCCAGCACCGCCAGCATCACGCACCAGCTGATGCGCCTGCCCCAGCACGTCGCGATCGTGGCTGGTCAGGCGGCCGCCGGTCATATCCAGCACCGCCGCCACGCAGTAATCCGGCTGCGCCACGCGGTGCAGCGGCAGCTCAGCGACGTGCGGCGTGCCGGCGCTGCGCCGGCCGGAGAGCTGGGAAAACGCGTTAACGTTCTCGCGATCGATGCGCTTCAGTCCGTTGGGTCCGGTAAAGCCGACGGCGTGCGGATTTTTACGCAGCAGCCCGGACGGGCCGCGGCTCTCCTGCACCGGCTGCATCAGCTCTGCATGCTGCGGATGCAGCCGGTTGCGGGCAATCCACTCAAGACGCGGATCGCGGCGTACAGGGGTTTCCATCAGATCACCTCCACAGCAATTTGGCGCTCGCGCAGCTTCGCCGGCAGCGGTTTTTTCGGTTCGCTGAGGGCTTCCGCCACCAGTTCAGCGATATCTTTGACCTCCGGACGCGGCCCGACGACACCTTCCAGCATCGCGGTACACTGCTGGCAGCCAACGGCAATCAGCTCTGCGCCGGTCTGTTTTGCATCCTCCATCCGCATGTCAGCGATGCGCCGCTCCCCCGGAATATCCGTAATCGGCGCACCGCCACCGCCGCCGCAGCAGCGTGAGCGGAAACCGGAGCGGTCCATTTCGCTGAGTTTGATCCCCAGCTCCGCCAGCAGTTCACGCGGTGATGCATATTCACCGTTGTAGCGGCCGAGGTAGCAGGGATCGTGCCAGGTCACGCTGCCGCCTTTGTAATCTTTCAGATCCAGCAGCTGCGCCTTAACCAGCTCATTAATAAAGGTGGTGTGATGCAGCACCTCATAGTCGGGCTGCGTGTCTGCCGGGTAGAAATCGGGATACTCATTTTTCAGGCAGTGAAAGGCGTGCGGATCGGTGGTTACGATGCGGTTAAAACGATATTTTTGCAGCGTGGCGATATTGCTGCGCGCCAGCCGCTGAAACGTGGCGTCATCACCCAGGCGTCGCGCCACGTCTCCGCTATCGAGCTCCTCATCGCCCAGCACCGCAAAATTCACGCCGGCGGCCCTGAGCACTTTGACAAACGCGCGCAGAATACGCTGGCTGCGCATATCAAACGCTCCGTCGGAGACCCAGAACAGCACGTCGGCCTGCCCGATATCCTGCATCAGCGGCAGGTTCTGATCGGCTGACCAGTGCGTGCGGCTGCGCGGATTAAAGCCGCCAGGATTATCCGTCTGGCTGAGGTTATCCAGCACCTCTGCGCCTTTACCAGGGGTTTGCCCCTTCTCCAGCGTCATAAAGCGGCGCATGTCCACAATCGCGTCAACATGCTCAATCATCATCGGACACTCCTCCACGCAGGCGCGGCAGGTGGTGCAGGACCAGAGCGTCTCTTCTTTGATCAGCCCTCCGACAATCGGCTGATGCGGCGCTCCGCACGCTTCGCCCACCGGCACGCCCGGATAGGGGCTGCCGGCAAAGCGCGCGTCGCTGCCGCCCGCCATCCCGATAACCATATCCTGAATCAGCTTTTTGGGATTGAGCGGCTGACCCGCCGCAAACGCCGGGCACATCGCTTCACACTTGCCGCACTGCACGCAGGCGTCAAAGCCCAGCAGCTGGTTCCATTTGAAATCGGCCGGTTTTTCAACGCCGAGCGTTGGGGCAGCCAGATCCACCGGCTTCAGGCCCACGGATCGGCCGCCGCCAAAGCGGGCGGGACGACGATGAAAGGCAAGATGCAGCGCACCGGCGAATGCGTGTTTCATCGGCCCGCCCCACGCCATGCCAAACACCATCTCGCCCAGACCCCAGCAGATCCCTGCCAGCAGCAGGACCGCCATCACCCAGCGCCCCGCCTCGCCAAACAGATCGGAGACCGGCAGCGTGGTGATAAAGAACGTTGCCGCAAACACCAGCAGGCTCTTTGGCAACCGCATCCACGGCCCGCGTGAAAGACGGGCTGGCGGATTGCGACGGCGATACCAGATAAACAGCGCGCCGCTAAACATCACCAGCAGCGCGCCCGCCAGCACGCCATCCACCAGCGTGCCGCTGACGCCCGCCAGATGGACCACGAGGATCAGCAGCATCGACAGCACAAAGCCGCCGGCGGTGGCCACATGGCTGCGCGACATATATTTATCACGCGCCACCACGTGATGCAGGTCAACCAGATAGCGACGGGGCATCGCCATCAGGCCGCTCAGCAGCGCAACCTGTTCCGGTTGTCCGCGCCGCCAGAGCAGGACGCGCCTGACCATACCCACGATGGCCAGAATTACCGCGCCAAGAAGTAACCAGGGGAGTATCCGATCAAGTACCATGATGTGCCCTTTCCAGACAATTTCTGTTAGATGCGGCGTGCGGTACCGCTTCCGGCTACCGCACGCTTTACGTCAGCGACGGCGAAGCTACAGATCCTTGCAGAGACGCAGCGCGTCGTAGATCGCGGCGTGAACGTTACGCTGCGAGACGCAGTCGCCGAGCCGCCACAGGATCATGCCGCTGCCCGCCTGCGCCAGCACCGGCTGCGGACGGATATCAAACAGCGCTTCCACGTCAATCTGCCCCTTGTTGCGCGATTCCGCTTTCAGCGCGTAGTAAAGCTCCTCATTAGGACGGGTGCCGTTTTCCACCACAATCTGATCCACCACCCGCTCCTCTTTCTGCCCGGTGTATTCATTTTCCAGCACCGCCACCAGCTTCTCGCCTTCGCGATAGACCTTCTCCAGCGCCAGATCGGAGGTCATCACCACCGCTTTTTCATACAGGCTGCGATAGTAGGTCGGGAAGGTGGTGCCGCCAATGCCCACGCCGGGTTTGATATCGCCGGTTACCAGCTCCACCAGCGCACCGCGCGCGGCGAGGAAATCGGAGACGGACATCCCGGAAAATTCACAGATAGAGTCATACACCAGTACGTTTTTGCCGGGCTCCACCACGCCGTTCAGCACATCCCAGCTGGAGACCACCAGCCCTTCCGCCGCTCCCCACTCCGGGTTCTGCTCCAGGAAGGGCTCTCCGCCGGTAGCAAGGATGCAGACGTCGGGGGTGAGATCGCGGATCATCGCCATATCCGCCGTGGTATTAGTCAGCACCTTCACGCCGAGACGCTCAGTTTCCATCGCCAGCCAGCGCGTGATACCGGCCATCTGATCGCGCTGCGGCGCTTTTGCCGCAATCGTAACCTGCCCGCCCAGCTCGCTGGCGCGCTCAATCAGCGTGACCTTATGCCCGCGCTCTGCCGCCACGCGCGCTGCCTCCAGCCCGCCCGGTCCGCCGCCAATCACTACGACGTTGCGCACCGGCCCTTCGGTTTTGGTGATGATATGCGGCAGCCCCATATA
Source organism: Pantoea eucrina (assembly GCF_002095385.1). Taxonomy (GTDB): domain Bacteria; phylum Pseudomonadota; class Gammaproteobacteria; order Enterobacterales; family Enterobacteriaceae; genus Pantoea; species Pantoea eucrina. The sequence continues at coordinate 17,541 of NZ_MIPP01000012.1, read as the reverse complement.
TTCGCGCGAGGTGGCTGCGTTCTGAATGCACAGCACATCCAGCCCCATATATTGCCGGTCTATGCAGTAGTTCGCGCCGACGCACTGGCGGATCTGATCGACCTGATTCATTTTGATCTTGGCGATCAGGTGCGGATCGGCGATATGCGCCCGCGTCATACCCACAAAGTCAACGTAGCCCGCTTCGAGGATACGCTGCGCCTGATTGGGATCTTTAATATTCTGCGCGTGGATCACTGGCACCGTGACCACCTCTTTAATACCCGCCGCCAGATGCAGAAACGGCTCAGGCGGATAGCTCATATTCGGAATAACATTCGCCAGCGTGTTATGGGTGTCGCAGCCGGAGCCGACCACGCCAAAATAATCGACCATGCCGGTTTTATCGTAGTACGCGGCGATCTGCCGCATATCTTCATGGCTGAGGCCGTCGGGATGAAACTCATCACCGGTAATGCGCATGCCGACGACAAAATCGGGGCCGACCGCGTCACGCACCGCTTTCAGCACCTCGATGCCAAAGCGCATCCGCTTTTCAAAACTGCCGCCCCACTCATCGGTGCGCTTATTGACGCGCGGTGACCAGAACTGGTCGATCATATGCTGATGCACGGCGGAGAGCTCCACGCCGTCGAGACCACCCGCTTTGGCGCGCTGCGCCGCTTTAGCGAAGTCGCCGATAACGCGCCAGATCTCCTCTTCCTCAATGGTTTTGCAGGTGGCGCGGTGCACCGGCTCACGGATGCCGGAGGGTGACATCAGGTTGGGCCAGTTCTCTCCATCCCAGCGCGAGCGCCGCCCCATGTGGGAGATCTGGATCATGATTTTGCCGCCGTGCTGGTGCACGGCATCGGCGAGATTCTGAAAGTGGGGAATAATCCGGTCGGTACTCAGGTTAACCGAACTCCACCAGCTCTGGGGGCTGTCGATCGAGACCACGCTTGAGCCGCCGCAGATACAGAGCCCGCAGCCGCCTTTGGCTTTCTCTTCGTAATAGCGCACATAGCGATCGGTGGTCATCCCGCCGTCAGTGGCATACACCTCGGCGTGGGCGGTGCTGACAATACGGTTGCGGATAGTCAGTTTATTTATCTTCAATGGCTCAAACAGCAGATCAAACTGTGACATAGCTTCACCTTAATTCCGTTCTGATATCCGGCCCGCCAGCCTGCGGTTCAGTTGTTGTGCAGGGTACGCAGCCGGCGCTGCGTACCCGGTTTTATACTGGCGAAACGGTAAAAATGCCGTACTCACATCCCTCTTCGGCCGCGCTCTGCGTCTGCACCGCCCGGGTTTTCACGCTGTAGCCGAGGCTCTGCGCAATCTGATCCATCGCGCCGGCAAACCAGCCGGTAAACATGTAGTCCACCTTGCGGTTGACCTTGCCGTACTGATAGACAAACGCAGAGTGATCGAGTCGTATCCGCGCCGTGCCCTGTTTCAGATCGAGCGCTTCGGTGGAAAAGAAGCCCCAGCCGCGCTGAGAAAGACGTTTCATGTAGTGCTCAAATACGGCGTCACCGGAGAGGCCGTGCAGCGCAGCCTCTTTTTCGCACCAGTGCCAGGCCGATTTATAGCCCGCTTTGTAGAGGATGGCGGCGTAGCGTTCAGCGCCAATCTCCTCTTCAATGCCCATATGGTTGTTCACGAAGAAGTGCCGGGGCACGTACAACATCGGTAACGCATCGGTGGTCCAGACGCCGGTTTCATCATCGACGCTGATTGGCATTTCAGGCGCATGTGCCATGGTTTACCTCGCTTAGTGGTGTGAACAGGCCAGACGATCACTCATGCCAGACATTTGCCAGCAGGTTGAGCCAGTTCTCGCCCATAAATTTGCGCACCTGCTTCTCGGTAAAGCCGTGGCGCAGCAGTGCAGCCGTTAAGTTCGGGAATTCACCCAGCGTGCGAATGCCTTCCGGGTTGATGATTTTGCCGAAGTCGGTGAGCTGGCGGGCGTAGCCCTTGTCGTGCGTCAGCCACTCGAAAAATGCCTGACCGTGGCCCTGCGTGAAGTCGGTGCCGATGCCGATCTGATCTTCACCCACCAGGTTGAAGATGTAGTCGATCGCTTCCACGTAATCTTCAATCGTGGAGTGAATGCCATTTTTCAGGAACGGGGTAAACATGGTGACGCCCACAAATCCGCCGTGGTCCGCAATAAATTTCAGCTCTTCATCAGATTTATTACGCGGGTGATCTTTCAGGCCAGAGGGAAGGCAGTGGGAGTAACAGACCGGTTTTTTCGACGCGAGGATCACCTCTTTTGAGGTCTGCGCGCCCACGTGCGAAAGGTCGCACAGCATGCCGACGCGGTTCATCTCCGCCACGACTTCATGACCATAACCGGAGAGGCCGCCATCACGCTCATAGCAGCCGGTGCCGACCAGATTCTGCGTGTTATAGGCCATCTGCACCACGCCCACGCCCAGCTCTTTGAACACCTGAATGTAGCCCAGCTGATCTTCAAACGCGTGCGCGTTCTGGAAGCCCATCAGGATGCCGGTTTTGCCTTCATCTTTGGCGCGCCGGATATCACGGGTGTTGGTTACTTTGGTGACCAGATCGGCGTTCTGCGCAATCAGGTTATTCATTTCCACGATATTATTAACCGTGCCCTGAAACCCTTCCCAGACGGAGACCGTGCAGTTGGCAGCCGTCAGCCCGCCGCGGCGCATATCCTCAAACAGCTCTCTGTCCCATTTCGCAATTACCAGCCCATCGATGACAATCGCAGAATCGTGCAATTCAGTAGCGTTCATATCTTCCTCTCTGGTTTGATTCATAACCGGGTGCGGCCGAATGAAAACAGAATAGGGTTTACGCTGCGGATGAATTGTTCTGAAAACGTCACTTGCCTGACAGCTGGCGCAGCCCCGGAAAGTGAACGGATGGTTTAAACCGATGAGCGGACATAAAAAAGCTGCCCTGAAGGCAGCGTTTTCAGCCGGCACGCATCACAGGCGGCGGGTGGCGTCAGAGATCCGTTGACAGTGCCACTGAGCCAAAGGTTGGCTCAAAGCGCGCCTCATTCAGGATGCGCAGAGAGGCGGATACCGTGCTCTCCTGCTGCCAGTTTGTCAGGCCGGGCATTTCCGCCATAAAGAACTGCGTCAGCGTCTTGCCGCCTCCCTGACTGTGTACGCCCCGCCGCTCTTCGCGCGGCGGCACGCCAAGATGTTCGCGATAGCATTTGCTGAAGTGCGGCGTAGAGACAAAGCCGCACGCCAGGGCGATTTCAATAATCGACATGGAGGTCTGCTTCAGCAGCTGGCGGGCGCGGAACAGCCGCAGCTTCAGATAGTAACGTGAGGGCGAGCAGCGCAGGTATTTCTGAAACAGCCGCTCCAGCTGACGGCGCGACAGGCCGACGTAACCTGCCAGCTCATCCAGATCGATCGCCTCCTCAATGTTGGCCTCCATCAGCGATACTGCCTCCACCAGGCTTGGCTGCGCCGTGCCGAGCACGTGACGCAGCGGGATACGCTGATAGTCTGATTCATTGCGTACGCGGTCGCAGATAAACATCTCTGAAATGCCGGCGGTGAGCTGGTGGCCAAAGTGGCGCTGGATCATGGTCAGCATCATATCCATCGGCACGGTGCCGCCGCTGCTGGTCATGCGATCGTGCTCAATCACAAACAGCTGGTTGGTACAGATGACTTTGGGGTACGCCTCCTGCATGGACGCAATGCACTCCCAGTGCGCGCTGCAGTGATACCCATCCAGCAGCCCGGCTTCCGCCAGCAGATAGGGTCCGGTACAGATGCCGCCAATCAGGATTTTGCGGCGCGCCATGCTCTGCAGCCAGCTCACCTGACGGCTGGTATAACTGCGGGTAATGTTGACACCCCCGACCACGATCAGCACATCCAGTGCTGCCACGTTAGCCATCGAATGATCGGGCGTAATTGAAATACCATCACTTGCCACAACGGGCGCACCCTCTTCGCTGACGGTACACCAGCTATACAACTCTTTGCCGCTTAGCTGGTTCGCCATGCGTAAAGGTTCAACTGCGGTTGCCAGAGCCATCATGGTGAAATTATTGACCAGTAAAAAGCCTACGCTGCGCTTTTTAATATCAGTAGAGGGACTTTTCAAAATTGCGTCTGTGTCGAACATGTGCGCTGACCTCTATTAGGCTAAACAGAAACATTACCCGGGGGCATCTCCCCCAATCGCTTTCCATCACCTATAGAGTAAGCAACAGACATGCCATTCGTCACCAGGATGGCCCTGCGGAAAATGACACACAGTTAACATAAGCGAAACAAATGTTTGTTCAGCTTCACAGATTTGATCATTGCTGCACGAACTGCTCCCTTTAGCCTCAAAACAGTGCAGACGCTGACCCGTTTTGGTTAAGTCAGCGCATTTTGCACTCTTTTACATCACTGTCAACTGCCTGTCCGTATGGCGATCCGCATAAGCTGTCGTAACCAATTAGTTACACAGAATTAACATTCAATCGCGTTGACTGCCAGACCCCCTTTCGACGTCTCTTTATATTTATCCTGCATATCGCGGCCGGTATCGCGCATGGTACGGATCACTTTATCCAGCGAAATAAAGTGCTGACCATCGCCGCGCAGCGCCATCTGCGCGGCATTAATCGCTTTCATTGCCGCAATCGCGTTGCGTTCAATACAGGGCACCTGCACCAGCCCGCCCACCGGATCGCAGGTCAGGCCAAGATTGTGTTCCAGCGCAATTTCCGCCGCGTTCTCAACCTGTTCCGGCGTGCCGCCCAGCACGTCCGTGAGGCCAGCCGCCGCCATGGCACAGGCGGAGCCGACCTCGCCCTGACAGCCCACCTCAGCGCCGGATATAGACGCATTCTTTTTGCACAGCGCCCCGACCGCGGCCGCCGCCAGCAGAAAGTCCACCACATCCTCTTCGCGCGCGCGGGGTTCAAACTGCATGTAGTACATCAGCACGGCCGGGACAATGCCGGCGGCGCCGTTGGTCGGTGCCGTCACCATCCGCCCGCCCGCGGCGTTCTCTTCGTTGACCGCCAGCGCATAGAGATTGATCCAGTCCATAGCGGAGAGCGTCGAGCTGATGACATTCTCCGCTGAGGCGCGGCGCAGAGACTGATAGAGCGCTGGCGCACGGCGGCGCACCTGCAGGCCACCCGGCAGGATGCCCTCCTGGGCCAGCCCGTTAGCGATGCACTGCTGCATCACCTGCCAGATCTGCGCCAGCCCGCTGCGGATCGCCGCTTCGTCACGCCATACCTTTTCATTTTCCAGCATCAGCGCGCTGATACGCAGCCCCTTTTCCCGACAGTGGGCCAGCAGCTCCGCTCCGCTGTTAAAGTCATAGGGCAGCGTGCACTGCGGCACCAGATGTGCAGTGGCCGTGGCCTCCTCTTCATCCAGCACAAAGCCGCCGCCGATGGAGTAATAGACCACCGAGAGGCTGTCGCCGGTGCGGAAATAGGCGTTCAGCCGCATGGCGTTCGGGTGATAAGCGAGCACGTCATCCACAAACAGCAGATCCTGATGCCAGTCAAATTCAATGTTTTCGCCCCACGGCAGCGTCACTGAACCGGTTTCACAGATCGCCTGTACCGTGGCGTCAATGATGTGCGGATCGATGGTATCCGGTGAGGCCCCCATCAGCCCGAGCAGCACCGCTTTGTCCGTGCTGTGCCCGCGTCCGGTTGCGCTCAGCGAGCCAAACAGTTCAATTTTAATGCGGCAGAGCGCCTGCCGCCTGGCACTCTGGCTCAGCTGCTCAACAAAGCGCTGCGCCGCGCGCATGGGCCCGACGGTGTGCGAACTGGAGGGGCCAATTCCGACCTTAAATAAATCGAAGACGCTAATACTCATTCTGCTCTCCCGGGCTCACGGCCATATAGTGTTTACCTGCCGCATTATCGATGGCGTAAAAAATCGATGGATGCCGGAGAACGACGCATTTCACCGTGAACTCGCCATTTTCCGCCCGGCGTAGCCGCCTTACCCTGCCGCACGGTGGCGGGCAGCGCGCTATGTCGCAAATTGACATAGCCCCGGCGTTACCAAACATCCTGGCCGCAGTGGCGCTGGGTATTATCAACCCACACTCAATTTACCGCTGCCCTGAATGGCTCAGTTCCGGAGCAGGCGCCGCGCGATTATCCGGGCAAGGAGAGAGCATGTTTGCGAAAAGCGACACCATTCAGAGCTTTGACAGTGAACTGTGGCAGGCAATAGAGCAGGAAGCGGTACGTCAGGAAGAGCACATCGAGCTTATCGCCTCAGAGAACTACACCAGCCCGCGCGTTATGCAGGCGCAGGGAACGGTGCTGACCAATAAATATGCGGAGGGCTATCCGGCCAAACGCTACTACGGCGGCTGTGAATATGTCGACATCGTGGAGAAACTGGCCATTGAACGCGCCTGTACGCTGTTCGGGGCCGATTACGCCAACGTGCAGCCGCACTCCGGCTCGCAGGCTAACGCGGCGGTCTATATGGCACTGTGCCAGCCGGGTGACACTGTGCTGGGCATGAGCCTGGCGCACGGCGGCCATCTGACGCACGGCGCACACGTCAATTTCTCCGGCAAGATCTATCACGCCGTGCAGTATGGCCTGAACGAAGCAACCGGCGAGATCGACTACGACCAGGTGGAAGCGCTGGCGCTGGAGCATAAGCCAAAAATGATTGTGGCTGGCTTCTCCGCCTATTCACGCGTGGTTGACTGGGCGCGCTTTCGCGCTATCGCCGATAAAACGGGCGCATGGCTGTTTGTCGATATGGCACACGTCGCGGGCCTCGTCGCCGCCGGTATCTATCCTAATCCGCTGCCGTTCGCTGACGTGGTCACCACCACCACGCATAAAACCCTGCGCGGTCCGCGCGGCGGTCTGATCCTGGCGAAAGCCAATCCGGAGCTGGAGAAGAAACTGAATGCCGCCGTATTCCCCGGCGGCCAGGGCGGTCCGCTGATGCATGTTATCGCCGCCAAAGCGGTAGCCTTTAAAGAGGCGATGCAGCCTGACTACGCAAACTATCAGCGCCAGGTAGTGAAAAATGCGCAGGCGATGGCGGAGGTCTTTATTGCACGTCAGTACGATGTGGTCTCGGGCGGTACCGATAACCACCTGTTTCTGCTGAGCCTGATCAAACAGGGCCTGACCGGCAAAGCGGCGGACGCCGCGCTGGGGCGCGCCAATATCACCGTCAATAAAAATGCTGTACCGGGCGATCCGCAGTCGCCGTTTGTGACCTCCGGCCTGCGCATCGGTGCACCGGTGATCACCACGCGCGGCTTTAGCGAGGAGAACTGCCGCACGCTGGCAGGCTGGATCGCAGACATCCTCGACGTCATGCACAACGAGGAGCAGCTGGAAGTGAAAATTGCGCAGGTGAAGCAGCAGGTGCTGTCGCTGTGTGCAGATTTCCCGGTTTACCGCTAAGCCAGAACGCCCCCGGCCTGCCGCGGGGCGCCGTCTTACCCTCTGTCCATTCGCACACGCGGTATTGTTACGGGAGTAGATAAACATGCAACGCTATTCAGGATTTGGCCTGCTCAGACACAGTCTGAGCTTTCATGAGAACTGGCAGAAGGTCTGGCGCAACCCGACACCGCAGAAACGCTATGACGTGATTATTATCGGCGGCGGCGGTCACGGTCTGGCCACCGCTTACTATCTGGCAAAGGAGCACGGCATTACCAATGTGGCGGTGCTGGAAAAGGGCCACCTCGGCGGTGGCAACATCTGCCGCAACACCACCATTGTCCGCTCTAACTACCTGTGGGATGAATCAGCCGCGCTCTATGAGCACTCCATGAAGCTGTGGGAAGGCCTGTCGCAGGAGCTGAACTACAACCAGATGTTTTCGCAGCGTGGTGTCTATCACACCTGCCATACGCTGCAGGATCTGCGCACCAATGAGCGGCTGGCGAACGCCAACCGCCTGCAGGGCGTCGATAACGAAATGGTCTATGGCGACCAGCTGCAGCGTGAGATCCCGGCGCTCGACTGCAGTAAAGATGCGCGCTATCCGGTGCTGGGCGCCTCGGTGCAGCGGCGCGGCGGCAACGCCCGTCATGATGCGGTGGCCTGGGGGTATGCCCGCGCAGCCGACAGTCTGGGTGTGGATCTGATCCAGAACTGTGAAGTGATCGATATGGAGATCAGCGACGGCAAGATCACCGGCGTGAAAACCCGCAACCATGGCGTAATCAAAGCCGACCGCGTGGGCTGCGTGACCGCCGGCAACTCCGGCGTGATGGCGAAAATGGCGGGCTTTGAACTGCCGGTGGAGTCGCATCCGCTGCAGGCACTGGTCTCCGAGCCGATTAAACCCTTTCTCGATACGGTCGTGATGTCCAACCACGTACACGGCTACATGAGCCAGTCTGATAAAGGCGATCTGGTGATTGGCGCCGGCATCGACGGCTGGGTCGGCTATGGCCAGCGCGGATCCTACAGCGTGATTGAGCACACGATCCAGGCGATTGTTGAGCTTTTCCCCTGCACCAGCCGCGTACGCATGAACCGCCAGTGGGGCGGCATTGTTGATACCTGCCCTGACGCCAGCCCTATCCTTTCCGCGACCCCGGTACGCAACCTGTTTTTCAACTGCGGCTGGGGCACCGGCGGCTTCAAAGGCACCCCCGGCTCCGGCAACCTGTTTGCCCACCAGCTGGCGCACGGCACGCCGCATCCGATAGCTGAACCTTTTGCCCTCTCCCGCTTTTATACCGGGGCTCTGGTTGATGAACATGGCGCTGCGGGCGTGGCCCACTAAGGACTTTTAGCATGCTGCACATTTACTGTCCTCACTGCGGTGAGTATCGCGAAGAAGAAGAGTTTCATCCGCGCGGTCAGGCGCATATCGCCCGGCCCGCCAGTCCGGATGCCTGCAGCGACGAGGAGTGGGGAACCTTTCTCTACTTTCGTAAAAACCCGCGCGGCATGCATAACGAACTCTGGGTGCACAGCGCCGGTTGCCGCAAGTTTTTTAACCTGACGCGCGACACGCAGACGTATGAGATCAAACGGGTATACACCCTCGATGAACAGCCTGAAACCGGCGAGCAAGGGTAAGGAGCGCAGAGCATGAGCCAGAAAAATCGCCTGCCGTCCGGCGGCAGAATCAACCGTTCCACCACGCTGAACTTTACCTGGAACGGCCGTCAGTATCAGGGCTACGAAGGCGATACCGTCGCCTCTGCCCTGCTCGCCAACGGTATCGATATTGTCGGACGCAGTTTTAAATACAGCCGCCCGCGCGGCATCGTTGCCGCGGGCGCGGAAGAGCCTAATGCGGTGCTGCAGCTGGGCGCCTCAGAGGCGACGCAGGTGCCGAACGTGCGCGCCACGCAGCAGACGCTCTATGAGGGCCTGGTCTGCTCCGCCACCAACGGCTGGCCCAGCGTGGAGTCCGATCTGATGGGGCTGGTGGGAAATCTTGGCGGTAAAGTGATGCCGCCCGGCTTTTACTACAAGACCTTTATGTATCCGCAGTCAATGTGGCCCACCTACGAGAAATTTATCCGCAAGGCCGCCGGTCTGGGCCGCGCGCCGCGCGAAAAAGATCCTGATATCTACGACGCCATGAATCAGCACTGCGATGTGATGATCGTCGGTGCCGGTCCGGCGGGCCTGATGGCGGCGCTGACCGCCGGCCGCAGCGGCGCACGCGTGATCCTCGCGGATGAGCAGAGCGAACCGGGCGGGCATCTGCTCGCCAGCCGCGAACTGATTGAGGGCAAGCCTGCCGCTGACTGGGTGGCTGAGGTGGTGGCTGAGCTGGCCACTATGCCGGAAGTGATGCTGCTGATGCGTGCGACGGTGAACGGCTATCACGATCATAATTTCCTCACCATTAATGAGAACCGCACCGATTACCACGGCGACCGCGCGGCGGCCGGACAGGTACGCCAGCGCATGCACCGCGTGCGGGCGCACTGGGTGGTGCTTGCCACCGGCGCGCAGGAGCGCCCGCTGGTCTTCAGCCATAACGATGTGCCCGGCTGCATGATCCCCTCCGCCATCTCCGTCTATATCAACCGCTACGGCGTGGTGCCCGGCAATCAGCTGGTGCTGATGACCACCAACGACAGCGCCTATCAGACCGCGCTGGACTGGGCCGATGCCGGGCGCGAAGTGGTGGCCGTAGTGGATACCCGCGCCGCCACCAAAGGCGAGCTGGCCGCCGCCGTGCGCCGCCGCGGCATTCGGGTAATTAGCGGCAGCGCGGTGATCGACGTGCAGGGTAAAAAGCGCGTCAGCGGCGTCAATATTGCCGCCATCGATAAAAAAGGCGACGCCCTCACCGGTAAGCCTTTTACCCTCTCCTGCGATACCGTTGCCAGCTCCGGTGGCTGGAGCCCGGTGATCCACCTCGCCGGACATACCGGCAGCCGTCCGGTCTGGAACAATGAAGTGATTGGCTTTCTGCCCGGCCCGACCGCGCAGCAGCAGCTGACGGCGGGCGGCATCAATGGCCGCTACGCGCTCGACAATGTGCTGCAGGAAGGGATCAAAGCGGGTCAGGATGCCGTACTGCAACTCGGCCTGACGCCGGTTGAGGTCGCCCTGCCCGAGGTGAAAAAGTGGATTGAGCATCCGCCCGCCGCGCTGTTTCATATTCCGCACACCAAACCGATCAGCCGCGCGCCAAAGCAGTTTGTTGACTATCAGAATGATGTCACAGCGGCCGGCATTGCGCTGGCAACGCGCGAAGGATTTGAGGCGATTGAGCATATCAAGCGCTATACGGCGATGGGGTTTGGTACCGATCAGGGAAAGCTCGGCAACATCAACGGTATGGCGATTGCCGCCAAAGTAACGGGCAAAACCATTCCCGAGACCGGGACCACGGTGTTCCGTCCGAACTATACCCCGATCGCTTTTGGCGCTATCGCGGGGCGTAACTGCGGCGAGCTGTTCGATCCCAAACGCTTTACCGCGATGCATAAGTGGCACGTGCAGCAGGGGGCGAAATTTGAAGATGTTGGCCAGTGGAAGCGCCCATGGTACTACCCGCGTCCGGGTGAAACCATGCAGCAGTCGCTGGATCGCGAATGCCGCGCGGTGCGCAGCGGCGTCGGCATCCTCGATGCCTCTACCCTCGGCAAAATTGATATTCAGGGCAAAGATGCGCGCGAATTCATCAGCCGCGTCTATACCAACGCCTGGGCTAAACTCGGCGTCGGCAAGTGCCGCTACGGCCTGATGTGCGGTGAAAGCGGCATGGTGTTTGATGACGGCGTAACCTCCTGTCTCGCGGAGAACCACTTTCTGATGACCACCACCACCGGCGGCGCGGCGCACGTTATGGAGTGGCTGGAACTCTACCACCAGACCGAGTGGCCGGAGCTGGAGGTGTTCTTCACCAGCGTAACCGATCACTGGGCGACCATGACCATTTCCGGTCCGGAGAGCCGCAACCTGCTGGCGGAACTCTGCAGCGATGTGTCGCTGGATAAAGAGACCTTTAAGTTCATGGACTGGCAGGAAGGCACGGTCGCTGGCGTACCGGCGCGTATCTTCCGCATCTCGTTTACCGGTGAGCTCTCGTTTGAGATCAACGTGCAGGCAAACTACGGCCTTGCGGTCTGGGAGAAGCTGTTTGAGCACGGCGCGAAATATGATCTGACGCCGTACGGCACGGAGACCATGCACATTCTGCGGGCGGAGAAAGGTTTTATTATTGCCGGTCAGGATACGGATGGCTCGGTGACGCCGCACGATCTCAATATGGGCTGGTGCGTCGCCGATTCAAAGCCGTTCAGCTATATCGGCAAGCGCGGTATGGCGCGGGCAGACTGCGTGCGCGAGCAGCGTAAACAGCTGGTCGGCCTGAAAACGCGCGATCCGCTGGTGGTCCTGCCGGAAGGCGCGCAGGCGGTCGCTAATCCGCAGCAGCCGGTGCCGATGGATCTGCTGGGCCACGTCAGCTCCAGCTACTGGAGCGCCAACCTGAACCGCAGTATCGCAATGGGCTTTATCAAAGGCGGACTGCAGCGTATGGGCGAAACCGTGTTTTATCCGCTGGCAGATGGCCGCGTGGTGGAAGCGGAAATCTGCAGCCCGGTCTTTATCGATCCGAAAGGAGAACGTCAACATGTCTGAAACCCTCTTACCTGAAACCAAACCCGCAGAGGCCGTCAGACAGGTCGCGGTAATGAACCAGAGTGCGCCGCAGGTACGCGCTGAATCGCCGCTGCACCATGCCGATCGCGGTAACGTCACTGCCAGCCAGTCGCAGCAGGCGGGCGTTGAACTGCGTGAGCTGGCGCTGCGCGGGCATCTGGTGCTGCGCGGTTCGCAAAACAGCGCGAGCTTTATGCAGGGCTGCCTGACGGTATTAGGCCTGCCGCTGCCCACCGCGCCGCTGACCTCCGCCGAAGATGGCGATATCTCCGTGCGCTGGCTGAGCCCCGATGAGTGGCTGGTGGTACTGCCGATGGATCAGCTGTTCCCGGTGGAGAAAGCGCTGCGCGCTGAAATTACTGGTCACTTTTCGGTGGTGAACGTCAGCGGCGGACAGACCATTCTGGCGCTCTCCGGTAAACACGCGGTCGATGTACTGAAAAAGAGCACGGTGCTTGACCTGCATCCGTCACAGTTTCCCGTCGGCAAAGTTGCCGGATCGGTGTTTGCGAAGAGCAGCGCGCTGATCCGCCGCACCGGTCCGGAAAGCTGGGAGCTGGTGATCCGCCGCAGCTTTGCAGAGTACATCTGGCTCTGGCTGCGGGATGCCAGCCGCGAATATGGGCTGAAGATCACCGCGTAATATCCGGCCGTGCTGGCGCGGCTCTCTGTCCGCCGGCACGCCTTTCCCTTATTATCAGGAGTCGCCCATGAGCGTGCTGCCCGATTCATGGATTTTTACCGCCAGCTGCCCGAGTAAATTAGGCACGGTGGATGTCGTGACCCGGTTTATGGCGGAATCGGGTCACTATATTAATGAGATCCATTCGTTTGACGACCGCGTCAGCCACCACTTTTTTATCCGCGTCGCTTTCTCACCAGCCGCGCACTTCAGTACCGATATATTTCGCGATAATTTTACGCCGCGCGTCACTCCGTTTGAGATGCAGTGGCAGCTTACCCCGCCGCAGCATCGTGAACGCGTGGCTATTCTGGTCTCTAAATTTGATCACTGCCTGAACGATCTGTTATTCCGGCATCGCACCGGACAATTATCTATTGATGTGCCGCTGATTATTTCCAACCATCCCGATCTCTGCTCCCTGGCGGAATGGCACGGCATCCCCTGGTACCACCTGCCGGTAAATAATGCGAATCGCACAGAACAGGAAGCGCAGATTCTCGCTCTGCTGGAACAATATAATATCGACCTGGTGGTTCTGGCACGTTACATGCAAGTTCTTTCACCGCGGATGTGTGAAAAGCTCGACGGTAAAGCCATTAATATTCATCACTCTCTGCTGCCGGGATTTAAAGGCGCGCGTCCTTATCATCAGGCGTGGGAGAAAGGGGTCAAAATGGTCGGTGCCACGGCGCACTACGTTAATAATGATCTGGATGAGGGACCGATTATTACGCAGGGTATTCAGAGCGTGGATCACGCGCTCTATCCCGACGATCTTATCAGCCGCGGACAGGATATTGAACGCGTCACGCTATTTAACGCGGTGCGTTATCACGTCGAGAAACGCGTATTTTTAAGCGGCAAGCGCACGGTGGTATTTAGTTAGCCGGTGCAGTGTTGAATATAAATGTGCAGCCAATGCACCCGCAGGCTGCACGCTTTTATCTTTTTGCGGAAAACAGGGTAATCAGGGATTGATCACGATCTTCAGCGTTAAATAAAACAGAACCTGGCCTGATAGCAGCGCCGGTTTTTAACAACAACACGTAAGTCGCGAGGAAATCACTATGGCGGATTCCAGAGATCCGATGACGCCTGATGGCGAAGTATCGCCCTATGATACTGACTATCAGGTAGGCCAGGATAATATTATCGTGAACGTCGGGCCATTTGGTCTGGATATTCACAACCGGGTATTCGCTATATCCGGCATTGCCGTAATCGTATTCGTTATATTAACGCTGGTGTTTCAGAGTGACGTTGCCCCGCTGTTTAAAGGTATGCTTAACTGGCTTACCAGCAAACTCGACTGGTTCTTTCTTTCTGCCGGTAATGTCTTCGTGATCATCTGCCTGGGTCTGGTTTTCTCCCCGCTGGGCAAGGTGCGTCTCGGCGGCACCCTCGCCCGACCCGATTACAACTATGTCACCTGGTTTTCGATGCTGTTTGCGGCCGGTATGGGCATCGGCCTGATGTTTTACGGCGTCTCGGAGCCGCTGTCACACTTCTCCAGCGCGATGGGCGGCACGGTGGCTGAAAATGGCGTGCGTACCGACTGGGCGCCGCTGGGCGGTGCGAGTGGATCAGCAGAAGAGGCCACGCGGCTGGCCATGGCGGCTACCATTTTCCACTGGGCGCTGCATCCGTGGGCGATCTATGCGGTTCTTGCCCTGGGACTGGCCCTCTTCACCTTTAACAAAGGCCTGCCGCTGACTATCCGGTCACTCTTTTATCCGCTGCTGGGTGACGCCGTATGGGGCTGGCCCGGTCATCTGATCGATATCCTTGCCGTGCTGGCCACGCTGTTTGGCCTCGCTACCTCGCTCGGGCTGGGTGCCTCGCAGGCGGCGTCCGGACTCAATTTCCTGTTTGATGTACCGCTGGGACAAACCACGCAGATTGTACTGGTGATCGCGATTACCGCTATTGCCACCTTTTCTGTGGTCGCCGGGCTGGACGCGGGGTGCGGCGCTTATCAGAAGCGAACATGATCCTCGCCGGTCTGCTGCTGCTGTTTATTATCGTGGTCGGCCCGACCATGCTGCTGTTTAGCGGCTTTTTCTCTAACCTCGTCTCCTATATTGAGTTCCTGCCCGCGCTCTCCAATCCGGTCTCCCGTCCAGACAGCAATTTTGCCGCCGGCTGGACCTCCTTCTACTGGGCGTGGTGGATCTCCTGGTCACCGTTTGTCGGCATGTTTATCGCGCGTATTTCACGTGGTCGCACGGTACGGGAGTTTATCATCTCCGTGCTGCTGGTCCCGTCGCTGGCGTGTGTACTGTGGATGACGGTACTGGGCGGCACCACTATCCATCAATATTTTACTGAGGGATATCAGAGTATTGCTGATGCCATTCTGCCGCTGCAGCTCTTTACCATGCTCGACACGCTACCGCTGGCAAAAATCACCTGCGTGGTCGCCATCATTCTGGTGGTGGTGTTCTTTGTCACCTCAGCTGACTCCGGCACGCTGGTGATCGATATCATCGCCTCCGGCGGTAAAATTGAATCCCCGACTGCGCAACGCGTATTCTGGTGCGTGTTTGAAGCGCTGGTGGCCATTGCGCTGATCCTCGGCGGCGGGCTGGATGCCCTGCAGGCGATGGTGGTCTCGACCGGATTGCCCTTTGCGCTGGTGCTGCTGGTCGCGTCGGTCGCGGTTGTAAAGGGATTGCTCTCTGAGCCGCGCCCGACGCGCCCGGCTCCCGCCGTGCGCAATCAATAGCACGTAAGCAGGCGGATAGCCGACCGGGCTATCCGCCGCTGCAGGTGCAGGAAGGGAGATCGCTATGCAGGCCGGACATCAGGAAATCATCGATTTTATTCAGCGCTACCCGCCGTTTAACACCCTGCCGCTGACGGCGCTGGCGCGGATCGCAGCCACCCTTGAGGTGAGCTATTACAAAGCCGGCACGCCGATCCTCACCTTTGGTCAGCAGGTTGACGCCTGGTATCTCATCCGCAGCGGCGCAGTGGAGATCTATCGCCGCAACGGCGACCTCTATAATCGCCTCAGCGCCGGCGGCTATTTTGGTGAGTTCGGCTTATTGCGCGAGAACAGCGTGCGCTTTCCGGTTACCGCCCTGGAAGATACGCTGACCTATCTGATTCCCGCCCCGATTTTTAATGAGCTGTTCAGCAAATATGAAGAGTTTGCCGACCTGGTAGAGGTGGAAGATCGCACCCGGCTGCGGCAGACCGTGGCGCGTACCGAAGAGGCGAGCGGCCTGATGACGTCGCGCATCGAGGCGCTAATCAGCCGGCCACCGGTGACCATCGACAGCCGCGCCACGGTGTGTGAAGCCGCACAGAAAATGAGTAAAGAGGGCGTCTCATCCCTGCTGATTGTGACCCCGGAGGCGGATGGGGAGCGTTCCCAAACGCTGGCTGGGATCGTCACGGATAAAGATCTGCGCGACCGGGTAATTGCCCGCGGCCTGAGCTTCGATACGCCAGTCGCGACAATTATGACCGGGCAGCTGACCCACGTCAGTCACCACCAGCTGGTGTTTGAAGCGATGCTCATCATGATGCAGCACAACATACATCATCTGCCGGTGCTGAAGCAGGATCTGCCGGTAGGAGTGATTTCCCAGTCAGATATTATCCGCTATGAGTCACAAAACAGCCTGTTTCTCGTCAGCCGCATTTTTCACTGCAACAGCATCAGTGAGCTGAGCACGCTGAAAAATGAGGTACGCGCCTGCTTTAGCCGCATCGTGCGTGAAGACGCCAATTCGCAGATGACGGGCCGCGCCATGGCGGTGATTGGACGCAGTTTTACGCAGCGGCTGCTGGCGCTGGCTGAAGCGGAGCTGGGGCCGCCGCCGGTGCCCTACTGCTTTATCACGCTGGGGTCGATGGCGCGTCAGGAGCAGCTGCTGGTCACCGACCAGGATAACGCACTGATCCTCGACAACCGGTATGATGCATCCCGCCATGAAGCCTATTTTATGGCGCTGGCGCGCCGCGTCTGTGACGGCCTGGCGGCGTGCGGCTATCACTACTGCAGCGGCAACATCATGGCCACTAACGGCCGCTGGCGGCAGCCGCTGGCCGTCTGGGAAGGATACTTTGATGAGTGGATCGACACCCCTTCCCCGCAGACATTGCTCGACAGCGCAATCTTCTTCGATCTTGATGCCGTCTGGGGCCAGCTGGCGTGGGGCGAGCAGCTGAATAAACGCATTACGCATAAAGTCCGGCACAACTCGCGCTTTCTCGCCTGCATGGCGCGCAACGCGCTGCTGCGCAAACCGCCGCTGGGGTTCTTTAAAAATTTTGTCATGGAGCCTTCCGGTCAGCATACGCAGTCTATCGATATGAAACGGCGCGGCACCGCGCCGCTGGCGGATCTGATCCGCGTGCACGCGCTGGCGGCCGGTTCAGCCGCTCGCAACTCGTTTGATCGGCTGCAGGATATTATGCAAACCGACCTGCTGCCGCACGGACGCGGTCAGGATCTGCGCGATGCGCTGGAGTTTATCTCGATGGTGCGTATCCGCCATCAGGCGCAGGACGTGGAGAGCGGTCAGGAGCCGGATAACCGCATTGAACCGCTTAATCTTTCTGAGTTCGAACGCAAAAATCTCAAAGATGCGTTTCAGATCCTGAGCAACGCACAAAAATTTCTCAAATACCGCTATCAGCCAGGCCGGAAAGTGTGAGGTAAACATGCTGCACATCAGTAAACAGCTGCTGCGTTCAGCCCCCGCGCCGGCGCCGCATGCGGAAGTCTCGCCCGCGTGGCCCG
>NZ_MIPP01000011.1 GCF_002095385.1 Pantoea eucrina | reverse complement strand
GCTGCCGGCGCTGACGGCGAACGGAACCGGCCCCAGCGCCCCGTAGCGAACGGAATTGGCGCTTAACATACGCCCCGGCGCAGGACCGGAGCACAGGCTGCTGCCGCCGCTGACGGCGAACGGAACCGCCTCCGTGGCGAACGGAACCGGCGCTTAACCCGGAACCGGTGCCCGTAGCAAACGGAACCGGCGTCCACGCCCCACTCCCAATCGTATCTCTTCGCGACCACGTAAACGGTTGCGGAGTTCCGTTCGCTGCAGATAGAATATGTGACAATTGTCACAAAATAACTGAATCCTATTGCAACACTTTTTGACAAATGTGATGAAAATCTATTTTCTAACGCTCTGTTACAGGCACATTACGCGGGCCTGAAGGCTGGCAGTCAGCACGCGTTATCGCCGCATACTGCTCAATACCCGGGAACGTACTCATTCGATCGTGGCATCTCTGCGGCGATCCTCAGCAAGTGGTCAAACAATAATGAAATTTAAATCGTTGATAGCAGGTGCATTACTGATTGGTAGCGGAATGGGCGCAGCGCAGGCAGAGAGCGACCCGCAATATCTGTCTGACTGGTGGCATCAGAGCGTAAACGTGGTGGGCAGCACCCATACCCGTTTCGGGCCGCAGTTTAATAACGACGTCTACCTGGAATATGAAGCCTTTACCAAACAGGAGTGGTTCGATTTTTACGGCTACATCGATTTGCCAAACTTCTTCGGTGCGGGCAACAGCAACGCCAATGGCATCTTCGATCACGGCACGCCACTGTTTATGGAAATTGAGCCGCGCCTGTCGCTCGACAAGCTGGCGGGCACCAGCCTGGCATTCGGTCCGTTTAAAGAGTGGTTCTTTGCCAACAACTATATCTACGATATGGGCCGCAACAGCGACAACCGGCAGAACACCTGGTATATGGGTCTCGGTACCGATATCGACACCCACAGCGATGTCGGTCTCTCGCTTAACGTTTACGCCAAATATCAGTGGGAAAACTATGGCGCGGCCAACGAGAACAGCTGGGATGGTTACCGCTTCAAGGTAAAATATTTTGTGCCAATTACCGACCTGTGGGGCGGCAAGCTGAGCTATATCGGCTTTACCAACTTTGACTGGGGCTCCGATCTGCGCGATAAATCTGACCGCTCGCGCACCAGCAACTCTGTTGCCTCAAGCCATATTTTATCGCTGAACTACGATCACTGGCACGTCTCTGCCGTTGCGCGTTATTTCCATAACGGCGGTCAGTGGGCGGATGGTCAGGAGCTGAATTTTGGCAATGGTCCGTTTGAAGTGAAATCAACCGGCTGGGGTTACTATCTGGTGGCAGGTTACAACTTCTAAGTACGGCATTTTTGCCCCGCCGGATGCAGCGCCGGAGGGGCAAAAACAGAGGCGTTAATCCTGCGATTTCACGACGTTGATGCGCCACGGAATGTTGAACTTATCGATAAACATGCCGAAGCCGTCTGACCAGAATGTCTTCTGCCATTCGGTCGTGATTTTGCCGCCAGCAGAGAGTTTATCAAACCACTCTTTGCCCTCTTTCTCGTCAGTGGTTGCCAGGCTTACCGCATAACCCGCGTGCTCAGACGCCGGTGGCTTGCTGGTATCGCCGTCGCTCAGCATCAGCTCGCCCTGACCAATCTGCAGATGTGCATGCATGATTTTTTCCGGTGGCAGCGGCGGTGCGGATTTATCGCCCACCTGCTCTCCCTGCTCCGGATTATCGCCGAAGGTCATTTTTTGCAGCACTTTGCCGCCGGTGGCCTGCAGGTAAAATTCGATGGCTTCTTCACAGCGACCATACAGAAACAAATAAGGACTTACTTGCATCGTTCCCTCCGCTTATCAGTTAGTGAGCTTTTGCACTCACCACTAAGTGTAGACGATCGCGTTCAGCCCCCGCCCGCGCTGGCTTTGGCTGATCCGTCGCTGTTTTTCGCCCATAAAAAATCCGGGCACCAGGCCCGGATAATTAACGCTCCGCAGGCGCGCTTACTTCTCTAATGCGTGGATATCCGCGCTGCCCTGATAAGGCTGTACCGTTTTATCCTTACGCTGCTTCGCCACGTCGCCAGCCGTTACGCGGGTGGTAACGCCGTTGCCCCAGCTGCTGCGAATAAAGTTCACCACATCCGCAACCTGCTGGTCGCTGAGACGCCAGCCAAATGCCGGCATGGTGATGGCCGTCGGCGCGCCTTTCACGCCTGGGAGCGTACCGCCCACCAGCACAATGTGGATCAGCGAAGCCGGATCGTCAGCCATCACAACCGGGTTGCCGCGCAGCGCCGGATAGAAGCGCTGATAGCCTGAACCGTCAGTTTTATGGCAGGCAGCACAGCTGTCTACGTAGACTGACGCGCCCGGCTGGCTGTCATCGCCGTGCCACAGCGCTTTCGCTACCGTATCATCCGGGGTAAATACCGCCTGCTGCGGATCTTTGGCGCCCAGCGACTTCAGATACTTCGCAATCGCGCTGATATCCTCATCGCTGAGATGCTGCAGGCTGTGTTCCACCACCTCGGTCATACCGCCAAACGCCGCGGTGTGATCGTTACGGCCAAAGCGCAGGAACTGCTTCAGCTCCTCTTCGCTCCAGCGGCCCAGCCCGTCACGGTTGTCACCGCGCAGATTGCTGGCGGTCCAGCCATCAATTGGTGCGTTGCTGCCGGCAAGGTAGTCGCTGCCGTCACCGTTGTTCAGCGCTTTCTCCTGCATCGTAATGCTGCGCGGCGTATGGCACGCTCCGCAGTGTCCGAGCCCTTCAACCAGATAGCGTCCGCGCGCCAGCGCCGGATCTTCCTGTGCGGCGGGCTGGAACGCTTTCACGTCCGGTGCAAAGATGCCGCGCCAGATCGCCAGCGGCCAGCGCATGGAGAGCGGCCAGGGAATGTCGCTCTCTTTGTTCGCCTGGCTGACCGGCGCCACGCCGTGCATAAAATAAGCGTAAAGCGCTTTCATATCCTCGTCGCTGACAACCGCGTAGGAGGGATAAGGCATCGCCGGATAGAGCGTATCGCCATTTTTCGCTACGCCATGACGCACTGCTTTCTGAAAGTCGTCATAGCTGTAGTCACCAATGCCGGTCGCTTTATCAGGTGTGATATTGGTGGAGTAGATGGTGCCAATCGGCGTCGCCATTGCCAGTCCGCCGGCAAACGGCTTGCCGCCGGCCGCGCTATGGCAGGCCACGCAGTCCCCGGCGCGCGCCAGATATTCACCGCGTTTGATCAGTGATTCGGCGGCCACATCGTCAGCCAGCGCGCTGAACGTCAGGGTGCCCAGCATCAGGGCCAAAACTGATTTCATCATCGTCATGTTCCTTATGCCTGTACCAGCGGACCCGGGTTTTTCAGATACTGTTCGCGGATCGCTTTCGCTGACCAGTAGCTCAGTGCAGCGACCATACCGGTCGGGTTATAGCCCAGCCCCTGCGGGAAAGCTGACGCCCCCGGCACAAAGACGTTGGGCACATCCCAGCTCTGCAGATAGCGGTTGACCGCGCTGGTCTGCGGATCTTCACCCATGATCGCACCGCCGCTCATATGTGTGGTCTGATAGGAGGTCGTATCAAAATGGGTTCCCGGCGCTTTGGCGGAGCCGATAATGGTTTTCGGGTTCATCGCCTCGGTGATCTTGCGCATCTTGCCAATCATAAACTGCGCCATTTTGATGTCGTTATCCTGCCAGTCAAAGGTCATACGCAGCAGCGGCTGGCCGTACGCATCTTTATAGTTGGGATCGAGATCGAGATAGTTAGCGCGATAGGACTGGTGCGCACCGTGCGCATCCATGGAAACATGGTGCGTATAGGTATCGGCTACCGCCGCTTTCCACTGGCTGCCCCAGCCTGGCGTACCGGCTGGCACCGGCACGCCGGAGATAGGCTTGGTGCCGGCCTGGTTAACCCAGAAAGGAGACCCGCCAACAAAACCGTGCGGCCCGTGATCAAAGTTGTCCGCGTTAAAATCATCTACCGCCACACCCGCCCCGCCTGCGCCGATAAACGGGTTGGTGGTGGTGTTTTTATCAAACAGCGCTTTCAGCGTGGAGAGATTCTGATAGGCGAAGTTGCGCCCCACCACGCCCTCATTAGTGATCGGATTGTAAGGTTTGCCGATCCCGGAGAGCAGCATCAGGTGAACATTGTGGAACTGGAAGGCGGAGAGGATCACCAGATCGGCCGGCTGCACCACTTCACGTCCCTGACCATCAAGGTAGGTTACGCCGGTAGCGCGCTTTTTATCATCGGTCAGATTGACGCGCAGAACGTATGAATTGTTGCGCAGCTCAAACTTCGGCTCCTGACGCAGTGCCGGCAGGATATTGACGTTAGGCGACGCTTTGGAATACATGTAGCAGGCGTAGCCGCTGCAGAAGCCGCAGAAGTTGCACGGCCCCATCTGTGCACCGTAGGTATTAGTATAGGGTCCGGAGGTGTTCGCTGATGGCATATCATAAGGGTGATAGCCAACCGACTCCGCCGCCTGCGCAAACAGCTGCGCAGAGTAAGTACGCTTCTGTGCCGGCAGCGGAAAGTCGCTGGAGCGATCCGGCGCAAACGGGTTGCCGCCGTGTGCGTTATTGACCACTTTGCCCTTGATTGACCAGGCGCTGCCGGAGGTGCCAAACACCTTTTCGGCTTTGTCGAAGAACGGTTCCAGCTCATCGTAGCTGACGCCAAAATCCTGAATGGTCATGCCTTCCGGAATAAAGCTTTTACCGTAGCGCTGCTCATAGTGGCTGCGCAGATTCAGCTCAACCGGATCGACGCGGAAATGCACGCCGGACCAGTGCAGGCCCGCACCGCCGGTGCCGGTGCCGGGCAGAAAAGCGGCCAGCTGGCGATAAGGCACCGCGGTCTGCGACGCATCGTGACGGATAGTCACGGTGCTTTTAGAGAGGTCCTGAAACAGCTTTTTGCGAACGTTGTAGGTCAGTTCATCAATCGACTGCGGATAAGAGCCGTCCGGATAGGTGTCGCGATGCGGACCGCGCTCCAGCGCAACGACGTTAAGACCCGCTTCGGTCAGCTCTTTCGCCATAATGGCGCCCGCCCAGCCAAAGCCCACAATCACTGCATCAACTTGTTTTAATTCGTTTGCCACGCTTACGCCCTCGCTCCGCGAATGTCGACTGACGGGAACGGATAACGTTCACCGCGCTCTACCCAATCCATAAAGTCGGCGCGGGCGCCCGGGAAGCCAATCAGCTTCCAGCCCACCATGCCCTGGTTGCCGCCATGAATCGGGTCGCAGAAAAAGCCTTCGCGGGTATTCTGCAGCAGGTAAGAGAAAAAGGTTTTTGCCGGCAGCTGGGCAAACTCAGCCTTACCGGTTTCGAAGGCGCTCAGCAGCGCATCCTGCTGTTCGCCGCTCAGGCTGGCGAACACCTTGCCATGCTGTTTCTGACTCCAGGCATTGGCGTCGGCAATGCCTAAGCGATAAATCTGCTGCGGCACCAGCGGCAGCTGGTAGCCCAGCTCTTTCGGCATATCCGGGTGAAAAGGTCCCTGCATATACCAGTTGCTGCCGGTGGCGTAAGGCGTATTCATCTGACGATCGATAAATTCCGGTACGCCTGCTTCCAGCGCGCCTGGTCCGCGCTCGTCGCTGGGGATCAGCCGCGCCACGGCGGCGGTGATGAAGGCAAACTCTTCGGCGGTAAACCAGCCTGGCTGATAGTCGCGTGCCGGCTGCGCTGGCGCTGCTGCATCGCTGGCAGCAGCAGGCGCGACCAGCACGCCCATGGCGGTTGAACCGACCGCCATAGCGGGTGCGAGGGTGATCGTCCTCAGCAGGAAATCACGACGTGAATGACCCTTTTTTTGTTCTGACATGACATTGCCTCAGTACCGCATATAATGCGGCATGGAAGGTTAAGTAGTTGCGTTGTAATGGTTTTTATTCTTGACTTAAGGGATACAGCACGTTTGTTACCGGTAACAAGATGACAATTGTAACACCGAAACGGTAACGAATTTAGTTTTCCGAAACAATTACGTACAAAATACTTAACATTTTCCCGCGCTGGTTTACATTCCGGCGACGGAATTGTCATGCCCGGAAACAACCCACTACAGACAGATAAACAGAAATAGCGGTATAAACGTGTCTACACCACAGCGGAGTGCTTATGTTTAAATCCTTTTTTCCGCGGCCCGGCGCATTTTTCAGCTCGGCAGCGATTTGGAGCGTGCTTGTTATTTTTGCCTGGTTTGGCTTTTTCAGCGACCTGCCGGCGCGCTGGCCCGCACTGCAGGCCGCGATGCAGCAGCCGCTGCCTACCAATGCCAGCCGGTTTATTCACGCCAGCCAGCTCTGGTTTTACGGCTACTACTGGTCTGCGGTTGCGCTGTTTGCCCTGGCGTGGATGATAATCGATCGCCATCCTTGGCAGCGCTGGTCGGTCTGGGGCACGGCGCTCATCATCTTTGTCACCTGGTTCAACGTCCAGGTCAACGTGGCGGTCAACGCCTGGTATGAGCCGTTTTACGATCTGATTCAGAAAGCGCTGACCAAAGCGGGTGCCGTACAAATTAACCAGTTTTACAGCGAAATCAGCGACTTTCTCGGTATAGCGCTTATCGCCGTGACGATTCTGGTCGCCAACGTCTTTTTCATCAGCCACTGGATTTTCCGCTGGCGTACCGCGATGAACAGCTACTACATGCACAACTGGCAGCGTCTGCGGCATGTGGAGGGGGCGGCACAGCGTGTGCAGGAAGATACGATGCGTTTCTCCACCACGCTGGAGGACTGGGGCGTCAGCTTTATTAAGGCGATCATGACGCTGGTAGCGTTCCTGCCGGTGCTGCTGGCGCTGTCGAAACATGTGAAAGATATACCGATTCTCGGTTCGATACCCTATGGCCTGGTGATCGCCGCTATTCTCTGGTCGGTGTTCGGCACCGCGCTGCTGGCGCTGGTCGGCATTAAGCTGCCGGGACTGGAGTTCCGCAATCAGCGGGTGGAAGCGGCCTACCGTAAAGAGCTGGTCTATGGCGAAGACGATCCGTCGCGCGCGTCACCGCCCACGGTGCAGGCGCTGTTCAGCCGGGTGCGCTACAACTATTTCCGGCTCTACTTCCACTACCTCTATTTCAACGTCACGCGTTTTCTCTATCTGCAGGTAGATAATGTCTTTGGCGTGTTTCTGCTGTTTCCGGCGATCGTGGCCGGTGCGCTGACGCTGGGCCTGATGAATCAGATCCTCAACGTGTTTGACCAGGTACGCTCCTCCTTCCAGTATCTGATCACCTCCTGGTCGACGCTGGTCGAGCTGATGTCTATCTACAAGCGTCTGCGCAGCTTTGAGCAGATCCTGCAGGATATCCCGCATCAGGAGATGCTGCGCGAGGCGGCGAAAGAGCCAGCCGGCGAGTAACGGCATCCTGCGCCCGCCTTCTGCATGGCCGGGAAGGCGGGCGCAGCCTGGTGCGGTGTCACCCTGGCAGGCAACTCAGCCTGCCATCACCTGAAACACTTTCTCTACCGCATACGCACCGGGATCTTTTACCCCATCCAGACTCTGCTGGTTGAGATAGGCTGAGCGTCCCGCTTTCGCACTGTTCATCTGCGCCGTAGCCTCTGCGCCCTGCGCCGCCGCCTGCGCGGCCGCCGTCAGCGATTCGCCCGCCACCAGTTTTTCCAGCGCCGGCTGCAGCGCATCAATCAGCGTGCGATCGCCCGGCTGCGCGCCGCCATAGTGCTTCATGCGCTCCAGCCCCTGCATCAGCGCCTCTGGCAGTGAGCTGCCCTCTTCCAGATGCTGTCCGGCGGAGGTAAACAGAATCGACATCAGTACGCCGCTGGAGCCGCCCATCGCCCCTGCCAGCTGCTCGCCAATCAGCGCGATCAGCGTCGGCAGCTCGTTCAGCGGCAGCTGCTTCTCCTGCAGCGCGCGCTGAATACGTTTTGCACCCGCAGCAAACGTGGAGCCGGTATCACCATCGCCCACTTTTGCATCCAGCGCATTCAGTTCACTCTCCAGATCGATGAGCGTCTGCGTGACGCGCGTGATCCAGCCCGCCACCTCATCATTTTCAGAGGGATCGAAGTCGAGCGCGCTGCTGACTTTCTCTGCCGTCTGCAGATTGATGGGCGCAAACTCATAGGGCGCAACCCAGCCCTGCACCTGAACCGGTGCCTGCAGCGCCAGCAGGAACGGCTCTTCCAGCGCCAGCACGGAGAGTGAAAAGCCTTTCATATCCAGCGCGCTGACCAGCGTAGCGGGACCGATAAGATGGGTAATACGCGCGGCCAGCGGCGTGCGCAGGACTTCACGCGTCAGCAGCGCCAGCTCCAGCTGCGAAAAACCGCCTAAATTGTTGATAAGCAATAGCGCCAGCTTACCGTCCGGCAGCGCCTGCGCCAGTTTATCCGTCATCAGAGCGGTGATTTTTCCGCTGTCCTGCGTATCCAGCGTAATGACCCCCGGCTCGCCGTGGATCCCCATACCGAGTTCACTGTGGCCTGGCGCCACGCGCGCTTCGCGCTTCTCACCCGGAAGATGGCAGGTCGCAAACGCCAGACCAATAGAGAAAACAGACTCAATCGCCCGCTGCGCCAGCGCCTTCACCTCCTGCAGTGAATGCCCGTGCTCAGCCGCGTAGCCAGCAATCTTATGCACCAGTGCGGTGCCGGCGAGACCGCGCGGCTGCGGGTTTTCAGGCAGCGCAATATCATCCTCGACCATGACCAGTTCTACGTGATAGCCCAGGTTTTTGGCTTTCTCAGCCGCCAGACCAAAATTAAGGCGATCGCCGGTATAGTTTTTAACGATCAGCAGACAGCCCGCGTCACCGGTCACGTTGATAATGGCGTTAAGCACCGCCTCCACGCTGGGCGATGCGAAAATATCACCGCAGACGGCCGCAGTCAGCATCCCTTTGCCGACGAACCCGGCGTGCGCCGGCTCATGGCCCGATCCGCCACCTGAGATCAGCGCCACCCGGCTTTTATCCCAGTCTGAACGCACCACAACGCGGATATCATCGCCCAAATCGAGACGACGCAGGTTACGCCACGGCGTGCTGAGTAAAATACCTTCGATGGCTTCGTTAATCAGATCGTTCTTTTCATGCATAAAAAACTGGCTCATCGCTTTTTTCCCCCTGGTGTAGTTGTCACTAAAGGTAGCGCATCTGTGCAGAAAACCGTCAAAGCAACGCGCGGAAATGCAAAGGGCGGCACACGCCGCCCCTGAATCAGAAAAAGCCCTGCCGCTGCACCTTAGCCATGCTGCCTGACGCGCGTATAGATGGTTACCGCCGCCAGCAGCATCATGACGCCGCTTGCCATAAAGACGCCGCCCGCGCCCTGCAGGTCAAACATCCAGCCGCCGGCCGCCGCGCCCGCCGTGATCGCCAGCTGAATGGTCGCCACCAGCAGTCCGCCGCCCGACTCTGCATCATCAGGCACGGCACGCGAAATCCATGCTGACCAGCCGGTGGGCATGGAGCCAAATGCCAGTCCCCATAGCGCCACGCCGGCTCCCACCAGCCACGGCAGCTGCGCCATTGCGGAGAGTACCACCGCCGTCACGCTCATCAGCAGCGCCATGCCGGTCAGCGTCAGCGAGACGCTGCGCGTAACCAGCACGCCCGCCAGCGAGGTGCCAAAGAAGTTAGCTATTCCAAACGCCAGCAGCGCGAGCGACAGCTGATTAACGTTAAGCTGCGCGCTGCCCTCCAGATAAGGTCGCAGGTAGGTAAAGAAAGCAAAATGTCCGGTAAACATCAGGATCACCGCCAGCATGCCCCAGCGCATGACGCCCTGGCGCAGCAGATCAAGCACGCCGCCGCTTTGCGTCCGGTTTTCCGGCGGCATTGCCGGCAGCGTGAAGAACTGCCACAGCAGCGCCAGCACGCCCAGCAGCCCCGTCATCAGAAAAATGTTGCGCCAGCCAATCACATCGCCGAGATAGCTGCCGAGCGGTGCCGCAATAATTGTCGCCAGCGAGATGCCGCTAAAGACAATCGATAGCGCGCGCGGCACCTGCTCCGCCGGCACCAGTCGCATGGTAATGGCGGTTGACAGCGTCCAGAAGCCGCCAATCGCCATACCCAGCAGCACACGTGCCAGCAGGATCATCGGCAGACTGTCCGCCAGCGCCACCAGCAGCGCCGAGGCGATAAGCAGCAGGGTAAATGCCAGCATCACCAGACGACGATCAAACCGCCGCGTAAGCGTGCCGATCACCAGACTGGTGAGCAGCGCAACCAGCGCGGTTACCGTCACCGTCTGCCCCGCCTGACCTTCGCTGACCTGCAGCGACGCGGCTATCGGCGTCAGCAGGCTGACCGGCAGGAACTCAGCGGTGATCAGGCCAAACACGCCAAATGCCATGGCAAATACCGCGCCCCACGCGGGTTTTTCTGCCACCGCGCGGGCAGCTGTCAGTTCAGTTTCCAGACTCATTTGCGATCCCCATCACAAAAAAATAGTTTCGCTAAGGATAGAGCGCTGCGGTAAGACGATCTATGATACAGAAAGTTTATTAGTTGATAATTCGTCTGGATTGCGATGAGCCGTTATGAAGATTTAACCAGCGAGCTGCTGATGGGCATGCGCCTGTACGGCGTAAAATATCAGCGTATTGCGCTGCATGCGCCTTTTGGCCTGCAGTATGACGACGCGCCTGGCCGGGCGCAGCTGCATTTTGTCGGGCGCGGTACGCTGCTGCTGCGCGCCGCTTCCGGTACGATCTATCCGCTGCAGGCAGGCGATGCGTTACTGATCCCGCACGGAAAAGCGCATGCGCTGATCTCAGATGAGACGGCGCACTGTGAACCGATCACCACGTTTAACAGTAAGCCCATCTGCCCCAGCGTCTGCGCGATCAACGATGCGGCAGATGCCGATCTCTGTCCGGCGGATAGCGATGTGATCCTGTTCAGCGCCTGCATGGCGTTTGAACTGGGCGGTATGCAGCCGCTGGTACACACCATGCCGGATGTCATGCTGGTCAGCACCCTGCTGGGACAGTATCCGGAAATCCAGCCGATTCTGGATGCGATGGAGCGGGAAACCCGCCAGCGCAAAGCGGGCTTCGCCGGTATTCTGTCGCGGCTGGCGGATGTGGTGGCCGCGCAGATCGTGCGCGGCTGGGTAGAGAACGGCTGCGGCGCCGGCAGCGGTCTGGTCCAGGCGCTGCGCGATCCGCGCCTGAGCCTGGCGATGGCGGCGATGCACCGTGCGCCGGGAGAAAACTGGACGGTGGAGCGGCTGGCGCGTGCGTCCGGCAGCTCGCGCTCGGTGTTTGCTGCCCGCTTTCAGAACGCCACCGGCATGACGCCGCTGCGCTATCTTACCGAACTGCGTATGCGGCTGGCGAAAGAGCGTATCGTTGATCAGGGCGAGGCGGTAGAGAGCGTTGCGTTTGAGCTTGGCTACGGATCGCTGGCTGCGTTCAGCCGCGCCTTTAAACGTATAACGGGCACGTCACCCGGCGCGCTGCGCGCCGGGCGGGAAGTAGCATAAGCGTTAGCGAAAGACGCTAATCGCCTCAACCAGGCGGTTCGCCTGATGCGCCATGCGGGTTGAGGCTTCTGCGCCTTCAGCCACGCGCGCGGCGTTTTGATGGGTGATATCATCCAGATCTTCTACCGCCGTGCTGACCTCGCTCAGCGCCGTGGCCTGCTCGGCGGTGGCTGCGCTGATCTGCGCAATCAGCGTCGTCACGTTCTGCACCTGGCTGACAATATCCTGCATGGTGCGGCCGGCGGCTGCCGCATAGTCGTTGCCTGACGCTACGCGGCTGGCGCTGGTCTCTACCAGCGTTTTGATTTCGCTGGCGGCTTTTGCGCTGCGCTGCGCGAGATTGCGCACTTCACCCGCGACTACGGCAAACCCTTTACCCTGCTCACCGGCCCGCGCCGCCTCTACCGCCGCATTGAGCGCGAGGATATTGGTCTGAAAGGCGATGCTGTCGATCACGCTGGTGATGCTGGCGATGCGTTTCGCGCTGTCGGCAATATCGCCCATCATGCCTGCCATCTCCTGCATCACCTCGCCACCTTTGATAGCAGCGTGGCTGGTGGTGCCCGACAGCGCATTGACCTCGCTGGCGGTTTCCGTGTTGCTCTTCACGGTGGCCGTCATCTCATTCATGGTGGCGGCCGTCTGCTGCACGTTAGCGGCTGCCTGTTCAGTCCGGCGGGAGAGCTCACTGTTACTGCGCGCCATCGCATCGCTGGCGCTGAGGACGTTGATCGCCTGGCCACTGACGTCATCCACCAGCCAGCGGAACATCAGTCCCAGCTGGCCAATAGCGCGCAGCGTCATGCCGATTTCATCCACGCGGTCGGGCTGATCGACTTTATGGCTGTTGCCGGTCGCCACGCTCAGCGCCTGCTGGCACATCCGCTCAATGGGGCGTGAAATTTGCTGCTCCAGCCAGAGGCTCGCCAGCAGCAGGCAGAGTGCCGTCGCAACGCTGAAGCCGCCGAGTGCCAGCGCCGTCAGGCCTGCCCCCCAGGCGCTGCCCGCTATCAGCGGCAGCAGCAGCGCCAGCGCTGAACGAATGCGCCAGCGCAGCGGCAGCGTTTTCAGCAGTGAGGTGGCGCGGCGCCAGCCGCTGCCGATAATCAATCCTTTATAGAAGCAGCGTCCTTTGCTGCGCCCTTCGCGAAAATCGCGGTACAGGGTTTCAGCCTGCTGCACTTCCGCTGCTGAAGGTTTGGTCCGCACCGACATATAGCCGCGCACGCATCCTTCGCGTACCACCGGCACCGCATTGGCCCGCACCCAGTAGTGATCGCCATTCTTACGCCGGTTTTTCACCAGTGCGCTCCAGGGCTGCCCCTGCTTCAGGGTATGCCACATATCGGCAAAGGCTTCGGGCGGCATATCCGGATGGCGCACCATGTTGTGGGGCTGACCGTTTACCTCTTCCGGCGTGAAGCCGCTGACCTCAATAAAAGCGTCGTTGGCGTAGGTAATATGGCTGCTGAGATCGGTAGTCGACATCAGCGTCGCATCGTCATTGAAAACGAATTCACGCTGTGTCACGGGCTGGTTATTGCGCATACAGAGATCCCTGGTCAATTCAGGCTGATAAACATTATTCCGGATCTATCGGCTGATTAGCGGAACGACTTAAGCGCTGATGATTTATTTCTTGCTGCTAAAAAAGAGCAATTTTTATAAATAACTGTATTGAAGAGTAAAAACTGAAAGATGAAAACAGGATTATGCGTTGCGGCTCACACCATTATTTAGCCAGAATGGAGGAAACGGTAAATATTTACGGGCGCAGCAGCGCCCGCAGCGGGCGTTAACCCAAATCGATATTTTTCATGCCCCACCACCAGGTGAAGAGAAACCCGCCCGTCCAGGCGACCAGCAGACCGGCAAGATAGACCGCCATGCCGGCAAAAATGCCCTGTGCTGACGTCATCAGCGGCAGCGTCACCAGGCCGGAGGGGCCAAACACCGTATTCATCCCCACCGGCAGGCCGAGCCAGGCCACCAGACCGATAAAGAAGCCGCCCAGTGCACCCCCGCAGCAGGCGGTGATAAAAGGCTTGAGGCGCGGTAGCGTGACCCCGTAAATCAGCGGTTCCCCCACGCCCAGCAGCCCCGGCACAATGGCTCCTTTGATCTGGCTGCGCAGCAGCGACGCTTTTCCGGCTTTGCACCACAGCGCCAGCGAGGCACCGACCTGCCCCGCTCCCGCCATAGCCAGTATGGGAAACAGCGAATTAAAGCCCTGCGTCTCCATCAGCGCGAAATAGACCGGAATAAAGCCCTGATGGATACCAAACATCACCGCAATTAAAAACAGCCCGGCCAGAATGGCACAGCCAAACGGATTGTTATTGAGGTGAATAAACAGCCACGACATTCCTTTAAACAGCTCCCCCCCACCGGCATAATGAGCAGAAACGTCACGGCGCCGGTAATAAGCAGCGTCAGCAGCGAGGTGAGGATCATATCCAGGTTATCGGGAATGATTTTACGCAGCTGCTTCTCTGTCCAGGCACCAAATATCGCGGCCAGCAGCACGCCGATAATGTTGCCGCGCGGATCGATCGTCAGCCCGAAAAAGTTCTCCATCCCGCTGTAGTACCCGACGGTGGCTTCCGGGCTGTAGCCAAGCACAAACAGCGAGGCGATAATCGCGCCGTTGACGCCGGTGCCGCCAAACGCTTTCTGCGCGTTATAGCCAATCAGAATGCTGAGAAAGGTAAACAGTCCTTTGCCAAACACTTTCATGTAGGCCACGGTCGCCAGCAGCCACGGGGCGTGCTCACCCGGCTGATTAAGGTGAAACAGCTGCTCGGTCAGGGTGGCAAAACCGAGCAGCAGGCCAGCTCCGATAAATCCCGGAATAAGCGGCGTAAAGATGGTGGCAAAGCAGGCGAGGAATCGGTGCAGCGCACTGCTCTGTTTCGCTTTTAACTGCTGCTTTTGCGCCTGGGCTATCGCCTGCAGATCCTGCGCCGGCGTGCCGTCATTGAGCAATAGCTGCATCTTTTCCGCCGCGGTTTGCGCCTTGCCCGGCCCCAGAACAATCTGCAGCTGGGCGTCGCTGACAATCACGCCCAGTACGCCCGGCAGCTGTTTCAGCTGCGGGCTATCCGCCAGCGCAGCGTTCACCAGCGTCAGGCGCAGGCGGGTCATGCAATTGCCGCACATCACTACGTTACCCGGCCCGTCCACGGCCCGCAGAATATCGCGCAGCAGCGTTTCAGTGATTGCGGCCATCAGCGTACTCCTGAGTCACGTAATGCGGCGCGGATAAACCCGCGGTTCTGATCCAGCAGCGCGCGCGCCTCTTCCGCCGTCAGGCCCGCCAGCACCATGACGATAGCGGTTTTGCAGTGGCCGCCGCACGCCGTCAGCGCCTGCTGAGCCGTGGCGTCATCGCATTCAGTGGCCTGCTTAACGATGTTTATCTGGCGCTGAACCAGTTTCTGGTTGGTGGCTTCCACATCTACCATCAGGTTGCCATACACCTTGCCGCTGCGGATCATCGCGCCGGTGCTCAGCATATTCAGCACCAGCTTCTGTGCCGTGCCCGCCTTCATGCGCGACGATCCGGTGACGATCTCCGGCCCCACAACCGGCGTCAGCGCGACATCAGCCGCCTGCGCCATCGCGCTGTCGGGATTGCAGGTCAGCGCGGCGGTAAACGCGCCCTGTTCGCGTGCGTAAGCGAGCGCGCCCAGCACATAGGGGGTGCGGCCGCTGGCTGCAATTCCGACCAGCACGTCCCGGGGGCTGAAACCGATATCCGCCAGATCCTGTGCGCCCTGTCCGGCGTTATCTTCCGCGTTCTCAACCGCCTGCAGGATCGCCGTATGCCCGCCGGCAATCAGCCCCACCACCTGACCGCGCGGCGTACCAAAAGTAGGCGGGCACTCACTGGCATCCAGGATACCGAGCCGGCCAGAGGTACCGGCGCCGCAGTAAATCAGTCGCCCGCCCTGGCTAAAGGCGTGCGCAATCGCCTCCGTAACCTGTGCGATCTGCGGCACAATCGCCTCTACCGCCAGCGCCACTTTTTTATCTTCGTCATTAATGACGCGCAGCATCGCTTCCGTGCTGAGCTCGTCAATATTCTGGCTGGCCGGATTGCGGCTCTCGGTGATCATCTTGTTGAGATCAAGGGTCATAATACGCTCCTGCAAATGAATAATTTATTCTGAAAAACTTATATCACAAAGAATTGTTAATTCATGTGCAGCGGCGCAGAATTTTTTTATTTTTACTGCAGGCATAAAAAAACCCGCCAGCGGCGGGTTTTGTTCTGCTTAGTAGCGGATCAGGTGGCGCTTTGCATACGCAGCTGCAGCTCGTAGGCGGCGGCCTGCTTAGCATCAAACTGATTTTCCCAGCGTGCAATGACCAGCACAGCGAGCGCATTTCCCACCACGTTCAGCGCCGTACGCGCCATATCCATGATGCGGTCAACGCCTGCGATAAACGCCAGCCCTTCAAGCGGGATCCCCACACTGCCCAGCGTCGCCAGCAGCACCACGAAGGAGACGCCCGGAACACCGGCAATCCCTTTTGAGGTTACCATCAGCGTCAGCACCAGGATGATCTCATCGGTCAGCGACAGGTCAATGCCGTAAAGCTGGGCAATAAAGATGGCGGCAATACTCTGATAGAGCGTAGAGCCATCCAGGTTGAAGGAGTAGCCGGTAGGCACCACAAAGCTGGTGATCGCTTTCGGCGCACCATACGCCTCCATCTTCTGCATAATGCGTGGCAGCACCGTCTCTGAACTGGAGGTAGAGTAAGCCAGAATCAGCTCATCCTTCAGAATACGCATCAGGGTCGTAATACGCAGCTTGCAGAAGCGCGCGACCGCACCGAGCACGACAAAGGCGAAAAACAGGATGGCGGCATAAACCAGCAGTACCAGTTTCGCCAGCGGGTAGAGCGATGCAAAACCGAAGTTCGCAATGGTCACCGCAATCAGTGCAAATACGCCCACCGGCGCATACCGCATGATCATATGAGTCACTTTGAACATGGTTTCTGATACCGAGCGGAACAGGCCGACCAGCGGATCGCGATGTTCCGACGGCAGCGCCGACAGACCCAGGCCGAACAGCACTGAGAAGAAAATAATCGGCAACATATCGCCTTTGACCAGCGAGGCGAAGATGTTCTGCGGGATCAGTGACAGGATGGTACTGACCAGGCCATGAGGAGCGCCCTGAACCGCTTCGGTGGTAGCTTCATATTTAGAGATGTCCACCGTTGCCAGCGTTGACATATCAATGCCGCTGCCGGGTTGGAATACGTTAGCCAGCGTGATGCCGACCACAATGGCAATGGTGGTGATCACTTCAAAATAGATAATGGTTTTCACCCCGATACGCCCGAGTTTTTTCGCGTCCCCGACGCCGGCAATGCCAACAATCAGCGAGGAAATAACAATCGGCACCACAATCATCTTGATCAGATGAATGAAGATATCACCGGCAGGAGTAAGAATATTGGTGATTAACCATTCACGATCGTCTGGCTGATTATGCAGCACGGTTCCTGCGATAATGCCGAGGATCAGGGCAATCAGGATCTGCCAGGCGAGGGTGAGTTTAAAACCTTTCATAACGCGTTATTTCCTCAGTTAAAACCCCTTTGCTCTGCTGCGAAGGTGCAGGAGATGGTACACACAGGGAAGTGAGCAAAAGCCCGATAAAATAGAGGGTTATAATGGGCTGTATTCCGCTTTGTTCTGCCGGCGGTTTGCGCCAGCGCAAGGATACAGCCTGAGTTGATACCTGCTGAACAGCGGCCAGATAAGTACCATTTTCACTACGGTAAATGCAACCCCCGGCGCGATAGCTTAAATCGTGCGCAGCTCAGTAGCATAAAATGCTGCTGTTATCCTGTGGCTATAACCCGCTGTTATGAAAAGCGTTAATTCGATAATTTTCCGCATAGCTATTCAGATCTGACGATTTTATCGCCCGGCGCGTTTGCTTAACATTTAATCACAAAACCCTCTGTTGCCTGCTGACAGCCGCTTTCAGCACGCTGCTTTTTTGCCGCAAAAAGCGCCGTTTTTGCGCGCTTTAGCGCATGCCGGCAGGCCGTGATCCAGACTGCAAAACCGAAACAAAGCCCCTGCCCCCTCTTCAATTAACCTTTGATTGACATATGATTAACATCTTCAAGGAGGTCAGCCATGAGCCAAATTCACAAGCATCCTGTACCCGCTGCCATTGCAGCAAACGCCCTGATTAATGCCGACGAGTATGCGGCGCGCTATCAGCAGTCCGTGGACGATCCTGACGCCTTCTGGGGTGAGCAGGGAAAGATTCTCGACTGGATCACGCCTTACAGCACGGTGAAAAATACCTCGTTTGCGCCGGGCAATATCTCTATTCGCTGGTATGAAGATGGCACGCTGAATCTTGCGGCTAACTGCCTGGATCGCCATCTGGCGACGCGGGGCGATCGCCCGGCCATTATCTGGGAAGGGGATGACGCCAGTGAAAGTAAAACGCTGACTTTCCGGGAGCTGCACGCTGACGTCTGCCGCATGGCAAATGTATTAACGCAGCTTGAGATTAAAAAAGGCGACGTGGTGGCCATTTATATGCCGATGGTGCCGGAGGCCGCTGTCGCCATGCTGGCCTGCGCGCGCATTGGTGCCGTGCATTCAGTGATTTTTGGCGGCTTTTCGCCGGAAGCCGTGGCGGGACGCGTGGTCGACAGCAATGCGAAGCTGGTGATCACGGCGGATGAGGGTATCCGCGCCGGACGTGCCATTCCGCTGAAAAAGAATGTTGATGACGCGCTGGCAAATCCGCTGGTGACCAGCGTGAAGCAGGTAATCGTATTTAAGCGCACCGGAAAAACCACGGAGTGGCATGAGGGACGCGATCTCTGGTGGCACGATCTCGTCAGCCAGGCCAGCGCAGAGCACGAAGCGGTGGCGGTTGAAGCGGAACACCCGCTGTTTATTCTGTACACCTCCGGTTCGACCGGCAAGCCAAAAGGCGTATTGCATACCACCGGCGGCTATCTGGTCTATGCGGCCAGCACCTTTAAATATGTCTTTGATTACCATGACGACGACGTTTACTGGTGCACCGCAGACGTCGGCTGGATCACCGGTCACAGCTATCTGCTCTACGGGCCGCTGGCCTGTGGCGCAACCACGCTGATGTTTGAAGGGGTGCCCAACTGGCCGAAGCCGAGCCGGATGGCGGAAGTCGTCGACAAGCATAACGTTACCCTGCTCTACACGGCGCCCACCGCGATTCGCGCGCTGATGGCGGAAGGCGATCGGGCGATTGAAGGCACCCGACGCAGCAGCCTGCGCATCATGGGCTCCGTGGGTGAACCGATCAATCCGGAAGCCTGGGAGTGGTATTACAAAAAGATTGGCGACAGCCGCTGTCCCATCGTCGATACCTGGTGGCAGACTGAAACCGGCGGCTTTATGATCACGCCGCTGCCGGGCGCAACCGAGCTGAAAGCGGGCTCGGCCACCAAACCCTTCTTTGGCGTACAGCCGGCGCTGGTGGACAACGAAGGCAATCAGCTTGAGGGCGCAACCGAGGGTAACCTGGTTATTAATGACTCCTGGCCTGGTCAGGCGCGCACGCTGTTTGGCGATCATGAACGCTTTGAACAGACCTACTTCTCCACGTTTAAGCATCGCTACTTCAGCGGTGACGGCGCGCGGCGCGATGAAGATGGCTACTACTGGATCACCGGACGCGTGGATGATGTCCTGAACGTTTCCGGACATCGTCTGGGCACGGCAGAGATTGAGTCCGCGCTGGTTTCACATCCGAAAATTGCTGAAGCGGCCGTGGTCGGTATTCCGCACAGCATTAAAGGGCAGGCTATTTACGCCTATATCACCCTGAATCAGGGCGAAGAGCCGTCAGCGGAGCTGTATACGGAAGTGCGCAACTGGGTACGCAAAGAGATCGGCCCTATCGCCACGCCGGACGTGCTGCACTGGACCGACTCGCTGCCGAAAACCCGCTCCGGTAAAATTATGCGGCGTATTCTGCGCAAAATTGCAGCGGGCGATACCAGCAACTTTGGCGATACCTCTACGCTGGCCGATCCAGGTGTAGTAGAGAAATTACTGGAGGAGAAGCAGTCGATCGCCATGCCGTAATCATTGCCCTTATCAGCGGAGAGCATCAGCCTGTCCCCGGCAGGCTTCTCTCCGTTAGTTCACCTTACGCCGTATGCTGTTCACCATCGCACAACCCTGATAACCAGAATATTCAATCCGTTAAATCACATTAATGTGAGATTTCCGTCTGCTTTGCCTCTGGAGAAACTGTGATGAATGACACCCTGAATCAACAGGAAGCCGTCTGGCAACAAATAGAAAATAACCCCCGTTTTCAGGAGCTGGTCCATAAGCGCCAGTCTTTTGCGCTGCTGCTGAGCATTAT
This sequence comes from Pantoea eucrina, assembly GCF_002095385.1. Classification (GTDB taxonomy): domain Bacteria; phylum Pseudomonadota; class Gammaproteobacteria; order Enterobacterales; family Enterobacteriaceae; genus Pantoea; species Pantoea eucrina. The sequence continues at coordinate 64,897 of NZ_MIPP01000011.1, read as the reverse complement.
TATGCTGGTCCTGTATGTCGGGTTTATCCTGCTGATCGCGTTTGCGCCCGGCTGGCTCGGCACGCCGCTGCATGCCGGTACCAATGTGACGCGCGGTATTCCGATTGGCGTGGGACTGATTGTGGTCTCTTTCCTGCTTACCGGCGTCTATGTCTGGCGCGCCAATGGCGAGTTTGATCGCCTGACTAAACAGATCGTCAGCGAGGTAAAATCATGAAGCGCGCGCTCCCGATTCTGCTGGCGCTGGCGCCAGCGGGCGTACTGGCGGCCGATGCGCTGACCGGCGACGTCCAGCAGCAGGCGACCAACTATGAAGCGATAATCATGTTTGTGGTGTTTGTCGCGTTCACGCTGGGTATTACCTGGTGGGCATCAAAGCGCACCCGCTCACGCAGCGACTACTACACCGCAGGCGGCAATATTACCGGCTTCCAGAATGGCCTGGCGATGGCGGGCGATTTTATGTCCGCCGCCTCATTTCTCGGTATCTCGGCGCTGGTCTATACCTCGGGCTATGACGGGCTGATCTATTCGCTCGGCTTTCTGGTCGGCTGGCCGATGATCCTGTTTCTGATCGCTGAGCGGTTGCGCAATCTTGGACGCTATACCTTTGCCGATGTGGCCTCCTACCGGCTGCAGCAGAAGCCGATCCGCACCCTCTCTGCCTGCGGTTCGCTGGTGGTGGTTGCGCTCTATCTGATTGCGCAGATGGTGGGGGCCGGCAAGCTTATCCAGCTGCTGTTCGGCCTTGATTATCATATCGCCGTGGTACTGGTTGGCATTCTGATGGTGCTCTATGTTCTGTTCGGCGGCATGCTCGCGACCACCTGGGTGCAGATCATCAAAGCGGTGCTGCTGCTGTTTGGTGCCAGCTTCATGGCGATTATGGTAATGAAAGCTACCGGTTTCAGCTTTAACACGCTGTTTACGGAGGCGATGGCGGTCCATCCTAAAGGCGCGGCGATTATGCAGCCCGGCGGACTGGTGAAAGATCCTATCTCCGCCCTGTCGCTGGGGCTGGGGCTGATGTTTGGTACAGCGGGACTGCCACACATTCTGATGCGCTTCTTTACCGTGGCGGATGCGCGCGAGGCGCGTAAAAGCGTGTTCTGGGCCACCGGCTTTATGGGTTACTTCTATTTCCTGACCTTTATTATCGGCTTTGGTGCGATTCTGCTGGTGGGTGCAAACCCGCTGTTTAAAGACGCCAGCGGCGCCCTGATTGGCGGCACCAATATGGCAGCGGTGCATCTATCGAATGCGGTAGGCGGCAGCCTGTTCCTCGGCTTTATCTCGGCGGTGGCTTTCGCCACGATTCTGGCCGTTGTCGCCGGGCTGACGCTGGCGGGCGCGTCGGCAGTGTCGCACGATCTCTACGCCAGCGTGATCCGCAAAGGTCAGGCAACGGAGCGTGAAGAGCTGCGCGTCTCTAAAATTACCGTGCTGGTGCTGGGTGTGGTTGCCATTGCGCTGGGGATCCTGTTTGAGAAGCAGAACATCGCCTTTATGGTCGGTCTGGCCTTCTCTATTGCAGCCAGCTGCAATTTCCCGATTATTTTGCTCTCCATGTACTGGTCGAAGCTCACCACACGCGGCGCGATGGTGGGCGGCTGGCTGGGACTGCTGACGGCGGTGGTGCTGATGATTCTGGGCCCTACCGTCTGGGTTCAGGTGCTGGGTCACGCTACCCCGGTCTATCCTTACGAGTACCCGGCGCTGTTCTCCATGCTGGTCGCTTTTGTCTGCACCTGGTTCTTTTCCATCACCGATCACTCCGCTCAGGGTGCACAGGAGCGCGCACGGTTCCGCGGACAGTTTATTCGTTCGCAAACCGGTATCGGTATTTCACAGGGGAAATCGCACTGATCGCAGCCGCACCGGGTTCGACAGGGGCGCTATAAATGGCGTCATCGGATCCGGTGCGGGAATCGACCAGGGCGTCATTAATGATGTCATCGGAACCGGGGCGGATATCAACCAGGGCGCCATTAATGGCGCCCCTGCGAGGTGATGTAGGGGGCGCATTTATGCGCCCCTGGTTTGCAGCGGCAGATCAGAAGCGGAGTGAGGCACCTACGTATGGGCCATCTACCAGCACGTTATCTTTGCGGCTGCCTTTATTGTTCAGCTCGATATACTGGTAACCCACGCGCAGGTTCAGCAGTGAAACTGGCGTAAAGCTCAGGCCGCCTGACGCTTCCTGATAGCTGTCCAGACGATCGGAAAACGCCTCTGGCGCATAGTAATATTCACCATACAGGCCCCACATGCTGTTGAAGCTGTACTGTGCACCTGCACCCACGGCGATGGTGAAGCCATCACGGCCATCTTCCGGGTGCGTAAACAGCGCTTTTGCCGTCGGCGCGACGCGCAGATCGCCAACATCGATGTTATAGCCCAGACCTGCACCGTAGGTGCTGCCGTCATGGTCGCTGCGCAGCCAGTTACCTTTCAGAAACAGACCCGGAGAGGTAGTACCGAGGCCAAGGTTCAGGTTGGTGCTGTGCTCACCCACGTCAACACTGCCCTCAATCGCCTGTACGCTACCGCTCAGCAGTGCAAGGCCCAAAACGCTTCCGGTAACAAGTTGCTTGATCATGCTAATCCACTCCATGAAGTAAAAAATAAGTCGGCGCAAAGAGTAGTTAGCATAGTCGTCAGACACAACTTTTATTGGAAACCTTTACGTAAAATTAAATTACAATGGGAACGATTTATCGATAAACGTGTCATGCGTGCCACAGCAGATGGCTCAGAAGCGGCGCCAGCAGAACCGTGACGACGCCCGAAAGCATCATCACCAGGCTGGATACCACCCCCTCCTGCTGACCAATCTGATAGGCGCGCGCAGTTCCGGCACCGTGAGAGGCAGCACCCAGCCCGGCGCCTTTCGCCACCCCCTGTTTTATCGCGATGCGCAGAAAAAGAATATCCCCTGCCGCCATGCCAAACACGCCTGTGATCACCACAAACAGCGCGACCAGATCGGGCTGTCCGCCCATCGGACCGGCGGCGGCCAGCGCAAATGGCGTGGTGATTGAACGCACGGCCAGACTACGCTGAATACTCTCCGGCAGCGCCAGTAATCGCGCCAGCCAGACTGAGCTACACACGGCAACCGTGGTAGCGCACAGAACCCCCGCACTCAGCGACAGCCAGTGACGCCGGATGAGCGCCATGTTTTCATACACCGGCACGGCAAACGCCAGCGTGGCGGGTCCCAGCAGCCAGAGCAGCCAGTGACTCTCCGCAATATAGTTTTGCCAGCTGACATGCGTAATAAGCAGCAGCCCGACCAGTATCAGCGGCGTCAGCACCAGCGGCATCAGCATCAGCCGCCGCCAGCGCCGGTAGAGACGCTTGTTGAGGTAATAGACCAGCAGGGTGAGTGCCAGACAGAGCAGACTGATGATGGCGTTACTCATGGATATCCTGCCTGCGTGCCGCACGCGCCATTTCAAACCGGTAGAGGCGATCAACCACCAGCGATGTGACCGCCAGCACCAGCAGCGTGCTGATCGCAATCACGATAAAAATACGCCATCCCTCACTGCGCAGCAGATCGCTGTAATTGACCACCGCCACCACTGCCGGAATAAAAAACAGCAGCATTTCAGCCAGCAGCCAGTTTGCCCCGGCCCGGACCCAGCCCAGCGGCAATACGCGCAAAACAATCAATAACAGCAGCATAACCATGCCGAGTACATTTGCCGGTAGCGGCAGGTGCAGCCAGCGCACCAGAAGATCGCAGACGCTGAATAGCCCGATATAAAGCAGCAGCTGCAGCGGCAGTATCAGATGTTGTAACAGACGGGGGCGCGGATTAATGGCGGCAGCATGGCGATCTCCGGTAAGGAATGTGAGAAACGCAGTATAAATCTGCCGCTAACCGTGAAAGAAATGAATTAAAATCATCCGGACTATGCCATTAAGGAATGATCATGGATATACGTGCCCTGCGCTACTTTGTCGCCGTAGTACAGCAGCAGAGCTTTACCCGTGCAGCAGAGCAGCTTTATGTTACGCAGCCCACCATCAGCAAAATGGTGCGCCAGCTGGAAGAGGAGCTGGGGTGCGCGCTGCTGCGGCGGGAGGGACGCCGTCTGCATCTCACCGACAGCGGTCAGGCGGTCTACCAGCGCGGTCTCGCGATCCTGCAGGAGTTTCATCAGTTGGAGGCGCAGATTGGTGATATCAATCAGCTGAAAACCGGTGAGCTGCGCCTGGGTATTCCGCCGATGGTGGGCATGCAGATTGCCGGCTCAATTTCAGCATTTCAGCGCCGCTATCCCGGCGTGCAGCTGCATATTGCAGAATCAGGCGGGCTGACCGCACAGCAGGCGGTGCTGAGCGGCGCGCTGGATATTGCGCTTACCGCCCTGCCGGTTGAGCCCGATTTACCGCTTAACACGCTGGAGCTGATGCGCCATCCGCTCTGCGTGCTGGTGTCGCGCAGCGCGGCCTGGCACGCCCGCCCGCATCTGACGCTGACAGAACTGGCGCAGCATCCGCTGCTGATCCTGAATGAAGAGTTTGCCCTTAACCGCCAGCTGATGCAGGCATTTCAGCGTGAAGGCGTAACGCCTCAGATTGCGCTGCGCAGCGGTCAGTGGGATTTTCTGGCTGCGATGGTGCAGGCGGGGATGGGCGTAGCCGTACTGCCGGAACCTATCTGTCAGCGGCTGGATCCGCAGTCGCTGGCGTGGCTGCCGCTGGCATCTGCGCTGGAGTGGCGTATCGGGTTGATCTGGCGTGAAGGGAGCTATCTGTCGCGCAGTGCGGAAGCCTGGATCAGCTGCTGTCGCACACACTGGCCGGATGATGCGCCGCGTCTGCAGGTGTGAGACGCGGCGGCATGCAAAGGAGGTTACTCCTCTTTCTCGATCAGTAGCGCTTCCAGCAGATCGAGATCGCGCAGCAGGCGCTGCATCGTTTCATTGGAAATCTGCTGCGTTGCGCGCAGGTGATACACTTCAGCACGCTCGGCGCGCAGCGCGGTCAGACGGAAACGACGCTCCAGGTTCTCAGCAAACAGCGCCTGATCCACGTCATCCTTGCCATCCACGCGGCGGCGCAGGTTGCCAATCACCCGCAGGCTGACCTCTTTAAGCAGCTCCGGATCGATATTCTCTTCGGTATCACTCTCCAGCCGCTGCTCCATCTTATGCAGCTTTCAATCGCCACACCCGCCATCGCGGCTCGCGCATGCTGCAGTTCATGACGGTGGCCTGCTTTATCATGGCTGTCGATACCGCGCAGCAGGAGAGGCAGCAGGATAACGCCAACAAACAGCGAGAAGAGGATCACGCCGGTGGCGATGAATACCAGTTCATAACGCGCCGGGAAGGGCTCGCCATTACTGAGAAACAGCGGAATAGAGAGCACGCCCGCCAGCGTAATCGCACCGCGTACGCCCGCAAAAGAGGCAATCAGCAGCTCGCGCAGCGAGTAGTTTGAGAATTCCAGCGGTTTTTTCTTCAGCAGGCGCATGCTGGCGCGCTTCATGATCCAGAGCCAGCCAAAACGCACAATCATCAGCGCCGCATACACCAGCGCGACATCGGTAAACAGCATCCACAGCTCGACGTTGGGATCGGCATTCGCCTGCTCAACGGACGTCGCAAGGATATCCGGCAGCTGCAGGCCGAGCATCAGGAACACCATGCCGTTGAACACAAACTCCAGCATCTGCCAGACGCTGTTTGCACGCAGGCGCATCGCCAGCGGCGCCTGACGGATGATGCCGGAGCGCGTGATGGTCATCCCGGCCGCGACGGCGGCAAGGATACCGGAGACGCCGAGATGTTCAGCAATCAGGTAGGAGGCAAACGGCAGCAGCAGCAGCAGCACGGTCTGCGTCGCCGGATCGTCTCCGCTCCAGCGGCTCAGCAGGCGCAGCGAGCGGCCATAGAGCCAGCAAACGGCCACGCCGGCAATCAGTCCGCCAATGGCCACTTTAAGAAACTCCACGCTGGCGCCGCCCCAGGTAAAGACCATGGTGCCCATCGCCACGGCGACCGCAAATTTCAGCGATACCAGGCCAGAGGCGTCGTTCATCAGCGCCTCACCCTGCACAATCGACATGATTTTCTTTGGGATGCGCCCTTCGCCAACGATACCCGACAGCGCCACGGCGTCGGTCGGTGACAGCACGGCTGCCAGCGCAAAAGCCGGGATCAGCGGAATACCCGGCACCAGCCAGTAGATCAGGTAGCCGATACCGACCACGGTGATCAGCACCAGTACCAGCGCCAGCCCGAGGATCTCGCGACCGTGGCTCAGAAACTCATTGATAGGCGTCTTCCAGCCGTCAGCAAACAGCAGCGGCGGGATAAACAGCACCAGAAAGAGTTCCGGATCGAAATCGACATGCAGGCCAAACGTGGGCCAGGCAAGTAAGGCACCCGCTGCGATCTGCACCAGCGGCAGCGGAATTTGAAACGGCAGGATTCTTGCCGCGACGCCGGAGAGTGACACAACCAGCGTCATAATGAGAATAGTAAAAAAGATTTCCATGCTTTCCTTAGGCGAATCGAAATGGTTAAAAGCGAGGGTCGTTACGCTAAAAAGTGTAAAACAAAACGCCGCACATAGGGGGACCCGATGTGCGGCGCTGGCAAAGTCAGGGGATTATCTGGAAATTACTGGAACCTGTGGTCAGATAGCCCAGCCTGCCGCATAAAAGGTGACCAGTGCAACAGCGATCGCTACCGTCCCCACGTTGAGTTTGCGCCACTCCCCGGCAAACAGACGGCCAATCACCAGCGAGGCGAAGCCCAGCATAATGCCGGTCACGATGTTACAGGTCAGCACAATAAACACCGCGGTCAGCAGGCCTGACATGGCATCTACAAAATCGCTGAAATCAATTTTTGCCACGTTGCTCAGCATCAGTAGCCCGACATACATCAGCGCCGGCGCGGTCGCATAGGCCGGCACCAGACCGGCAAGCGGCGACATGAACAGCATCAGCAGAAACAGTACGCCTACGACGATAGCGGTTAAGCCGGTTTTGCCACCCGCTGCCGTACCGGCTGCTGATTCAATATAGACTGCTGCCGGAGACGCACCGACCAGGCCGGCAAACAGGCTGCTGAGGGAGTCGCTGGTCAGCGCCCGGCCGCCATTGAGGATCTGCCCTTCTTTATCCAGCAGATTGGCCTGCCCGGCAACCGCACGAATGGTGCCGGTCGCATCGAATACCGCTGTCATAACCAGCGCCAGAACGCTGGGCAGTACGGCTGGCTGCAGCGCGCCTGCGATATCCAGACTGAACATCGCTGACTGACCGCTGGCATCCTTCAGGCTTGGCATCGCAAACAGCCCCTGCCAGGTCACCGCCGGATCAAACACAAGCCCAATCAGTGAGATAGCCAGTATAGTCAGCAGGATGCCGCCAGGTACGCGGCGTTTTTCCAGGCCAAAGATTGCCGCCAGACCCACCAGCGACATGATGACCGGAAACGCGGTAAAATCGCCCAGCGCCACCGGCAAGCCTGCGGCCGGGTTTTTTACCACCAGGCCAATACCGTCTGCTGCAATCAGCAGTAAAAACAGGCCGATACCAACCCCGGTACCGTGCGCCACGCCCATCGGCAGATTGCGTAAGATCCAGGCGCGGATACCGGTTACCGAGATAAACGTAAACAGTAATCCCATCAGGAATACGGCGCCCAGCGCGACCGGTACGCTGATGTGCTGCCCAAGGACCAGGCTGAATGCAGTGAAGGCGGTCAGCGAGATAGCACAGCCGATAGCCAGCGGCAGATTGGCCCAGAGTCCCATCAGCAGGGAGCCAAACCCGGCGACCAGGCAGGTGGCAACAAATACCGCCGTCGGAGAAAAGCCCGCTTTACCAAGCATGCCCGGTACCACAATAACTGAGTAGACCATGGCCAGGAAGGTGGTAAGCCCCGCCAGCACTTCCTGCCGCACGTTGCTGCCGCGTGCTGAAATGTGGAACCAGGCGTCCAGTTTTCCACTGGCCGGGCGTGAGTCGCCAGACATAATTATTCCTCTGCATATTTTAGATGTAAGTCGCCGCACAGCTGCCGCTTACGCATCATCCTGGTGGGGATTTCTCAAAGAGAAAAGAGGCGCAAACGATTACGCAGCTATGTACTTCCCGTCAAAGAGGGGGAGATAAAATGGCAGGCGATTATCTGGCGTTTGGGGTGACGTTTTCAACTGTTAATCGTCACCGGACTGGAGAAAGCACGCCTGCGGTGACGGCGGATTAATTCGGGGCGCATTAATGCGCCCCCTACGATTACCGGATTCCGGGCCGGCGTCAGTCGCTGAATTTAATCGGGCCGCCCTGCTTTAGCGCTCGCTGCCAGGCGGCGCGCTGCTGCATCTCTTCCAGCCAGCGGGTGGTGGCAGGCAGATTGTGCAGGCCGCCGCGCATCTGAAGCGCCAGCAGCGGAAAACTCATCTGAACATCAGCGATGCTGAAACGCGAACCGGCAAAAAACGCATGCTGACTTAAATGCTGTTCAATCACGCGGGTATGCAACGCCAGCTGCTTATTCAGCCAGGCTTTCTCCATTCCTTTACGCATGGCACCACCGATCGGGCGCAGCAGCCAGGGAACCGGTTTTTTGCTTAGCTGCGCAAAAACCAGCTTGATGATCAGCAGCGGCATCAGCGATCCCTCGGCATAATGCAGCCAGTAGCGTCCCTGAATCTGTTCATCTTCATTGCTCAGCGTCAGCTGCTGCTCGCTGTCATACTTCAGCTGCAGATACTCCAGAATGGCGCCGGATTCAGCAATAACGCGGTTGCCATCGGTTATCACCGGTGATTTTCCCAGCGGATGCACCTTTTTCAGCTCATCGGGTGCCAGCATCGTATTTTCCCGCTGATAACGTTTGATCTGATACGGCACCGCCAGCTCTTCCAGCAGCCATAACACACGATGCGAACGGGAGTTTTCCAGATGATGAACGGTGATCATGTACAGCTCCTTGCTGATAAAGGTATCGCACCAGTATAGCGGATTAACGCCCCTGCTCATCCTGCTCCGGGTCAAGCAGCACGGCGCCTGAACCCTGCTGCGCCAGCCGGTCGCCGGGATTGCGTAACGGACAGTCGCGCATCGACAAACAGCCACAGCCAATACATCCGTCCAGATCGTTCCGCAGCCGCGTCAGCGTCTCTATGCGTTTATCCAGCTCTTCACGCCAGTGCTGCGTCAGTGCATCCCACTCCTGCGTCGACATCCGTTTATTCGCCGGGACATGCATCAGGCTCTCACCCACCGTCGCCAGCGGAATACCGATACGCTGCGCAATTTTAATAATCGCTACGCGGCGCAGTACGTCACGGCTGTAGCGTCGCTGATTACCATTATTACGGGTGCTGGAGATCAATCCTTTGGTTTCATAAAAGTGCAGTGCCGAGACCGCTACGCCGCTACGTTTTGCCACTTCTCCTGGCGTCAGCACCGGCTTTGGATAGTTACGCTCTTTTTTTACCATCAGCCTTTACCTCAAGTTAACTTGAGGAACTATACTCGCTCACCATCAAAAGTACGAATTTCTCACCGGGTGATACCCCTTCAGAAGGATGAGGCTATGATGCAACAGGAAATCATTCATTCACTGACTAACTGGATCGATCAGAATCTGGATAAAGCACTGTCGATTGATGATGTGGCAGCAAAATCGGGTTACTCAAAATGGCACCTGCAGCGTATGTTCCGTACCGTGACGAAACAGACGCTGGGTGGCTATATTCGTGAACGGCGTCTGACGATGGCGGCAGAAGCGCTGCTGCAGACGCAGCGACCGGTTTTTGATATCGCTATGCAGTATGGTTACGATTCGCAGCAAACCTTTTCGCGCGTGTTTCGCCGGCAGTTTTCGCAGACGCCTACGGCGTATCGTCACGCCATGCGTCGTCAGGCGATTGCGCAACGGCCTCGCCTGCTTAGCTTTGACTGCAGCGACAATATGAACAGCTTCGCCCAGCGCACCACCGGTGAATGCTGCCCTGTCCGGTAATCAGCGCGCCTGCTTCAGGCGCTCTCTTCCAGCTTTAGCCGCGCGTCCCAGCCCGCCTTCGCGGGTACAAAATTTGTTCAAAAATTCAAATCCGCTGATATAATGTGATCCAAATCACACTTAATCCGACGTGAGAGCGTTTCCTGACGCGCTCTTTGCCGTCAGTGATGTCCGGTTAATGTCAGGGATATCACTGATTCGAAGAGGTTTTGCGTTAATGGCTACGTTAACAACCAGTTTACTGGTAATGCGCTGGGGTATTCTGAGCGCCGTTCTGATGTTTCTCGCCAGCTCAATGAAAATAAAACTGCGGCAAAAGAGCCATCCGATTATGGCGCTGCTGTGTGGCGGTCTGGGCGTGGGGATGTCGTGCTGGTTTGTGACCGGACTGCTGGGTATTACGCTGAGCATGGAGAACGTGCACAACTTTATGCAGATTGGCAAACAGGCTTTTATCGATGTGATGAGTCAGGCGCCGACTGAGTGGCCAATTCCCTGAATAGTATGCATAAAAAACCCCGCGCTGCGGGGTTCTTTATATTGCTGTGCGATCAAATTTTCTTCAACACGGCGGGAATACCGACTTCCGCAACCGAAACGCCCGGTCTCTTCGTACCGCGACGATCCTGAATCCACATATCACCCATCATCTGGTCCAGCCCGCGGTCCAGACCCGTTACCAGTCCGGCACCCGGCGTGAAGGTCAGCTCACCAAAGTAGATCTCTTCACCGTGGATATACCAGTCAACGCGGACATAGTCGAAATCGCTGGCCAGCGTCTTGCTCAGCGCCAGCGCCTTCTGCAGCTGCGGCAGAATAGGCTCAACATCCAGACCGGTATCGCGGATCTTATGATACGCCTCGTTCAGATTGTTGACGTAAAAGTTCATCGACAACAGCGGGTTGCAGCGGTTGTAGATCACCTGCAGCACATATTCAAAACTGCCATCGCGCTTATTGAACATGTGAAATTTGTAGTCAATCGGCGCACTTTTGCCATCGCCAATGTACTGCTCTACCAGAATCCGCGGCTTGATGTAGCGATAGTGGATCTCACGCGCTTCATTAGCGAAGTCCGTTTTCAGCCAGCGATGACAGTCGCTGATGATCTGCTGCTTCTTCAGCGCATCCGGCTCTTCCAGCAGGATCTCAACCATGTTGGAACCATGGTTAGGCTTGATCACAGTATTCTTCCACTGCGACAGCGTGTGAAGCGAATGCGGATCGCTGGTCTCGTAAACCAGCGGGATCAGATACTCACTGCCTACCTTCTCAGCAATGTATTCACGTACTGAATACTTGTCCGACAGGCGACCATAGATTTGATAGTCGCCATACACAAATTTGCGATACAGCACCTTCTCGTTAAACACCTTTGGCTCGCGCAGATTAGGCAGCTTACGGAATTTACGGAAGTAGTAGATGCGATCCTGCGTAGCCCAGGGCATCTTCTTGATAAAATACTGAACGCTTCTTCTGAGTTCTTCTTTCAACCTGAGCATATCTGACCTCATTTGTAGGTTTTGTAGTTGAGTGAGGAAACCTGAATTTTTTGAATGACGCCGTTTTTAAAGAAGTAATTCATTACGGTAAGGGAGAGCAGCTCAGTGATGAAGACGCTCCAGGCGGCACCCATAATGCCGTACCCCTGGATCAGCCACCATGAGAGCGGCAGGCTGATAACCATCAGGCAGAGGATCTTCTTCAGCAGATAGTTAAACCCGCCCTCTTTGACCATGTAGCGGTAAGCTACGGTCCCCATTGCCGAAAAGCAGGTTGCTAACGACAGTAACGTAACGAGACTTCCCGATTGTGTGTACTCGTGACCATATAACGCGATGATGATCTTCTCGCCAAACATGGCGATCACCGCCAATAACAGCAATGAAACTCCCATGACATAGCCGTTCAGCCGCGCGGTGAGTTTGATTGCGGCTGCTCCACGCTCACGGAAAATTTCCGAAAAGCAGGAAGTGATGATGGCAACCGGGATAAAAATCCAGGAAGCCGAAATGGTGTTGGCCGCGGCGAACAGGCCCAGATCGCGGGCGGAAGCGATACCGGCCAGAAACATCTGCGCCGCTTTTACCTGCACGGAGATAAAAATGCTGGAGATAGCCAGCGGCAGACCGGCATACATCAGGTAGCGCAGATAGGTAGTGCGTTTCTGCTGCGGCGGCGCAATGTCCTGATGCTCACGGTAAAAATTGATGCGCTTGATGAGATAAGGCACCAGCGTTACCGCCACGATGGATACGGTCAGCCACAGCGGATTGAGATGCAGCCACGCGATGGTAAAGCTCAGCGCGAAGCCAAGCAGCAGTCCCACTGAGTTAGCCAGCGTATTGAGCCGCGACGCGAGACGCGCATTGTTGTAGACGCTAAAAGTGTCCTGCGTTACAAATACCGAGGAGATAAATGAGGCCAGCGCAAATGCGAGAAAATTCTCCTGCATGTTGTACCAGACCCAAATCAAGACCGGAATGGAGGTCAGCAGCAGCAGCGCGAGGCGCATGGTGCGCGCCACGGCCATCAGACGCAGACCTTTAGGCGCACTTTTGCTGATGCGCTTAAACAGGATGGTTTCGGTACCGAAAATCGCCACGGTCTGCACCATGGAGAATAGCGAAGCTGAAAATGCCATCTGGCCAAATATGGTCGGGCCAAACGATTTTGCCACATAGGAGGTGACAAAGATGACGCCGAACACCGAGACGACTTTTTCAGACATCATCCAGACGGCATTAGACATTACGCTCAATTTCATTGACTGGTCCTTAGTATTACTTACAGCAACTGCCTTGCGGTAAAACGTCCTTGAAATGAATTAACAAGCGCTCAGTGGGCCTGACAAAAATTAATAACTTCAAACCAGGCTGGTCCGAAAAATGAGACTCGCGTCAGGATTTAGAAGAGAAATTCAGGAAAATTCTGATTAAATCTGGTGCGAATTTCAGCGGATGTAAACGATTTCAACCCGAATTCGAGACAAAAGTTTACTGGCACGCCCTCTCTTTTTTGCAAGAAAGCTGTACCGAATATCCAATGTTTGTCGTATTTTTCTGCATTTGGGATGGAATGAATCTATATCAAAAAGCCAATACCAGGAAGATGTTCATTGGCATTCATAATAAAATAAGATTTATCCCATGATGATATTTATTCTAAATATCTTAATTTATCCCTCGCAATTCAAATCGCGCACTTTAATACTGCATTAATACCGTTTTTGCAGTACCAGATATTAATACAGTAATTCTCATCCACTAATTGATAAGAAAGGTAAGAGCATTTATGAGAAAGTCACGATATAGCGAAGAGCAAATCACAAATGCCATTAAAGCTTCTGAAACAGGAGTAAAAGTCAGGGAGATTTGTGAAGAGCTCGGCATTTCAGAGGCTACCTTCTACAGCTGGAAGAAGAAATTTTCAGGCCTTTCTTCTGAAGAAGGAAGAAAGATCAAAGAGTTAGAGGACAAACTACAGAACCTTACCCGCGAACTGCAAACGCTGAGTTCCGATAAAGAGATGCTGCAGAGCGTGCTCAAAAACTTCTTTACCACCAATGAAAAGCGTCAGGCAGTCAACTTTTTGCAGACAACCTTTGATATTGGAACCCGCCGCAGCTGTCGTTTGCTCGACATCAGCCGCAGCGTTTACCACTATCCGTCAGGATCGGAAAATCGCTAATAGTTGTAAGGCCGCTGTTATTTGACTAAATGCTGAGATTTGTTCTTACCAGAAGAGATGAAGATCATTTAATCCGGCGTTCACAATATAACAATTCGCACCTCTTTTTCCTGATGATTAATGGCAGGAAAATGCTTCTTTTTTTGCGGTAAAATTGATTCACACCAGCAAAAGTCTTGTATTTTAAGTCATTTAGACGTTGCCCAATCTCATTGCGGTGAGATTGGCGCTTCGTTTATTGCATTAACGCCGCTGTTGCTGACCTTAAATCACAGTTGTTTTTAGTTAGCACAACTGAACATCTCCTCCGGCTGCACCACTTTTCTCCTCTCATTTATCCTGGCCCTGACGGTTGCGCTTAAAAATCGGCGCGTCGCGTGGGATAAACAATTTATGATTTAATTTCTCCAGGAATTTTCCCGCCCAAAAACGTAATGAGCTTTAAACTATGTAAGATAAAAAGCGATATGATCGATAAATAACATTCGGTTATTTGTCGCGGGTTTTAATATTTTTATGCGGAATGTGACCGGGATCATTCTTAACCGCAGCGCCCTCGCTTGATACCTGAATGGTTTTTCTTACCACTAAACAGGGCCACTCTCTGATTAAAACCGGGGGCCGCAGAGCGGTTACAGCCAATTTTTATTCTCATTTCGTCTCATCAATATGCAACTGCTGCTCTGTTCTGCATAAAAAACAGACGCCAAGACACATCTATCACCGGGGTAAGCACGCTATAGCAGCCGGGCGTTATGTCAAAAGGTGATTAAAAGACAACCTGTCTGCCTGCTCAGGAGCATATAGCGGCGAATGTTCAGGCGGTAAGACGGGCAAACCAGGCAAAAACGGGTGGGCTAAATTCTTAAAAACGCCGGTATAACGCTGCAGATCAACGCTGCCTGAACATCGCTGGTCGTAGCCACAGAATGAGGAGGCGTGAAGAACAGAGAGTCCGGAAACCTCAGCAAAAGCTGTTAGCGACATAATACGCAGAGCAAAACCGGCACGCCTCTGGCTGTAAAAAGCGCGTCACTGCTGGCGGGCTATATCGCAGCGTAAACCTGCCGGGCTGACGCTACGGCACTTCTGTTTTCGTCAGGCTGTCCGTTGCCTCTCAATCTCAGTCAGTAACTTCTGGACTAACCCTGCAGCAAAACGCTGTCGGCTAACAAGCTCATCTTCGTCTTCATCGTTCCCGCTATGGAAACGTGCATAGGCAACGGGGGACCAAACCACCGACAAGTCTCAGAGTTTCTCTCAAATTTCCAAAGGCGCTTAACAGTGTAAGCAGCGTCCTCTCGCATGCCAGTGTGACATTTTGATCGTATCCAGCCGCTGTACGAGGTTTCAATTCCGTTGCCATAAAGACTCCAATCGTTCTCTGATATGTTGCGCCAGTTCCTTGTTGCGGCCCCGACCATCTAATAAGTCCAGATACAGAATGTAAGGACTGGCAAAAAAGACAGGCTGATCCGAGCGCATATATCGATAAAGCAAACTCGCAGGTTCGCGCTCAATGAGCGTAACGTTTGCCCTTCTGCTCACTGGCTTCAGGCCTAATCTATCAGCCATCTTATCCGCGTAGCCCCTGGGCACAATAATTTCTGCTCCCTCAGTACTGGTCAGCAGTGGAGCATAAACATTCGCTGCAGCAGCACCCGTAAATGCCCACGGATAATCCACTTTCTGACGGTCTATCTCTTCCGCCAGGTGAGCCAGCAGATGCTCGGGCGTTTCGACAAAGGTGTACCACTTTGACCTCTTTTCTTTACGTCCCTGCCACTGCTCAGACCAGGCGTCCAAAAGCTTATCAGGGTGAGTGAGCATTCTGCGCTTGCCCGGTCCTCTACCAGTAGACTCCACCCATTCACGCAATGTCAGCTCCTGCAGGACGAGAGAGCAGGTGTATGGAGATGTTTCGGCTTTTTCGGCCAGTTCTGCGCCGGTCAACCACTTATGGCTATTCATCAGAAGCGCATGTATTACACTTTCCCGAGCCTCAGTGAAAAGCTCAATGCCATGAGTGTTCTTTTTGCTACGGTGGGAAGGCTTTTCGATGTTAATGAACCAGCCTTCATGCTTCAGATAAAGGCTACCCCCCAGCTCGAATGAGGCGATATTTTGATTCCTGAGCTCCTGTTTAGCCCCGGGACTCAACTCACCTGCAGCAAGCAGTCCAATCGCTTCGTGACAATCACTGGTTTCATCTATGCCTCTGCGAAGCTGGTAGACAGCATTTCTCAGGTCTCTTGGGTAGACCTGTTTTTTGACCTCGACGAATACCTGCAGGGTTTTACCCGGAGTCTTGATCACAATCTTGCCATCAAGTTCAACTCCAGCTTCGGGAAGCTCGTGTGAGGCATTCAGTACAGAAGCTTCGGAGCCGAAGGCTTCAGCAATAGCTTCCCTCAGTGCATCCAGCATCTGTTGTTCGAATTCTGAATAATGTGGGTAATGGCTCATGACATTCATTTCCAGCCCGTTATTAGCTGCGCAGCTAATAATGAGTTTAAGGCTAATATTGGTCTTTTCTGCTTTGCATCAGCTGGCGCGTCCATACAGATAAAATATGCCACTCTTTTTTCTCCTGGCTGTCATGCAGGATCTTTGGATCAAAAAACGGATATGAATTGATATTTGATGAGTGCCAAAAGTACAAAATAAAAAGCCCCTGTATTAACAGGGGCTTGCGCACATATTTTTAAAGGTGACTGATCAGTCAGCTTCAGAACGGGATATCGTCGTCGAAATCCATTGGCGGTTCGTTGTTCGCCGGTGCGCTCTGCTGCTGTGGACGCTGCTGCGCGCCGCCGCTGAACTGATTGCCGCCCTGAGACTGCTGCTGCTGCGGCTGCTGTGGCTGACCCCAGCCGTTGTTATTTCCGCCGCCGCTCTGGCCGCCCATCGGTGCGCCACCTGCATTCGCACCGCCCTGCTGACGTCCGCCCAGCATCTGCATGGTGCCGCCTACGTTGACAACAACCTCGGTGGTATATTTTTCCTGGCCGCTCTGGTCCTGCCACTTGCGCGTACGCAGCTGACCTTCAATATAGACCTGTGAGCCTTTACGCAGATATTCACCGGCAACTTCAGCCAGTTTGCCAAACAGCACAACGCGGTGCCATTCGGTGTTCTCTTTGTTTTCACCGGTCTGCTTGTCACGCCAGCTTTCAGACGTGGCCAGCGTAAAGTTGGCTACAGCGCCACCGTTTGGCATGAAACGCACTTCCGGATCCTGACCCAGATTCCCGACAAGAATCACTTTGTTTACGCCACGACTGGCCATGTTGCTCTCTCCCGATGAGTTGATGCTATAAGTCTAAACGACAAAGTTTAACACGTCCTGATCTATGATGGATACTTTGGAGCGTGCTTCCAGTTTTGCGCCTCTAGTGTACCAAAGGATAAAACTACTGGATATTTATTCAGGTTATTTTTTGTGCCATAATGATGCGTTTCTATCCGTTATGCTTTGCTGGCATAGCGGGTGTAGTTCAATCCGGGAAAGGTGAATGGATAAGATCGAAGTCCGCGGTGCTCGCACCCACAATCTGAAAAATATTAACCTGATCATTCCACGCGATAAGCTGATCGTTGTCACCGGTCTCTCAGGTTCCGGGAAGTCATCGCTGGCGTTTGATACGCTCTATGCCGAAGGTCAGCGGCGCTATGTAGAGTCCCTCTCTGCTTACGCGCGCCAGTTTCTCTCGCTGATGGAGAAGCCGGATGTCGATCATATCGAAGGCCTGTCGCCCGCCATTTCCATTGAGCAGAAATCGACTTCGCATAACCCGCGCTCGACGGTGGGTACTATTACTGAAATCCACGACTACCTGCGCCTGCTGTTTGCCCGCGTGGGTGAGCCGCGCTGTCCCGATCACGACGTCGCGCTTGCGGCGCAGACCGTAAGCCAGATGGTGGATCAGGTGCTGGCGCAGGAAGAGGGTCGCCGCCTGATGCTGCTGGCGCCGGTGGTGAAAGATCGCAAAGGTGAGCACACTAAAACGCTGGAAAACCTGGCGGCGCAGGGTTACATCCGTGCCCGCATCGATGGCGAAGTGTGCGATCTCTCCGATCCGCCGAAACTTGAGCTGCAGAAAAAGCACACTATTGAAGTCGTCATCGATCGTTTTCGCGTGCGCGACGATCTCGCCACGCGTCTGGCGGAGTCGTTTGAAACCACGCTTGAACTCAGCGGCGGCACCGCGATCGTGGCGGACATGGACGATCCTGACAGCGAAGAGATGCTCTTCTCCGCCAACTTCGCCTGCCCGATCTGCGGCTACAGCATGCGTGAGCTGGAACCGCGCCTGTTTTCGTTCAACAACCCGGCCGCGCCTGTCCAACCTGTGACGGCCTTGGCGTGCAGCAATACTTTGATTCCGATCGCGTGGTGCAGAACCCTGAGCTGTCGCTGGCGGGCGGTGCGATTCGCGGCTGGGATCGCCGCAACTTCTACTATTTTCAGATGCTGCGCTCGCTCGCTGAGCATCTCGATTTTGACGTGGAGGCGCCGTTCAGCAGCCTGAGCGACAAAGCGCGTCAGGTGATCCTGTATGGCTCGGGCAAAGAGAATATTGAATTCAAATATATCAACGATCGCGGTGATACTTCCGTGCGGCGTCATCCGTTTGAAGGGGTGCTGCATAATATGGAGCGCCGTTATAAAGAGACGGAGTCCAATGCGGTGCGCGAAGAACTGGCGAAGTTTATCAGCAACCGCGCCTGCACCAGCTGTCACGGTACCCGCCTGCGCCGCGAAGCGCGCCACGTGTTTGTTGAAGATACTAACCTGCCTACCATCTCTGAAATGAGTATTGGTCATGCGATGGAGTTTTTCACCAACCTTAAACTGAGCGGCCAGCGCGCAAAAATTGCTGAGAAAGTCCTGAAAGAGATCGGCGATAGGCTGAGTTTCCTGGTCAACGTCGGCCTGAACTATCTCTCCATGTCACGTTCGGCTGAAACGCTCTCCGGCGGCGAGGCGCAGCGTATTCGTCTGGCCAGCCAGATTGGCGCGGGCCTGGTTGGCGTCATGTACGTTCTTGATGAGCCTCTATCGGGTTACACCAGCGCGATAACGAACGCCTGCTCTCGACCCTGATCCACCTGCGCGATCTCGGCAATACCGTGATTGTGGTAGAGCATGACGAAGACGCGATCAGAGCGGCTGACCATATCATTGATATCGGTCCGGGCGCGGGCGTGCACGGCGGACAGATAGTGGCTGAAGGTGATGTACACGCCATTATGGCGCATGAAGAGTCGCTGACCGGCCAGTTCCTGAGCGGCAAGCGCGAAATCGCAGTGCCGGCCGAGCGGGTGAAAGGCGATCCGGCTAAAGTGCTGAAGCTCACCGGCGCGCGCGGCAATAACCTGAAGGATGTGACGCTGACGCTGCCGGTTGGCCTGTTTACCTGCATCACCGGCGTCTCCGGCTCCGGGAAATCAACGCTTATCAACGATACGCTTTTCCCGATCGCGCAGCAGCAGCTTAACGGTGCAACCAGCGGTGAAGCGGCACCTTATCGTGAGATCGCCGGCCTTGAGCACTTCGATAAAGTGATCGACATCGATCAAAGCCCGATCGGGCGTACGCCACGATCTAACCCGGCGACCTATACCGGCATTTTTACGCCGGTGCGTGAACTCTTTGCCGGTGTGCCGGAGTCGCGCTCGCGCGGCTACAATCCGGGCCGCTTCAGCTTTAACGTGCGCGGCGGACGCTGTGAAGCGTGCCAGGGTGATGGCGTGATCAAAGTGGAAATGCACTTCCTGCCCGACATCTATGTGCCGTGCGATCAGTGTAAAGGCAAACGCTATAACCGCGAAACGCTGGAGATCAAGTACAAAGGCAAAAGCATTCACGAAGTGCTGGAGATGACGATTGAAGAAGCGCGCGACTTCTTTGAAGCGGTCCCGGCGCTGGCACGCAAGCTGCAGACGCTGATGGATGTCGGCCTCTCCTATATCCGTCTCGGCCAGTCCGCCACCACGCTCTCTGGTGGTGAGGCGCAGCGCGTCAAGCTGGCGCGTGAGCTGTCGAAGCGCGGTACCGGACAGACGCTCTATATTCTGGATGAGCCGACCACCGGCCTGCACTTTGCCGATATTGCGCAGCTGCTGGAAGTCCTGCATCAGCTGCGTAATCAGGGCAATACCATTGTGGTGATTGAGCATAATCTGGATGTGATTAAAACCGCAGACTGGATCGTGGATCTGGGTCCCGAAGGCGGCAGCGGCGGCGGTGAGATCCTGGTCGCCGGTACGCCGGAAACCGTGGCAGAGTGTGAAAAGTCACATACCGCACGCTTCCTGAAACCGATGCTGAAGAAGTAAGGCTTTTCTGTCTGCGCCTTTACCATTATCAGGCCGCCCTCCGGGGCGGCTTTTTATTTGCCGGTTATTCAGACGTGCCTGATTACGCAACAAAATGCAGAAACAGGCAAGAATCAGACAATTTCAGGCATGGTCGCATCCAGGCGAGCTGACTACGCTTATAGCGGTCTGCTTGCAACGCTGCCTCAGCGTTGCGGCCTTTCGAACTCCGTAAGGCGTTTGCATACCCTACTCACGACACATCCGACTGGAGACACCATGAATATTACCCATGCCTGGCTGCACAGGACGCCAAATCAAAACTCGCCCCGTTCGACTACAAACCGCGCGAACTGCGTGAGCATGATGTGGAGATTGAAGTGCTCTATTGCGGCGTCTGCCACTCCGATCTGCACCAGGCGCGCAACGAATGGAACAACACAATTTTTCCGGTCGTACCGGGCCATGAAATTGTCGGTCGCGTAACCGCCGTGGGCGCGCACAGCCATAAATATCAGCCCGGTGACCTGGTGGGCGTTGGCTGTATGGTTGACTCCTGCCGCAGCTGTCCGAGCTGTCACGAAGGGCTGGAGCAGTATTGCGAAGAGGGCATGACGGGCACCTACAACGGCCAGGATCGCGAAACCGGCGCGGTCACCTACGGTGGCTACTCCACCAGCATGGTGGTCAACGAAGATTTTGTGCTGCGCGTGCCGGAAAACCTCGACCTGGCAGGCGTTGCGCCGCTGCTGTGCGCGGGGATCACCACCTATTCGCCGCTGCGCCACTGGAATGTCGGGCCGGGCAAAAAAGTGGGTATCGTAGGCCTCGGCGGCCTGGGCCATATGGGGGTGAAAATTGCCCATGCGATGGGCGCGCAGGTCGTGCTGTTTACGACATCGCCATCAAAAGTCGAAGATGGCAAACGTCTTGGCGCTGATGAAGTGGTGATATCTAAAGATGCCGATCAGATGGCGGCCCACGCTAACAGTTTCGATTTTATTCTGAACACGGTAGCCGCACAGCACGATCTCAACCCGTTTATCACCCTGCTGAAGCGTGATGGCAATATGACGCTGGTCGGTGTGCCCGAGCACGATCATCCGGCACCTCAGGTGGTTAACCTGATTTTCAAACGCCGCAGTGTCTCTGGCTCGCTGATCGGCGGCATCGCTGAAACGCAGGAGATGCTCGATTTCTGTGGCAAGCACGGCATCACCTCAGACATTGAACTGATTGCCATGGATCAAATTAATGAGGCGTATGAGCGCATGCTGAAAAGCGATGTAAAATATCGCTTTGTCATCGATATCAATACCCTGCGCGATACGCCTGCGGCGTAACGGCTCAGGCGCTGTGCTGGCTGGCGCCCGCCGCGTGCGTGGCGTCGGCCTGCTGGTAAGAGGCGTCAACCAGATAGTAAATCTGCGAATCCTTCAGCGATCCATCCAGCCACAGCGTGCTCCAGCAGGATTTATTCAGGTATTCGCTGGGAAAGACGTCGCTGTGCTCTTCACGCAACAGTTCAGCCAGTGCGGGAGAGGTTTTCAGCGTCACCGCCGGCCGCCCTGCTTTCTCATAAAGCATGGCAAACAGCACACCGTGGCTCTTAATCTGCGTTGCATCCCACGCCTCTTTAATGTCCTGTTCTGCGGCGGGTTTGCTCATACAGTAGGTCAATAGCTCAGAAATCGTCATTGGTTATTCCCCTTGTAAAGTCGCGACGATGCGTCTGGCACCGCCCTGTATGCGATGTTCGCCCAGCCAGATGCCCTGCCAGGTCCCCAGCATCAGCCGCCCGCGACTGACCGGCAGCAGCAGTGAAACGCCCAGCAGTGACGACTTGATATGGGCAGGCATATCGTCTGCGCCTTCATAAGCGTGCTGCCACCCTGCGTTTTCAGGCACCTGGCGTAAGAAATGCTGCTCCATGTCGCTGCGCACGGTGGGATCGCAGTTTTCATTCAGCGTCAGCGACGCGGAGGTATGCTGTAACAGCAGATGCAGCTGGCCGATGCGCACGCCATTGAGGCCGTTAAGCTGGCTTAAGATCTCATCGGTAATGAGGTGAAACCCGCGCGCTTTTGCGCTCAGGGTGAGGGTCTGTTGCTGCCACATAGCAAAGTCCTAAAAAAACAGGTCTCTTAAGTGTGCAGCATGTTGGCGAAAGGTAAACCCTGCCGCAGGAAAAAGCATCAGCCTGCCTGGCAGACGCAAAAAAAAACCATCCGCATGAAAACGGATGGTTTCTGGTTTCGCGTCCGGCGGTTACATAACGGCAGCAAACGCCTCTGCAACGCGTTTAACGTTACCGTGGTTCAGACCAGCAACGCACATACGTCCGCTGGCGATAAGATAGATGCCGAACTCATCACGCAGGCGATCAACCTGCTGTGCGCTGAGACCGGTATAGCTGAACATACCGCGCTGCTTCAGCAGATAGTCGACATTTTTACCCGGCAGAATTGCCTGCAGCTCGCTGACCAGCGCCTGGCGCATCTCCGCAATACGCAGGCGCATCGCGTCAACTTCTGCCAGCCACATGTTCAGTAGTACGGCATCATTCAGCACGCAGGAGACTACCTGCGCACCAAAATTTGGCGGACTGGAGTAGTTGCGGCGCACGGTGGCTTTCAGCTGACCCAGCACCCGTCCCGCTTCTTCAGCGCTGTCGCAGACCACAGAGAGCCCGCCCACGCGCTCGCCATAGAGCGAGAAGATCTTGGAAAATGAGTTGCTCACCAGCGCCGGCAGACCCGCGGCTGCGATAGCGCGAATGGCGTAAGCATCCTCTTCCATTCCTGCACCAAAGCCCTGATAGGCGATATCGAGGAACGGGATCAGCTCCTGCGCTTTCAGCACGGCGGTGGTCTCATCCCACTGGGCGTCAGTGAGATCGGCGCCGGTCGGGTTATGGCAGCAGGGATGCAGCAGCACAATGGCATGCTTCGGCAGCGATTTCAGGCAGCGGATAAATGCGTCAAACTTAACGCCGTTGGTCTCAGCATCGTACCAGGGGTAGGTGTTTACCGCGAAGCCCGCGCCGTTAAAAATCGCTACGTGATTTTCCCAGGTCGGATCGCTGACCCAGACCTCTGAGTGCGGAAAATAGCGCTTCAGGAAATCAGCCCCCACTTTCAGCGCACCGGAACCACCCAGCGTCTGAATAGACGCGATGCGTCCCGCTTTCAGCACCGGGTGTTCGTGACCAAACAGCAGCGGCGCAATGGCGTTACGGTAAGGGCCTAAACCTTCCATCGGCAGATAGAGTGATGCCTGATGCGGCTGCGCCTGCAGACGCTCTTCAGCTGCCGCAACGGCCTGCAGCTGCGGAACGATCCCTGCTTCGTTGTAGAACAGGCCGATACTGAGATTGACTTTATGCGCGCGCGGATCTTGTTTGTAGGTTTCCATCAGCGACAGAATCGGATCGCCGGCGTAGGCATCAACGTTTTGAAACACGGTGCAGATCTCCATAAAAATGCATGAGTAAGCGTAAGACGGCGCTTTTATACCTGATAGCGGCCAGGACGATGGTTCAGCGCAATGATAAGGTTGAGGATCGCCGCGCCCGCAACAGAGGCCAGCAGCATCGGTAGCGGTACAACAAACAGCGAGGCGCATACCACACAGGTATCAACCATCATCTGTAGCTTCCCGGCACGCAGACCGGTGCGATCCTGCAGCCAGAGCGCCAGAATATTGATACCACCCAAACTGGCTTTGTGACGAAACAACACTATAAACCCGATCCCCATGACCACGTTACCGAACAGTGTCGCATAAAAAGGATTTAATGCCGAAAAGTGGATAAACAGCGGATGCAGCTGTGTGAACAGGGAAACCAGCGCCACGGCACCAAAGGTTTTGCAGGTAAATTCCCACCCCATGCGGCGTATCGCCAGCCAGTAAAACGGCAGATTGATGGCAAAAAAGGCGGCGCCGAAAGAGGAGGATGAAAGGTAGCTGATTAAAAACGCGATACCGGCCGTTCCGCCGGTCAGCGCGCCCGCCTGCTTCAGCAGCATGACGCCAAATGAGACCATCAGCGTTCCCAGCACGATAGCCAGCGCATCTTCGATACGGGAGTGAGGAGCCGCCACTGGCTGAGCGATGTTGTCCATCAGGAGTTCTCTGTGCAAATAAAAGCGATATAGCTGCAAAAAACGCACCACTCCGGCCTCGCTGCTGCTTAGCCGGAGGGTGCCAGCGAATATCCCATTGATATCTAAGGCGCTTTATTGCACAGTTTTATGCATGAATCAGAATAAAACCGTTGATTCATGCACAAATTCGGTATTAATCGCGAGAAATAAGCAGAGAGAGGGAGTCTGATGCACTTTTATGGCGCATTATGCACCTTTATGGCGCACTTTGTGCGCAGGCTTCATCATCAGGCCATTCTCTTTCAGCCGGTTGAGTACCACCGCCGTTTTAACGTGCGACACGCTCTGATGGCCCGCCACCAGCTGGCTGATCAGCGTGCTCAGCGAGGCGAGATCGGCCACCGCCACTTTCAGCAGATAGTCAGCGTCTCCGGTGGTTTTAAACGCGTCAACAATGGCGGGTTCCGCTTCCACCATCTGCAAAAAATTATCTTCGTAATCAGGCGTATGGTTTTTCAGCCGCACTTCAATCAGTCCGACCATGCCGAGACCCACCGCATCAGGCGACAGCCGGGCATGATAGCCAAGGATTAAATTCGCCTGTTCAAGGTTGATGCGGCGGCGTGAGCATTGTGATGCGGATAACCCCACCAGATCGCTCAGTTCCTGATTGGTAAGACGGCCGTTAGATTGTAATAGCGTCAATATCTTAAGATCGTAATCATCTACCTGCGTCATTCTGATCCCACAGCGTTGTCACATTCGCTTTGGCACAGATAACCTGATAGCGGGTCGCCTTGTCCAACACTATTTTCTGATGACGTGAGATGCATGCACAAAACGTGCATGCACTGGCAGGCAAAGGCTTATTCGTCGTCGTATTGCGGGCCGGCGTAGTTGTCAAAGCGCGACCACTGGCCGTTGAAGGTAAGACGCACGGTACCGATCGGCCCGTTACGCTGCTTGCCGATGATGATCTCAGCGATGCCTTTCAGATCGCTGTTTTCGTGATAAACCTCATCGCGGTAGATAAACATGATCAGGTCAGCATCCTGCTCGATCGATCCTGATTCACGCAGATCGGAGTTAACCGGACGTTTGTCGGCGCGCTGCTCCAGTGAACGGTTTAGCTGCGACAGCGCCACGACCGGCACATTCAGCTCTTTGGCCAGCGCTTTCAATGAACGCGAAATTTCGGCGATCTCCAGCGTACGGTTCTCGGAGTGCGACGGCACGCGCATCAGCTGCAGATAGTCGATCATGATCATGCTCAGACCGCCATTTTCGCGGAACACGCGGCGGGCACGCGAGCGTACTTCGGTTGGCGTCAGGCCGGAAGAGTCATCAATAAAGATGTTTTTCTTCTCCAGCAGAATACCCATCGTGGCGGAGATGCGCGCCCAGTCCTCATCTTCCAGCTGGCCGGTACGAATACGCGTCTGGTCCACGCGCGACAGAGATGCCAGCATACGCATCATCAGCTGCTCGCTGGGCATCTCCAGACTGAAGATCAGCACCGGTTTCTCATTGAGCATCGCGGCGTTTTCGCACAGGTTCATGGCGAACGTGGTTTTACCCATTGAGGGACGCGCCGCCACGATAATCAGATCGGACCCCTGCAGGCCAGCCGTTTTTTTGTTCAGATCCTGATAGCCGGTATCTACGCCGGTTACGCCATCGTGCGGCGTTGAGACCAGCGCTTCAATACGGGACACGGTGGCTTCAAGGATCTGCTCAATGTTCTGCGGGCCGTCATCTTTATTCGCGCGCTGCTCGGCGATTTTAAAGACGTTGGATTCGGCAAAGTCGAGCAGATCTTCACTGCTCCGCCCCTGCGGATCGTAACCGGCGTCGGCAATCTGATTGGCAACCGCAATCATCTCACGCACTACCGCACGTTCGCGCACGATATCTGCATAGGCGCCGATGTTAGCCGCACTTGGCGTATTTTTCGCGAGTTCGGCCAGATAGGCAAAGCCGCCCGCCATCTCCAGCTCGCCGCGCGTTTCCAGCGACTCTGACAGCGTGATCAGGTCGATAGGCTGGCCCAGCTCCAGCAGCCGCTGCATCTCAGCAAAAATCATGCGGTGTGAGCGGTTAAAAAAATCGTCTGCGACAACGCGCTCAGAGACGTTGTCCCAGCGCTCGTTGTCCAGCATCAACCCACCCAGCACCGACTGCTCCGCTTCTATGGAGTGCGGCGGCATTTTTACGCCTTCCAGCTGCCGATCGCGGGGTTCGTTCGATTTGTTGGTGGGTTTGTTTCCTGCCATAGTGAATGCATTACCGATCGTGAAAGGGACGCGCAAGTATACCGCCCCCGGATGAACATTCACAGGAGTCAGCATGGCAAAGCGTATTCAGTTCAGTCAGCACGGTGGTCCGGAGGTTTTGCAGTGGGCAGATTTTGATCCTGCCGATCCGGCTGAGCATGAGGTGCAGGTAGAAAACCGGGCGATAGGCATCAACTATATCGACACCTATGTGCGCAGCGGGCTCTACCCGGTTTCAGCCTTTCCTTCCGGACTCGGTACCGAAGCGGCAGGCGTGGTCAGCAAAGTGGGCGCAGCGGTCACGCGTTTTCAGCCTGGCGATCGGGTGGTTTACTGTCAGGCCGCTCTGGGCGCTTACAGTGAACTTCACAACGTTGCGGAAGAGCGGCTGGCGCTGCTGCCGGAGAGTATCTCTTTTGAAACGGCGGCTGCCTCATTTCTTAAAGGGCTGACGGTCCAGTATCTGCTGCGACAAACCTGGAAAGTCAAAGCGGATGAGACGTTTCTGTTTCATGCTGCCGCAGGCGGTGTGGGTCTGATTGCCTGCCAGTGGGCCAAAGCGCTGGGTGCACATCTTATCGGCACGGTGGGTTCTGCCGAAAAAGCGCAGATTGCCAAAGCGGCTGGCGCATGGGCCACCATCAACTATCGCGAAGAGGATATTGCACAGCGCGTCAGCGAACTGACGCAGGGGAAAAAAGTGGCCGTGGTGTATGACTCTGTCGGTAAGGATACCTGGGAACCATCGCTCGATTCTCTGCAGCGCCACGGGCTGCTGGTCAGCTTTGGCAACGCCTCCGGCCCGGTAACCGGCGTGGATTTAGGGATTCTTAATAAGAAAGGCTCTCTGTTTGTCACCCGCCCGTCGCTGTTTGGCTATATCACAAACCGTGAGGAGCTGGAGCAGGCGAGCAGTGAACTCTTTTCCCTGATAGCCAGCCGCGCCATTCAGGTAAACGTACCGGAGCAGCAGAAGTTCCCGCTGCGCGATGCCATGCGCGCGCATCAGATACTGGAGAGTCGTGCGACCCAGGGCTCCAGCCTGCTGCTGCCCTGATGCAGGCAAAAAAAGAGGGCTTCCTGAAGGAAGCCCCTGATTCTTTTTTTAGTTCGCGCTGTGTAGGGACAGCGGTACTGAATCTGTATACGTATAGTGGCAGAAAACATAAGTAAAAAATATGTTTACGTTTTATTTAGCGCCAGCGCAATTCAGCGCTGTGATCTGAGCCGCATTTTTTACCAGCCGCGTCGCTCCATCCTGCTGATTTTTCTCCTGAGCCGGTTCAGTCTGGTGCTGCTACCCGGTGTGGTAACGCTGCGCCAGACCCAGACGGCGACCACGGCCAGCAGCAGCCAGGGTAACAGTTTTATAACAAAGGCAAACAGGCCGGTTAAAAACATCAGCACGGTGGCAACGGCTAAAGCCGCAATCACCCCCAGCAGGGAAACGCCGGTCAGCAACAGCATTACAAAGAACCCAAGCACAAATACAATTTCCACGTCTATTCTCCTCTGTCAGGACTCTGCTGACAGATACAATTTTCGTGCCAGATTGGTTAATTTATAAGATATTGATTGAAAAGTATTTATTCAGGGCGCTGCTGTAGAAGTGGTGAGAAAAACCAGGTTTCAGGCAAAATAAAACCGCACCATTTCTGCTGCGGTTTTCAGAGAGCGCGGATTACGCTTCCTGGGGGATGCGATCGGCCACCAGCGCCAGCGCGGCTTCCAGCACCCGCACATCAGCACCCGGTTTATGGGCATTTTCGCTCAGATACCGTCGCCACTGACGGGCACCCGGAATACCCTGAAACAGCCCCAGCATATGCCGGGTGACGTGCCCCAGATAAGTGCCCTGCGTCAGTTCCGCTTCGATATAGGAATACATTGAACGCACAGCGGCGACCAGATCCACTGCCGGCGTTGTGCGGCCAAAAAGCTCGCGGTCAACCTGCGCCAGCACGGAAGGATTTTGATACGCTTCGCGGCCCATCATCACGCCATCCAGATGCATCAGGTGCGTCTTGGCCTCTTCCAGCGTTTTTACCCCGCCGTTGATCGCCATGGTCAGCGCCGGAAAATCACGTTTTAGCTGATAAACGCGCGGATAGTCCAGCGGCGGGATCTCCCGGTTCTCTTTGGGGCTCAGGCCTGACAGCCAGGCTTTGCGAGCGTGAATGATAAAGGTGTCGCAGCCGCCCCGCTCTGCCACGGTGCCGGTAAAGTCGCGCAGAAACGCGTAGCTGTCCTGCTCATCAATACCGATGCGGGTTTTTACCGTGACCGGAATAGAAACCACATCGCGCATCGCTTTAATGCAGTCAGCCACCAGGTTCGCATCCGCCATCAGGCAGGCACCAAAACGACCGTTCTGTACGCGGTCGGAAGGACAGCCCACGTTAAGGTTGATCTGATCGTAACCGCGCGCTTCAGCCAGTCGGGCACACTGCGCCAGCGCCGCCGGATCGCTGCCGCCCAGCTGCAGCGCAACCGGATGCTCCTCTTCGCTATAGGCAAGGTAATCGCCTTTGCCATGAATAATCGCGCCGGTCGTCACCATTTCGGTATAGAGCAGCGTATCGCCGGTCAGCTTGCGATGAAAATAGCGGCAGTGACGATCGGTCCAGTCGAGCATCGGCGCGATAGAGAAGCGTTGCGAAGAGAAGTTATCAGTCATGAAGCGCAGTAGATCCGGAGTTAAATGATGAGAAACTGCGCAATGATACCACAGCCGTCACGGACGACACAGCCGCCCGTGACAGACCCGTCAGAAGTTAAAGCCGAGCTGTACCATCGCACCCCAGGTACGATCTTTACCGGCGGAGCCGCGAGATCCAGATGCACCGCATTATTAAACGGCGACAGCCCGAGGCCGGCGGTAACCACGTTAACGTCATTTGATTTCAGATCGGCGCGATAGCCTGCCCGCAGTGCCAGCCAGTCGAGCACGCGATATTCCGCGCCTGCGCCCGCATACTGGCTGCTCTCCTGCGACTTAAAGCGTTTGGTTTCCGTCAGGTCCACATCGCCGGTCAGGGTAACCGGCCCGCGCTCCCATGCCAGTCCGGTTGTCACCAGCGGACGGATTTGATAGGTATCACGATAGCCATTGACGACTTTGGTTTCCAGATCGCGTGAGATCAGGTTCTGCCCGGTCAGACCAAACGTCCAGTTTTCAGCAAACGCGGTTGCGAGACCGGCATCAACGTTAAAGCCGGTGTCTGAACTGCGATAGCGTCCGTTTTTAAGATCGTTTTTATCGTAGTTATAGACGCTGGCGCTGTAGTTATAGAGCCAGGTCTTCTGCAGCTTGGGCGTAATACCGAGCGAGACCGGATGACCGGCAACCGTGAACTCATGCGCCATGGCGATACCATAATCGGTGACCAGCGCTGCCAGTCCGTTCGCGCTGGAGCGCAGGTTATCCTGATCGCCCGGCTGCGGAAACGCCCCGTTTGCCAGACTATCCAGATAATCGATATCGCTCTGAGCCACATTGGCCCGGATATGGGCGGTGCCATAGGCTTTGGTAATAAAAGCAAACGGCAGCGTCGCATTGGGAACGGTGACGGCCAGCGCAACGCCAGCGGTGGCATCCGCTTTGTTACCTTTAAGCCCGCGCAGCTGATCGGCCATATCACCGGCTGCGGCACGCAGTTGCGGTACCGCATTGATGGCGGCAAACGGATCCGAGATGAGATTCGCGTTGATGTTATCAATCACGTCGCGATAGCGATCAACCGTATCGGTGATGTCATCAATGCGATCGACCAGCTTGTCTTTATCCGTCACCTGTAACCCGGCAGAGGGAAAAATAATGCCGGCGTTCTCTTCCGGCTGCGCGCGTGTCATCAGCGCGGGGTTAGCCAGCACGGCAGAGCTCCAGTGCGACGATGCGACACCGGTTCCGCCCATCGCATCATTGCGCGCATCATACCAGGTTCCCGCGGCCAGCGCTGAAGAGGAAACCAGCAGCGCGTTTAAACCAGCAAAATAAGCCACCCGGGCCAGCGTAAAGCGTGTTGTCATCATGAGGCTGCTATCACCTTAAAAAATTATTGAGTGTCGCGTAGGCGAAATAATGGTGTTAACCGCTATTCTGAATGGCGGCTAACGCTTCATTGCTGTGAACTGAAAGGGATAAGCACTGCTGTTCGCAGAATTGGACACGATTGCGTCACACTGCGCTTTTTTTAGCCACTCAGGCGAATTATTGCTCTTATAAGGCCAGTGATAACTTTAGCCTGCCTGAACCATATCGGGAATCTGGTCACTTGCAAAGCAAAAATAGCGCGCTAAACACGCTTAAAATTGCCGGATAAGTGTGATCGACAGCACGCTTCGGCCAGGGCAGGCAAAAACAGCATGGGCGGATGGAGTGTGATAAAATAACATCACCTGTTAGCCGGAGAACATTATGTCAACTCTTACCCCAGCGCAGCTGCTGACCCAGGTCGAGGCGCTCTGTCTCGATCGCGGCGTGCGTCTTACGCCACAGCGTGCCGAAGTACTGCGCCTGATGGCTGAGCAGAAAGGTTCTGTCAGCGCCTACGATCTGCTGGATCAGCTGCGTATGAGTGAGCCTCAGGCGAAGCCGCCCACGATTTACCGCGCCCTCGACTTTTTGCTGGAGCAGGGATTTATCCACCGCGTGGAGTCCAACAACAGCTATGTGGTCTGCCATCATTTCAATGAGCCGGCCCACAGCTCTGTCATGCTGGTTTGCGACAGCTGTGCCGCAGTGAGTGAACAGCAGGCGCACGGCGTGGAAAAAATCATTGCGGGACTGGCTGACCAGGCAAACTTCAGCCTGCGCCATACGGTAATTGAAGCGCACGGCCTGTGCGAAAACTGTGCGGAAATTGCTGCCTGTACACAGCACGCCAGCTGCGCGCACGATCATGAAGCGATGAGTAAAAAACGCGGCAAAAAGGGCTGAGCGCACGCCTGAAGGCATGCGGGCGGGTTATGCTCTGAAGCGGGGTGGCACTAGCTGGGTGGATCGTTGTGCCGGCTTTCCCATTCGTTTACTTCGCGCTCCGCTTCTGCTCTGGCATAGCCGTAGCGCTCCTGAATTTTGCCGATCAGCTGCTCGCGTCTGCCTTCGATCACGCTCAGGTCATCATCGGTCAGCTTGCCCCACTGCTCTTTGCATTTTCCTTTAAACTGTTTCCAGCTGCCACTCGCTTCATCTTTGTTCATTGCATCTCTCCCCGGTTTGCTGAGCCAGACGGTATGCCACCACAGCGCGGGCTGAACCGCCGTATAACCCGCGTGCTGTCACGTTAAGGTTAACCGCTGCAGCACAAACTGCCAGTTTTGTGGGCTACCGCCTGACCGGCTGCTATCACACGCTGAACCAGCTGTCGCGCTGCCAGTGATGACGCCAGATCAGCCCGAGCGTAATGCCTCTCAGCGCGAGAAATACGGTAATAGCCAGCCATAAACCATGATTCCCGAGCCACGGCAGCGTCAGCAGCGTCAGCGCATAGCCCAGCGCCGCCAGCAGCATGCTGTTGCGCATATCCCGGCCGCGCGTGGCTCCGATAAACATCCCATCCAGCAGATAGCACCAGACGCCAGCCAGCGGCAGGATCACCTGCCAGATCAGATAGCGGTCAGCCGCCTCACGCAGCGACTCAATCGAGGTCAGCAGCGCGATAATTGCCGGACCGCAGAGGGCGTAAATCACAGCGAACAGCAGCGCCACAATGCCCGCCTGCCGGCAGGCGGCATACCAGATCAGCCGCAGCCGGCTGCGATCGCCTGCGCCGGTCGCCTCACCGGAGCAGGCTTCCACCGCATACGCAAAACCATCCAGCGCATAGGCAGTAAAAGTCAGGAACATCAGCAATACCGCATTGACGGCGACCACGTCAGCGCCGAGTCGCGCGCCCAGTAGCGTCAGCGAGGCGAAGCAGAGCTGCAGCAGCAGCGAACGCAGCATGATGTCGCGGTTAAGCCGGAACAGGCGCGCGGCGTCGCCGCGCCAGCTGGCTTTAAGCAGCGAAAATGATATGCCGCGCAGCGCCAGCACCCGCGCCACCATCCATAGCCCCACGGCCAGCGTCACATAGTCCGCGACGGCGGTGGCCGCTGCGGCACCCGCCACGCCCCAGTGCCACTGCAGAACAAACAGCAGATCGAGCAGGATATTCACGACGTTGCCGGTAATAAGCAGCACCATCGGCGCGCGCGCATACTGTACGCCGAGCAGCCAGCCGAGGATCACCAGATTTGCCAGCGTGGCAGGCGCGCTGAGCCAGCGGATAGCGATAAAGGTTTGTGCCTGCTGCTGCACCGCCTCGCTGCCGCCCATCAGCGCGGCTGCCAGCTCGCTGACCGGCGTTCGTAGCGCAATGAACAGCACGCCTGCCGTCAGCGCAATCAGCATCGGCTGGATCAGCGCCCGCGCCAGCGCTGGCTTATCGCGGGCGCCGAACGCCTGCGCCGTCAGGCCAGTGGTGCTCATCCGCAAAAAGAGCAGCAGCATAAAGACAAAGCTGGTGGCCGTTGCACCCACGCTACGCCGCCGAGGTAAACCGGGCTGTCGAGGTGGCCAATGATAGCCGTATCCACAATGCCCAGCAGCGGTACGCTGATGTTAGAGAGGATCATGGGCAGCGCCAGGCGCCAGAGCGTGCGATCAGAAGAGGTAAACAGCGGCATCAGCCAGTCCTGTTATTGCGGGCAACGCGCCTCATGCAGCTGCACGGCGCCACGGTTGGAAGCAGAGGGGTAATATAGCAGACCGCGGCCTGTGCAGGCACAGACCGCAGCGGGGGGACTAACCAGGTATTACAGCCATTCACCGGTACGGACAATACCGACAGCCAGACCTTCAACGGTCAGAGACTGCTGGCGCGTATCCACTTCGATAGGCTGAAAATCGCTGTTTTCCGGCAGCAGATGCACGATAGCACCCTGCTTTTTCCAGCGTTTTACGGTGACCTCGTCGTCAATGCGCGCCACCACGACCTGGCCATTACGCACATCCTGGGTTTTATGCACGGCAAGCAGATCGCCATCCATAATCCCGATATCTTTCATCGACATGCCGCTAACGCGCAGCAGAAAATCCGCGCTCGGCTTGAACAGGTTAGCATCGACCTGATAGTGGGTCTCGATGTGCTCCTGAGCCAGCAGCGGCTCGCCGGCAGCGACACGCCCGATTAACGGCAGTCCGCCGCTTGTCTCTTCTTCCATCAGCAAGCGAATGCCGCGCGAGGCGCCAGAGACAATCTCAATGACCCCTTTACGCGCCAGCGCTTTCAGGTGCTCTTCAGCTGCATTGGGTGAGCGGAAGCCCAGCTGTGAAGCGATTTCAGCACGCGTTGGCGGCATGCCGGTTGTATTAATATGGTCGCGAATCAGGTCATAGACCTGCTGCTGCCTGCTGGTTAACGCTTTCATCCCGCCCCCTGGTTGTTTATACAGTCGCTGTGAGTATATACAGGTATTGGCGAAATGAAAACCGCAGCTGCGGCAAAAATCAGCGATATATCGGTACGGGCGGCCTTAATATGCGTGCGGCCAGAGCAGCGTTATCCAGACAAACAGCGCGAGAAGGATCGTCAGCAGTACGGCGGCAGAACCCATATCCTTAGCGCGGCCCGCCAGCGGATGACGCTCCTGGCCGATTCGGTCGACCACCGCCTCAATCGCGCTGTTGAGGATCTCCACCACCACCACCAGTATCACCGAACCAATTAGCAGTACGCGCGTCACTGCGTCCACATCCAGCCAGCAGGCGACAACTACCGCAATCACCGCGGCAACTGCCTCCTGACGAAAGGCCGCTTCATGTTGCCAGGCTGCGCGTATTCCCTGCCAGGAGTAGCCCGCCGCTTTGATAATACGCAGCAGGCCGGTAACGTTATTTGCCATGAATAGGGAACCCTTGAGTAATTTTGGCGTCAATGAGTGCGCAGCGTGCGATGGCACAGCCACAGATCTCCGCTGCACTTTCTGGTATGCTTGCCGCGCTTTGCTAACAAGAGGCTTCAAGTTGTCTATGTCAGGTTGGCGTAAACTCTATTACAAATTATTGAATTTACCACTCTCTATTTTGGTAAAAAGTAAGGTCATACCGACCGATCCGGTTTCGGAGCACGGTATCGATCCCACTCGTCCCGTGATGTATGTTTTGCCTTATGATTCAAAGGCGGACCTGCTTACATTACGCAACCAGTGTCTGCGGCTTGATCTGCCCGATCCGCTCGCGCCGCTGGAGATTGACGGCACGCTGCTGCCGCGCCATGTGTTTATCCATGATGGCCCGCGTGTCTTTCCTTACTACGTGGCGAACCCGGAGTCAGTGAAACTGTTTCACGACTATCTGGATCTGCATCGTAATAACCCGCAGCTGGATGTCCAGATGCTGCCGGTGGCGGTGATGTTTGGCCGTGCGCCGGGTCGTGAAATTCAGGGCGAGCCTACGCCGCATCTGCGCGTACTGAATGGCGTACAGAAGTTTTTCGCCATTCTCTGGCACGGTCGCGACAGCTTTGTCCGTTTCTCTTCCACCGTCTCGCTGCGCCAGATGGCGACCGAACACGGCACGGATAAGTCGATTGCGCAGAAGCTGGCGCGCGTGGCGCGTATTCACTTTGCCCGCCAGCGTCTCGCCGCGGTGGGACCAAGCCTGCCCGCCCGTCAGGATCTGTTCAACAAGCTGCTGCAGTCGAAGGCGATTGAAAAAGCGGTTGAAGATGAAGCGCGCAGCAAAAAGATTTCGCATGAAAAAGCGCAGCAAAACGCCGTTGAGATGATGGAAGAGATCGCGGCAGACTTCTCATATGAGGCGATCCGCGTTACCGACCGCATCATGGGCTGGCTCTGGAGCCGCCTCTATCAGGGCATTAGCGTCAACGGCGGCGAGCGCGTGCGTCAGCTGGCGCAGGATGGTCATGAAATAGTCTATGTGCCCTGCCACCGCAGCCATATGGATTATCTGCTGCTCTCCTACGTGCTTTATCATCAGGGGCTGGTGCCGCCGCACATCGCTGCCGGTATCAATCTTAACTTCTGGCCAGCCGGGCCCATTTTCCGCCGGCTGGGGGCCTTCTTTATTCGCCGTACCTTTAAGGGCAATAAACTCTACTCCACCGTATTCCGCGAATATCTGGGCGAGCTGTTCAGCCGCGGCTACTCGGTTGAGTACTTTGTTGAGGGCGGACGCTCGCGCACCGGTCGCCTGCTCGATCCCAAAACCGGCACGCTTTCAATGACGCTGCAGGCGCTGCTGCGCGGCGGCAGCCGTCCGATTACGTTTGTACCGATCTACATCGGCTATGAGCACGTAATGGAAGTGGGTACTTACGCCAAAGAGCTGCGCGGCGCAGCGAAAGAGAAAGAGGGCTTTGTGCAGATGGTGCGCGGCCTGCGTAAGCTGCGCAATCTCGGTCAGGGCTACGTTAACTTTGGCGAACCGCTGCCGCTGGTTAACTACCTGAACAAGCATATTCCCGAGTGGCGCGAGGCGATCGACCCGATCGATCCGCAGCGCCCCGCGTGGATGACGCCAGCGGTAAACGATATCGCTGCCCGCCTGATGGTGCGCATTAACGAAGCGGGTGCGGCCAACGCCATGAATCTGTGTGTGACCGCGCTGCTTGCGTCCCGTCAGCGCTCGCTGACGCGTGAGCAGCTGACGGAGCAGCTGGAGTGCTACACCCAGCTGCTGCGCAACGTGCCCTATTCACCGGAAGCGACGGTGCCCGATCTGAGCGCCGAAGCGCTGCTGGATCACGCGATGGGCATGAATAAGTTTGAAACCGAGCAGGACAGCATCGGCGATATCATTATTCTGCCGCGCGAGCAGGCCGTGCTGATGACCTACTACCGGAATAACATTCAGCACATGCTGGTGATGCCGTCGCTGATTGCCGCGATTGTGCAGCAGCACCGCGAAATCAGCGAAGCAGAGCTTCTGCGTCAGGTAAGCCTGGTCTACCCGATGCTGAAAAGTGAACTGTTCCTGCGCTGGGAAAGTGCCGAACTGCCGGCGCTGCTTAGCGCGCTGTGCGCGGAGATGGCGCGACAGGGGCTGGTAACGCAGCTGGATGGGCAGATTAAGCTGAGCGCCGCGCGCTATCGCACGCTGCAGCTGCTGGCAGCCGGTATTCGCGAAACGCTGCAGCGCTTTGCGATCACCTTCGCCATTCTCAGTGCCAAACCGACGATCAACCGCGGCACGCTGGAGAAAGAGAGCCGCACGCTGGCGCAGCGTCTGTCAGTGCTGCACGGTATCAATGCGCCGGAGTTCTTTGATAAGGCGGTATTTACCACGCTGGTGCTGACGCTGCGCGATGAGCGCTATATCAGCGACTCAGGTGATGCCGATGCGGAGCGCACGCACGCGATGTGGCAGATGCTGGCAGAGCTGGTCACCAGCGATGTGCGTCTGACGATAGAGAGTGCGGTCGCACACGAGTAAGGCAAGGCAGGGACGCAGGATGCGTCCCTGCCGGTTCAGAACAGCGCCAGAAACGGCTGCGTATTCAGCAGCACGCCAGCAAACAGCACCAGTCCCACATAGTTATTGTTCAGAAAGGCCTGAAAGCAGGCGTCGCGTTCGCGGCGGGCGATCAGGCTCTGCTGATAGACAAACAGCGCGCCGGCAGCCAGCAGTGACCAGTAGAATGCCCCGTTCAGATTCAGCATACTTCCCACCAGCGCCATCAGCCCCAGCGTGGCCAGCTGCAGCAGGCCAATAATCAGCTTGTCAAAACGACCAAACAGAATCGCCGTAGATTTAACGCCTATCTTTAAATCGTCATCGCGATCCACCATGGCGTACTGGGTATCGTAGGCCACCGTCCAGCAGATATTAGCGAAGAACACCAGCCAGCAAACTAAAGGTAAGGACTCACTTACTGCAGCCCACCCCATCGGGATCGCCCAGCCAAAGGCTGCGCCGAGCACCACCTGCGGCAGATGGGTATAGCGTTTCATAAAGGGGTAGACCCAAGCCAGCGCCAGCCCGCCGAAAGAGAGCAGGATGGTCATGCGATTCATGGTCAGCACCAGCATAAACGCCAGCAGGCCCAGCGCAGCAAACAGCAGCTTTGCCTCTTTCTCTGAAACCGCCCCGCTCGCCAGCGGCCGGCCGGCGGTGCGTTTAACGTGACCATCCACTTTGCGATCGGCGTAATCATTAATGACGCAGCCGGCAGCGCGCATAACGATGACGCCAAGCACAAACACAATCAGCACCGGCAGCGGCGGCACCGCCATGCCAGCCAGCCACAGCGCCCAGAGCGTAGGCCACATCAGCAGCAGCGTGCCGATAGGTTTGTCGATGCGCATCAGGCGGCTGTAAGCCTGCCATTTGCTTACGGATAATGATTTTTGCACGGGTCTCATCCTTGCTGCAGCGCGCGGTAAAGCGGCGATGCCGGTAAAAAAAGTTCAGTTAACAGAAGGGGCTTATCCGACAGGCGCAGGCGCGAACGCCGTCCCCACAGATCGCCGGCCTGGCCGGGATGAATAAAATCGCGGCTCAGCGCTGAAGAGGCAAAAAGATAGCGCCCCAGCGGGCGTGTGCCAAGTTGCTGCAGCATCTGCTCCGGTCCCTGCAGCGTACTCTCGGGCACTACGGTGCGGCCCAGCAGCCACGGCTCGCCGTCGCCGCACAGCACGATTTCGCGCAGCCAGAAGCGCGTATTGTCCGGCAGAAAAGCCGCTTCTGCTGCGACCTCCGCCGCGCTGACAAAGCCTTCACGGATGGGTTGAACGGTAACCTGCCGGCAGTGCTGCTCAAAACGGCGCGTCATGGAATCTTCTTCCATCAGCCAGTCGGTCAGCGGTGCGGGCAGCAGCGAGGAGGCGGGTAACCACTGCAAGGCATATAACTGGCGCAGCGCATCGTGCGACATCAGGCGATCTCCGGCAAAAAAGTTGCCTTAGTTTACCGCAGAGCGCGGCCGCTGGCACGGCCGCGAACGCCGGAGATATAAGAGCCGTTTATTCGCGCTTCAGCCGGTTGCTGTTTGCCAGCCACAGCGTGACCACCAGAATCAGGATCGCAGCGGAATAGCAGAGCGTGTCGAACGGATTTTTGTGATCAACGATAATCAGCCGGATAATGGCGGTGATGCCGATATAAACAAAGTAGCGCAGCGGAAAGTGATAGCCCGACTGAAAATATTTCACAATCAGCGCGATAAATTCAAAGTAGAGAAAGTAGATCACAATGCCTTCAATCAGCAGATAGGATGACGCCTGTTCACCGGTGCTGAACAGCACGTTAGCCAGATGAATCGTCTCCTTGCCGAGAAACACTACCAGGATCACGGCCAGGATCAACAGGCCGATGTTAAGTACCCACTGCAGCACCGTCGCGATGAGCTGACCGGCGGCTGATTTATCTGTCATTGCTGCGTCCTTAATGCGCAAATAAGAAGAGCGCTATCATGCTGCAATGTGATCTGAATCACAATATGACGTTAAGGTGGCGGTTCTCCGTCAGGGGCAGCGTAAACGCCGCGGATATCTCATCGCGGTGAACCGGATTCAGCTACAGTTAACAGGTCGACACCGCTTCAGGTTATTTATATCTAACGAAAAATTCATGCGGTGCGCTACCGGTCTTCCCCCGCTGCCGTGTTTGCCAGGCAGGCAGCTGGCTGCTTTTTGCCTGGCATACAGGAGCCTGCGACCGTGCTAACTCTGCTTAATCTGCTTTCTGCTGTCGCACTGCTGGTCTGGGGCACCCACATTGTGCGCACCGGCATCATGCGCGTGTACGGTGCCGATCTGCGCCGGGTACTGAGCCGCAGCGTGGAAAAAAAACCGATGGCTTTTCTGGCCGGCATTGGCGTTACCGCTCTGGTACAGAGCAGTAACGCCACCACGCTGCTGGTCACCTCGTTTGTGGCGCAAAACCTGGTCAGCCTGACGCCTGCCCTGGTGGTGGTACTGGGGGCTGACGTCGGCACGGCCATTATGGCGCGCGTGCTGACCTTCGATCTCTCCTGGCTCTCCCCGCTGTTTATCTTTTTTGGCGTGGTCTTTTTTCTCAGCCGCAAACAGACGCGCGTCGGACAGATGGGCCGGGCCGCCATTGGTCTCGGGCTGATCCTGCTGGCACTGCAGCTGATTGTCACCGCAGCACGTCCGATAACGCAGGCTTCGGGCGTACAGGTGCTCTTCTCCACCCTGACCGGCGATACGCTACTGGACGCCCTGATTGGCGCTGTTTTTGCCATCATCAGCTATTCCAGCCTGGCGGCGGTGCTAATCACCGCGACCCTGACGGCCGCTGGCGTGATCTCATTTAAGGTGGCGCTCTGTCTGGTCATTGGTGCCAATCTCGGCAGCGGCCTGCTGGCGATGATCAACGCCAGCGGTTCCAATGCGGCTGGCAAGCGGGTGGCGCTCGGCAGCCTGCTGTTCAAGCTTATCGGCAGCATTGCGGTACTGCCGTTTGTTGATTTTATTGCTGAGCTGCTGGATCGCCTGCCGGTGAATGATGAAGAGCTGGTGATCTTTTTCCACGTTTTCTACAACCTGGCACGCTGCCTGATCATGGTGCCGTTTGCCGCACCGATGGCGCGACTCTGCCAGCGTATGATTTCTGACGATGCAGAGCATCAGGCGCACCTCAAGCCCAGACATCTGGATAAAAGCGCGCTGGATACGCCTGCGCTGGCGCTGGTCAATGCCGCGCGTGAGACCCTGCGCATGGGCGACGTGCTGGAGCAGATGCTGGAGTCGTTCAGCCGCGTAGTCCGGGGCGAACTGCGTGAATCGCACCGGGTGCGGCAGCTGGATGATGATGTTGACGTGCTCTATACCGCCATCAAACTCTATCTGGCCCGCATGCCGCGCGAAGATCTGGCGGAGGAGGATGCGCGGCGCTGGGCTGAAATTATTGAGATGGCGCTGAATCTTGAACAGGCGGGTGACATCATTGAGCGCATGAGCGGTGACGTTGCGGATAAATCGTTACAGGCGCGGCGGGCCTTCTCGGCAGAAGGGCTGGAAGAGCTGAATACGCTGCAGGAGCAGGTGCTGAATAACCTGCGCCTGAGCCTCTCAGTATTTCTGTCGCATGATATCACCAGCGCGAAACGTCTGCGGCGGGCCAAACATCGCTTCCGTATTCTGATCCGCCGCTTCTCTCACTCGCACGTGGAGCGGCTGCATCTGAATAATGTACAGAGCATTGAGACCAGTTCGCTGCATCTGGGGCTGCTGGGAGATATGAAGCGCCTCAATTCCCTGTTCTGCGCGGTGGCTTATACCGTTCTCGACCAGCCAGATGATGAGCGGGAAGTAGATTAAGGTAAGGAACCAGAGACGCATTTATGCGCCCCTGGTTTAGGGTGTGCACGGTATCAATCGCCATAAGCCGCGTCGTTGGATCCGGTGCGGACATCGGCCAGGGCGTCATTAATGACGCCCCTACGAGGGCGATGTAGGGGGCGCATTTATGCGCTCTTGGTGTGATGCGGCACCGTATCAACCGCCATAAACCGCGTCGTTGGATCCGGTGTGGACATCGGCCAGGGCGTCATTAATGACGCCCCTACGAGGGCGATGTAGGGGGCGCATTTATGCGCCCCTGGGTTATTTACGATAACAAACTAAACGCAATCATGCCGACGATGGCGCCGGTGGTGCCGAGGATGGTCTCCATCAGCGTCCAGGTCTTTAGCGTCTCGCCCTCGGTGGCACCGGTAAAGCGGCCAAACAGCCAGAAGCCGGCATCGTTGACGTGGCTGATAATAATAGAGCCACCGCCGATACAGATTGAGAGCGCCGCGAGCTGTGCGCCGCTGTAGTGCAGCGGTTCGATCACCGGCATTACCAGCCCTACGGTGGTCAGACAGGCCACGGTTGCAGAGCCCTGAATAACCCGGATAGCGCCTGCCAGAATAAAGCAGGCCAGCGCGATTGGCATACCAGCGCCGGTCAGCGCATGACCCAGCACCGGCCCCACGCCGGAGTCAACCAGCACCTGCTTAAAGACGCCGCCGGCACCGATAACCAGCAGAATAATGCCGGCGGGCTGCAGCGCGCTGCCGCACACCTGCATCACCTTCTCTTTATCCATGCCCTGCCGGTACGCCAGGCCATAGATCGCCACCAGCAGCGCCAGCAGAATCGCGGTAAACGGATGGCCAATAAATTCCAGCCATTCGTAGAGCCGGGTATCCGGCGTGGTAAAGCGCGCACCGATGGTTTTCAGCCCGACCAGCAGCAGCGGAAACAGGATCAGAGAGAGGCTGAAACCAAATGAGGGCAGCCTGCCCTCATCCACATCCGGCTGATGCTCTTCCGGCGGCGCGCTGAAGCTGACGTGGCGGGCGATCAGGCTGCCAAACAGCGGCCCGGCGATCAGCATCCCCGGAATGGCTGCACAGAGTCCCAGCAGGATCATCCAGCCGAAATCAGCGTGCATTTGTGCCGCCAGCAGCATCGGCGCAGGTCCCGGCAGCAGAAACGCCGCCGCCGCCGCTACGCCGGCAAACAGCGGGATCACCAGCTTCACCAGGTTGTCATGCGTGCGGCGTGCCACCGCAAAGGCGATGCTGATCAGCAGCACCACCGCGACTTCAAAAAACAGCGGCAGCGCGCAGATCAGCCCGGCGATCCCCATCGCATAGTGCGCCCGGCTCTCGCCAAAGGTTTTCAGCATCCGGATAGCGATCTGATCCACCGCACCGGTTTCATGCAGAATTTTGCCGAACATTGCGCCAAGCGCTACGACGATAGCAAGAAAGCCCAGCGTGCCGCCCATGCCTTTCTGCATCGTATCGGCGATCTGATCGAGTGGCATACCGGAGAAAAGTCCGGCGCCAATAGAAACTAACATCAGGGCGACAAAGGCGTGCATCCGCGCTTTCATTACCAGAAACAGCAGCAGCAGGACAGAGCCTGCTGCGGTTAACACCAGCGTTGCGGTACTCATTACTCGCCCTTGTTGATTGCATCCCTGATGGTCGCAACCGTAGCTGCAACAACGTCATCCAGCGAGTGATTGATATCCACCATCAGGACATCTGCCTCATCTGTGCCAGGTTCCTGCAGCGTGGCAAACTGCGTTACCAGCATCTGCGGCTTGAAGAAGTGACCCTTACGGGCTTTGAGGCGGGTTTCAATGGTTTCGAAATCGCCTTTCAGATAGATAAATTTCAGGTTGTGATTGCCCTGGCGTAAAATGTCACGATAGGACTTTTTCAGCGCCGAGCAGACGATAATCGACACCGCCTGAGTGCGCTGCATGGCAAAAGCCGCGTCGTTCAGCGCCTGCAGCCACGGCTGGCGATCGTTGTCATCCAGCGGGTGGCCTTCCGCCATTTTCATGATGTTGCTGCGCGGATGAAGGAAATCTCCATCCAGAAAAGCGGTATTCAGTTCGTGTGATACCCGATTAGCAACGACAGACTTTCCGCTGCCGGATACACCCATCAGGATAAAAACGTGATGTGATGAAGATGGCGTGATCATAGTTTTGCGCTCCGGCAGCTTATTCTGCCAATGTTACCGATAACAAATCTGTCATTCATTGTCGGAGTGCGTCCCGATGCTGACAACCCTCGCCAGCCGGAAAAGCGTAAAAGTGTGAAGTGGCTCATACAATCGCCAAAATCAGATGCTGTCACCTTCAGCAATCTCAAAGCCGATATCGAGCGGGCCGCTAAATGAACGATCGCCACCAATGCGCGCCAGCAGCATGGCAGCCGCCGCGCTCCCCATCCGTTCGCGCGGCGTCAGCACGGTTGCCAGCCGCGGCGTCACGACCTGCGTAATATCGTGGCCGTGAAAGCCCGCGATCGCCATCTGCTCCGGCACGCGCAGCCCCTGACGCTGGCATTCAAACATGGCGCCTACGGCCAGGTCATCGTTAGTACAGAACAGACTGTCGGTTGCCGGATAGCGCTTTTGCGCCTCGCACAGCAGCTGCGCGCCGGCGCTGAAGGAAGAGGCGTCTTCCATCATCACGCTGTGCGGCGTCAGCCCCGCCTCGCGCATTGCCTGTTCATATCCCTGCTGCTTCTGCAGCGTACGTTCATCGAGCCGCGCCCCCAGGTAGACCGTATGGCGATGCCCTTTCTTCAGGATAGCCTGCGTCATCTGTCGCGCCGCTTCGACATTATCAAATCCCACCGCCATATCCAGACACGGCGTGACGCTGTCCATAATCTCAATGACCGGGATCCCGGCTACCTCCAGCATGCGCAGCGTACCGGTGGTGTGGGTGCGTTCGGTTAAGATCACGCCGTCAATATTCCAGCCCAGCAGCGAGCGCAACTGCCGCTCCTCTTTTTCCGGATTGTAACCAAAGTGCGCGACCAGCGTCTGATATCCCGCCTCATCGGTCACGGTTTCAATGCCGCGCAGCACGTCAGCAAAGACCTGGTTGGTCAGGGAAGGCAGCAGCACGCCAATGGCGCGGCTGGTGGCGTTTGAGAGCATATCGGGTGCACGATTAGGGATATAGCCCAGCTCATCCAGCGCGACGGCAATTTTGTCACGCAGCGCGGCAGAGACCCGCTCCGGGTCGCGCAGATAGCGACTGACGGTCATTTTGGTGATGCCGACGCGATCGGCGACGTCCTGTAATACCGGTCTTTTCTTCTTCATCGTATGCACCTGAGGCCAGAGATAGGCTGAGTTTATCACTATTTTTACCGCTTCCGCGTCTGATGCCCGCCCGCACGCCGGATGGGTTGATCGGCAATAAAAAAAGCCAGCACGCAGGCTGGCTAAACAATACCGTGAGCAGTATCGGACTTACCGGCGATTAATAACCGGCGCTGAGATCGTCAACCGAACGCGGATCGGAGGCGCCGTAGCGCATGCCATCAGGACCGATCATGATGCTCTGCGTGCTGCCCATTGCCGGCAGCACCTTCACGTGCTGGCCTTTCGCTTCCAGCAGGCGCAGCGTATCGGGACTGAAGCCTTTCTCCACGCGCAGCTGATCGGGCAGCCACTGATGATGAAAACGCGGCGCGTTAGTCGCTTCCGCCACGTTCATCCCGAAATCGATGCTGTTAACCACCATCTGCAGCACGGTCGTGATGATCCGGCTGCGCCCGGACTGCCGGTGACCAGCCAGGTTTTCCCCTCTTTGGCCACAATCGTCGGTGACATGGAGGAGAGCGGACGCTTCGCCGGCTGAATCGCATTCGCCTCGCCGCCGACCAGACCGTAAACGTTTGGCGTACCCGGCTTCGCAGAG
This sequence comes from Pantoea eucrina, assembly GCF_002095385.1. Classification (GTDB taxonomy): domain Bacteria; phylum Pseudomonadota; class Gammaproteobacteria; order Enterobacterales; family Enterobacteriaceae; genus Pantoea; species Pantoea eucrina. Next base: position 20,307 of record NZ_MIPP01000011.1, on the reverse strand, counting down.
AAATCATCCATTTCGTTGTTCATCAGGATGCCGCTGTTGCCTGCCACGATCCCGCTGCCAAAGTAGGTGTTCAGGGTATAGGTTACCGCCACAGCGTTGCCCGCTTTATCCACCACCGAGAAGTGGGTGGTCTGATTGCTCTCGTACGGTGCCAGCTTACCCGGTTTGATCTCTGACGACGGCCGCGCTTTGCTGACATCGATCTGCTGCGCCAGGGTCCTGGCATAGGCTTTGCTGGTCAGCGCCTGCTGCGGCACTTTAACGAAATCGGGATCGCCAAGATACTCTGAGCGATCGGCGTAAGCGTACTTCTCCGCTTCTGCCATGACCTGCATGGCGTCTGCGCTGCCAAAGCCCCACTTCGCCAGATCGAAATTCTCCAGAATATTCAGGATCTGCACAATGTGGATCCCGCCCGATGAGGGTGGCGGCATGGAGAACACTTCATAGCCGCGGTAGGTGCCGCTGACCGGTTTACGCTCCACGGCACGGTAAGCGGCGAGATCCGCTTTGCCAATCAGCCCGCCGTGCTGTGCCATTTCGCCGGCGATCTCATCAGCGATGCGGCCTTTATAAAATGCGTCTGCTCCCTGCTGCGCAATCAGCTGCAGGCTGCGCGCCAGGTTCTTCTGCACCAGCCGATCGCCTTTCTGGTAAGGTCTGCCATCCGCTTTGTAAAAAATTGCCCGGCTGGTGGCGTGATTGATCAGGTTCTCTTTGCCATAGGTGGCGAGATCGTCCGCCAGCGCATCGTTGACGATAATGCCGTCACGCGCCAGCTTTATAGCCGGGGCCAGCAGCGTGCGCAGCGGCAGCGTGCCATACTTCTTTGCCGCCAGCGCAAATCCCGCAACCGTACCCGGCGTGCCAGACGCCAGGTGAGAAGTAAGTGATAACTTACTATCCGCATTGCCCTGCTTATCAAGGAACATATCGCGCGAGGCGCGCGCCGGCGCCATTTCACGAAAGTCGATAGCAGCAGTCCGCCCGGACGCCGTGCGCAGCAGCATAAAGCCGCCACCGCCGAGATTACCCGCCTGCGGATGAGTAACGGCCAGCGCAAAGCCCACGGCGATCGCCGCATCCACCGCATTGCCGCCCTGTCTGAGAATATCCACGCCCACCTGCGTTGCCATCGCATCCACCGAAGCGACCATGCCGTGCTGCGCCTTTACCGGATGAAAGGTGTCGCTGTCAACGCCATAGGAGATCGGCGGCGCGCTTGCGGGCGCCGCAGCAGCCCCCTGCACCACGGTAAAACTCATTAACATCGCCCAGCTAAACTGGCGCAACCTGCCTGCTGTCCTCATCCTGCCACCATCCTTTTCAGTTGTTTACATTTGTTATTTATCGATGCAAGTGTTTGCTAAAGCAGTAAAAACATAACACTTAACGCAAATTGCACGCACGCCCGATTTCAGGCTTTGTGATATCGCATAAACTTATGCTTAAGAGGCAGACGACCTGCGGGCCGCCTGTTTACACAGCAGGTCAGACGATCGGAGGGAATAATGAAAACATGGCTTATTGCGCTGGCAGCCCTGCTGCCGCTGAGCGGTATGGCAAATACGCTGAATAACAATAATGTGAATCAGCCCGGCTATAACCCAAGCCAGCAGCGTATGCAGACCCAGATGCAGACCCAGCAGCAGCAGCAGCAGCGCCTGCTGCACCAGGATCAGCAGCGGCAGACGCAAAATATGCAGCGGCAGCTGCAGGAAAAACGCGACAGCACCCGGCAGCAGGTACTGCAGTCGCAGCCGGGTCAGAATACGCAGCAGAACGGCACCATGCCGAATAACAACTAACTGAAATCGGGACCGATAATGTCGATGCGATCGGTGCAGATGGCATCCACACCCCAGCTCAGCAGCTCGCGGGCACGCGCGGGCCGGTTAACCGTATAGGCCAGGATACGCAACCCGGCTGCCTTCAGCAGCGCAGTGCGCTCCGCGTCGAGCAGCCGGTAATTCAGGTGAATCGACACGCACTCCAGCCGGCTGGTCAGCGCCTGCCATGCGTCATCCCACTCATCGAGCAGCAGACCGCGCGGCAGCTCTGGCGCAGCCTGCTGTGCTGCCGCCAGCGCTTCAGGTGAGAATGAGGAGAGCAGCGGAGGTGTCTGCCCCTGCCAGAGCTGACGGGCGGCGAGCGCCACGGCAGCGCCCGTCTCCGCGTCGGTGCCGGTGGTGGGTTTAATTTCGATGTTCGCCATCATCCGGTGCTGACGACAGCGCGCCGCCACGTCCGTCAGCAGCGCCAGCGGCTCGCCCGTAAACGCCCCGCTGAACCAGTCGCCGGCATCGAGCTGTGCCAGCTGCGCCCACGTCTGTTCGCCAGCCACGCCCCAGCCGCTGCTGGTGCGATCGAGCGTGTCATCGTGCAGCAGAAAGATCTGTTTATCCTGCGAGAGTTTGGCATCAAACTCAATCATGGTATGGCCATAACGCGCGCCGGTATCAATTGCCGCCAGCGTGTTTTCCGGGGCAAGTTTACCGCCGCCGCGATGGGCCACAATTTTCGGGTAGGGCCAGTTGTGGTTACTCATTCCAGACGTTTTCCATGAACAGAATCGAAGAAGTGTAACGCATCCGGCGGCAGATGCAGCCACAGCGTGCTGCCCGCCTGCGGACGTTCGCTGTGCGGCAGCCGGACCACCAGCCGCGCCTGGCCCAGATGGCCATGCGCAAGGTTATCTGCGCCGAGGATCTCCAGCGTATCGACCACCAGCGGCACGCCGCCTGCTTCACGCGAAGAGAGATGAATATGCTCAGGACGGATGCCGAGCGTCAGCGGCCTGTTAGCCCACTGCGGCCGTCTCTCGCCCAGCGGCAGGCTGTTCAGCGCATCCAGCGTAAAGTGCAGGCCGTCGCGGCTGATCTCTCCTGGCAGCAGGTTCATCGCCGGGGAGCCGATAAAGGCGGCAACAAACTGGCTGGCCGGACGCTCATAAACCTCTACCGGCGTGCCAACCTGCTCCACAATCCCTTTGTTCATCACCATCACCCGCTCCGCCAGCGTCATCGCCTCAACCTGATCGTGCGTGACGTAAAGGCTGGTGGTTTTCAGGCGGCGGTGCAGCTGCTGCAGTTCAAGACGCATCTGCACGCGCAGGCGCGCATCCAGGTTGGAGAGGGGTTCATCGAACAGGAAGACAGCCGGTTCACGCACGATAGCGCGTCCCATCGCCACACGCTGCCGCTGCCCGCCCGAGAGTTCACGCGGTCGCCGGTTCAGCAGGTGGTCAAGCTCCAGACTACGCGCGGTCTCCAGCACGCGCTGGGCGATCTGCGCTTTGCCCATGCCGCGGATTTTCAGGCCATAGCCCATGTTTTCGCCTACCGTCATATGCGGGTAGAGCGCGTAGTTCTGAAACACCATCGCAATGCCGCGATCTTTCGGCTCCATCTCCGTGACCCGCTGCTCAGCAATAAAAATGTCGCCGGAGCTGACGCGCTCGAGTCCGGCCACCATGCGCAGCAGCGTCGACTTGCCGCAGCCGGAGGGCCCCACCATCACCATAAACTCGCCCTCGTTGATGGTGATGGTCAGCGGCTGGATCACCGCATTTTTGCCGTCATACGATTTCGTCACGCTCTGTAAGGTTACGCCTGCCATCTATTTCTCATTCTCCACCAGGCCACGCACAAACGCGCGCTGCATTACAAGAACCACCACAACCGGTGGGATCAGGGTTAATAACATCGCCGCCATCACTTCATTCCACTGCGTCGGGCCGCCGCTGGTGTTGATCATACTTTTTACCCCCGCTACGGCGGTGCTCAGGCTGGCATCATTGATAATCAGCAGCGGCCAGAGATACTGATTCCAGCCGTAGATAAAGGTGATCACAAACAGCGCGGCAAGGTTGGTTTTTGACAGCGGCAGAACAATGTCCCAAAAGAAGCGCATCGGCCCGGCACCGTCAATGCGCGCGGCTTCAATCAGCTCGTCCGGCAGCGACAGAAAGAACTGGCGGAACAGAAAGGTGGCCGTTGCCGACGCCATCAGCGGCAGCGTCAGCCCGCTGTAGCTGTCGAGCAGGTTAAGGGTGGCGATCACCTCAACCGTCGGAAAGATACGCACTTCAACCGGCAGCATCAGCGTAATGAAAATCAGCCAGAAAAAGAGCGTGCGCAGCGGAAAGCGAAACCAGACCAGCGCAAAAGCTGAGAGCATAGAGACGCTGATTTTGCCGATCGTAATCGCCAGCGCCATGATAAAGCTGTTCAGCAACATCATGCCAAACGCCGCGCTGCCGTTAACGCCCTGCGTCCAGATACGCGAAATGTTCTCCCACAGATGCGTGCCGGGCAACAGCGTCATCGGCACCTGATAAACCGCAGTGTTATCCAGCGTGGCGGCGACAAAGGCGACATAGAGCGGAAACAGAATGGTCAGCACGCCCAGAATCAGCAGCGTGTGGCTGAAAATATCCAGCCCGCGTCGGTTCTCAATCATTGATATTGCACCTTACGCTCAACAAAGCGGAACTGCAGAATAGTGAGGCCAATCACCAGCAGCATCAGCACGACCGACTGCGCAGCAGATGAGGAGAGATCGAGACCGGTAAATCCTTCCCGATAAATTTTGTAGATAAGCGTGGTGGTGGACTGTACCGGCCCGCCACCGGTGGCGGCATCAATGACCGGGAAGGTGTCAAAGAAGGCGTAGACCAGGTTGACCACCAGCAGAAAGAAGCTCACCGGCGTAATCAGCGGCAGAGAAAGATGAAAAAAGCGCCGTACCGGCCCGGCCCCGTCGATAGCGGCCGCCTCAGTCAGCGACTTCGGAATCGACTGCAGCGCCGCGAAGAAAAACAGAAAGTTGTAGCTCATCTGCTGCCAGATAGAGGCGAGCACGATCAGAAACATCGCCTGACCGCTGTTCTGCGCATAGTTCCAGTTATAGCCCATCTGATTAAGCAGATGGCTGAGCAGCCCAAGCCCTGGATTAAAGAGGAACATCCACAGCACTGCGGCGACCACCGGCGCCACCGCGTACGGCAGCAGCAGCAGGGTCTGATAGAGCTTCTGCAGACGCACAACATAGTCAACCAGCGCGGCCAGCAGGAGCGAGAACAGCATCCCCAGCACCGTGACCAGCAGGCTGAACACTATCGTGGTCCAGAAGGAGTCGAGATAGTAGGGATCGCTGAACAGACGACTGAAGTTCTCCAGCCCGACAAAGGTGCTGGAGATGCCAAACGGATCGATGCTCTGCAGCGAATACCAGAGGGCCTCTCCGGCAGGCCAGAGAAAGAAGATGGCGGTGATAATCAGCTGCGGTGCCATCAGCAAATAGGGCAGCAGCCGGGCACGAAAGACCGGACGAGACGATGAGGGCATAGCGAACTCACGCTGAAAGCGGGAGCGACCCAGCGTCGCTCCCGGTGGATCGGATTTATTTCACCTGCTGTTCAAAGCGGCGCAGCAGTGCATTACCGCGCTTAACCGCGTTATCCAGCGCTGCCTGCGGCGTCTGCTTGCCGGTCCAGACGCCTTCCAGCTCTTCATCTACCACCGTGCGGATCTGCGGCATATTGCCGAGACGCATCCCTTTGGTGTATGGCAGCGGATCTTTGTTGAGCATCTGCCGGGTAGCGATATCCGCGCCCGGGTTCTTCTCATAGAAACCCTGCTTTCTGGTCAGCTCGTAGGCGGCGGTAGTGATCGGCAGGTAGCCGGTTTTCTGATGCCATTCGGCGGCAATCTCCGGCTGCGCGAGGAACTTCATAAACTCCGCCGCCCCTTTATAGGTGGCCGCATCTTTGCCTTTCATCACCCACAGGCTGGCGCCACCGATGATGGCGTTCTGCGGTGCTTCAGGCACGGTCTCGTCATACGGCATCATGCCTACGCCGAAGTTAAATTTGGCGTAGTGCTTGATATCCGCCAGCGAGCCGGAAGAGGCGGTCGTGATCCCGCAGTCGCCGTTATAAAACTTGGCGGTCGGCTCATCCTTGCGTCCAAAGTAGGTAAAATCACCTTTTTTGTTCATCTCTTCGAGCATCTGGATATGCCGCACCTGCACCGGCTTGTTGAACTCCAGCACCGCATCCGTGCCGTCGAAACCGTTGTTTTTACTGGCTACCGGCAGCGCATGCCACGCGCTGAAGTTTTCAATCTGGATCCAGCCCTGCCAGCCGCTGGCATAGCCGCAGCTCATGCCGGCTTTACGCAGCGCAGCAGCGTCTTTTGCCAGCTCCTGCCAGGTTTTCGGCGGCTGCTCCGGATCCAGCCCCGCTTTTTTAAAGGCATCTTTGTTGTAGTAGAGCACCGGCGTTGAGCTGTTAAATGGCTGAGAGATCAGCTGACCGCTGCTGTCGCTGTAGTAACCCGCCACGGCTGGTACAAACTGCTTCGCATCCATCTGCACGCCAGCCTGGCTGAACACGTCATGCACCGGCACAATCGCTTTCGAGGCCATCATGGTTGCCGTACCGACTTCATAGACCTGCAGCAGCGCAGGCGCTTTACCGGTGCGTACCGCTGCGATCCCCGCTGCCAGGCTCTGCTCGTAGTTACCTTTGTAAGTGGGCACAATTTTGTAATCGGGATGCGCCTGGTTAAAACGCTGTGCCAGAGAGTCAACTTCTTTGCCTAACTCCCCTTCCATTGAGTGCCAGAAAGGGATTTCGGTCGCAGCCAGCGCGTTACCGCTGAGCGCCAGACCAAGCAACACACTCATCAGACGGGGACGAAGCGTTAAAGCGGTCATAAAGTTTTCCTGTGCTGTTAGGTACGCGCAATATCACGCATTTTTTGTTCGCGGAGTAACATGACACGGGAAGATGATAGAAAAATAACCGAAATATGACAGAGATATGACACACAGAAACGCGCCAGCCAGACGGTAAAACGTGAACGCTGTGCACATTTTTCAGCAAAAAAAGCGGCAGGCAGGAAAACCGCGGCCCGGCAGGATACCGGACCGCAGGTCGATCAGGCGCCGAGATAGGCGCTGCGCACCGCTTCGTTAGAGAGCAGCGCCTCGCCGCTGTCCTCCAGCACCACGTGACCGTTCTCCAGCACGTAACCGCGATCGGCGAGCTTCAGCGCCTGATTGGCGTTTTGCTCAACCAGAAAGATGGTCATCCCCTCTTTACGCAGCTGCTCGATGGTGTCAAAAATCTGCTGGATGATGATAGGCGCCAGCCCGAGCGAGGGTTCATCCAGCAGCAGCAGACGCGGCTGGCTCATCAGCGCACGACCAATCGCCAGCATCTGCTGTTCACCGCCGGACATGGTACCGGCACGCTGCACTTTGCGTTCTGCCAGCCGGGGAAACAGCTGGTAAACCCGCTCAATACGCGTCTGATACTCATGCCGGCTGGCAAAGAAACCGCCCATCGCCAGGTTCTCCTCGACCGTCATGCGGGAAAACACCCGACGCCCTTCCGGCACGATCGCGATCGCCTCCCGCATAATTTTTGCTGTCTGCCAGTCGGTGATGGTTTTTCCGTCAAACACAATGGTGCCGCTGCTGGCGCGCGGCTCGCCGCACAGCGTACCCAGCAGCGTGGTTTTACCGGCGCCGTTGGCACCAATCAGCGTGACAATCTCCCCCTGACTGATATGCAGATTAATATTGTGCAGCGCCTGGATCGGGCCGTAGTGGGCGCTTACACCCTGCAGCGTTAACATCGGGTTTGCCATCTTACGCCTCACCTAAATAAGCCCGGATCACGTCCGGGTTGTTGCGGATCTGTTCCGGTGTACCGTTCGCCAGCGGCGTTCCCTGATTGACCACGTAGATGCGGTCGGAAATGCCCATCACCAGCTTCATATCGTGTTCAATCAGCAGTACTGATACCTTGTGCTCGCTGCGCAGCTCGGCGATCAGCGCATCCAGCTCATGCGTTTCACGCGGGTTAAGGCCCGCGGCCGGTTCGTCCAGCATCAGGATCTCCGGGCGCGTGACCATGCAGCGGGCAATTTCCAGCCGGCGCTGCTGGCCGTAAGCCAGATTACCCGCCTGGCGGTTTGCCAGCTCCAGCAGGCCGATACGCTCCAGCCAGATGGCTGCGCGATCGAGCGCCTCGCTCTCACCGCGGCGAAACGCCGGTGTTTTTAACAGGCCGGAAAAGACGCCGCTTTTCAGATGCTGATGCTGCGCCACCAGCAGATTTTCAATCACCGTCATCTCACGGAACAGCCGCACGTGCTGAAACGTGCGCACAATGCCCATGCGCGCGATTTTCTGTCCCGGCAGGCCCTGCAGCGGCCGATCGCGCAATTTAATGGTGCCGCCGGTCGGCTTATAGAAGCCGGTCAGGCAGTTAAACACGGTGGTTTTACCGGCACCGTTGGGTCCGATAAGCGAAACAATTTCCTGCGGATGCAGCGCCAGTGCCACATTGTTGACGGCCAGCAGGCCGCCAAAACGCATCATCAGGCCTTCAACGGCTAATAAAGGCTGACTCATGCCTGCTCTCCCTGTTTGCTCTTTTTCAGTTTCAGATGCGGACGCTTCATCGGTAGCAACCCCTGCGGACGCCAGATCATCATCAGCACCATCAGGCCGCCCAGCACCAGCATGCTGTACTCATTAAGATCGCGCATCAGTTCACGCGATACCACCAGCAGGATCGCCGCGAGGATCACCGCCAGCTGAGACCCCATCCCGCCCAGTACCACGATAGCCAGCACAAAAGCGGATTCAACAAACGTAAACGACTCCGGGCTGACAAAGCCCTGGCGCGCTGCAAACAGCGTCCCGGCAAAACCGGCAAATACGGCGCTGATGGTAAAGGCGGTCAGCTTGATGCGCGTCGGGCTCAGCCCCAGCGAGCGGCAGGCGATCTCATCTTCGCGCAGCGCTTCCCATGCGCGCCCCAGCGGCATACGCAGCAGGCGATTGATCACAAACAGCGTCAGTACCACCAGCAGCAGCGCGACCAGATAGAGGAAAATCACGCGGTGATTGGGGTTGTAGGCAAGCCCGGTCAGCTCGTGGAACGTCGTCCAGCCCCCTTCGCTGACGCGGCGGCCAAACTCAATGCCAAACAGGCCGGGTTTGGGGATTTGCGCGATACCGTTCGGCCCGCCGGTAATCGACGTACTGTTCAGCAGCAGAATACGCACGATTTCACCGAAACCGAGCGTGACAATCGCCAGATAGTCGCCGCGCAGGCGCAGCACCGGAAATCCCAGCATCAGGCCAAAGGCGCCCGCCACGATGCCCGCCAGCGGCAGGCTCTCCCAGAAGCCAAAACCGTAGTAGTGGTTCAGCAGCGCAAAGGTATAGGCGCCAATGGCATAAAAACCGCCGTAGCCCAGCACCAGCAGTCCGGAGAGGCCAACCACCACGTTAAGCCCCAGTCCCAGCATGACGTAGATCAGCGTCAGCGTAGCAATGTCGATGCTGCCGCGTGAGGCAAACAGCGGCCACGCAACGGCAGCGACGATCAGCAGCGCCATCAGCAGTTTCTGCTTCGCGGTAGATCCATCAAACGCCGGCAGCACAAAGGCTTTACCGCTGCGGCGAAACCGGCCTGAAAACAGCGGACGCAGCAGCTGAAAGATAAAGACCACCGCGCAGCCGGCGAAGATCCAGTTCCAGCGAACCTCGCCCGCGCTGACCACAATCAGCCGGGTGCCATCCAGGTCGAGACGCATGCCCATAAAGAAGCTGGCCAGCACCAGCAGCATTGCCGCAGAGAGCACGGCGTTAAGCAGACCGAGACGCTTCATACTTTCTCTACCTCCGGGCGACCCAGGATACCGGTTGGCATCACCAGCAACACCACGATCAGCAGCGCAAAGGAGACCACATCTTTATATTCCGTCGAGAGGTAAGCTGACGTCAGCGCTTCCGCAATGCCGAGTACCAGCCCGCCAATCATAGCGCCCGGAATACTGCCGATACCGCCCAGCACCGCTGCAGTAAATGCTTTCATGCCGGCCATAAAGCCGATAAACGGGTTGATTGAGCCGTAGAACTGCCCCAGCAATACGCCCGCGACCGCTGCCATCGCCGCGCCGATCACGAAGGTCAGCGAAATAACGCGATCGGTATTGATGCCCAGCAGGCTGGCCATTTTCAGATCTTCCGCACAGGCGCGACAGGCGCGACCCATACGCGAATAGCGGATAAACAGCGTCAGCGCCAGCATTGCCAGAAACGTCACTACCCAGATCACCAGCTGCATGGTGGTGAGCGTGGCGGCGAAGCCGTTGCTTTCACCCAATGTCCACTGGCCGGTGATCAGGCTCGGCAGCGCCAGATCGCGCGAGCCCTGGGTCAGGCTGACGTAGTTTTGCAGGAAAATAGACATCCCGATGGCGGAGATAAGCGCAATCAGCCGCTTGGAAGAGCGCACCGGCTTATAGGCAACGCGTTCAATACTCCAGCCGTAAGCGCTGGAGATGATCACTGCCATGATAAAACCGGCGGCGATCATCAGCCACGCGGTATCAATGCCCATCATCATCAGGGCGGCAATGACAATAAAAGAGACATAGCTGCCGATCATGTAAACCTCGCCGTGGGCGAAGTTGATCATGCCGATAATGCCATAGACCATGGTGTAGCCAATCGCGATCAGCGCATAGGTGCTCCCGAGGGTGACCCCGTTGAACATCTGCTGAATAAAATAGAGAAACTGCTCGGACATAATGAGGACCTGCAAGTGGATCAGAGATTCCCTCTCTGGGGTAAGAAAGGGTCAGGGCAGCAAACCGCTCGCGGCGCGTCTGCCAGCTCCCTGCCCCCGCCCGCGCACGGGAGGGGGAGATAGTTACGCTATGCGGTAGAACCGGTTAACAGCGCTTATTTCACTGCGGTTGATGAGCCATCTTTGTGCCATTTAAACACGCCGAACTCGAACCCTTTCAGATCGCCTTTCTGATCCCAGCTCAGGTTGCCCATCACGGTTGGCACCGGTGCGCCCTCTTTCAGGTTTTTGGCAATCGCATCGGGCTCATCGCTTTTGCTGCGCTCAATGCCCGCCACCAGCGACTGGATTGCGGCATAGGTGGTCCAGACAAACGGGCCGGTCGGATCTTTGCGGTTTGAAGCGCTGTTGCCCTTAATGGCATCAACGATCGCTTTGTTCTCCGGCAGCTGGTCATAACGCTTTGGCAGCGTGACGTACAGCCCTTCTGACGCATCGCCAGCAATATTGGAGAGTGAGGCGTTACCCACGCCCTCTGGTCCCATAAAGCCCGCTTTCAGGTCGGCAGTTTTTGCCTGGCGCAGGATCTGCCCCAGCTCCGGGTAGTAGCCGCCGTAGTAAACAAAATCGACGTTCTCTTTCTTCAGGCGGGCAATCAGCGTGGAGAAATCTTTATCGCCGGCGGTGATGCCCTCAAACAGCACCACGTTGCCACCTTTGGCCTTCAGGGTTTTCTGCACGGACTCCGCCAGACCCTGACCGTACTGCTGCTTGTCATGCACGACGGCAATACGCTTCGGCTTGATCTGCTCCAGAATATAGGTCGCTGCTGTCGGGCCCTGATCGGAGTCGAGGCCGGTGGTACGCATGACGTCAGCATAGCCACGCGCGGTCAGCTCAGGGGCAGTGGCGGCCGGCGTAATCATCAGAATGCCTTCATCGTTATAGATGTCAGATGCAGGCTGCGTAGAAGAGGAGCAGAGATGGCCGATAACATATTTAATGCCGTCGTTAACCACTTTGTTCGCCACCGCAACCGCCTGTTTCGGGTCGCACGCGTCGTCATACTCCACGCCAACCAGCTTGTCGCCGTTTACGCCGCCTTTGGCATTAATATCTTTGATCGCCTGCGCTGCACCCGTGAACTGCATATCACCATATTGCGCCACCGGGCCGGTTGCTGCACCCACGATAGCGATTTTAATATCGGCAGCCAGCGCGGCATGGCTCATTGCCAGCGCAACGCAGCCCGCCAGTAACGCGCGTCCTTTACTCATCTTCATGCGTACTTCCCCATCTGTTATGTCGTGTCTGTTGTGATTGGTTTTATTTCAGCCAGTGAAAGAGGAAACTGATTCAGATAGAAGGAGTTAGCGTTCTTATCTGGCTTTTTTTGTTAAAACAGCTTTATTTTCAGGTTATTAAACAGGAATTTTCTGCTGTAAATCAACTGACATATTCAGTAATGAGCGGCCTGAACAGCATAATACTCTGGAGGTTATGGCCGTAATTTGTGCACCAGGGTAGCGCGTTATGCTGGCTTATTCGGCAATCGTTGCGGGCTTACTCCACAATCCTGGCAAAGTGTCTGCCATTTGACCTGTTTTTATCGCAAAAAAGTGACAGCGCTCTGACTGTATAAATTCGCTACACTATGCCCTTTCTGCCAGTACAGGTACGGGTTATGAAACTCACTATTCAGCGTATCGTTTCACTTACGCCGCAGGATCGCATCGATCTCGCTAAAATCTGGCCACAGCAGGATATTGCGCAGCTGGAAAAGACATTGAGTGATACGCAGCGGCTCTATGCCGCGCGGTTTAACGATCGGCTGCTGGGCGCGCTGCAGCTGGAAATCCGCGGTACCCACGGCAAAATCACGCACTTTGAAGTCCGTGAGGCTACGCGCCGGCGCGGCGTCGGGCGTTACTTACTGGAGGAGACTCTGGCGCAGAATGGTTCGCAGGATCACTGGTGGATTGCGGATGATGGCTATGCTGACCAGGGGATCCGGGCAGCGTTTATGCAGGCGTGTGGCTTCCGCGCGCAGGCAGATGGCTGGGTAAAAGTGGCAGAGTAGCGTTGCGCGGCCGGACGGCGGACATAAAAAAGGGCAACCCTGAGGTTGCCCTTATTACCGTCTGCGAACTGTCAGGCTTCAATCGCCATGCGCAGCTTTTTCATCGCATTCTTTTCCAGCTGACGCACGCGCTCCGCTGAAACGCCATAGCGGTCGGCCAGCTCCTGCAGCGTGGTTTTATTGTCATCATCCAGCCAGCGGGCACGGATGATATGCTGACTGCGCTCATCCAGGCTGAGCATCGCATCACTCAGCTTATCCGCTGCGTGGGCGTCCCAGTTATCCTCTTCGATACCGTCAGCGAAGTCTGATGTTTTATCCTGCAGGTAGAGTACGGGAGCCATTGGCTTGCCGTCGCCCGTCTCATCGTCAGAGGACATATCAAAGGTCATGTCCTGTGCCGCCATACGCGACTCCATCTCCAGCACATCTTTCGTGCTGACGCCGAGTTCACGCGCCACCATGTCAACTTCATCCTGATTAAACCAGCCCAGACGCTGCTTGGTTTTACGCAGGTTAAAGAACAGCTTACGCTGCGCTTTGGTGGTAGCGACTTTGACAATGCGCCAGTTGCGCAGCACGTACTCGTGGATCTCTGCTTTGATCCAGTGCACTGCAAATGAGACCAGGCGCACGCCGACTTCCGGATTAAAACGGCGCACCGCTTTCATCAGGCCGATGTTGCCTTCCTGAATCAGATCCGCCTGTGGCAGACCATAACCTGCATAGTTACGTGCGATGTGAACAACAAAGCGCAGGTGTGACAGGATCAGCGTTTTCGCTGCATCCAGATCGCCCTGGTAATGCAGCCGCTCAGCCAGTGCTTTTTCCTCTTCTGCCGTCAATACCGGCCAGTTGTTGGCAGCCCGAACGTAAGATTCCAGGTTGCCCAGAGGAGCAATCGCTAAAGTTTGCATTTCTTTGGTCATTCAAACCCTCACAAATTCAATGGAGTTGCTGCGCGTGTCCTTACGCAGACGCTACAGTATGTCAACGTCAGGCGAAAACCAACAGCAATCTGTGCTAATTAGACGCCAGGGTTATCCACAAGTTCAATTATAGCAGTGAATATTTTACACACAGGTGACAGCGGGGAAAATCGGAGCATTCCTCTGCGCCTGCATCGCTGGCGGCAGAGGAAGAGTATATCAAAAAATCGTTGCCATGGGTTACTGCGGCGTAAATCGGCGTAAATGTTGTACAGTGGCAAGCCAGGCAGCAATCCAGCCAATAATGGCGGCAATCAGCAGCAGCAGCAGGCCTTCGTCCCACGCAAAACCTTCCAGCGTAAAGGCGGTGCCAAACACCGACGCGACCTGCGCCACCACCGACTGCAGTCGCAGCACCAGTACTTCAGACAGCACCAGCGACAGCAGCGCACCGGCAAAACCGAGCAGCGCACCGCCATAGAGGAACGGCCGCAGGATAAAGCCATCCGTTGCGCCAATCAGCTTCTGGACGTTGATGGTGTCACGCCGGGCAAAGATGCTGAGCCGGACGCTGTTACCAATCACCAGGAACACTGCCACAATCATCAGCAGACCGATCATAGAGGCCACCTGCCCGACCAGACCGGTCAGCGCCGCCAGACGGGCAAACCAGCTGTCATCCATCCGTACTTCATCCACGCCCTGCACTTTTGCCACCCGATCGCGCAGGCTTGCCATAGTGTCGGAGTTCTGGAAATTAAGCTTCGGCGTGATGATAGCCACCGCCGGCAGCGGATTCTGCTCCAGCAGATCCATCGCGCCGCCAAAGCCAGACCAGTTGCGAAACTCACTCTGCGCCTCGTCGCGCGTCAGGTAGTTCACACTGTCGACGCCTTCCAGCTGCTTAAGCTGTGCGGTGACGCTTTCTGCCGCACTGTCGTCCAGCGTCTTGTCGAGATAGACCGTCAGCTGCGGCGCCGGATACCACTGGGTGGCCGCCTGGCTGACGTTTTTCCACACCATGTAACAGACGCTGGGCAGCGTCAGTGAAATCGCGATAACCATAACGGTAAGCAGCGTTGCCAGCGGCTGGCGCCACATATCAGACAGCGTACTGCGCAGGGCGTAGCGCCACTGCTCCTGCCAGCCACCTTTCAGCGCCTTGCGCTTTGACGGGGTTTTAGGCTGCTTTGCCGCTCTGGCCGCCGCCGGGCGCTTGTTGCGTTTATTGACCATCGTGGCCTCCGTGCAGACGTCCCTGATTCAGCGTCATCACGCGATAGTTGCGCCGCGCGATCAGCCCCAGATCGTGGGTTGCCATCAGTACCGTTACCCCGACCCGGTTAAACTCTTCAAACAGGCGCAGGATATCTTCTGACAGTGCATTATCGAGGTTACCGGTGGGTTCATCTGCCAGCAGTACGGCGGGTTTATTAACCACCGCGCGCGCAATACCTACGCGCTGCTGTTCACCGCCGGAGAGCTGAATCGGGTAACTTTTCGCTTTGTCGAGCAGGCCGACTTTATCCAGGGCCGCTGAAACACGACGGCGGATATCTTCGCCGCTGGCGCCGGAAATAATCAGCGGGATAGCCACATTGTCATAAACAGAGCGATCCATCAGCAGATGGTGATCCTGGAAAATCATGCCAATCTGGCGCCGCAGAAACGGCACTTCGCTGTGACGCAGGCGGGAGATATCGTGCCCGCTGAACCAGATCTGCCCGGCGCTCGGACGCTCAATGCCGCAAATCAGCTTTAGCAGGGTACTTTTACCCGCGCCGGAGTGTCCGGTCAGGAAGGACATCTCGCCGGGACGCAGATGAAAATCGACCCCCTGCAGCGCCTGGCGTCCTCCCAGATAAGCCTTACTGACTTCTTCAAAGCGAATCATGCCAATCATTCCTCTCGGGCAAACAGTGCCTCAATAAAGTCTTCGGCCTTAAATGGCCGTAAATCTTCGATGCCTTCTCCGACACCGATATAGCGAATAGGAATGCTGAACTGATCGGCAATAGAGAAGATAACGCCCCCCTTCGCCGTGCCGTCCAGCTTGGTCAGGGCGATACCTGTTAGTCCTACCGCTTCATTAAACAGTTTTGCCTGACTCACCGCATTCTGTCCGGTGCTGGCATCTAACGTCAGCATCACTTCATGCGGCGCATCCTCATCCAGCTTCTTCATCACGCGGGTGATTTTTTTCAGCTCTTCCATCAGGTGCGATTTGTTCTGCAGGCGACCAGCGGTATCGGCAATTAATACATCCACATTGCGCGACTTCGCCGCCTGAATAGCATCGAAAATCACCGAGGCGGAATCCGCACCGGTATGCTGTGCCACAACCGGAATATGATTGCGCTCTCCCCACACCTGCAGCTGCTCGACCGCAGCGGCACGGAAGGTATCGCCGGCAGCCAGCATCACCGATTTGCCTTCCGCCTGATACTGGCGCGCCAGTTTACCGATAGTGGTGGTTTTGCCAACGCCGTTTACGCCGACCATCAGGATCACAAACGGCGTTTTGCCACTGACATCCAGCGGCGCATCGACTTTATCGAGAATGCCGGCCATTTCCGCCTTCAGCAGACCATAGAGCGCTTCAGCATCGCGCAGCTGTTTGCGGCTCGCCTGCTGAGTCAGGCTGGTGATAATCCGGCGAGTGGTTTCCACGCCCACATCCGCAATCAGCAGCTGCTCTTCCAGCTCGTCAAACAGGTCGTCATCAATCTTTTTACCGCGAAACAGGCTGATAAAACCTGAGCCAAGGTTGGTGCGCGTTTTAACCAGGCTGCGCTTGAGGCGCGCAAAAAAGCCCTCTTTAGTCGGGCGCTCCTGCTCCTGCGCCACAATAGGCGCGGCCGCCAGCGGAAGATCGCTTACGGTGTCTGCAGAGTCTGCAGAGTCTGCAGCGGCGTCTTCAGCGTAGGTTTCCGCCAGCGCCAGTGCCTCCAGCTCTTCATCGCTGAGCGGCGCATCCTCATCTGCCAGAGGTTCCGCTTCCGCCAGCTGGCTTTCATCGCCGGGCAGAACCGGTTCCGGCGCGACGGCGGCTGTCAGCGGTGGCTCCCCGGCAGTGGCAGCCGGTATCTCTTCCGGCAGCGGCGCCAGTTCAGGTTCTTCTTGCGGCAGGGTCTCTTCAGCAACCGGCAGCGGCGCCCGTTCAGGCTCCTCTTCCGGCAGGATCTCTTCATTAACCGGCAGCGGCGCCAGCCCGGGCTCCTCTTCCGGCAGGATCTCTTCATTGACCGGCAGCGGCGTCAGCTCAGGCTCCTCTTCCAGCAGGATCTCCTCCGGCTGAGCGGTGATGATGGCCTCTTCAGGTGGCAGCGCATGCCGGGCTGCCTGATCTGCTGCCGCCTGCTCTTTCGCCAGTTGCTCCGTCAGCGCAACGGTTTCTGCTGCCTGCGCTTCGGCACGCTCTGACGCACTCTCTTCAGCGGCAGCGGGCTGAGCCTCCTCTGCAGGCTGCTCTTTTACCTGCTCTTCAGCCGGGGCGGGTGCCTGCTCTTCCTTGCCAAATCCCAGCCAGGAAAAAAAGCCGCGTTTTTTCTCTTTTGCCATTGTGTAACTACACTCCTCGATGGCTTATTCCCGGTAGCACGCTGTCCCCAGGGGATATAAATTCAGTTTTTTAGCTTTCTGCGGCGTAAAATCAGCGAATTACGCACGCCTGTATCGTTCAATAGTCTAACACTTTCCGGCCAGCGCACCACAGCACCCTTTTTTACGTTTCTTCTGCCTGTCGCGCCCGTTAAACTACGCAACAAATTATGACGAGTTGTGAGCAAAATGAGTAAATCACCCCGCAGCGGCGGCGGCGCTGGCCAGATCCGCATCATTGGCGGCCAGTGGCGCGGCCGTAAACTTCCGGTGCCGGATAGCGCAGGCCTGCGCCCCACGACCGATCGCGTACGCGAAACCCTGTTTAACTGGCTGGCACCCGACCTTCCGCAGGCGCGCTGCCTCGACTGCTTCGCCGGCAGCGGTGCGCTGGGTCTCGAAGCGCTGTCGCGCTATGCGGGTTCAGTCACGCTGCTGGAGCTGGAGCGCAGCGTAGCGCAGCAGCTGTCGCGCAATGTCGACACGCTGCGCGCCACGCAGGCGACGGTGGTGCAGACCAGCGCGCTGCAGTGGCTGGCGCAGCCTGGCGAAGCTTTTGATATCGTATTTGTCGATCCGCCCTTTCGCAAAGGGCTGCTGGCGGAGACACTGGCGCTGCTGGAGCGCAATCAGTGGCTGAGCGCAGACGCGCTGATTTATGTGGAAAGTGAAGTGGAACAGGGGGCCCCTGACGTGCCCGCCAGCTGGCAGCTTTACCGGGAGAAGATCGCCGGTCAGGTCGCCTATCGACTCTATCAACGCCAACAGGAGGCGCATGATGTGGCTTAATCTGGGACGGTTACTGATGATTTGCGTCTGGGCTTTTCTGCTGCTTAATCTGGTGCACCCTTTCCCCACACCGCTGCGCTATTTTGTGCATGTCGCCCTGTTTTTCATGGTGATTATGCATGGACTGCAGCTGGTGCTGCTGCGCGCCACCCAGCCCAAAGAGGCGCCGAAGCTGAGCGGCGCCACGCAGGCTAAGATTTTCTTTTTCGGGGTATTTGAACTGCTCGCCTGGCAGAAAAAGCACTATCCGAAGATGTGATCCGGCGCTAACCGGACCACCTTTGCCGGTGCTCCGGTTTCAGCGCGCGGGGGTAAAGCTGACAAAACGGCTGCCCTGCATCTTCAGCTCGCCTTTTACGCCCTTATCCATCTGGTGATAATCGCTGGCGCTGACCGCGGTTTTAATGTCGCTCGCCCCGTTCAGCGGATGAAACCAGGCTTCATATTTCATCTCTTCACCAGCAATCTCTTCGCGCTGACGCGAACGACGATTCGGTGCCGGATATTCACGCTTGGTTTTTACCTGCACGGTCAGCGATCGTACCGGGGAGGCGTCGTTAACCGCAGCTTCCCGCCGCTGCTTGATAAACTGCCGGGTCGCCAGAATGGCGATAATCGCCAGGACGATAAAAAAGATTAGCGGTGGTTTGCTCATGTTTTTGCTCGCACTTCACTTCATTTGATCATTAAAAAAGAAGCTAAAGCATACAACCAGAGTTGCCCGATTGTCACATTTGCCAGCGGTAACTTAAACTCAAAGAGAGTCTGGGATATTTCAACAGTGTGGACATCTGGTCTACAAAAGGGAGAAAAAATGCTTTGGTCTTTCCTTGCAGTACTTTTTTCCGGCTGGCTTTATGTGGATGCCTCCTATCGCGGTCCGCAGTGGCAACGCTGGCTGTTTAAACCTGTTACCCTGCTGCTGCTGGTTGCCTGGGCCTGGCAGGCACCGGCCGTGAACACCACTGACTATCTGATCCTTGCCGGACTGATTGCCACGCTGGCAGGCGATGCGCTGATGCTGCTGCCCCGACAGCAAATGCTTTATGCGCTGGGCGCGTTTTTCCTTTCGCATCTGCTCTACACCATCAGTTTTACCGCCCATATGACCATGAGCTTCTACTGGCCTATTCCGCTGACGTTTCTGATTATCGGCGTTGCGGTCATTGCGCTGCTCTGGACGCGGCTGGAGGAGCTGCGCTGGCCCATCTGTACCCTGATTGGCATGACGCTGGTGATGAACTGGATGGCGGCTGAAAACTACTTTTTCCGTCCGACCGACTACAGTTTCTCGCTGCTGATTGGTGCGGGCCTGCTGCTGCTGGCCAATATTATCTGGTTTATTTCACATTATCGCCGCCGCTTCAGCGCTGACAGCGCCATTGTCGCCGCCTGCTATTTTGCCGGTCATTTTATGATCGTGCGTTCACTCTGGCTCTCCTGATACACCGGCCATTCCGGGCTTGACTCTGGAGCTGACTCCAGAGTGTAGCCTTCAGTAACGGGCAGCTGCCCGTTACTGATACCGGAGGCTTCATGCATCAACAGATTTCCCCCTGCGGCTGTGACCGGCCGGGTAGCAAACTGCAGCCACACGCTGCCGTGCGCCCCCTGCCCGCGGCCCGCTTCACCCGTCTGACCACGCCCGTCACGACCGGCGCCGCCTGCTGTGCCGGAAGCGCCGCGTCAGCTGACGCGGATGAAAACAGAGACTCTGCTAACGGGCAGCCTGCACTGCGCTGGCGAATTACCGGGATGGACTGCCCGGGCTGCGCGCGCACTATCGAAACCGCCGTGCAAAAGTTGCCGCAGGTCACGCAGGCGCGCGTGATTTTTGCCAGTGAAAAGCTGGAAGTCTGTGCCCCCGCCGCCATGCAGGCCGCCATAGAACAGGCGGTAAAACAGGCGGGCTTCAGGCTGCACGCTGCTGATGCCCCCGCTCCCCCGCCGGCTGATTCACGCTGGCGCGATCGCGCCGCGCTGCTGCTGCTGGCACTGCTGATGCTGACGAGCTGGCTGATAAGTCAGCAGTCACCGATCTGGGGCGATCGCCTGTTTGTCGCGACCGCGCTGGCCGCTCTCCTGCCGGTCGCGCACAGCGCCTGGCAGCGGATCCGCAGCGGCTCGCCTTTCTCAATCGAAACGCTGATGACGGCGGCTGCAGCCGGCGCGCTGGTAACGGGCGCTCATGCCGAAGCTGCGATGGTGCTGCTGCTGTTTTTAATCGGTGAGCGGCTTGAGGCCTGGGCCGCAGCGCAGGCGCGACGCGGTGTGACCGCTCTGATGGCGCT
>NZ_MIPP01000010.1 GCF_002095385.1 Pantoea eucrina | reverse complement strand
GCCGCGCGCGCGCTGAGAGCCAGGCGCTGGCGCTGCAGCTGGCGCGTCCGGTTACGCTGGCGCTGTTTGGTCAGTCGCAGGCGGGTAAAGCCTGGCTGCTGAGTGAGATGGTGGGCGATGCGCAGGGTCAGCTGATGACCCGATTCAGCGACAAAGTGCTCAACTATTTTCAGCATATCAATCCCGGTAATCTCGATTTCGCTGCGGCCACGCGCTTTAGTCACCAGCGTGAAGCGACCTCCGGCACGTGGCCGGTTGAGCTGACCCTGCTTAATGAAGCGGAGCTGATCCGATTGCTGCTCGCCAGCGCCCGCATTGAGCGTGACGGCGCGGATATCCGCACCATTGAGACCACGCTGCAGCGCCTGCAGCGTCACCGCCAGAGCGAGCTACAGCCCGGCGCAGAGAGCGACGCGCTCATTACCCTGTGGGGATGGAGCCGCCGTCATCATCGTCACGCGGAAGCGCTGGATCGCCATTTCTGGCCCCAGGCCGCCGAGCTGGCCCCCTGGCTGAGCGTTGACGATCGCGTACAGCTTTATGCCCTGCTCTGGCCTGGTCAGCCCGCTCTGAGCGACACGCTGCGTCCGCTGCTGCACCTGCTTCAGCAGCTGCGCCACGCGCCGCGCGTGCTGGCGCCGCTCTCGCTGCTGGTGGATGATGCGCAGCTGCCGGCCGAAAAGCTGATCGGTCACGACGCCGATCTGCAGGAGATGATTGAGGTCTGTCCGGTGGTAGCCAACCGCAGCGGTAAGCCACAGCGGGTCGCGCTCGGCGAGCTGGCGCTGCTGACGCTGGAGCTGACCATACCGCTCAGCTCCACGCCGCGTCAGGCGCTCTATGATGAGGCGGACATGCTGGATCTGCCTGCCCCCGGCACGCTTCCCGATCGCCAGCTGCAGGAGGAGCAGGCACAATTGCGTCTGCGCGATCCGCTGCGTGCGCAGCTGCTGGAGCAGAAGCGCGCCCTGCTGCCCGGTTTTTACGCCACGCGTCAGGGCATTGACCTGATGCTGATCTGCACCGCCGCCAGCCAGCGCCACGACGCCGATCCCGCCGCCAGCGCGCTGCGCGAGTGGCAGATGCAGCAGAGCGTAAGCAGCGGCAGCGAAAAACCGCGTCTGATCTGGGCGATAACCCCTTACGATGCGCGCTATCAGGCGCAGCAGATCAATGTCGACGAGGCGGTGCAGCGTCAGATTGGCCAGCCGGGTCAGAGCTGGGGCTCAATGCTGGCGCAGGATCGCGCAGGCGTCGATCGCATGAGCAGCTGGCTGCAGGAAGAGATGCAGCCCGAGGCGCGTCGCGACCGTCTGGCGCTGCTGACGGGCGCGCTGCAGCAGAAAGTCGCGGCCCGGCTGCAGCCGTGGACAGAAGCGAGCGCCTCGCCCGAGCAGGCGCTGCGTAAACAGACCATCGCCGATACGCTGCTGAAATGTCTGCAGCACCGCACCGGCCTGCACGGTGAGCTGCTGGAGCGGCTGCAGCCGTCGCGTGATGCCGTGCGCCAGCTCTGGCTGAGTCAGAGCAGCGGCGCGGTAACGGCGCACAGCGGCAAGCCCGCTGCGGAGCAAAGCTATTTTGGTATCGGCTTTGAGTTCGATCTGTTCAGCGACGCGCCCGCTCCCGCCGGCGAGCCGCAGCATACGAGCGTCCGCAGCGAGCAGCAGTTTCCGCAGCAGGTTCTGACGCTGTGGCTGGCGCATCTGCGCCAGCTGCCTGAGAACCGCAGCCTGCTGACGCTGCTGAACGTCGACAAGCCCACCATGGAGCTGCTGACCGAGGAGCTGATTGCGGCCAGTTTTCGTCTTAAGCTGCTGGCAAGGCTGCAGAGTGCGCTGAATGAGCCGGACAGCAGCACGCATGAAGCACGCACCGATCGTCAGGTTTCGCGCGCCATGACGGTGCTGGGTGATTTTGTCGCCTGGCTCGGTTTTTTACAGCGTCCGGAGAGCGAGCGCCCTGAAAGTCGCGTAAACCGGAGCCAGACGATTTTTTCCCGTCCGCCCGCGCCGAGCGTCAGCTTCTCGTCAGGCCAGCGCCTGACGCGCCTGACGGCTGCGCCCGCTAATCATACGGCGTTCTACATCTATGACTGGCTGGTCGGACTCAACCAGCTGATTGTGGAGAATAATGGTTATACGGGCGGCAGCGATCTGCCCGCCGGCGCGCGGCAGACGCTGTCGGTGCTGCTGCTGCCACTGCACGCCTGATCAGCGCCAGACCAGGCGCAGCTCGCCCTCCAGCAGCTGCGCCGCCTCCTCAAGCAGCGCCAGTACCGGCGCAAACTCCGCCTGCTGCGCGGCCTGCTCTGCATGTATCAGGCAGATCGTTGCCGGCAGCGCCATGCCGCCGGTCAGCCAGTCCCACAGCGCGTCCAGATTTGCGCCGACAGCAGCAGGCGCACCGCTCTGCGCATTCAGCGCCTGATAAAACGCCGCGCGGTCGCGCAGCGTGGCGAAGTCGATATCTATAGTCAGCACGCTCAGTGCACCTTTCTGAAACTGCGATAGTGATCGCGGGTGAGGTAGATCAGCCCGTCGGAGGAGTAGATCAGACGGTCAGCGCCGCGGCGCCCGCAGCGATAATTGACGTCCGCCTCATACCACTGCCGTCCCGCCTGACGCGGCAGCTGCTGTTCGCGATTGCTGAAGCGGTCACCGCCGATGGCGCGTTCTGGCAGAACCTCGCACAGATTGCCTTTATCCGGCTCCCAGCCCTGACGGCGCGCGGCCGCTTTGGTCAGGTAAAAATCGGGCAGACGCTGATGCTGCACCAGCCAGTCCGCAACGCGTTCAGCCTGCGTCAGCGCATCAATGGTGGCAGAAGAAGAAGTTGTGGCGTGGCCAGCCGTGGGATCGGCAGGCGGAGCGCTGAAGTGTGGCCGCAGCGCGGTCCAGCAAACAATGACGATCGCCAGCAGGCCGATCCAGCGTAATATTGACATCGCGACACCCCTGAAAAAAGGAGGTCAGCATAGCAGATTCAGGCGGGAAATTGACGCGGGCCAGCGTGGCTGGCCCTGGCGGAGAACTTACTGCATGGCACCGGGTGCATGTGAAGCGTGACGACGCCATGCGCCGGGCGCTACGCCATACTGGCGCTTAAAGCTGCGGTTAAACGACTGCTGTGAATCAAAGCCCAGCGAAATCGCTACGTTCAGAATAGGCTCGTTGGTCGTGGTGAGCCGGTCCGCTGATTTTTTCAGCTTTTTCGCCCGGATATATTCGCCCAGCGGATAACCGGTGTGCTCTTTGAACATACGCTGCAGGTGCCATTTGGAGTAGCCCGCCCGGTCAGCCACGGTATCAAGATCCAGCCGTGCTTCGATATTGTTATCGATCCAGTCAATCAGATCGTGCATAAACGCGTCGCTCATCATCCCATTCTCTCCCGTCGCCGTTACGAACAGTATCAGTATCAGTTGCAGTTACACTTTAAGGGTGACTGACTATCGCACTTAATGCAAGTTTTATTATTACATTAAATGCCGCACATAAAGCAGGGTTTTTCTCTCTGCGCTGAGCGCCCGTCAGACCGCACATAAAGTGTATCAGATATTCTTGCAGATGCACTTCGCCGCGACCTACACTCCTCCCGATTAATGCAATCGTTAAAGTTGCATATTTTTACGTCGTCTTTCGTGCTTCATCAACGTGGAATAACAATAATGTCCGGAAAAAAAGACAGGGTTCGTCAGGCTATTGGCCTGGCAGGCGCGGCACTGCTGGCAGGTTTGCTGGCGGGTTGCGATCGCGGCGTGGCGCAAAATGCTCCGCCGCCGCCGGAGGTGAGTGCGGCACAGGTGATCCGGCAGCAGGTCAGCGAATGGGATAACTTCAATGGCCGGATCGAGGCGGTCGAGAGCGTTCAGCTGCGCCCGCGCGTTTCCGGCTATATCGACCGGGTAAACTATCGCGAAGGCGATGAGGTTCAAAAAGGTCAGGTGCTGTTCACCATTGATGACCGCAGCTACCGTGCCGCACTGGCGCAGGCTGAGGCGCAGCTCGCCGGTGCGCGCACGCAGGCGGCGCTGGCGCGCAGTGAATCGGATCGTACCGATAAGCTGATCAACAGCCAGGTGGTATCCCGCGAGATCTGGCAGCAGCGTCGTTCGGCCACGCAGCAGGCGCAGGCGAGCGTGCAGGCGGCGCAGGCGGCGGTTGATATGGCCCGCCTCAACCTGAGTTTTACCCGCGTGACCGCCCCGATTGATGGCCGCGCCAGCCGCGCGCTAATCACCGCCGGCAATCTGGTCACCGCAGGCGACAGCGCCAGCGTACTGACCACGCTGGTTTCCCAGGATCGGATGTATGTCTGGTTTGATGTCGATGAGGCGACATTTCTGCACTATCAGCAGCTGGCGCGCCAGGGCGAACAGCGCGGCGCCCTGCCGCTGCAGGTTTCCCTGACCGGCGAACACGGCTATCCGCATCGCGGCACGGTGGATTTTCTGGATAACCAGCTTACTGCCAGTACCGGCACCATTCGCATGCGCGCGCTGCTCGATAACCCGCAGCGCGAACTGACGCCGGGGCTGTTTGCCCGCGTCCGGCTGCCGGGTCGTGCCGATTTCACCGCGCTGCTGATTGATGACAAGGCGATTCTCACCGATCAGGACCGCCGCTATGTCTACATTGTTGATGCCGCAGGCAAAGCGCAGCGGCGCGATATCCAGCCTGGCGATCTCTCTGGCGGACTGCGTATTGTTCAGCAGGGTCTGCAGCCAGGCGATCGCGTGATCGTAAACGGTCTGCAAAAAGTCTTTATGCCCGGCATGCCGGTACAGGCTCACTCAGTCGCGATGCGCCCCGCTCCTTAACCGAGACCCTACTCTATGGATTTCTCTCGTTTTTTTATCGACCGTCCCATTTTTGCGGCGGTGCTGTCGATACTGATTTTTGCCACCGGGTTAATTGCGATCCCGCTGCTGCCAATCAGCGAATATCCGGATGTGGTGCCGCCCAGCGTGCAGGTACGCGCCGAATATCCTGGCGCTAACCCAAAAGCGATCGCGGATTCTGTGGCGACCCCGCTGGAAGAGGCGATCAACGGCGTTGAAAATATGATGTACATGAAGTCGGTGGCTGGCTCCGATGGCGTACTGGTCACTACCGTGACCTTCCGCCCCGGCACCGATCCCGATCGGGCGCAGGTACAGGTGCAGAACCGCGTGGCGCAGGCTGAGGCGCGTCTGCCGGAAGCGGTACGCCAGCTGGGGCTGACCACCCAGAAAATGTCGCCCACGCTGACGCTGGTTGTGCATCTTTTCTCCCCGCACGGCAAGTATGATTCGCTCTACCTGCGCAACTACGCCACCCTGAAGGTGAAAGATGAGCTGGCACGCCTCCCCGGCGTCGGCCAGATTCAGATTTTCGGCGCGGGTGAGTATGCGATGCGCGTCTGGCTCGATCCCAACAAAGTCGCCGCGCGCGGCATGACGGCCGCAGAGGTGATGACCGCCATGCGCGAACAGAACGTGCAGGTCTCCGCCGGACAGCTTGGCGCGGAACCGACCCGCAAAGCCAGCGATTTCCTGCTCTCTATCAATACCCAGGGTCTGCTGGAGAGCGAAGAGCAGTTTGGTGACATTATCCTGAAAAGCACGGCTGACGGCTCTCTGGTACGGCTGCGCGACGTGGCGCGCATTGAGATGGGCTCCGGCAGCTACGCCCTGCGCTCTCAGCTGAATAACAAGGATGCGGTCGGCATCGGTATTTTCCAGGCACCGGGCGCGAACGCTATCGATCTCTCCGACGCGGTGCGGGCCAAAATGAACGAGCTGGCCACGCGCTTCCCGGAGGATGTGCAGTGGGCTGCACCTTACGATCCCACGGTGTTTGTCCGCGACTCTATTCACGCCGTGGTGCAGACGCTGTTTGAAGCCATTGCGCTGGTTGTCCTGGTTGTGATCCTGTTTCTCCAGACCTGGCGCGCGTCGATTATTCCGCTGCTGGCGGTACCGGTTTCCGTGGTTGGCACCTTTAGCGTGCTCTGGCTGCTGGGTTTCTCACTCAATACGCTCAGCCTCTTCGGGCTGGTACTGGCTATCGGCATCGTGGTGGATGACGCCATCGTGGTGGTTGAGAACGTTGAGCGCAATATCGAACAGGGTCTGACGCCGGTGGCCGCCGCGCACCAGGCGATGCGTGAGGTGTCCGGTCCGATTATCGCCATTGCGCTGGTGCTCTGCGCGGTGTTTGTGCCGATGGCGTTTCTCTCCGGCGTGACCGGGCAGTTCTATAAGCAGTTTGCCGTGACCATCGCTATTTCGACGGTGATCTCCGCCATTAACTCGCTGACGCTCTCGCCGGCGCTGGCGGCTAAGCTGCTGAAAGCCCATGACGCGCCTAAAGATCTGCCTGGCCGGCTGATTGACCGCCTGCTTGGCTGGCTGTTTCGCCCGTTCAACCGCTTTTTCCAGCGCAGTGCAACGGGCTATGAATCCCTGGCAGGCACCACGCTGCGCCGGCGCGGCGCGGTGTTTGCGGTTTATCTGCTGCTGCTTGCCGGCGCAGGCCTGCTGTTTCACAGCGTGCCGGGCGGTTTTATTCCCACGCAGGATAAGCTCTATCTGATTGGCGGCGTAAAAATGCCGGAAGGCGCTTCGCTGGCGCGCACCGATGCGGTGATCCGCGAGATGAGCGAGATTGGCATGCACACTGACGGCGTCGCCTATGCGGTTGCGTTTCCCGGCCTGAACGCGCTGCAGTTTACCAATACGCCTAACGCCGGCACGGTGTTTTTTGGCCTGAAACCGTTCAGCGAACGAACGCGCAGCGCGGCAGAGATCAACGCGGAGCTGAATGCAAAAATTGCTAAGATTCAGCAGGGTTTTGGCTTCTCAATTATGCCACCGCCGATTCTGGGTCTGGGCCAGGGATCGGGGTATTCGCTTTATGTGCAGGATCGCGGTGGCCTCGGCTACGGCGCACTGCAGGAGGCGATTAACACCCTCTCCGGTGCCGTGATGCAGACGCCGGGCATGATGTTTCCGATCTCCTCCTATCAGGCCAATGTCCCGCAGCTGGATGTGCAGGTCGATCGCGACAAAGCCCGTGCACAGGGCGTGGCGTTACCCGATCTCTTTACCACGCTGCAGGTCTATCTCGGCTCCGCCTACGTGAACGATTTTAATAAGTTTGGCCGTACCTGGCGCGTGATGGCGCAGGCGGACGGCGATTTCCGTGACAGCGTTGAGGATATTACTTCGTTGCGTACCCGTAATGACCGGGGCGAAATGGTGCCGGTCGGCAGCATGGTGCATGTCGCCACCACCTACGGCCCCGATCCGGTGATCCGCTATAACGGCTATCCCGCTGCGGATCTGATTGGCGATGCCGATCCGCGCGTGCTCTCTTCCGCGCAGGCGATGACGCAGCTGGAGATGATGTCAGAGCAGATGCTGCCCAACGGTATGAATATCGAATGGACTGACCTGAGCTATCAGCAGGCGACCCAGGGCAACAGCGCACTGATCGTTTTCCCGGTTGCGGTCCTGCTGGCGTTTCTGGTGCTGGCAGCGCTCTATGAGAGCTGGACGCTGCCGCTGGCGGTGATCCTGATTGTCCCGGTCACCATGCTTTCCGCGCTGGCGGGCGTCTGGCTGACCGGCGGTGATAATAACGTGTTTGTCCAGGTCGGGCTGGTGGTGCTGATGGGGCTGGCGTGCAAAAACGCCATTCTGATCGTGGAGTTTGCCCGTGAGCTGGAGATGCAGGGTAAAAGCGTGACCGCTGCCGCGCTGGAGGCGTGTCGTCTGCGCCTGCGGCCGATTGTGATGACCTCGATTGCCTTTATCGCCGGTACGGTTCCGCTGATTCTGGGTGAAGGGGCTGGCGCGGAAGTGCGCGGTGTGACCGGTATAACCGTGTTTGCCGGGATGCTTGGCGTGACCCTGTTTGGCCTGTTCCTGACGCCAGTGTTCTACGTCACGCTGCGCAAGCTGGTAACGCGCCGCACGCGTGCGAAAAGCGCAACGTCACTTTAAAAGCGGTACAAATGGAAAAGCCCGGCTGAAGCCGGGCTTTTTTATATCCTCTTGACCGTCGGACGCGCATGCAGCGCCGGTATCAACGGGTTTTCTGGCAGAGTCCGGCGGGTTCAGCGTCCGGCAGCGGTTCGCAATTGCTGGTATCGTTGCTTTTCAGTTCGTTCAGCGCATCCGCCACGGTGCGCGTCTCCAGCACTTTCAGCGATGCTTCCTCCGCCTCCTGAGCAATCGATTTGAAATACCAGCAGAGGTTGGCGCTGACCAGGCAGCGCGGTGCAACATCCGGCCGCGACGCCCACAGTTTTTTATCTTCAATGACTGACGTATAGATATCGCGTAGCGTGATCTCTGCTGCGGGCCGGCCCAGGTGAATGGAGCCGGTACGACCCAGCGTCGAAACAATAATGCCGTCGCGCGTCAGCGGAACCATCAGTTTACGAATAAAGCTGGGATTCGCCTCCAGACCATACGCCAGAATAGCGCTGGTCGAGCGTTTTCCCAGTTGCTCCGCCATCGCGACGCTTAAAACCATCTGCAGAGCTGTCGGGAAGCGATAATCTAACATTTCAATATCCTGAGTTGCGGCTTATCTTTTTGTTTTTATAGCGCGTCAATGAGTGAACAATGAGCAATAAATATAACAAACACTGTTGCTTTTTAGAAGCAACCCCAACCGCACAGGGCACGGATTCCCCATCTGCGGCCCGGTTAGCGCACAAGCTGCTTAGTTTTGCACGGACGACGCCTGCGCCGGTAACTGCTGCTTAAGCAGCGCCACCAGCACAACGTTTATACCCGCCAGCCCGCACAGTACCCAGAGGGTCACGTCAGCGCCGGCATGCGCCGCCAGCCAGCCCCCCGCCAGCGGCGTCAGCGCCTGTCCGATCAGCGCCGGGCGCGCCATACGACCGGTGATAACGGCATACTGTTCCGGTCTGACAACGGCCAGCGGCAGCGTACCGCGCACGATGGCCCGCAAACCGTTTCCTGCGCCATAGAGCACCATAGCGATCAGCGCCATTGCCGGAAACAGCGCCAGCAGCAGCAGCCCTGCTGCCACCAGTCCCACAGAGAACAGCGCGGTCCATATGGGATGACTACGTTTAAACATTACATCCAGAAGCCGCGATCCGATCTGACAGGGACCGAGAACGGCACTCAGCGCCAGCGCTGCGCTCAGCGAATAGCCCCCGGACTGAAGCAGCGTAATAAGCTGAACCGAGATGGCGGTCATAATAACCGAAGCGAGGGTAAAAATGGCGCACAGCAGCCAGAAAAGTCGCGGCGAGAGCGCGCTCTGCAACGTGTCAGAGGCCGCGCCGGTCGGGCCTCCCCTGCTCCCGGTTTGCGTGACCGGCGCCGGCAGCGCATAGCGGTAGGCGGGAAAAACCAGCAGAGTAAGCAGCGCAGCAATGATGAAACAGGCATCACGCCAGCCGGCGAGCGCAATCAGCCATGCCGTTCCCGGCCAGACCAGCGTGGTGCATAAGCCCGAAATCAGCGTCACGCCGGTGATAGCGCTGCGCGCCTGTCCGCCATAGAGCGTGCCGAGCGTTGCAAACAGCGCATCATAAAGGCTCATGGCCATTCCTGTGCCAATCAGCAGCCAGGCGGCAAAAAACCAGCCAGGCTGGTAGCTCAATCCCATAACCACCAGCCCTGACGCCATTATCACACCGCCGCCTGCCAGTATCAGCGGCCCGTAACCACGGGCAATCAGTCGGCCGCTGAGTGGCGCCAGCAAGCCGGAGACCAGAATACCAAGCGACAGCGCCCCATAAACCCACTGCTGAGACCAGCCGGTTTCAGCGATAATCGGAGCGGCCATCACCGCCATCAGGTAGAACGACCCGCCCCAGGAAAGGATCTGAACCGCACCCAGCGTAATAATGGCGGGTATCGCGGGTTTTGAATGATAGTGCACGGACGCTTTCCGTATCAGATAAAGCATTGTTATATCATGGATATTCTGCAGGCTGAACCTTCTTCTTGTCAGGCCATTATTGGTCTCCGTGGCTGATTCTGGTAAAACTTAAATTTTAATAGTTTGTTGTAACTAAACCGGAAGCTTGTCAGCGGCGCAGGCACAGGTACATTAAGTATGTTGTAACAAAGGAGAAGATTATGGCTCGCTACGATTTAGTCGCTGATTTACATGAGTGCGTTAACACGCTGGAACAGCGCCTTGGTGCGCTGCGCACCAGCATTGAGCAGCAGCCGCTGCTGGTGGCGCGCGTGTTCAGCCTGCCGGCAATTGAAAAAGGTCACGAACATGATGAGATTGACAAAATAGCGGTGACGCAGCATCTGGGTAAGAGCGCGCGCGAAATGGCCCTCACCCACTACTGCCGGCTGTTTATGCAGCATCAGTCAGAAAAGATCAGTACCAAAGCGGCCGTGCGGCTGCCGGGAGCAATCTGTATTGAGGCGGACGAGCAGGCCGCTGAGCAGATCGCGCAGCAGGTCAGCGAAATCAACGCGCTTAAACAGCGGCTGGAGCAGCTCATCACCGTAGAGTCCGGCTTGCCGAGCGAGGCCCGCTTTGAATTTGTGCATCAGCATCTGCGCGGGCTTATAACGCTGAACGCCTATCGCAGCGTGCCCCTGCTCAATGCGCCGGATACGCTGCGCTTTGGCTGGGCGAACAAAAACATCATTAAAAATCTGACGCGGGAAGCCGTTATTGAGCAGCTGGAACGCAGCCTGAAAGCGAATCGCGCTCAGGCTCCCTGGACGCGGGAGCAGTGGGCAGAAAAAGTGCAGCTGGAGCTGGAGCTGGTGCGTTCGCTGCCCGCAGGCGCAAAGCTGAAAATCAAGCGGCCGGTTAAAGTGCAGCCTATTGCCCGCGTCTGGCGCGCCAGCGAGAAGAAACAGACGCAGCTGGCCTGCCCCTCTCCGCTGCTGGTACTGTGCCGTGACAAAACCCAGGTGCCGGTGCTGGGCGAACTGCTGGATTATGATGCAGAGAATATCGCCCACCGCTATAAACCGCTGGCGCAGCCGCTGCATCTGATCATCCCGCGCCTGCACCTCTGGAGCGACCGCCTCGCCTGATGAAGCGGCCGCCACCTGCAGGATTACGCTTTCATGCTGCCAACCATCTCTTCCGGGCGCACCCAGGCATCAAACTGCGCCTCATCGAGATAACCGAGCTGCAGCGCGGCCGCTTTAAGCGTCAGCCCCTCTTTATGGGCCTTTTTGGCAATTTCGGCCGCTTTGTCATAGCCAATGTGCGTGTTCAGCGCGGTCACCAGCATCAGCGACTCATTCAGCAGCTGATCGATACGCTCCCGCACCGGTTCAATACCGGTTGCGCAGTGATGATTAAAGCTGTCCATGCCGTCGGCCAGCAGCCGCACCGACTGCAGGAAGTTATGGATAACCATAGGACGGAATACGTTCAGCTCAAAGTTGCCGGACGCGCCGCCCATATTGATCGCTACGTCGTTACCCAGCACCTGACAGCAGAGCATGGTCATCGCCTCGCACTGGGTCGGATTGACTTTGCCCGGCATAATGGAGCTGCCCGGCTCATTTTCCGGGATACTGATTTCGCCGATGCCGCAGCGCGGGCCGGATGAGAGCCAGCGGACGTCGTTGGCAATTTTCATCAGCGACGCCGCCAGACCTTTCAGCGCGCCGTGCGCGTGCACCAGCGCATCGCAGGTCGCCAGCGCTTCAAATTTATTGGGTGCGGTGATGAACGGCTGACCGGTCAGCGCGGCCAGCGCCTGCGCCACGCGGACGGCATATTCAGGATGCGTATTCAGGCCGGTGCCTACGGCGGTGCCGCCCAGCGCCAGCTCGGTCAGATGGGGAATGCTGTTTTCAACGTGCTTCAGATTATGCTCCAGCATCGCCACCCAGCCTGAGATCTCCTGTCCCAGCGTCAGCGGCGTGGCATCCTGCAGGTGCGTACGGCCAATTTTCACAATATCACTGAATGCATCCGCTTTACCGGCCAGCGTGGTTTTCAGCACCTCCAGCTGCGGAATGAGCTGCTCGCGCAGTGCCGTAACGGCCGCCACGTGCATAGCGGTAGGAAAAACGTCGTTAGAGCTCTGGCTTTTATTGACATCATCATTAGGGTGCACCAGCCGCGCCATACCGCGCTCGCCGCCGAGGATCTCGCTCGCGCGGTTAGCCAGGACTTCATTCATATTCATATTGGTCTGCGTGCCGGAGCCGGTCTGCCAGATCGCCAGCGGAAACTGATCGGCGTGCTGGTTTGCCAGCACTTCATCCGCCGCGCGGATAATTGCTGTCGCGCGATCGTCCGGCAGCAGCTGCAGATCGCGGTTAACCTCTGCCGCTGCCCGCTTGGTCTGCGCCAGCGCGCGGACCAGCTCAACCGGCATTTTCTCGGTTGAGATACGAAAATGCTCCAGCGAGCGTTGCGTCTGTGCGCCCCAGAGTTTATCTGCCGGCACATCAACAGGACCCATTGAATCTTTTTCAGTGCGACTGGCTGCCATAGCCCTCTTCTCCTTTCTCAGTAGTGAAAGCAATCCCCGGGCGCGGCCTCTTACCGCCCCGCTTCAGGCCGGATTGTTATCCGAATCAATAAAACAGTATGCGGGCACATCGCGTTTCCTGCACACAGGTCGCGCTAATTGCTGAAATTTTCTGCTTTACTGGGCAATAACTGTTCAGCTGAGGGCGTAACATGCATAAATTGAACAACTCACTGCAGTACTACGACTGGGGCAGCACAACGGCGTTAACGGAACTTTATGGTATTGCCGATCCGCAGGGCCGGCCGCTGGCAGAGCTGTGGATGGGCGCGCATCCGAAAAGCCCGTCCACGCTGATTGTTGACGGCCGGCACGCCTCGCTGCGCGATTTCATTGCGCGCGATCCGGTCGCCATGCTGGGAAGCGCCGTTGCCGACCGGTTCGGTGAACTGCCGTTTCTGTTCAAAGTGCTCTGCGCGGCGAAAGCGCTCTCGGTGCAGGCGCATCCCGATAAGCGCGCAGCTGCCGCCGGTTTTGCCCGTGAAAATGCAGCCGGCATTGCGGTGGATGCGCCGCAGCGCAGCTATAAAGATGCCAGCCATAAACCGGAACTGCTCTATGCGCTGACCCCTTTTCAGGCGCTGAACGGCTTCCGCGAGCGGCCCGAAATGGTATCGCTGCTGAGCGCGGTAGCGGGCGCCCATCCGCAAATCGGGCACTTTATTGAGCAGGCCAGCCCGGACGCCCTTGCCCGCCTGTTTGCCACGCTGTTTTCGCTGCAGGGGGATGAAAAAAGGCGCGCGCTGGCGATCCTCTGTTCAGCGGCTGCGGCACATGATGAGGAGCCGTGGCTGACTGTGCGGCAGCTGGCGGCTGATTACCCGGATGATAACGGCCTGTTTGCACCACTGCTGCTTAACCTGCTGCTGCTGCAGCCCGGCGAAGCGATGTTTCTCTCTGCCGGCACGCCGCACGCTTACCTGCAGGGCACTGCACTCGAGGTCATGGCTAACTCAGATAATGTGCTGCGCGCCGGCCTGACGCCAAAATTTATCGATATGCCGGAGCTGCTGGCTAACCTGAA
This sequence comes from Pantoea eucrina, assembly GCF_002095385.1. GTDB lineage: Bacteria > Pseudomonadota > Gammaproteobacteria > Enterobacterales > Enterobacteriaceae > Pantoea > Pantoea eucrina. The sequence continues at coordinate 71,821 of NZ_MIPP01000010.1, read as the reverse complement.
CTTTATCCCCCGCGCCGCCGATACGCTGCGGCTGCAGCCTGAGCGCGATGCGCAGGCGCTCTGTTTCCCGGTGCCGGTTAATGATTTTTCCTTTGCCATCCACCTGCTTTCTGCCGTAGCGCAGCCGCTGGCACCGGCCAGCGCCGCCCTGCTGTTCTGTATTGAGGGAGAAGCGCGGCTCGCCAGCGCGGATAGCCAGCTTGTCCTGCAGCCAGGCGAATCCTGTTTTGTCGCCGCCAGCGAGCCCCCGGTTGCGGCCTCAGGCAGCGGACGCCTGGCGCGCGTCTTCAGTATGCTTACTGCAGACGGCTGACGCTGCGCGCGTTAACTGCTATTCTTTCAGACTATTACTTTAAACGCCTGCGGGCGTTTTTCTTCACCCGGCGCGTCACCCCGACGGGACGCGGACGCAAGGATAAGGATGACTCAGCGATGAAAAAGACTCAGGTTGCAGCAGGTGTGATTGTCGCGCTCGGTGTGGTTTGGACCGGCGCAGCGTGGTTTACCGGCAAGCAGATTGAGAGCCACAAGGATGAGATGCTGCAACAGGCCAACAGCCAGATTAACGCCTGGTCCCCCAACAGCCGCCTGACGCTGAGCTATCAGGACTATCAGCGCGGCCTGTTCAGCAGCAGCACGAAACTGGTTGTGCAGGCGAGCTCCCAAACGGTGGATAATCCGCTGCTTAAGCCGGGCCAGACCATTGTGCTGAATGAGACCATCGATCACGGTCCTTTCCCGTTTGCGCAACTGAAGCGCGGTAATATTCTGCCCGCGATGGCCTCGGTGCATTCCGGGCTTGCCAATACCGATGCGGTGAAAAAGCTGTTCGCGCTGACCGACGGTAAATCACTGGTTGCCGCCGATACGCGCATTGGCTACAGCGGGGCTACCGACACTGCACTGACGCTGCTGCCGGTGGATTACAGCAACGCGCAGACCGGTGACCGGCTGGCCACCAACGGCGGCAAGCTCGACGTCAGCGCCGACAGCAAAGGCGATAAAGTCAGTCTGAAAGGTGAGTTCTCCAGCATCGCCGTCACCAGTAAAAACCAGCTGGAGCAGCCGGTGCTGTTTACGCTTAACGGTCTGGCGCTGGGCGGTGATACTCACCTGAGTCCGGAAGGCGTGCGCGTCGGCGATCAGACCATCACGCTGGATAAACTGGAAGCCAGCATCAACGGCCAGCAGGGAATGACGCTGCAGAAAATTGACGGCAAATCCTCTTTTGATAATAAAGAGGGCAAGATTGGCGGCACTATCGATTATAAAGTGGGCGATATCAACCTGCAGCAGCAGCCGTTTGGTGAAGCGCGTCTGGCGATGAAGTTTTCGCAGTTTGATGCCCAGGCGGTGAAAACCTTCTCCGACACCTACAACGCGCAGATGCAGGATCTGCTGCGCCAGCCGGGTGTTGCCGACGATCCGATTCGCTATCAGGCCAGCGTGCAGACCATTCTGCGTAACAATCTGCCGCTGCTGCTGAAAGGTGCGCCGGCGGTCAGCATTGCCCCGCTGAGCTGGAAAAATGATAAGGGTGAGAGCACGTTCAACCTGAATATCGGCTTCAACGATCCGGCCGCCGTCAGCGGCGAGGCGCAGAGCCTGGGTGCCGCGGTAGATCGCATGCTGAAAACGCTGGATGGCAAACTGAATATCAATATGCCGATGGCGACAGAAGCGATGCGTCATGTCGGCCTGGCCGAAGGATATCAGGGCGATGATGCGCAGAAGCTGGCGGATCAGCAGGTCAAAGGCGTGGCTGCGATGGGCCAGATGTTCCGTCTGACGCAGCAGCAGGATAATAACATTGTGACCAGCCTGCAGTATGCAAACGGGCAGGTAACGATGAACGGCGACAAGATGTCACTGGAGCAGTTCCTCTCCCGCTATATGCTGGGTATGCCAACCAGTGAAGGCATGCCGCAGTAACCGGCACTATGCGCCGCTTCATCCTGCGGGAAGAAGCGGCGCTTTACCGCTTTAATATTCACCATCTGCACCCTGCTTTGCGCAAATCGCTGGCGCAGTTGCGCAAGATATTTTTATAATGCTCTGCACTTTATTCCTGACAAGCGAGTGCGCCATGATCGACCAGCAGCTTCCTCTTACCGATATTCACCGCCACCTTGATGGCAATATCCGCGCCCAAACTATTCTCGATCTCGGCCGCCAGTTTAATCTCTCTCTGCCCGCCAGCTCTCTTGACGCGCTGCGTCCCCACGTGCAGGTCACCGCGAACGAGCCCGATCTGGTGAGTTTTCTGCAAAAGCTCGACTGGGGCGTCAAAGTGCTGGGCGATCTTGACGCCTGCCGCCGCATTGCGCTGGAAAATGTCGAAGATGCGGCGCGTGCCGGTATTCACTATGCAGAACTGCGCTTCTCGCCGGGCTATATGGCGACGACCCATAACCTGCCGGTGGCGGGCGTGACAGAAGCGGTGATTGACGGCGTACGCGCAGGCGTGAAGCAGTACGGTGTGGATGTTAATCTGATTGGCATTATGAGCCGCACCTTTGGCGAAGAGGCGTGCCTGCGCGAGCTGGAAGGATTACTGGCCCATCGCGACGGTATCACCGCCGTGGATCTGGCCGGCGATGAGCTGGGCTTCCCCGGCAGTGAGTTCCTGAGCCACTTCAACCGGGCGCGTGACGCTGGCTTCCGTATTACCGTACACGCCGGCGAAGCGGCGGGTCCGGAGAGTATCTGGCAGGCGATTCGTGAACTGGGCGCGGAGCGTATCGGTCACGGCGTTAAAGCGATAGAGGATCGTGCGCTGATGGATTTCCTGGCTGAGCAGCGCATCGGCATCGAATCCTGCCTGACCTCAAACATTCAGACCAGCACCGTCTCCTCGCTGGAGAAACACCCGCTGAAAGCGTTTCTGCAGCATGGCATTCTGGCCACGCTGAATACTGACGATCCGGCGGTTCAGGGCGTGGAGCTGGCGCATGAATATGAGGTGGCGGCCCCTGCAGCCGGCCTCTCTGCGGCAGAGATCCGCCAGGCGCAGGAGAATGGCGTGGCGATTGCGTTTCTGAGCGAAGCGGAGAAAACGGCGCTGCGCCAGCGCGTAGCGGGCTAAGGCTGAACACGCGCCGCCGCTGGGCGGCGCGCAACATCAGCGTGGTGACATCGTCTGACGGTTCTCTGCAGACTGCAGACCCAGCTCAATCAGCTCCATGACCTGTATCGCCTCTTCAGCCCGCACCGGGTTCTGCCCCGTGCCGGCTATCGCATCGCGGATTGCCGCATAGTAGGCCGGATAGTTACCCGGCTGCGTCAGCAGCTCCTGCTCCACCAGCATATCGCCTTCTGCCAGCGTCAGCGTGCCGTTGCGCATGTCGTAGCCCCACTCCTGCTGCGGCGGTCTGGCACCCGATTTCAGACGATCCTCCTGCGGATCGAGGCCATACTTTACGTAGCTGCCACGCGTGCCGTGTACCACAAAGCGCGGTGACTCTGCTGCCACCAGCATGCTGGCGTGTAGCACCACGCGACGCGTCGGATAGGTCAGCACCGCATGAAAGTAGTCAGTGGTTTGCGCGCCAGGGCGCAGCTCTGCCATGTCCACGTTGATCGCCACCGGCATGCCAAACAGCTGCAGCGCCTGATCCAGCACGTGCGGGCCGAGGTCAAACCAGATACCGCTGCCCGGTCCTTTCATTTCGCGCCAGCGCTGGCGCACTTCCGGGCGGAAGCGGTCAAAATGCGACTCCAGATAGCGTACCTCGCCCAGCGTGCCCTCGCCGAGCAGCGTTTTTAGCGTCAGAAAATCGCTGTCCCAGCGGCGGTTATGGAAGACCGACAGCAGCAGCCCTTTCGATTTTGCCAGCTGATCAAGCTCACGCGCCTGCGAAAGCGTGACGGTAAAAGGCTTGTCGACGACCACATGCTTGCCGGCATTCAGGGCCGCTTTGGCCAGCGGAAAGTGGGTGTCATTGGGGGTGGGGATCACAATCAGCTGCAGGGTGGGATCGTCCAGCAGCGCCTGCGGATCGGCAACGACCTGTACAGAGGGCCAGTCAGCGTGCACTTTACCGGCATCGCTGCTGGAGATCGCTGCCAGTTCCATTTCAGCTGTTCCGGCGATTAAAGGGGCATGAAAGGTTTTACTGGCAAAGCCATAGCCTATCAGGCCGACACGTAGTTTATCGCTCATTCTCACTCCTTTTGTCATATACCCGACTGATTTAAGACGAATCAGCCGGTGAGAACAAGGCGGAATCAGCTGAAAGAGATCGCCCGGCCGGGTTCCGGCCAGTTCTGCTGCGCTTCAAGCGCGTCGTGCGCATCCTGGCTGCGGCGGCGAAAATCACTCGGGCTGACGCCTGTGCGTTTGCGAAACACGCGTGAAAAGTAGAGCTGATCGTCATAGCCCACTTCCCGCCCCACGGAGGCGATAGGCTCCTGCGTGGTCTGCAGCAGCAGCTTGGCGCGGATCACCCGCTGATCTTCTCGCCAGCGCAGCAGATTGATGCCCATCTGTTCGCGAAACAGATGCGCCAGCCGCGAAGGAGATAAACAGACATGCCGTGCCACCTCCTCAATTTTGACTTCGCTGGCAAGATGGTTGGTCACGTACTGGCAGGCTTCAATTACGCGCGGATCGCGAATCTGCTGATGGCTGCGCGGATCCTCTTCCACCGCGCGCAGCAGCAGACGCTCCAGCAGGTTCATGGCCAGCTCTTCAGCAAAGCGGCGACCGGAATTGTGGGTCTGCTCAATACTGGCAAACAGGCGATCAAACTCGCCGCATAACGCTTCAGTCAGGCGCAGCCGGCCCACGCCCTGCTTCTGCTCCTGCCACTCCAGCCAGTCAATCCAGTAGGCGCGCGGCCGGAAATAGACCCAGCGATGGTGCCAGCACGGGCTGTCGGGCGACCGTCCATAATAATGGGGTGTTTTCGGCTGAAACAGCAGCAGATCGCCCGGCTCACAGTCAAAGGCGGATTCGCCGTCAAAAACCCGGCCTTTACCGCGAATGGTGAGGTTAAGAATATAGCCCTTCATCCCCAGCGGGCGGTCGATAAAAAAATCGAGCGGCTCCTGCGCGTTAATCGGCGTGAGTCCCGCGACCAGCCAGGCGTTAAACGGATAGCCCGGCAGCAGGGGGTTCTGTTGTTCACTGGGGGGTTCGCGATGGTACATAGTGCCCTCACTCTCTGCATGACGCGCGGCGCAACACCCGTTGCGCCGACGGAATCAAACGGCTCTGTTTTTCTGTTTGTAGCGATCGAAAATCACTGCGGCTAACAGTATCAGACCACGCACGACATACTGTGAGAATGGCGAGATATTCAGTAAATTCATCGCATTCTCTACGGTACCCAGGATCAGAACCCCCGCCACCACATATGAAATTTTACCGATGCCGCCTTTCAGCGAGACGCCGCCCAGCACGCAGGCAGAGATCACAATCAGCTCATAGCCCAGCGAGGTCATGGGCTGACCGCTGGTCATGCGCGAGGCCAGAATAATGCCCGCCGCCGCTGAAACCAGCCCGGAAAGGATAAAGATAATGATGCGGGTCCGCACCACCGGCACGCCGGCCAGCCGGGCGGCTTCTTCATTGCCGCCAATCGCCAGCGTGTTGCGGCCAAAGGTGGTTTTATTCAGCAGGAAGCCAAACGCGATCATGGTGGCAATCGTGAGCCAGATAGGCGCCGGCACGCCGAGCCAGTTGGCATAGCCCAGCGCAAAAAAGCGCTCATCTTCAATCCCTACCGCTTTACCGTCAGAGAAGATATAGGCCAGGCCGCGCACAATCTGCATCGTTGCCAGCGTGGTGATCAGGGCATTAATTTTCAGCCGGGCGATAACAAATCCGTTAACAAAACCGGTTGCCATGCCAAGCAGCAGCCCGGCAGCCACGCCAATCCACAGGCTTTCGGTCATGTTGATCACCACCGCCGTCACTACGCCGGCGCAGGCGATAACCGAGGCGATGGAGAGATCAAAGTCGCCCGATGCCAGGCAAAACAGCATGCCGCAGGCCACCATGCCGGACATCGACATCGCCAGGCCCAGCCCTTTCATATTGATAAAGGTGCCGAAGTTCGGCACAAAAATGGCGCAGACAATAAACAGCAGTGCAAAAACCACCAGCATGCCGAAATTATCCCAGATACGCCCCAGCTGCAGGCCGCTGCGCTGCACCGGTGGCGTGTTGGAAGTGGTAGATGAAGCCATTGTTGCTCTCCTGTACATCAGGCCACGGCGGCCGTTTGAGGGGTTTTCGGCATCGCCAGACTGAGCGTCAGCTGTTCGGTTGCCGTGTCGTGCGTCAGTTCTCCGGCAATTTCACCTTCGCGCATGACAATAATGCGGTCGGCGAGGCCCATGACTTCGGGCAGATCGCTCGATGCAAACAGCACCGCAATCCCTTTGCCTGCCAGTTGATAAATCAGGTTGTAGATCTCATGTTTTGCGCCAACGTCAATACCGCGCGTCGGCTCATCCAGCATGATCACGTTCATCTCTTCTGAGAGCCAGCGGCCCAGAATGGCCTTTTGCTGGTTGCCACCGGAGAGATTCATGATCAGCTGGTGCGGGCCAGGCGTTTTAATATTGAGCGAACGGATGTGGCTTTCTGCATTTTTTGCCTCCCAGCCGGGCCTGATCAGGCAACCCGCCGTGAGGTTATGCCGCCGCGCGCTGATATTGATGTTCTCCCGCACGGAGTGCACCGGAATGATGCCTTCCGCTTTACGATCTTCGGGACAGAGCATAATGCCCGCCCGGATAGCGTCGATCGGCTGACGGATCGCGAGCGGCCTGCCATCAAGTGAAACCGTGCCGCTACGCAGCTGCGTGGCGCCAAACAGCCCTTTCATCAGCTCGCTGCGTCCGGCGCCCACCAGACCAAACAGTCCTACAATTTCTCCGGCGCGCACGCTGAACGAAATGGGCATGCGCACCCCTTTCGCCTCGACCTGGTCGAGCTGAAGACGCACGGCGCCCAGCTCGCGGGGCGCATAGCCATAGATGTCACCCAGGTTGCGCCCGACCATCGCCTCGACCAGATCGTCATGATGGGTATTGGGCATATCCGTAAAGGTGCGCACATAGCGGCCATCTTTAAACACGGTAATCGCATCGCTCAGGGCAAAAATCTCCTCCATGCGGTGCGATACATAAAGCACCACCCGTCCTTCAGCGCGCAGCTGACGGATAACGCGAAACAGATGCTCAATTTCACGGGCTGAGAGTGAGCTGGTCGGCTCATCAAAGGCGATAATGCGGGCATTGCGCGCCAGCGCCTTGGCGATCTCCACCATCTGCCACTGCCCCAGCGACAGATATTTCAGCGGCATCTCGGGATCGATATCCATCCCGAGATTTTTCAGCTGCAGGCCCGCTTCGTAGCGCAGCAGCTTGCGGTTTACCAGGCCGCGTTTATGCGGCAGCTGGCCGAGATAGATATTCTCTGCCACGCTCATTTCCGGCACCAGGTGTAGCTCCTGGTAGATAATGGCCACGCCGGCATCCAGCGCCTCAACCGTATTACTGAAGCGCTTCGCCTCGCCTTTGATGCGGATTTCACCGCTCGTGGGCTGGTAGCTGCCGCTGAGAATTTTCAGCAGCGTCGATTTTCCCGCGCCGTTTTCGCCCATCAGCGCGTGCACCTCACCGGCGCGGCACTCAAAACCGATATCCTGCAGGGCTTTTACGCCAGGAAAAGTTTTGCTGATGCCATGAAAAGAGAGAAATGCCTGATCGGTCTCCATGGATACTCCTGATAGTGCCTGTCGGATTTCAGGTGCGCATAAATGCGCACCCTGTGCGTTACATCAATCCTTTCTTCGCCAGTTCGGTTTTGAAGTTATCGCGGGTGATCAGCACCACATCTGTCACCTCAGTAAATCTGGCGGGCTCTTCGCCTTTAGTGATCCAGTTGTAGAGCATCTGGCTGCTCTTATAACCGTGAACGTCCGGGCTGGGCAGCAGCGAACCATAGAAACCGGTCGCAGAGCCTTTAGAGAGTTCGCTGATCGCATCCACGCCGTTGATGCCGATACCGATCACATCTGCTGCTTTAAAACCCTGACCTTCTGTGGCGCGCACGCCGCCCAGCACGGTGTTATCGTTCATACCGACAATCAGCCAGTGTTTGACTTCCGGGTGCTGCACCAGCAGGGAGTTACCGGCATCAAACGCGCCGGGGATATCGTTGGATTTGGTAGGAACCTGATAAATCTGCTTCTCAGGGAAGCCTGCTGCTTTAATGGCCGCCATAGAGCCGCCGGTACGACGACGCGCCGTATCCAGCTCGTTAGCAGTGATCGCCATTACCGCGGTCTCTTTAACGTCCCAGCCGCGCTTCTGCATCTCTTTATAGAGTTCCTGACCCTGGCGCTCGCCGATCTTCGTTGCCGCCATCATCACCAGCGGAACGGTCTCCATCGGCTTGCCTTTCGCTGTGACAAACTGGTCATCTACCGCGATCACTTTCAGATCGTAGCTGCGCGCTTTTGCCATAATGGCCGAACCGAGTTTGGGATCGGGGGTGCAGATGACAAAACCTTTTGCGCCGCTGGCCGCCAGGCTGTCGATGGCGTTAAGCGTTTTTTCACCATCCGGTACAGCAATTTTAATCACTTCAAAACCCAGATCTTTGCCCGCTTTATCGGCAAATTTCCATTCGGTCTGGAACCACGGCTCCTCTGGCTGTTTAACGAGAAAACCGAGCTTCATCGTCTCGGCGATAGCGGAATGTGACATAACCGCGGCGAGGCTGACGGCCGCCAGCGCTTTAGTGAATTTATGCATGATGCTCTCCGGCACAATGGTGTTTTATCGCTGTTATTAACGTTTTTGTGTAAACGCTACCATCTGAATTCTGCTTTCGTGTACAGCGCAAAATCAGCGCGTTAGCTCAAGAGTTGCTGAAAGGCTGTGCAAACGCTGGGCTAGTTGTAGCGAGAAACGCGGCGCAAAATGTAGAGCGGTATCACATAGCAAAACGAAGGCAAAAATATCCATATATTCAGCAAAATTAACCGGTGTCTGACTTTTGCGGCCGATCACACAACCTGTCCGATGACAGAAAAGTACATATTCTCAGCCGCTGATGACTAACGGCTTATGGCATTGCCTCGCAGGATAGAACCCAGATAACTCACACAGGAGAATCCCGATGGGTGCTGGCGCCATAACAATTGGGCTGGATTTTGGCAGTGACTCAGTGCGTGCGCTGGCGGTTGACTGCCACAGCGGCAAAGAGCTGGAAAAAGCGGTGGTCAACTATCCGCGCTGGGCGCAGGGCCAGTTCTGCGACGCGCACGCCAACCGGTTTCGTCATCATCCGCAGGACTATATCGATGCGCTGGAGCAGGCGCTGGTCAGCGTGATTCAGGCGTTAACACCCGCGCAGCGCGCAGCGGTTGCCGGGATCGGCGTGGATACAACCGGATCAACACCGGCCCCTGTCGATCGCAACGGCAATGTACTGGCGCTGCGTCCGGAGTTTGCGGCGAATCCCAACGCCATGTTTGTGTTGTGGAAAGATCACACCGCGATTGAGGAAGCTGAAGAGATCACCCGTCTCTGCCACAGCGGGCGCTTTACCGACTACACCCGCTATATCGGCGGCATTTACTCATCTGAATGGTTCTGGGCCAAAATCTTACACGTCTCGCGGGAGGATGCTGCCGTGCGGGAGGCGGCGGTCTCCTGGGTTGAACTCTGCGACTGGGTGCCGGCGCTGCTAAGCGGTACGACCGCCCCCGATAAGCTGCGCCGCGGGCGCTGCGCCGCCGGGCATAAATCGCTCTGGCATCCGGAGTGGCAGGGCCTGCCGGACGTGGCCTTTCTCAACGCGCTTGATCCGATGCTGACAGAACAGCTCGACTCGCCGCTGTTTACCGATACCTGGACCGCTGACCTGCCGGTTGGCACGCTGAGCGCTGAATGGGCTGCCCGCCTTGGGTTATCTGAACAGGTGGTCATCTCTGGCGGCGCCTTTGACTGCCATATGGGTGCGGTTGGTGCCGGTGCTCAGCCCTATACGCTGGTTAAAGTCATCGGTACATCGACCTGCGATATTCTGATTGCAGACAGCGAAACCGTCGGCGATCGTGCTATCCGGGGCATCTGCGGCCAGGTTGACGGCAGCGTCGTTCCCGGCGCCATTGGCTGTGAAGCGGGCCAGTCTGCTTTTGGCGATATCTACGCCTGGTTCAGCCGCCTGCTCGGCTGGCCTCTGCAGCAGGCTGCGCAGCGCCACCCTGAGCTGCAGCCGCAGCTGGCTGCGCTGCAGCAGGATCTGATCCGCGAACTCACCGAAGCGTGGGCCGCTAATCCGCAGCTCGATCATCTGCCGGTGGTGCTGGACTGGTTTAACGGACGCCGCACCCCGGATGCAAACCAGCGGCTGAAAGGTGTGATCACCGATCTCAACCTGGGCACCGATGCGCCGGCTTTGTTTGGCGGTCTGATCGCCGCCACCGCTTTTGGTGCGCGGGCGATTATGGAGTGTTTTGAGCAGCAGGCGATCCCGGTAAAGAGCATCCTGACGCTGGGTGGTATCGCCCGCAAGTCCCCTGCCATTATGCAGGCGTGTTGTGATGTGATGAACCGTCCGCTGGATATTGTCGCCTCAGACGAGTGCTGCGCGCTGGGCGCGGCAATTTTTGCGGCCGTGGCGGCGGAAGTCTATCCCGACGTACCTGCCGCGCAGCAGGTGATGGCCAGCCCGGTTGCTGTCACGCTGCAGCCCGACGCACAGCGCGTAGCGGCATATGAGCAGCTCTATCAACGTTATCAAAACTGGTGTGAGGCAGCTGAACCACAGTACGCGCCGCGCACCCTATCCGCACAGTAAAGGAGTGGTTTAATGGAACAGCATAACGCACAGCAGGTGTGGTTTGTTATCGGTACACAGCACCTCTACGGCGCGGAAACGTTGCGCCAGGTGGAAGAGCACGCCCGTCAGGTGATGGAAGGACTTAATCAGGCTGGCACGCTGCCGGTGCCGCTGGTGCTGCAGCCGCTGGTCAAATCGCCGGATGAAGCGCTGGCGCTTTGCCGGGCAGCGAATCACGACAATCAGTGCGTCGGCATCATCACCTGGCTGCACACGTTTTCGCCGGCAAAAATGTGGATCGGCGGATTGAGCGTTCTGAATAAGCCACTGCTGCAGTTCCATACTCAGTTCAACGCAGAGATCCCGTGGGACAGCATGGATATGGATTTTATGAACCTGAACCAGACCGCACACGGCGGCCGCGAATTCGGTTTCATCGGCGCCCGCATGGGACTGCAGCACAACGTCATCACCGGCCACTGGCAGGATCGCACCAGCCAGCAGCGTATCGGCCGCTGGATCAACGCGGCGCTGGCAAAACAGGCAAGCCAGCAGCTTAAGGTTGCCCGCTTTGGCGATAATATGCGGGAAGTTGCCGTAACCGAAGGCGACAAAGTTGCCGCACAGATCCAGTTTGGCTACGCCGTTAACGGCTGGGGCGTGGGCGATCTGGTTGAGGTGATCAATGGCGTCAGCGACGGTGACGTCAGCGCGCTGATCGATGAGTATGAAAGTCAGTATCTCTTCAGCGAGGCGGCAGCCGTTAACGGCGACAAGCGGCAGAACGTGCTGGACGCAGCGCGCATTGAGCTGGGCCTGAAGCGCTTCCTGGAGGATGAAGGATGTAAAGCGTTCACGACCAACTTCCAGACGCTGCACGGTATGACGCAGCTGCCGGGACTGGCGGTGCAGCGTCTGATGGGCCAGGGCTATGGCTTTGCCGGCGAAGGTGACTGGAAAACCGCAGCGCTGCTGCACATTCTCAAAGTGCAGGCGGGCGCACGTGCCGGCGGCACCTCCTTTATGGAGGATTACACGTATCACTTCTCTCCGGGCAACGATCTGGTACTGGGTTCGCACATGCTGGAAGTCTGCCCTTCCATTGCCAAAGAGGAGAAGCCGCTGATTGACGTCCAGTTCCTGGGAATTGGCGGTAAAGCCGATCCGGCGCGTCTGATTTTCTCAACGCCTGCCGGACGCGCGATCAATGCCAGCGTAATTGATCTTGGCGATCGTTTCCGCCTGCTGGTTAACGTAGTGGATGCGATTGAACAGCCTGAACCGCTGCCGAAGCTGCCGGTTGCCCGCGCGCTGTGGCGCGCCCAGCCGTCGCTGGCAACTGCGTCAGAAGCGTGGATCCTCGGCGGCGGTGCGCACCATACGGTATTCAGTCAGGCGCTGGATCTGGAGGATATGTATCTCTACGGCGAACTGAACGGAATTGAAGTGATGGTGATCGATGAAGAAACCCGCCTGCCTGCGTTTAAGGATGCGCTGCGCTGGAACGAAGTTTATTACCGTTTAGCCCGCTGATTCCGATTACTGATCCAACGTTAAGCCGCGCATCGTCGCGGCTTTTTAATGCCTGAAATTCCCGGTTTAAAACCGGCCAGGGAGCCGATCTCGGCCAGGGGCGCATGAATGCGTATGGCCAGGGAGCCGATCTCGGCCAGGGGCGCATGAATGCGTATGGCCAGGGAGCCGATCTCGGCCAGGGGCGCATGAATGCGCCCCCTACGGGGAGAATGGTGATGCTGTGCTGTAGGGGCGGCATTTATGCCGCCCTGGTTGCAGCGGATACCTGATGTGTGAAGATTGGGCTCTGGCAACGAGCGAGAATGCTGGCAGGCCGGTGAAGCCCGGGGCGAAGAGCAAAGCGTCCGCGCCAGGGATGGCGCGGACGATCGGCAGGACGCCGGGTTCCTTTGCGATCGCCCCGGGCTTTACCGACCGTGGTAGTCGGCCAGGGGGCGTATAGCCCGGGAGCCGATCTCGGCCAGGGGCGCATGAATGCGCCCCCTACGAGGCAGAATGGTACTGAATGCGCCCCCTACGAGGCAGAATGGTACTGAATGCGCCCCCTACGAGGAAGAATGGTGCTAAATGCTTCCCCTACGGGGTGAGGCGTTTTACCGGGGCGTTTTGCTGGCGATCCCACATTACGGTTAACATGCGCTGCAGCGCAATAAAAGCAAACAGCAGGATGCCGATAGCAATCTTGGTCCACCACGAACTTAGCGTGCCGTCGAAATTAATCCACGTCTGGATCAGTCCCTGAATCAGTACCCCAAACAGCGTGCCGAGCACGGTGCCAACGCCGCCGGACAGCAGCGTACCGCCAATCACTACCGAAGCAATCGCATCCAGCTCTACGCCCAGCCCGGCCAGCGCGTATCCGGCGGAGGTATAGATAGAGAACACAATACCGGCCAGGGTCGCCAGCGTCGTAGAGAGCATATACACCTTAATGGTCGTCGCGCGGGTCGAAACGCCCATCAGCTGCGCCGAGGTAAGATTGCCGCCAATGGCGTATACCTGATTTCCGAACCGGGTACGGTGCGCCAGAATAATCCCTCCTGCGACCACCACCAGCATAATTACCGCCAGCAGGCTCAGCCGCCCGCCGCCGGGGATTTTCCAGGCCAGGCCTGACAGCGTGGCGTAAAGAGGATGATCAATCGGAATAGAATTCTCTGACACCAGGTAACTGCAGCCGCGCAGAAAAAACATCCCTGCCAGCGTAATAATAAACGCCGGGATCTTCAGCGCATCAATCAGCCAGCCCATCATGGCGCCAAACAGCGCCCCCAGCGCAAGAATCAAGGCAAACGCCAGCAGCGGATCAAGGTGGAAATCACCGATAATGCGGGCCAGAAACACGCCGGTAAAGGCGATTACCGCGCCAACGGAGAGGTCGATCCCGCCGGACAGAATCACAAAGGTCATGCCTACGGCGATAATGCCAAGAAAAGCGTTATCCGTCAGAATATTGCAGATAACCCGTGTTGATGCGAAGCCCGGAAACTGGCTCAGACAGAACAGATACCCCGCCACAAACACCAGCAGCGTAATCATCAATGGCAAATGACGCTTTATCATTTTGAACGCCTCCCCTTCAGCATGGCGATAAACCGCGGCGACTGCAGCAGCAGCACGCACATCACAACCACCGCTTTCACCACCTGGTTCAGTTCCGGCGGGAACCCTGACAACAGGATCCCGGTATTCATCGACTGGATAATCAGTGCGCCAATCAGCGACAGCACCAGATTAAAGCGACCCCCCATCAGCGAGGCTCCGCCAATCACCACGGCCAGAATGGCATCCAGCTCCAGCCACAGGCCGGCGTTATTGGCGTCAGCACCCCGGATATCAGCCGCGACAATCAGCCCGGCCACCGCTGCACATAAGCCGCTAATCACATAGGTCGACATCACCACCAGCCAGCCGTTAACGCCTGCGTTACGCGCCGCGCGCAGGTTGATACCTACCGCTTCGATAAACAGGCCCAGCGCTGTTTTGCGCGTCAGCAGCCAGACAGCCAGCGCCACCAGCAGCGTGATCCACACCGGCACCGGCAACCAGAGCAGCGAACCGCTGCCAAACCACGCCAGGCTTTCGCTGTTAAACGTCACGATCTGCCCCTGCGTAATCAGCTGCGCTACGCCCCGCCCCGCTACCATCAGAATAAGCGTGGCCACAAACGGCTGGATTTTCAGCAGCGCCACCAGCACCCCATTCCACAGACCACATAGCAGACCGGTGCCGAGCGTTGCCAGCACAATCACGCCCAGGCTATGTCCGGCAACGGTCAGCGTGGCTGCGGTTGCGCCCGCAATAGCCATTACCGCGCCCACAGAGAGATCGATCCCGCCGGTAGCGATGACCAGCGTCATGCCCACGGCGAGCAGCGCTACCGGCGCGGCGCGGTTCAGAATATCGATCGGGCTGCCAAACAGACGACCATCCTGAATATGAATGGCAAAAAAGTTATTCGCTACCAGGCTGTCAATCAGCAGCACCAGAATCAGTGCAACAAGCTGTGGCATACCCGGAGGCAGCTTCAGCTTACGTCTTTCAGGTTTTGACTGTGTCATAGACGATTCAGGCATGTTGTGCACCTCCCTCGGCGATCGCGTTCACAATGGACGCCACGGAGAGCTGCTCGAGTGGGATTTCAGCCACCTGCTTCAGATCGCGCATAATCAGGACGCGATCGGCGTAACCAACCAGCTCTTCCAGTTCAGAAGAGATGACCAGCAGCGCCAGACCATCCGCGCAGAGCGACTCGATCAAACGAATAATCTCAGCGTGCGCACCGACATCGATGCCGCGCGTTGGCTCATCCAGGATCAGAAACTGCGGTTTGGTCACCAGCCAGCGCGACAGCAGCACCTTCTGCTGATTGCCGCCTGACAGCAACTCGATCGGCTGGTCGGCATGCGGCGTACGGATGCCGAGGCTTTTAATGAAACGTTCGGCAATCGCCTGCTGCTCGCGACGCTTAATCGGACGCAGCCAGCCGCGCTGCGCCTGCAGCGCCAGAATAATATTCTCACGCACGGAAGCCGCACCAATAATGCCATCCGTTTTGCGATCTTCAGGACAGAATCCCATACCCAGGCGGGATGCCTGCGCCGGCGTGCGAATAGTCTGCAGCTTGCCTTTAATACGCGCGGTGCCGCGATCGGCACGCCGGATGCCAAACAGCACCTCTGCGGTTTCAGTACGGCCTGAACCCAGCAGACCCGCCAGACCCACCACCTCGCCTGGCCTGACCTGCAGGCTGAAAGGCTCAATGGTGCCTTTCCTGCCATAATCCTCAAACGCTACTACCGGCTGATCGCTGCGCAGGGTGCTGCCCTGTCGCTGCAGCGCGGTCTCCAGCAGCTCGCGCCCCAGCATCAGTTTAATCAGCTCTATCTGTGGTAGCGAAGCGGTATCACGCGTGGCGATAAACTGGCCGTTGCGTAATACGGTAATGCGGTCGGTAATACGGTACACCTGGTCAAGAAAGTGGGTTACAAAGATCAGACTCATGCCTCTGGCACGCAGTTGCGCCATGAGCGTAAACAGCATCTCTACTTCACTGGCGTCCAGACTGGCCGTAGGCTCATCCAGAATCAGTATCTGTGCCGACAAATCGACCGCGCGGCAGATAGCGATAATCTGCTGCATGGCGACAGAGTAATGTCCGAGCGGGCGCGTCACATCCAGCGCAAAGCCGTAATTGCGCATCAGCGTATCCGCATCACGGTTCATTTTCCGGCGATCGACCATGCCAAAGCGCTTTGGCTCACGGCCGATATAGAGGTTATCTGCTACCGACATATTTGGCAGAAGGTTAACTTCCTGATAGACCGTACCGATCCCGGCGCGCTGCGCATCCGCCGTACTGTGGGGCGTGATTGCTTCTCCGTTAAGGGTGATGCTACCGGCATCGCGTGAATAGACGCCGGTCAGCACTTTAATCAGCGTTGATTTGCCGGCGCCGTTTTCACCCAGCAGCGCCATAATCTCGCCTTTGCGGATAGTGAATGACACATTATCCAGCGCTTTTACGCCGGGAAATCCTTTACTGATGCCGCTCAGCGTGAGCAGCGGTGTATCATCAATGGTGCTCATCAGGCTCTACCTCGCTGATGTCAGCAGAGCCGCCCCGCAGGGCGGCTGCGGGGATCAGTAACCCATGTTTTTCTTTTTATCGAGTTCTGTCTGGGCATCCGCCGGCAGGAAGAGCTTCGACTCCGTTTTAATGATTTTAGGCGGCATGGTGCCATCTTTCTTAAACTTCTCCAGCGCATCAAACGCCGGGCCAGCCATATCCGGCGTCAGCTCGACGTTGGCATTTGCCTCACCGGCCAGCATCGCTTTATAGATATCCGGTACGCCATCGATTGAACCAGTCAGAATATCTTTGCCCGGCTTCAGGCCCGCTTCTTTTATCGCCTGAATGGCACCGATTGCCATATCATCATTGTGGGCATAGACCATGCAGATGTTTTTGCCGTTATTTTCAGCTTTAATAAAGCTCTCCATCACCTCTTTACCTTTACTGCGGGTAAAGTCACCGGACTGGGAACGGATCACCTTAATGTTGTTATGTCCGGCTATCGCTTCGGCAAACCCTTTTTTACGATCGATGGCCACACTGGCGCCGACCGTTCCCTGCAGCTCTACGACGTTACACTGCTTGTCGCCCACGGTTTTCACCAGCCAGTCGCCAATCAGCTTGCCTTCCAGCACGTTGTCCGCCGTCACCACAGCCATATAGAGAGATTTGTCCTTAACAACAATGGCGCGATCCAGCAGGAAAACCGGAATTTTGGCATCTTTTGCTTCTTCAAGTACCGGTTCCCAGCCGGTCTGCACCACCGGCGCGATGAAGATGGCGTCCACCCCCTGAGCAATAAACGAACGTACTGCTTTAATCTGGTTTTCCTGCTTCTGCTGACCATCAGCAATTTTCAGCGTAATGCCGCGCTTTTTAGCCTCGCTTTTTGCGACGCTGGTTTCAGCAGCACGCCAGCCCGATTCTGAACCAACCTGCGAGAATCCCACTGTCATATCAGCGGCCAGCACCGGCGTGCTGAGCGCGGCGCTCACCATGGCGGTCAGGAGTAAACGTTTCCACATAGTTTTCATTCCTCTGAAGGGAGTGTGTAGTCGGGGTACAAACGCAGATTAAGCCTGACGTAATTCAGGTAAAACTAGCGCGACATAACTCACAAAACAGAATGATTTAAAGGGGTTACGCCTAAATAGCATCATCAGCTCGCGACAGGTTTATGGATAAAACAGCTGAGTTTTAATATCCGAAGGGGCAAATAAGTGTAATAAACAGAACTGGTTAGATTTGAACGGGCTGGAAGCGATTACAACCGCTGCGTAAAGAATGGTTATGCTGTTGTTCATAAAGCAATAAGCAATTTTGTGATAACCCGCACACTCCACCAGCGGCTACGCTGGCTTAATTATCTTATATTGCAGTTAAGACTTAATTACCGGCGAAAAATAAACGCAATAAATGTTGCCGTTATCACCTGTTAGATTTTCTCACAGCATCGGAAATAAGGTGTCTGTGAAATAGATGTTTGGCTGTTATACCCCGAAACATCCCTCAAAAAATCGCTGCTGATGAAGTAATTACTCCACCTGTTCTGAATTTTAAATTTTTTTAACACCGATATATAGACAGCAGCAGCGCGCTCCCTATACTTGAGCCTTCTTTCGTTCTTTCTGTTCAATGGCAATCATGACTGCGCTGGATTACCTGCTAAAATTTCGCAAAGTGAATAATCTTGAGAGTCTGGAAAAACTCTACGATCATCTCAACTATTCGCTGACTGATGATAATGACATCATCAATATGTATCGTGCTGCCGATCATCGCCGCGCTGAACTGGTCTCTGGTGGCCGATTATACGATCTGGGCTGCGTGCCTAAATCAGTGTGGCGCTATGTGGTTTAATTATGTCTGAATCTGTTCACTCACCGCGCATCGGGGGCTGGCTGTTACTGCCGCTGGCCTGGCTGATTATGACCATGCTAACCAGCGCGCTGGTTGTCGCGCTTTATCTGCGCCCCCTGTTTGACAGCGAGCTGCGTACCACGCTGTTTTCACACGCTAATCTGCTGTTATCACAGTGGCTGGTCTCCCTGCTGACGGCCGCTGCGGTCTGGCTCTACAGCATCTGGGTATGCTGGATATTCTGCAGACGTTCGCGACGCCTGCCACGGCACTACACCATCTGGCTGCTGATGACCGTCGTGCTGGCGCTGAAAACCTTTGCGTTCACGCCGGTTGCAGACGGCAAAGCGCTGCAGACCCTGCTTCTGACGCTGCTGGCCGCGGCCCTGTTTGTGCCCTACTTTAAGCGCTCCCGACGGGTTAAACAGACCTTCACCGCTCTGTAATGATGCGTTATTCGTCAGGAATTTAATTCTGCGTGCTCTCAGAGCTGCTCTCGCCGGGGTAAAGGTTGAGATGTAGCTCTCATTTCCGGATAATAAACGCCTTTAGGCTTCCCGGGTTAAACCATGACCGATTACTTGCTTCTCTTTGTTGGCACAGTGCTGGTGAACAACTTCGTGTTGGTCAAATTCCTCGGCCTTTGCCCGTTCATGGGCGTGTCAAAAAAACTGGAAACGGCCATTGGCATGGGGCTTGCCACTACGTTTGTTATCACGCTCGCTTCGGTGTGTGCGTGGCTGGTTAACCATCTGATTCTGATCCCGCTGGATCTGGTTTATCTGCGTACGATGTCCTACATCCTGGTAATTGCCGTAGTGGTGCAGTTCACAGAAATGGTGGTGCGGAAAACCAGTCCGTCACTCTACCGGCTGCTGGGGATCTTCCTGCCGCTGATCACCACCAACTGTGCGGTACTGGGTGTGCCATTACTGAGCGTTAATCTCAACCATACGTTTCTGCAGGCTGCGCTCTATGGCTTTAGCGCCTCGCTGGGCTTTTCACTGGTGATGGTGCTGTTTGCCGGCATGCGTGAACGTCTGGTGCTGGCTAACGTGCCGGCACCGTTTAAAGGTAACTCTATCGCCCTGATCACCGCCGGCCTGATGGCGCTGGCATTTATGGGCTTTACCGGTCTGGTGAAATTCTGATATGACCGCTATCTGGATAGCAATCGCTGTACTCAGCGCGCTGGGGCTGATTTTTGGCGGCCTGCTCGGCTACGCTTCGCGCCGTTTTGAAGTTGAAGAAGACCCTATTGTCGAACAGATTGATGCCGTACTGCCACAAAGCCAGTGCGGTCAGTGCGGCTACCCCGGATGTCGTCCCTATGCGGATGCCGTCGGCAACAACGGGGAAGCGATTAACAAGTGCGCTCCGGGTGGCGAGCAGACCATGCTCAGGCTGGCGGAGCTGCTGAACGTTGAGCCGCAGCCGCTCGATGGCGGTGCCGAAATCCTTACGCCGGTACGCACCGTGGCGTGGATCGACGAAGAGAACTGTATCGGCTGCACCAAGTGCATTCAGGCGTGTCCGGTGGATGCGATCGTCGGCGCCACGCGCGCCATGCATACCGTGCTCAGCGACGTCTGCACGGGCTGCGACCTGTGTGTGGCTCCCTGCCCGACTGACTGCATTGAAATGCGCCCGGTCGCCGCCACTCCAGCAAGCTGGAAGTGGGATCTCAACACCATTCCTGTAAAAGTGATCCCGGCAGAACATCATGCTTAATCTGTTAAATCTGTTTCGCAAAGAGAAGCTGTGGGATTTTCAGGGCGGTATTCATCCGCCGGAAATGAAAACACAGTCTAACGGTACGCCGCTGAGCACGCTGCCGCTGCCTGAACAGTTTGTTATTCCCCTGAAACAGCATATTGGCCATGAAGGTGAGATCTGCGTCTCGCCAGGCGATCGCGTGCTGCGCGGCCAGCCGCTCACCTTTGGCAGCGGACGCATGCTGCCGGTACACGCGCCAACCTCAGGCACTATAGAGGCTATCGCGCCACATATGACGGCGCACCCGTCCGGGCTCTCAGAGCTGTGCATTTTCCTGCGCGCTGACGGTGAAGATCGCTGGATTGAACGTGATGCGCAGCCCGACTACCGTGCGCTGAGCCGGGAAGAGGTTATCCGACGCATTCACAGCGCCGGCGTAGCGGGCCTGGGTGGCGCCGGGTTCCCTACCGCCACTAAACTGCGTGGCGGCCTGCAGGGTGTCAAAACGTTAATCATCAATGCCGCAGAGTGCGAGCCTTACATCACCGCTGATGACCGGCTGATGCAGGATTACGCCGCCGAAGTGCTGGAAGGCTGCCGGATCCTTGCCTGGGTACTGCAGGCGGAACGCGTTCTGGTGGGTATTGAAGATAACAAACCTGAAGCGATAGCTGCCCTGAAACAGGCGCTGCGCGGCGAGCGCGATATTGAGATCCGGGTTATCCCGACAAAATATCCCTCTGGCGGGGCCAAACAGCTGACCAAAATCCTGACCGGGCGGGAAGTGCCGCACGGCGGACGCTCAACCGATATTGGTGTGCTGATGCAGAACGTCGGCACCGCCTGGGCGGTTAAGCGTGCGATCGTTGATGGTGAACCCATCACCGAGCGCGTGGTCACGCTGACCGGCGACGCGATTGCGCAACCGCGCAACGTCTGGGGGCGTCTTGGCACCCCGGTGAGTCATCTGCTGCGTCAGGTCGGTTTTCAGCCGGGGCCGCGTCAGATGGTGATCATGGGCGGGCCGCTGATGGGCTTTACCCTGCCTTCCCTCGACGTGCCGGTTGTGAAAATCACCAACTGTATTCTGGCGCCTGCCGCCAGCGAAATGGCTGCGCCGCAGGAAGAGCAATCCTGCATTCGCTGCAGCGCCTGCGCCGACGCCTGTCCGGCGAAGCTGCTGCCGCAGCAGCTCTACTGGTATAGCCAGGGCGGCGATCATGAAAAAGCGCGCGCGCATAATATCGATGACTGTATTGAATGCGGGGCCTGCGCTTACGTTTGCCCGAGTAATATTCCGCTGGTTCAGTATTACCGGCAGGAAAAAGCTGAGCTGCGCGCCATCGATCTTGAAGCGAAGCGCACGGCGGAGGCTAAGGCACGCTTTGAGGCGCGTCAGGCGCGGTTAGAACGTGAGAAACTGGCGCGCGAGGCGCGTCATGAAGAGGCGAAGCAGCGCGTTGCACGCAGCGATAACGGTGAACGCGACGCCGCTGCTGCACGTATTAAGGCGCGTCAGGCGAAAACGCCAGAGCAGGAACTGGCCGAACGCGAAGCGCGTCACGCACAGGCGCTGGCGCAGCAGGCAGCAACCCAGGCAGAGACGCAGCCGGTTACCCGTCAGACAGGTGACCCGCGTAAAGCGGCGGTGGAAGCCGCGATTGCCCGGGCAAAAGCGAAAAAAGCGGCTCAGCCAGAGAGCGAGGCTGCGGCAGAGAGCGACCCGCGTAAAGCGGCAGTGGAAGCCGCGATTGCGCGGGCAAAAGCGAAAAAGGCGGCAACCGAGCGTCCTGAGGCCACTCCTGCTGCGATGCCCGCAGCAGAGGCACCTGAGCCGGTAACGGAAGACGATCCGCGCAAAGCCGCCGTCGCCGCCGCCATTGCCCGTGCCAAAGCGAAAAAAGCGGCCGCGCAGTCGGAAAGCTCGCTGCCGCCGGCGGTATCCGCTGAACCTGAACCTGAAGACCCACGCAAAGCGGCCATCGCTGCGGCGGTCGCCCGTGCTAAAGCGCGTAAAGCGCAGCAGCAGCCTTCGACCACTGAGGAATAAATGGCCTTTCGTATCGCAAGCTCTCCCTATACTCATAACCGGCGCAGCACCGGTAACATTATGCTACTGGTGGTACTGGCGGCCCTGCCTGGCATGGCGGCGCAGTGGTATTTCTTTGGCAGCGGTTTTCTTATCCAGGTTGTGCTGGCTATTGCGACGGCGCTGCTGACCGAAGCGGCGATACTGCGGTTGCGCCACAGCGCCGTAAAGCCGGTGCTGGCAGATAACTCAGCCCTGCTGACGGCGCTGCTGCTCGGGATCAGCCTGCCGCCGCTTGCCCCCTGGTGGCTGATTGTTCTGGGCACCCTGTTTGCGATTCTGATTGCCAAACAACTCTATGGCGGCCTGGGCCAGAATCCGTTCAACCCGGCAATGGTCGGCTACGTTGTGCTGCTGATCTCTTTTCCGGTGCAGATGACCAGCTGGCTGCCGCCCGATGCGCTGCAGGCGATAAAACCGGATCTGATGGATTCACTCAGTATGGTGTTTCGCGGCCATACGCTGGCCGGCGATACCATGCAGCAGCTGCAGCTCGGGGTGGATGGCATCAGTCAGGCCACGCCGCTCGATACGTTTAAAACCGGACTGCGCGCCGGCCACAGCGCCGAAGAGCTTCACGCTCAGCCAATCTACGCCGGGGTACTGGCGGGACTGGGCTGGCAGTGGGTCAACCTGGGTTACCTGCTGGGCGGCATGCTGCTGCTGGCAAAAAATGCGATTCGCTGGCATATCCCGGCCAGCATGCTCGCCTCGCTGGCGGTATGCGCCACGCTCGGCTGGATCTTCTCGCCTGAGACGCTTAATACACCGCTCACCCACCTCTTTTCGGGTGCGACCATGCTGGGCGCATTCTTTATCGCTACCGATCCGGTTACCGCCTCCACCACTAACCGGGGGCGTCTGATCTACGGTGCGCTGATCGGTCTGCTGGTCTGGCTGATCCGCAGCTTTGGCGGCTATCCGGATGGCGTGGCGTTCGCCGTGCTGCTGGCAAATATCTGCGTGCCGCTGATTGACTACTACACTCAGCCGCGCGTTTATGGTCACCGGAAGGATTAAGGTATGATCGACGCTATTCGCAAAAACGCGGTAACGCTGGGGATGTTTGCAGTGGTGACGACCGGCGTAACCGCCGTGGTGAACTATGTGACCAAACCCACCGTTGAGCATCAGACTGCGCTGCAGCAGAAAAACCTGCTGGATCAGGTGGTACCGACCGCGCTGTACGATAATGCTATTCAGCAGGAGTGTTATCTGGTGCACAATGCGGCGCTGGGTAATGAGCAGCCGCATCACCTCTATATTGCCCGTAAAGGCGACAAGCCGGTGGCCGCAGCGCTGGAAAGTACCGCCCCCGATGGCTACTCCGGCGCCATTCAGCTCCTGGTAGGCGCTGACTTCAGCGGTACCGTGCTGGGCGTGCGCGTCATTGAACACCATGAAACGCCCGGGCTGGGTGATAAAATTGAGCTGCGCATCTCTGACTGGATCAACAGCTTTAATGGAAAACAGATTAAAGGGGCCGATGACCCGCATTTTGCCGTGAAGAAAGATGGCGGCGATTTCGATCAGTTTACCGGTGCGACCATTACGCCGCGCGCGGTGGTTAACGCCACTAAACGCACGGCGCTCTATATTGAAACGCTGCCAGCGACGTTGCGTTCGCTGCCGGAATGTGGAGAAACACCATGAGTGAAGCGAAAAATCTGCTGATTGGCGGTTTATGGAAAAATAACTCTGCGCTGGTACAGCTGCTGGGACTCTGTCCGCTGCTGGCGGTGACCTCCACCGCAACCAATGCGCTGGGGCTGGGGCTGGCCACGACGCTGGTGCTGACCATTACCAACAGTGCAATCTCCGCCTCACGCCGCTGGGTACCGGCAGATATCCGTATCCCGATTTATGTGATGATTATCGCCTCGGTTGTCAGCTGCGTTCAGATGCTGATCAACGCTTACGCCTACGGTCTTTATCAGTCGCTGGGGATCTTTATTCCGCTAATCGTCACTAACTGTATTGTCGTGGGCCGTGCTGAAGCGGTAGCGTCAAAAAGCAGTATCCCGCTATCCGCGCTGGATGGGTTCGCTATCGGTATGGGAGCGACCTGCGCCATGGTCACGCTGGGATCCATTCGCGAACTGATTGGCAGCGGTACGCTGTTCAACGGTGCCGATCAGCTGCTCGGCCCGTGGGCAACCTCACTGCGCATCGAAGTCGTGCACTTTGATTCACCGATGCTGCTGGCTATGCTGCCACCCGGCGCCTTCATCGGTCTGGGTATGCTGCTGGCAGGAAAGTATCTTATCGATCAGAAAATGAAACAGCGCGCCGCGCTGCGCGCTGAAGCGGAAGCTAAAACAGTGGCTGCGCCAGGCGAAATCGGGAAAGCGGTGTGAATAAAGAGAAGCGCCTGCAGATCCTGACCCGTCTGCGCGATAACAACCCGCATCCGACCACTGAGCTGCAGTTCAGCTCGCCATTTGAACTGCTGATTGCGGTACTGCTTTCGGCTCAGGCGACCGATGTCAGCGTGAACAAAGCCACGGCCCGGCTCTATCCGGTCGCGAACACCCCGGCGGCCATGCTGGCGCTTGGCGTCGACGGCGTCAAAGAGTACATCAAGACAATCGGGCTGTTTAACAGCAAAGCGGAAAACGTGATTAAAACCTGCCGCATATTGCTGGAACAGCATGGCGGCGCGGTGCCGGAAGATCGGGCCGCACTTGAGGCGCTGCCGGGTGTCGGGCGTAAAACCGCTAACGTGGTGCTGAACACCGCCTTTGGCTGGCCCACCATCGCCGTCGACACGCATATCTTTCGCGTCAGTAACCGCACGCGTTTTGCGCCGGGTAAAAATGTGGAAGAGGTTGAAGATAAACTGCTTAAAGTGGTGCCTGCCGCGTTTAAGGTCGACTGCCATCACTGGCTGATTCTGCACGGGCGTTATACCTGCATAGCACGCAAGCCGCGCTGCGGCGCCTGCCTGATCGAAGACCTGTGCGAATACCGTGATAAGACGGAGATCTGAGCGCGGTGCCGGGGTCAGCGGCACCGCATTCTCCTGTCTGGTTACGCTTCCGGATGGCTCAGCGTAGCCCGCACATGCGGCAAACACTGCGGATAGTGCTGCTGAATAAACTCAATCATCTTTTCCCGCACGTAGCAGCGTAAGTCAAACGCGGTAGGCGAGTTATGTGCCGTCATCAGCAGCCTGATCGTCATGGTTTTTTCGGTTGTTTCCGTTACCTGCAGCACCTGCGTTTCCCGATCCCAGAGCCGGGTTTCATTGAGCACCTTCTCAAAATGCTCGCGCAGCGGTTCCAGCGGCATAGAGTAATCAAGATAAAGAAAGACGGAACCTAAAATCTGTGCGTTATTACGCGTCCAGTTCTGGAACGGATTTTCTGTAAAGTAGGTTATCGGCAATACCAGCCGGCGCAGATCCCAGAGACGCACCACAACATAGGTCAGATTAATTTCTTCAATCCAGCCCCACTCTTTTTCTACCACCACCGCATCATCAATTTTTATCGGCTGCGTAAATGCAATCTGAATACCGGCAAACAGATTGACCAGCGATTTCTGTAATGCAAAGCCAATAATAATACCGGCAACGCCTGCCCCGGCGAGAATCGTCGTGCCAAACTTACGCACACCCGGAAAGCTAAGCAAAATCAACGACAAACAGAGCGTTACCAGCACAACAATCACAACTTTTTTTACATACATGATCTGCGTGCGGATTTTTCGGGCGCGCAGGTTATTTGAGATATTAATGTCATAACGGATAAAGAGCATGTCCTGCGCGACATTGATCATCCTGATCATCAGCGAGCAGAAGGATAATATAATAAAGATGTGCAGAGCGGCATTAATAAAGCCCAGCGACTCCGGCTGAATATTCACATAATCTACGCCGGCGCTGATGAATAACAGCGGTAAAATAAGAAACATCGAGCCGCGCAGATGTTTTTCGAGAGATTTAAACAGTTTTTTATCCCGTCCCTGCCAGTAACGAATCAGGCTGAGAAGGATATATCGCGCCAGAAAGCCCATTGCGAGCGACAGTGTGACGAGTAATACAGCAGGCACCCATTGCGGAGCACCAGATAACTCACCCAGTATCAACGGCATCATCTTCCCTCATGGTTTACTGACGGCACTGCACCGCCAGTACGCTGAACATCTGGCCGGTTTCACGCCGGCCCCCGGAATTGTACTGACATGAGTATATGAAATTTATGATAAACCGCGTCTGCCCACGGCTGTTTATTCGTCTGAAAGGATGAGTTGATGTTTCAGTTAAGCCGTGAACAGCGTTCAGCGCTGGCTGGCATCAGCGTTTTCGTTCGTTCCCACAATAAAAAGAGATTTGCTGCACGAACAGCGCGCCATTTCTTTTTTCATGCGGCTAATTAATTGGAGAATTTGTGCGCTGGATCAACTAATTAGCTTTCCGGAAACCCCGCCCTGCTCTTTTAGCTCAATAATCAACCTATTATGCTCATAATTCACGCGAAAACAGCAGCATATATCGTATAAATATTCAGCAACAGTCTGTTATTCCGCTTTATGCCTCTCAGGCGGTTTGTTTCAGTAAAGGGGTTTACCAAACTTATGCGCTGCGTGTTTATTCTGTTACAATCGTTTTACACCCTATTAAACACTAAATCATTGCGCTTAGCCGCAGAGATTGCCCTGCCGGCATTCGCTACGCCAGCGTGTAAAAAATGCTTGCCCTGTGGCCCCGATTCAGCCAAATTAGGCGCCGTTTTTCCTTTCTAATAACAATGTTGCGCGGGATGACCCAGACCGACGCAGACTTAATTCCTGTTACAAAACAGGCGATATATAAACTGAGGTATACGTGTCAACTGCAAACAAACACACTGACGAGGCAGTAAGCCTCAACGCCTTCCGGCAACCTAAAGCATTTTATCTGATCTTCTCTATCGAGCTGTGGGAGCGTTTCGGCTACTACGGCTTACAGGCCATTATGGCCGTCTATCTGGTCAAACAGCTGGGGATGTCTGAAGCGGACTCCATTACGCTGTTTACCTCCTTTAGCGCCCTGGTTTACGGTCTGGTGGCTATCGGCGGCTGGCTGGGTGACAAAGTACTCGGCACCAAGCGCGTCATTGTGCTGGGCGTCATGGTGCTGGCACTCGGCTATGCGCTGATCGCATTTTCCGGGCATGACACCACGCTGGTTTATGTCGGCATGGCGACCATTGCTGTGGGCAGCGGCCTGTTCAAAGCGAACCCCTCTTCGCTGCTCTCCACCTGCTACGCCAAAGACGATCCGCGCATCGACGGCGCATTTACCATGTTCTATATGTCGATCAACATTGGCTCGCTGTTCTCAATGATGCTGACGCCGTGGCTGGCAGCAAAATATGGTTGGGGTGCCGCTTTCTCTCTCTCCGTCGTGGGGCTGGTGATCACGCTGCTTAACTTCCTGTTCTTCAAGCGGCTGGTGAAAGAGTATGGGTCAAAGCCCGATTTTGCTCCGCTGCAGGTGGGTAAACTGCTGCTGACCATCGTGGGCGTTGCGGTGCTGATCGCACTCGCCACCTGGCTGCTGCATCATCAAAGCATTGCGCGCATAACGCTCGGCGTTGTCGCACTGGGCATTGTTCTGATCTTTGCCAAAGAAGCGTTCACGCTGCAGGGTGCCGCGCGCCGTAAAATGATTGTGGCGTTTCTGCTGATGGTGGAAGCGATTGTCTTCTTTGTGCTCTATATGCAGATGCCGACTTCGCTCAACTTCTTTGCGATCCGCAACGTTGAACACGCCATTTTCGGCATCGCGTTTGAGCCGGAGCAGTTCCAGGCGCTGAATCCGTTCTGGATCATGGTCGCCAGCCCGCTGCTGGCCGCAGTCTATAACAAGCTGGGCGATAAGCTGCCGATGCCGCACAAATTTGCCATTGGCATGGTGCTCTGCTCCGGCGCGTTTCTGGTGCTGCCGCTCGGCGCCGGCTTTGCAAATCAGGCAGGTATTGTCTCCGTTAACTGGCTGATCCTGAGCTATGCCCTGCAGAGTATCGGTGAGCTGATGATCTCCGGCCTGGGTCTGGCCATGGTCGCGCAGCTGGTGCCACAGCGTCTGATGGGCTTTATCATGGGCTCATGGTTCCTGACTACCGCAGGCGCAGCGATGATCGCCGGTAAGGTGGCCAACCTGATGGCGGTGCCGCAGGATGTCACCGATCCGCACACTTCCCTGGCGGTCTACAGCCAGGTATTCCAGCAGATTGGTATTGCCACCGGTGTGATTGCCCTGCTGATGCTGGTTACCGCCCCGCTGCTCAACCGCATGACGCAGGATACCGCTGAGGGTGCGCTGAAGCGCGCCGGCGCCAGCGAATAACCGCATCCGGCTCCGCGCTGCGCACGCCTGTTACTGCGCACCGGAGCCGTTTTTCAGCTGATAAGTCCCTTCCCATCTCTCTTTTTCCCTTGTAGTTTACTCAGAGTCCGCTATCCGGCGTGCCATGTTTGTCACGTCACTCATATCATTTGTTGAGGAGATGCAACAATGAAACTCTATTGCAAGCCCGGCGCTGTTCCCTCTCCCCCCATATCGTCGCCCGCGAATGCGGCCTCGACTTTACGCAGGTTAATGTTGATCTGCAGAAGAAACTGACGGAACAGGGTGAGGATTACTGGCAGATTAACCCTAAAGGTCAGGTTCCGGCGCTGCAGTTTGATGACGGGACGATACTGACTGAAGGCGTGGCGATTGTGCAGTATCTGGCGGATCTCAAACCTGATTACCATCTGCTGGCTCCGACCGGCAGCCTGACGCGCTACCATACGCTGGAGTGGCTGAGCTTTATCAGCAGCGAGCTGCATAAAGGGTTTTCGCCGCTGTTCCGCCCCGATACGCCAGACGCGTACAAACCGCAGCTGCGTGCCCAGCTGGAGAAGAAGTTTCAGCTGGTCAATGCGGCGCTGGAAGACAAGCAGTGGCTGCTGGGCACGCGCTATACCGTCGCCGATATCTATCTGTATGTGGTGACGCGCTGGGCGAAAGCGGTGAAGCTGCAGCTGGATGAGATGCCGGCGCTGGACGCGTGGTTTGCCCGCGTGGGTGAGCGTCCGGCGGTTCAGGCGGCGCTGCAGGCAGAGGGGCTGGCGTAAACAGTGCGACAGGCCGGCGCTGAAACCGGCCTGCCGTGCAGTCAGAGTTTTTCTGCCGCGAAATGCTGCTGCGGCTGCGCGATAGCGTCCTGTGCCGCGACCAGCTGCAGCTCATACTCTCCCATTTCATGGGTTTTCAGCATCACTTCATATACCGCTGCAGTAACATGCTCCAGCGCCTGCTGCAGCGATTTGCCGTGCAGCAGATCCACCAGCAGCAGACCGCTGGTCAGATCGCCTACGCCTACCGGCTGACGCACGCCAAAGTCCACCAGCGGACGGCTGATATGCCAGCACTCATCAGCGGTAACCAGCAGCATCTCAAAGCGGTCGCTGCGCCGGCCGGCACGGGCCAGATGTTTAACCAGCACCACTTTCGGTCCCTGCGCAATCAGCAGACGCGCCGCATCCACCGCCTGCTCAACGTCAGCCACCGTCTGTCCGCTCAGCATCTCCAGTTCAAGCAGGTTAGGTGCAATCAGATCGCTGGCGGGCAGCGCCTGTTTGCAGTGAAACTCCGCTACGCCCGGTGCCACAATACAGCCTTTCTCAGGATGCCCCATCACCGGATCGCAGAAAAACCAGGCGTCCGGGTTGGCGGCTTTGACTTCACGCACAATCGCCAGAATCTGCTCGCCCTGTTCGGCTGAACCCAGGTAACCGCTGAGTACGGCATCACAGGTTTTAAGGCGATCGATGGCGGCGATACCTTTGACGATATCGGTCAGATGGCTGGCCGGCATCACCGTACCGGTCCAGTGACCATACTGCGTGTGATTAGAAAACTGAACAGTATTGAGCGGCCAAACGTTTGCGCCCATGCGGCGCATCGGGAACTCTGCCGCGCTATTACCGGCGTGGCCAAACACCACGTGAGACTGAATTGCGAGAATATTTTTCATTATAACCCTGTACTGCCTTGCCATGAAAAAGGGCCGGAAACCGGCCCTGACACCTTACTGCCAGTTTATCAGGCAGTAGTGTTTTTTGCCGCGACGCAGCAGCGTAAAGCGGCCAAACAGCTTGTCGCTGTCGCTGAAACGATACTCGGCATCCGCCTGTTTTTCTCCGTTCACAGAGACCGCATTAGAGCCGATCATCGTCCGGGCCTGGCCGCGCGACGGCACCAGCTCTGCGGCAACCAGCGCCTGCTGCAGATCGTCTTCCGCGCTGAGCGTGATAACCGGCATGCGTCCTGTGCCAGCTGCTCAAAGTCTGCTTCGGTCATGTCGCTCAGGCTGCCTGAGAACAGGCTCTCGGTGATCCTTCTGGCCGCAGCCAGTCCTGCATCACCGTGCACCAGGCGCGTAACCTGCTCGGCCAGCACGTACTGGGCGCGTGGCGCTTTGCCGCTGTTTTTGTCCTCTTCTTCGAGCGCGTTAATCTCATCCAGGCTCATAAAGGTAAAGAACTTCAGGAAGCGGTAGACATCTGCGTCAGCGGTGTTGATCCAGAACTGGTAAAACTTGTAAGGACTGGTTTTTTTCGCATCCAGCCAGACCGCGCCGCCTTCTGTTTTACCGAACTTGGTGCCATCTGATTTTGTAATAAGCGGCACGGTCAGGCCAAAGGCCTGCTGCTGATGCAGACGACGGGTCAGGTCGATACCGGAGGTGATATTTCCCCACTGATCGGAGCCGCCAATCTGCAGCACCACGCCATAACGCTTGTAAAGCTCGGCAAAATCGTAGCCCTGCAGCAGGTTGTAAGAGAACTCCGTGTAGGAGATCCCCTGATCCTCACGATTCAGACGCTGTTTAACCGCTTCCCGGTTGATCATCTGATTAACAGAGAAGTGCTTGCCGATATCGCGCAGGAAAGTCAGCACGTTCATGCCACCAAACCAGTCGTAGTTGTTAGCTGCGATAGCGCTGTTATCGCCGCAGTCAAAGCTAAGGAACGGGGCAACCTGGTTGCGGATCTTCTCTACCCACTCGCCTACGGTTTCACTGGTATTGAGTTTACGTTCCGCGGCTTTAAAGCTGGGATCGCCAATCAGACCGGTGGCTCCACCCACCAGCGCAACCGGCTTGTGGCCGGCATCCTGAAAACGCTTCAGGCAGAGCAGCGGCACCAGATGGCCCAAATGCAAGCTGTCAGCGGTAGGGTCAAAGCCGCAATAGAGGGCAATTGGCCCTTGCGCCAGTCGCTCTGCTAACGCTTCTTCATCCGTTACCTGGGCCACAAGGCCACGTTCCTGCAATTGTTGTATCAGGTTACTGCTGGTCATCACTGACTCCAAATTGATCGGGCTGCACCTGGGCTGGTACACAGCTTTCCGCTACGATGCGGAGACGAAAAAAAAGAGGGCTATAGCATAAAGCGCTGACGCTCACGGCGCCAGCGCTGAAACGGGGAAAAGCGGGTTTTACGGTGCTAACCGGTCAATCGTCCAGCCATTCTCACTGCGCTGATAGAGAAAACGATCGTGCAGCCGGTGTTCGCCGCCCTGCCAGAACTCAATGGCAGAAAACCGCACGCGGTATCCGCCCCAGAACGAGGGCAGCGGGACGTCGCCCTGCTGAAATTTCTGCGTAAGTTCCAGAAACTTGCTCTCCAGTACGCTGCGCGCAGAGATACGGCTCGACTGTTTAGAAACCCAGGCACCAATCTGGCTGTCGCGGGGGCGGCTATGGAAATATTTTATGACCTCCAGCGGCGAGAGCTTCTCCGCCTCGCCCAGCACCATCACCTGACGCTCCAGAAAGTGCCACGGGAGATGCAGCGAGATGCGCGGGTTTTCTGCCAGCTGCAGCGCTTTACGGCTGCCAAGGTTGGTATAAAAGACAAAGCCTGCAGCATCGTAGTGCTTGAGCAGCACAATGCGCTGATAAGGCTGACCGCTGCTGTCTACCGTCGCCACCGTCATGGCGGTGGGATCGGGCAGCTGCGCGGCACACGCCTGCTGCAGCCACTGTTCAAACAGGACCAGAGGATCGTCCGGCAAATCTTTGCGCCGCAAGCCGCCGCGGGTATATTCCCGGCGCAGATGGGCAATCTGTTGCAGGCTGTCGCTGTCGCTCATAGCGTCTCTCTTAATCGTATTAAGACCGGTTGGTGTTCGCCGCGTCCTGCAGTTCGCAGTCGTTGATAATGATTCTGTCATTGCGCTCAACAAAAGCGCTGTTGCCTTTCGACCAGAAAACGTAGTGGTCGTCACTGTAGCGCGCGCCCGACGCGGAGACGGTCTGTTTCAGCGTCAGCGGCTTGCCATCAAGAATAAAGCTGACCTCTTCTTTGCTGTTATCCAGCGTAACCGTCAGCGGCAGCGTGCCGCACTGGTAGTGCAGCGTTTCGGGCTGCGGGGCCGGCTTCTGCAGCATACCGCAGCCGCTCAGTGCCAGGCAGCCCGCTGCCAGCATATATCTCTTCATTACTTCTCCTTATCGTGTCGGCCGGCTATTTGCCGGATAGATAGCACCCAGCACGCTCATTTCACGCGCCCCGGTGACCGCAGGCAGATTGCCTGGCAGGCCAGAGAGGGTCCGGAACGCCAGCCAGGCAAAGGCCAGCGCTTCCATATCATCGCCGCTGACGCCCGCGGCATCGGTAGTGGTCACCTCGGTGCCGGGAAGATGCGCCGCGAGCCGCGCCATGAGCAGCGGATTGCGGCCACCTCCGCCGCACACCAGCAGACGGTCACAGCCGTTACTGAGCTGGATCTGCTGTGCAATTGTCAGCGCCGTCAGTTCGCTTAGCGTAGCCTGCACATCCTCCGGTGCCAGCGCAGGAAAAGCCTGTAGCTGACGCTCTATCCAGTCAGGATTAAAGTACTCACGCCCGGTGCTTTTCGGCGGCGGCAGCGCAAACCAGGGATCGTTCAGCATCTGCTCCAGCAGCGCGGGTACCACCTGCCCGCTGGCGGCCCAGGTCCCGTTATGATCGTAGCTTACCCCCTGATGACGCCAGATCCAGGCATCAATCAGCATATTGCCGGGTCCGGTATCAAAGCCCCGCACCGGCTGCCCCGGGATCAGCAGCGACAGGTTAGCGATGCCGCCAATATTCAGCACCATGCGGCGTTCACTGCTGTCCATGAGCAGCGCCTGATGAAACGCAGGCACCAGCGGCGCACCCTGCCCGCCCAGCGCCATATCGCGCCGGCGAAAATCGCCGACTACGGTCACGCCGGTGGCGGCGGCAATCTGGTTATTATCGCCAATCTGCAGCGTATTAGGGGCGAAGCTGCCGGGTTCATGCCAGACGGTCTGACCGTGGCAGCCGATGGCCACAATGTCATCGGCTTCCAGCGCCTGCTGACGCATCAGGGTGACCACCGCTTCAGCAAACAGCTTACCCAGCTCGGTGTCCAGCTGCCCGAGCTGCGACAGCGTCAGCGGCTGTCCCTGGCATATAGCCAGTACCCGCTGCCGCAGTGCGGGCGGAAACGGGTGACAGTAGCTCGCCTGCTGCGCCACCATGTGACGGTCGATCGCCGCCAGCACCACGTCCACGCCATCCAGACTGGTGCCTGACATCACTCCTATATAGCGTCCTGACTTTATCACGATAGCTCCTCGTTATCCGGCGGGCGCCGGCGCCGGCACTCTGCTGATGCCGCCTTTCTAATATGATGATAACTTTCTGCTTTTCACTCTGCCATGCGCAGTGCAGCAGAGCAGAAATATTTTTACCGGCGGATTGAATTTTTGTTGATGAGGCATACTCTATGCTGCGACTCTGGTACTGATTGTGCGGCATGGCATCCATGCGTCGCTTTCTGTCTTATACTCTGTGCAGAGCAGGATGAGAACATGGCGTTTTTTTATAAAGGAGCTTTCTGATGATTAAGCGTTTCATAGCCGTGGCCCTCGCTGGTGTAACGCTGGCAGGCTGTGTCAGCAATGACACCCTCTCAGGCGATGTTTACAGCGCCAGTGAAGCCAAGCAGGTCCAAAATGTGTCATACGGCACGCTGGTGTCAGTGCGCCCGGTTAAGATTCAGGGTGGCGATGACAGCAATGTCATTGGTGCAATTGGCGGTGCGGTGCTGGGTGGTTTCCTGGGTAACACCATCGGTGGTGGTGCAGGTCGCAGCCTGGCGACGGCGGGCGGTGCGGTACTGGGCGGCGTTGCGGGCCAGGGCGTACAGGGTGCCGTTAACAAATCTAACGGCGTTGAGCTGGAAATCCGCAAAGATGATGGTAATACCATCATGGTCGTGCAGAAGCAGGATGCGAGCCGCTACTCACCAGGCCAGCGCGTGGTACTGGCCTCTAACGGCAGCCAGGTCACAGTCTCTCCGCGCTAACTCTGACGCGCAAAAAAACCGACGCCTGGCGTCGGTTTTTTATTTTTCGCGATGCTGTAATTCGAGAATATTTTTCTCAAGCCGCGCAATCAGCGTGACCATCTGATTGATCTCTTCGGCGCTGATGCCAGCCAGGATATCGTCGCGGGTTGCATCAATAACGTGCTCTACCTGCCCGATAATCGGTGCGGCTTCTTTGGTCAGCCTGATGCGTTTCGCCCGCCGATCGTTTGCGCAGGTGGAGCGGGTGATCAGTCCCTTCTCTTCCAGCTGATCCAGCGTGCGCACCAGCGAAGGCTGCTCAATACCGATCGCTTTAGCCAGCTGGATCTGCGACTGTTCTGGCGGAAGTTGATGAATATTATGCAAAGTCACCCAGTGCGTTTGTGTCAGCTCCAGCGGCTTCAGGCGCTGATCGATTAACGCGCGCCAGATGCGCACCAGGCGCGACAGGTCGGTTCCAAGTGGCGTATCCATTTCATCTCCTTATAATTAGCTTGCTAGCTATCAAGCCAGATTTTACACTATTTTGCGAGTTTACAGGACAAAATACAAATAGCAGGCCAGACGTAGTGGATATCGCTACGCTTATCATGACATTGCCTGAGTCAACAAAGGATGATGACACATGCCCACCCCTGATTTTCCTGCAGCAGCGCCCCTGACCGATCTGGTCTTTGGTGCCTCACTGCTGTTTCCGCCGCTGTTTAAGGCCGTGCTGCTCGGCTTTTTTTTCTGGCTGCTGATCCATCCTCTGCTGCGCGACCGGCTCTATGCCGGTGATATCTGGCACCCCACTCTGCTGGATCTCTCACTGTTTGTGCTTTGCGTGTCAGCCGCGCTGTGGCTGGTGCAATATGGATAACCGACCATGACCTTTAATCCCCTGAAATATTTCTCGACCCTGATTGTTTTTGCGCTGGCGCTGCTGGCCGCCTGGTGGATGTGGAATACCTACATGCAGGCGCCCTGGACACGCGACGGCAAAGTGCGCGCTGAACTGGTTGATGTGACGCCTGAGATCTCCGGCCGCATTACTCAGCTGCGGGTGCGGGACAATCAGCGCGTACACAAAGGCGACGTGCTGCTTGAGCTTGATGCAAAACCGTGGCAAATCGCGGTAGCGAGCGCTGAAGCACAGCTGGCGAAAGCACAGAGCGATCTGGCAAAAGCGCAGCATGAAGCGCGGCGGCGGGCAGAACTGCCGCGTAATGTTATTTCAGCAGAAGATCGGGATATCGCTCAGCTAACCGCTGAAGCGGCTGCCGCTACGGAGAAAGCGGCGCAGGCGACGCTGGATCAGGCGCGCTGGAATCTGCAGCAGACCACACTGACGGCTCCCACCGATGGCTGGATAACCAATCTGACGCTGCGTCCTGGCAACTATGCGACGGCGGGAACACCGCTGTTTGCACTGGTTGACAGTCATTCATGGTATGTCGTGGCTATTTTGAAGAGACTAAACTGCGCCATATCCAGCCTGGTGCCGCAGCGCGAATTGCGCTCTATAGCGATGGCACCCGGCTGCAGGGAGAAGTAGAAAGCATCGGCAGCGCTATCTACGACCAGAGCGTAGCGACCGACAGCGGCCTGGTGCCGGATATCAAACCCAATGTTCCCTGGGTGCGGCTGGCGCAGCGGGTACCGGTACGTATCCGGCTGACGCAGCTGCCCGCTAATGTCCGGCTGGTTGCGGGCACCACCTGTACCATCTCTGTTGCGCACTGAGGCGAGCATGAAACTGCACTGGCTGGCGTGGCATAACCTG
This sequence comes from Pantoea eucrina, assembly GCF_002095385.1. Lineage (GTDB taxonomy): Bacteria > Pseudomonadota > Gammaproteobacteria > Enterobacterales > Enterobacteriaceae > Pantoea > Pantoea eucrina. The sequence goes on along the minus strand of NZ_MIPP01000010.1, from coordinate 35,612 downwards.
CCCTGGATCAGAGCCACACGCGGTGAGTGGCGGAGCGCCCTGCGCATTAGCCTGGCGATGTGCCTGGCCCTGACTATGGCGTATCTGCTGCAGCTGGATGAGCCCTACTGGGCGATGACGTCGGCGGCGGTCGTGAGCTTTCCCGGACTGGGGGGTGCAATCAGTAAAAGCCTGGGGCGGATTGCCGGCAGCCTTACCGGCGCGCTCGCCGCGCTGCTGATTGCCGGTCACACGCTAAATGAGCCATGGCTGTTTGCTTTTTTTATGGCCAGCTGGCTGGCGCTCTGCACCTGGATCGCCAGCCATTATCAAAACAATGTCGCTTACGCTTTTTCCCTCGCTGGCTACACCGCCGCTATCATCGCGTTCAGCAGCGTTAACGTCAGCGACACGGCTGAGCTCTGGACGATTACCCAGGCGCGCGTCTGTGAAGTCATCACCGGTATTCTCTGTGCGGGCATAATGCTGATGCTGCTGCCCGCTACCTCAGATGGCAGCCATCTGATGCGCTCGCTGCAGCAGATGCATCAGCGTCTGCTGCAGCACGCACGTTTGCTGCTGCAGGAGCGCGGCGAAACAGCCCATCTTGCTCATGAGCAGGTTATCAGTGAAATTCTGACCATGAATCTGCTGCGCATTCAGGCATTCTGGAGCCATTACCGCTACCGCCGGCAGAATAGCGTGCTGAACTATGTGCTCCACCAGCAGCTGCGGCTGACCAGCATGCTCTCAGGCCTGCGCCGTATGCTGCTCAACTGGCCCGATGCACCGGACGACGTGCAGGAGGCGTTAGCGCAGGTGCTGGAGCAGCTTACCCGGCCGCAGTGCGATAAATATTGCATCGCGCGCATCCTGAGCCGCGTGACGCCGCCTGACAGCGGTGATTTTCGTCAGCGCGCTTTTGTCACGCGTCTGCATACCTTCTGCCGCCTCTGGCTGGACGTGCAGCGCTGGATCCGTCTGCTGCAGCACCCCGAAACCGGCGTCCGTTTTCAGCCACCGCGCGTTCCGGCACTGTCGCGTGAAGCTGACAGCGTTGAGGCGGCCTGGAGCGCCCTGCGCACGTTTACCGTTATTATGCTGGGCTGTGCTTTCTGGATTGTTACCCGCTGGGAATCGGGTGCCGCAGCGCTGACGCTGACGGCTATCGCCAGCGTACTTTACGCCTCAGCCCCTTCGCCCGGCGGCAGCGTTCTGCTGCTGCTGCGTACTCTGCTCTGGCTGTCGCTGTTCAGTTTTCTGTTTCAGTATGGATTGATGGTGCAGATCAATGCGCTGGGCGGGTTTTTAGCCGTGCTTTTTCCGCTACTGCTGACGCTGCAGCTCTTCAGGTTACAGCAGAAAAAACGGGCGGCGCTGTGGGGGCAGTTCATTGTGTTCATGGGATCGTTTATCGCCGTCACCAATCCGCCTGAGTGGGATTTTCAGCGTTTCATTAATGACAACCTGGCAAAGGTGTGCGGCGTGTTGCTGGCGTGGATGGCCTTTCAGCTGCTGCGGCCGGGTTCTGATATGCGCCGCAGCCGCCGTTATATCCACGCTATTCGTTACGCTTTTCTCGACCAGCTGCGCAGACGACCACGCCTGAGCGAATATCGTTTTGAATCACATATCTATCACCATATCGGCCAGCTGACGCAGAGCCGCGATGCGCAGGCCCGTCTCTGGCTGCTGCGCTGGGGCGTTGTTCTGCTGAACTGCTCGCATATTGTCTGGCAGCTGCGCCAGTGGCAGCCTGCGGATAGCGCGCTGGCGCAGCTGCGCGACCAGAGTATTCAGGATCTGCACCCGATCATGAGCCGGCGCGGCGTGCAGCATCGCGCCCTGGAGCAGACGCTGCAGGCGCTTGATAAACAGATATTCCGGCCCGGTTCAGAGGTCAGCGGTGAAGCGAATACGCTGGCAGGCATGTTATGGCAGCTTCGCTGTGCGCTGGCTCAGCTGCAGCAGGCGCTGCCGGAGTAATTACCGGCAATATTTTGCCCACTGATTCTGAAAATCGGTTTGCAGCTGCGCCAGCGTTTTACGATCTTCAAACCGGCTTTTATCCTGTTCGCTCTCCGGCCTGATCACCAGCGCTTTTTCATCATAAGAGTAGATAAAGCGGCGGGTCAGCGTGGTTCCGGTAAAGCTGCGCCCCTGAATTGAGCCGCAGACCACCGGGATAGTCTGCGTATAGATCGCCGTATTGAGGAAATTGGTTTCGCTGGCGCTACGCAGCACGTTCTGGCAATGGTGCTTTTCCAGCTGCTGCACGCTGTGCGGCGTCAGCCACTCCCGGCCGCGGGCGATATGCTCGCAGCTGGCGCGCAGCGGACTGGTATCTATATTGCGCTGCAGCTGACGGCTGGCGTCGAGACGCAGCTGCGTATCCCTGGGCCGATCGCACCCTGCAAGTAACAGTGCCAGCAGCACTATCCCTAAGCTTTTCATTCCTGCCCCTGAGTGGTTCCCTGACTGTATCGCTATGATAGAGCGGAATAATCGTCCTGAGTAGCATTAAACGGTGTCAGAATTTTATTGCAGCGGGCAGCCCTTGCTGCACTACCCGCGGTTGATCAGATTACGCCACAGGCAAGACGCGCTCCCCCGCCTCCCAGCGGTTCAGGATGATCGGCATGGTTATCACCGCCCACGTGAACCATCAGCGCCTTACCTTTAATATCACTGAGCGATTTCAGACGCGGCGCAACCACCGGATAGCTGGCTTTGCCGTCATCTGTAACATAGAGGGCCGGCAGATCGCCGAGGTGCCCGTCGGCATAAGGACCGAGATGTTTGCCGCTGTTCTGCGGATCAAGATGGCCACCCGCAGCGCCGGCTGCCACGGTTTTCCCCTGCGACTCGCCAGGTTCACAGCTGCCTTTAGCATGCACATGGAAACCATGGATGCCCGGTTTCATACCGGATAACGCCGGGGTAAATTGCAAACCGTAGTCCGTTTCCGTAATGGTCACTTTACCCACGGCCTCGCCGACGCCCTGGGCGGAAACCTGATGCAGCGTGACCTCCTGAGAAGCAGCGCTGGCACCGGCCGAACAGGCCAGCGTAATAAGAGCAATAAGCGTTCTTTTCATAACGTCTCCTTACGGTTGATAGACCCGATAAGTCTGGACGCTTTTTGCCCGCGCTGCTGCAGTTTGACGAAGCTTTACGCTTCAGGGCACATCGTAGCCGAGCGCGGCTTTACGGATACGGAACCACTGCTGGCGATTAAGCGTCAGCGCAGCCGCCTCTGCCGCCTGACCGATGCGGCCGGTTTTACCGGAGCCGATGATCGGCAGTGGCCGGGATGGCAGCATCATAATCCAGGCATAGACCACCTGCTCAATCGTGGCCGCACCGATCTCCTGCTGAACCTGGCTCAGCTCGTCGCGCAGCGGCTGGTAGTGTGGATCGCTGAACAGACGGCCGCCGCCGAGGCAGGACCACGCCATAGGACGCATCCGCGCCTGCTGACACTGATCGAGCGTGCCATCCAGCAGCGCGGTCTGCTCCAGCGGCGAGATCTCCAGCTGGTTGGTCACCAGCGTAAACGGCAGGCGCGACTGCAGCAGCGAAAACTGCGCCGGGGTAAAATTTGAGACGCCAAAATGACGCACTTTACCGCTCTGGTGCAGCTGCATAAACGCTTCGGCCACTTCATCGGCATCCATTAGCGGATCGGGACGATGGATCAGCAGCAGGTCGAGGTAGTCAGTCGCAAAATGCGTGAGCGAGTTTTCCGCACTGCGAAGAATGTGGCTGGCATCGGTGATGTAGTGTCCGATCTGATGCTCAGGTTTGGCCCGCGTTGCGATGCCGCACTTAGTCACAATCTGCAGCTGTTCGCGCAGCTGTGGCGCCAGGCGCAGCGCAGCGCCAAACGCCGCCTCGCACTGATAGTCACCGTAGATATCCGCATGATCGACCGTGGTCAGCCCGAGGGAGAGATGATACTCAATGAATGAGACCAGCTGCTGTGGTGTCATCCCCCACTCCATTAACCGCCAGTAGCCGACCACCAGAGGAGAGAAAGCCGGCCCCTGAGGGGAGATAGCCTGTGGTTGTAACATAACAAAACTCCCTGCATTGAATGTTAAAAAAGGGAGTATAACGAAATCAGGACAGAAGCGGCGTTTAAAACAGCGAGGGCTGCTGCGGATCCTGATCCGCATCCGGTTTTTGCTGACGCTGCAGGCGCAGATAGCGCTGCCGGCACAGCCTTAGCACTTCACGCTTCTGCGCATCGCTGAAGCGCATCCAGTTAAAACGCTCTTCACGACTTCGCAGGCAGCCGCGACAATAGCCGCGCGCATCGGTCTGACAGATGCCGCGACAGGGGCTGGGTACCGGGAAAAACTCGAGTTGTTCAGCCACATCTGCCTCTGATTCGCTACTGGATAACATAGTGATAACAGTTTCCGCGTGAACTGCAAGCTGCGGTGCTAAAAGAAAGCGTACCTGCCCGGCTCTCTGATCTAATCAATAAGTGTTATTTAACTTTAACAATAACGTCATCTGAAGTGCGTTTAAGGTTATCCTCAGATTTCTTCTCTACTGTGCGTCCATTCTGACTTGATAATGAACCTCAATGAAACCTGCCATTAAGTTACAGTGTCACGAAAACCGGTTTAATCTGCTGGCTGCCCTGCTGTTCGCGCTGATTCTGAACGCGCTGTTTCTGCAACAGGCGTGGAAAATCATCACCTATACCCGTCTGCACGACTACCTTTTTGCTGCCAGCATGCCGGTCGTGCTGACGGCCGCATTTTATCTTCTGTTTTGCCTGTTTGCCTGGCCATGGGTTCGCAAGCCACTGCTGATCGTACTGGTACTGATCAGTGCAGCAGCCAGCTACTTTATGTTCAGCTTTGGGACGGTAATCGACACCAATATGGTGGCCAACGTCTTTGAATCCAGCGTGCAAGAGGCGGGTGCGCTGGTAAGCCCGCGCTGGCTGGTCTGGATGCTGCTGATGGGGTTGCTGCCGGTGCTGCTTATCGCCTTCGTGCGCGTCAGGCGCAGTCAGCGCTGGTGGTGGAGCATCCTGCAGCGGCTGGCGGGAGCGCTGGGGGCGCTGCTGGTGATCCTGCTGATGGCTGCCCTGTTCTACAAAGATTATGCGTCGCTGATCCGTAACAACAAAGGGCTGGTAAAAATGATCACGCCAGCCAATGTGATTAGCGGTGCTGGCCATTATGTCGATAAGCGCTATCTGCAGGGCAGCCAGACGCTGATTAAAATCGGGCAGGATGCCCGCAAAGGCCCGCTGATCGCGCAGGCAGCTAAAAAAACCCTGGTGGTGCTGGTTGTGGGAGAAACGGCACGCGCGGAGAACTTTTCGCTGGGCGGCTATGCGCGCCAGACCAATCCGGAGCTGCAGAAGCAGCAGGTGATTTACTATCCGCATGCGACCTCCTGCGGTACCGAGACGGCGGTTTCTGTACCCTGCATGTTCTCGGTGATGCCGCGCGAGCATTACGATGCTGACCTGGCACATCACCAGGAGGGCGTACTGGATGTGCTGGCGCACGCCGGAGTCAGCGTATTGTGGCGCGAGAATGATGGTGGCTGTAAAGGCGCCTGCGACCGCGTGCCGCACACTGACATGACGCAGTGGTCGTTACCGCAATACTGCCATAGCGGATTCTGCCTCGATGACGTGCTGCTGCACCGCTTCGATAACTACGTTGACAGTTTACATAACGACAGCGTGATCGTGCTGCATCAGATGGGAAGCCACGGCCCGGCCTACTATCTGCGCTATCCGGCTGCATTTCGTCGTTTTACACCCACCTGCGACAGTAATCAGATTCAGGATTGCGATCCGCAGGCGCTGGTCAACACCTATGACAATACCCTGCTTTATACCGACAGCATGCTTAGCCAGACTATCGACAAGCTAAAAGCGCTGAGCGACCGCTTTAACGTGGCGCTGGTTTATCTTTCGGATCATGGTGAGTCGCTGGGCGAACACGGTATGTACCTGCACGGCGCGCCCTGGATGCTTGCCCCGTCACAGCAGACGCACATTCCGCTGCTGATGTGGTTCTCACCCGGCTATGCCAGCGCGTTTCATCTGGATGAAAGCTGTCTGCGGCGGCAGGCCGCAACGCAGCCGGTCTCCCAGGATAACCTGTTTCATACGCTGCTGGGCCTGTTTGACATCCGGACGCAGGTTTATCAGCCGCAGCTGGATATGATCAAATCGTGCCAGCAGAAAAGCTGACGCTTGCATTAGACCGACTGGTCTACTAGGCTTTTGCTCATGAATAAAAGTGTGCAACGTAATGAAACCCGTGAACACCTGCTCGCTACCGGCGAGCAGGTTTGTCTGCAGCGCGGCTTTACCGGAATGGGACTCAACGAAGTACTCACGCTGGCGGCCGTGCCGAAAGGGTCCTTCTATTACTATTTCCGCTCTAAAGAGGCGTTTGGCGTTGCGCTGCTGGAGCGCTATTTCGTCAATTATCTGCAGCAGATCAATCAGCAGCTGACGCTGCCATCCCTGCCTGCGCGTCAGCGGCTGCTGGCGCATTTTCGTTCAGGCCGGCAGCTGTTTGCTGAGCAGGGGCTTATTATGGGCTGCCTGGGCGTCAAGCTGTCGGCTGAGGTATGCGATCTCTCAGAGCCGATGCGCGATGCGCTGCAGCGCGGCGCCAGCGCCATTATTGCCGCTTACGCACACTGCCTGACCGAGGCTGCGGCTGAACAGCCGCTGCTATTTAATCAGACTCCGGTGCAGCTTGCGCAGCGTTGCTATCTGCTCTGGCTGGGCGCCAGTCTGCAGAGCAAAATTTCCCGCGAACCAGATCCGATTAATCTGGCACTCAGCACTATCGAACAGTGGCTTAACGGCCCGCATTTTTAAAACAGATGTTTATAGACGACCGGTCTAATAGAGGAATTACTATGGCGAGCAAACAGCTATTTTCCCCGCTGAAAGTGGGTGCAGTTACCGTTCCTAACCGCGTATTCATGGCACCGCTGACGCGGCTGCGCAGCATTGAGCCGGGTGATGTTCCCACGCCGATGATGGCTGAGTACTACCAGCAGCGTGCCGGAGCGGGCCTGATTATTACTGAAGCGACGCAGGTCTCTTTTCAGGCTAAAGGCTATGCGGGCGCACCAGGCCTGCATACGCAGCAGCAGATTGATGCATGGAAGATGATCAACGAAGGCATTCACGCTGCTCAGGGCCACGTTGCGGTCCAGCTGTGGCATACCGGCCGCATTTCACATTACAGCGTGCAGCCAGAAGGCAATGCACCGGTTGCGCCTTCTGCCCTGCCAGCCGGTACCCGTACCTCGCTGCGCGCCGCTGACGGCAGCGTGTATCGCGAAGAGACCTCCGTGCCGCGCGAACTGACCGTCGATGAAATTAAGCAGATTGTGCAGGATTTCGGCCAGGCTGCAGCCAATGCCCGCGAGGCTGGCTTTGACCTGCTTGAGCTGCACTCAGCGCACGGCTATCTGATGCACCAGTTCCTGTCGCCTGACTCAAACAAGCGCGACGACGAGTATGGCGGCTCGATTGAAAAGCGCGGCCGCTTTGCGCTGGAAGTTGTGGATGCAGCGATCGCCAACTGGTCTGCCGATCGCGTCGGGATCCGCGTTTCACCTGTCGGGGCGTTCCAGAACCTGGAAAATGGCCCGGACGAAGAGGAAGCTGCGCTCTGGTATATCAGTGAACTGGGCAAACGCGGCCTGGCCTATCTGCACCTTTCTGAGCCAGACTGGGCGGGTGGCCAACCTTACACTGATGCGTTCCGCGAAAAAGTCCGCGCGGCTTTCCCCGGTGTGATCATCGGTGCCGGCGCCTACAGCGTGGAAAAAGCGGATGATTTGATCGCGCGCGGCCTGATTGATGCCGTGGCGTTTGGCCGCGACTTTATTGCCAACCCGGACCTGGTTGCCCGCCTGCAGCAGGATGCTCCGCTTAACCCGCAGCGCCCGGAGAGTTTCTACGGCGGCGGTGCGGAAGGTTACATCGACTACCCGACGCTATAACCGGTAGCTGCCGCATAACGATGCGGCAGCCCCGTCACCCGCTATACTTGTACTGTTTCTGCGTCAAAATCTGACCATGTTAAAAAAGAGGATGTTATGCGTTTACTTCACACCATGTTACGCGTTGGCGATCTGCAACGCTCAATTGACTTCTATACCCGCGTGCTGGGTATGCGCGTGCTGCGTCAGAGTGAAAATGCAGAATATAAATATACTCTGGCATTTGTTGGCTACACCGAAGAGAGCGAAGGTGCGGTCATTGAGCTGACCTATAACTGGGGTACGGAAAAATATGACCTTGGGAACGCCTATGGTCACATCGCGCTGGGCGTAGACGATGTCGCCGCAACCTGCGAGCGCATCCGTAGCGCGGGCGGCAACGTAACCCGTGAGGCGGGCCCGGTTAAAGGTGGCAGCACGATTATTGCGTTTGTTGAAGATCCCGATGGCTATAAAATTGAGCTGATTGAAAACAAGCATGCCGGTAATGGCCTTGGTAACTGATGCCTGACGCCAGCCCGCAAATTTGCGGGCTGGTTTTTCTCATCTGCTGCACCCTCCCGCCTTTTTTGCCATAATGCGCGCTGCCCTTTTCACTGCTATGAGATCCTGATGTCTGAATCGAACGCCCAGAACGCCCTTAACCAACGCTTTCGCGGCTTTTATCCGGTAGTTATCGATGTCGAAACCGCCGGTTTTAATGCGCAGACTGATGCGCTGCTGGAGATTGCCGCCACGACCCTGAAAATGGATGAGGATGGCTGGCTGCAGCGTGACGAAACCCAGCATTTTCACATTGAACCCTTTGCAGGTGCCCTTCTTCATCCTGAAGCGCTGGCGTTTACCGGTATCGATCCTGCGAACCCGCTGCGCGGCGCAGTGAGCGAATATGAAGCGCTGCACGCCATCTTTAAACAGGTGCGCAAAGGGCTTAAAGAGAGCGGCTGCAACCGGGCGATTATTGTGGCGCATAATGCCAACTTTGATCACAGCTTCGTTACGGCGGCGGCTGAGCGCGCCAGCCTGAAACGCAACCCCTTTCATCCGTTTGCCACCTTTGATACGGCGGCGCTGAGCGGGCTGGTGCTGGGACAGACGGTGCTGGCAAAAGCGTGCAAGGCGGCAGGTATCGATTTTGACAGCACGCAGGCGCACTCGGCGCTTTATGATACAGAACAGACGGCAATGCTGTTTTGCGAGCTGGTAAACCGCTGGAAACGTTTAGGTGGCTGGCCGCTGGCGCTAAATGACGCTGAGGCAGAGAGCGAAGCGTCAGGCGAAATCGCGGCAGAGTAAGAGAATGAAAAAGGCCGGCACAGCGCCGGCCTTTTAATTTATTCCGCTTCTTTGTGTTTCTCAGCGGTTTCTTTAATCAGCGGCTGAAGTTCACCGCGCTGGAACATCTCAACGATGATGTCGCAGCCGCCGACCAGCTCCCCATCCACCCACAGCTGCGGGAAGGTTGGCCAGTTAGCGTATTTTGGCAGTTCAGCACGGATATCAGGATTCTGCAGGATATCAACATACGCGAAGCGTTCGCCACAGGCAGAGAGCGCCTGAACAGCCTGAGCTGAGAAGCCGCAGCTTGGCAGTTTTGGCGATCCTTTCATATACAGCAGGATCGGGTTTTCTGCGATCTGGCGCTGAATTTTTTCAACAGTACTCATTTTTGCCTTCCTTAATTCTTCACTTCGTGTTTGTTTATTGTAGCGACTTCATCCCGCGACTGAAATCGGGAATTTGCCTCGCTGCGGCATGAATCGCCATGTTTGTTAAGTTTGCCGCCACGGGCGTATGACGAAGTGTGTATTAATACACGATTAGCAATAAATATGCTGCGTTAACCGCCTGAAACCGCTCATTTTTGCTGCACAGCCCTTGTGTTGATGGATTTAATAAAAAAGACCTTACCTTTTGTAAAAAAAGTGGATTAGAATCAATCCGGCGCTGATCGCTGATCAGAATTTTCTAATATTGCCGCGGTCTGCTTCTGCAGCCTGCCGAACCTGTAACCGGACTATGCGTTTACTGATTACGCTTTTCATACTGGCTTTTGCTCAGCTGTTTTTTAACGTGGCCGCTGCTTCACCGCACAAGCCGGTTAACGCCAGCCTGCAGAAAGCGGAGAAAAAGAGTGCGCGCGACGATGAGCGCCGCAAACGACGTCCGGTTAAAACCTCGGCTAAAAAAACACGCGTCACGCCCGTACAAAAAGTTAAATCGAAAAAAAGCCTGCACGCAGAACCGCCTGCGACTTCCCGTACCGCCCGTAAAAAAGCGCCCGCCCTCTCCGCCAGCAAAAAATATGGTCATCAGCGTACCAGCCGGAAAATAGCGGCCGCGGAAGAGAGTACCGATGCGCTGACCGGTATCAGGCTCAGCAAATCCCACCGTCTGCGCTACCAGAAGGCGCGTGAAACCGCCATGACTAAACTTATGGGCCAGCTGGGCAAACCTTATCAGTGGGGTGGCACCTCTCCGCTTACCGGATTCGATTGCAGTGGCCTGGTCTGGTACGCCTACAAAGATCTGGTCCGTTTCAAACTGCCGCGCACGGCCAACGAAATGTATCATCTGCGCGATGCCGCTCCTATCAAGCGCGAAATGCTGGAGAAAGGGGATCTGGTGTTTTTCCGCATCAATAATCGCGGTACAGCCGATCATGTTGGCGTTTATCTGGGTAACGGCAAATTTATTCAGTCACCACGTACCGGCAAGGATATTCAGATCAGCGCGCTGGGTGAAGATTACTGGCAGAAGCACTATGTTGGCGCACGCCGCATGATGACACCTAAAACCATTCGTTAGCAGTTGCGCAACACGCCGCGCGCGTTTTGGCCTGAACACATACCGGCTGCCGTAATCTAAATATTTTCGCCTGACCTCAGGTAAAAATCTCGTTTTATGCCCCTCACCTTGCTAGAATCGCCGCCTTTCGTTGCGCAACACCTTTTGCGCACGCTGCTGTCATTATCTGTTACGGTTAATTACTCGCCTTAAATCAGCCATTTTTATGCTGAAACCGGGCAGAAAACCCTGCGCAGACGCAAACGTTTAACACTATACTTATCATAAAGTTGCGATAGGTTTAAGAGGTCCATTTTCATGGCAACAATTAAAGATGTGGCAAAACGCGCTGGCGTATCAACGACCACGGTTTCGCACGTCATCAATAAAACGCGCTTTGTCGCTGAAGAGACGCGTAATGCCGTGTGGGAGGCGATTAAAGCGCTGCACTACTCTCCCAGCGCCGTGGCGCGCAGCCTGAAAGTTAATCACACGAAAACATTGGGTCTGCTGGCGACATCCAGCGAAGCCCCCTACTTTGCTGAAATCATTGAAGCGATTGAAAACCACTGCTTCGCTCAGGGCTATACGCTGATTCTGGGCAATGCGCACAATGACCTGCAAAAACAGCGCGCCTATCTGTCGATGATGGCGCAAAAGCGGGTAGATGGCCTGCTGGTGATGTGCTCTGAGTATCCGGACGATCTGCTTCAGATGCTGGAAGAGAATCGCAATATTCCGATGGTGGTCATGGACTGGGGCGCTTCCCGCGGTGATTTTACCGATACCGTGCAGGATAACGCCTTTCAGGGCGGCTATCTGGCCGGCCGTTACCTGATCGAGCGGGGTCATCGCGATATTGGCGCTATTCCGGGCCAGCTGGAGCGCAATACCGGCGGCGGACGGCACGCCGGCTTCCTGCAGGCGATGCAGGAAGCGGGGATCGCGGTGCGTGCGGAGTGGATCGTACAGGGCGATTTTGAGCCGGAGTCGGGTTATCAGGCGATGCAGCAGATCCTGAGCCAGAAGCAGCGGCCTACCGCTGTGTTCTGCGGCGGCGATATTATGGCAATGGGCGCCATCTGCGCTGCTGATGAGATGGGCCTGCGCGTACCGCAGGATATTTCGGTGATCGGCTATGATAATGTGCGCAACGCCCGCTACTTTACGCCGGCGCTGACGACGGTGCATCAGCCCAAAGCTCAGCTGGGTGAGAAAGCGCTGGAGATGCTGCTGGACCGCATTACCAGTAAACGTGAAGAGCCGCAAACAATTGAAGTTCAGCCCAGTCTGATTGAGCGTCGCTCCGTCGGGGATGGTCCGTTTCGCGACTATCGCCGCTAAGCGCGGCGCTCGCTGAGCCACTCATGGTTTAGCGTCTCAGCATCCCCCAGGTATTCCAGCAGCCAGGTCAGCGCTGGCGACGCCCGCTGCTCGGCCCAGCTGACGCAGCAGGGACTCTCCGGAAAGGGCTGCGGTAATATCAGCTCCACTAGCGCGCCGCTATCCAGTAGCGGCCGCGCCAGATGTCCCGGGATCATCCCCACGCACAGGCCAGCCTGCAGGCAGTCGATTCCGGTTTCCCACTCCGGCACCACCAGCCGGCGCTGATTATCCAGCGTCCAGGTCATACGGCGCGGCAGCGCGCGCGACGTATCTTCCAGCACCAGCGACGGCCAGGCGCGCAGCGCCTCTTCGTCAGGATGCGCGCTCTGCGCCAGTGGATGATCCGGACTGACCACGCAGCGCCAGTTAAGGGCGCCCATATCCTGAAAAGCAAAGCGTCCGCCAACCGGGATCGCCTGCGTGGCGCCGATGGCTACGTCAACCCGGCCATCGGCCAGCGCATCCCATACGCCGTTAAACACTTCATAGCTGATGATCAGCTCCATATCGGGAAAGTGGCGATAGAAATCTTTCACCAGCTGGCGCGTGCGCTGCGGCTTGACGATACAATCAACGGCAATAGTGAGCTGGCCGCGCCAGCCGTTGGCCAGCTGCTGACACTGGCGTCGCGTTGCCAGCATTTTTTTGATAACAGAGCGGCCTTCTCGCACAAAATGCTCGCCGGCCGGCGTCAGGACCACCTCCCGATGCTGGCGTTCAAACAGCTCCACGGCAAGCCAGCTCTCCAGCTGCCTGATGGTATAGCTGATAGCAGAAGGCACGCGGTGCAGCTCCTGCGCTGCCGCGCTGAAACTGCCGGTGCGGGCGACGGCATCCGCCACCTCAAGTGCATATTCAGACCACATATTTTTGCCTTCAAAAAATTTAACAGCACTCTGCAAATATTAGCGTTTCACAAAGCTGACTGCACCCTTTTACACTCCTTCGCGTTTCCCTGCCGAATGAGAAAAATAGTGATGTCATCTAAAGGATTTCTGCCCTATCTGGCGCTGCTGAGCATGCTCGGCTTTCTCGCCACGGATATGTATCTGCCCGCATTCAGCGACATGCAGCGTGATTTTGCCACCGCTCCGGGTGTTATCAGCGCCAGCCTGAGCCTGTTTCTGGCGGGCTTTGCCTGTGCGCAGGTGGGCTGGGGACTTCTCTCTGACCGCATTGGCCGCAAACCGGTTTTACTGGCGGGCCTCTCAATCTTTGCCCTGAGCTGTCTGGCCATGCTATGGGCCGACAACGTCTGGCTGATGCTGGCGCTGCGCTTTATTCAGGCTGTGGGCGTCTGTGCCGCCGCCGTGAGCTGGCAGGCGCTGGTTATCGATCGCTACCCTAAAGCGCAGGCCAATAAAGTGTTTGCCACTATCATGCCGCTGGTGGCGCTCTCTCCTGCTCTGGCTCCGCTGCTGGGTGCCTGGCTGATGAGTCATTTTCACTGGCGCACTATTTTCCTGGTGCTGACGCTGATTACCCTGGTGCTGCTGGCAGGTACCCTCAGACTTCGCTCGCCGCGTATCTCTCAGGCGGCGCGCGGCGATCAGCCTGGCTGGCTGACGCTGCTCGCTACCCGCGCCTACAGCGGCAACGTGCTGATTTACTCCGCCTGCTCTGCCAGCTTCTTTGCCTGGCTGACGGGTTCACCCTTTATTCTGGCGGCCGCGGGCTTAACCCCGGCCGATATCGGGCTCAGCTATGTGCCGCAGACGATTGCCTTCCTTATTGGCGGTTTTGGCTGTCGTGCGCTGCTTAATCGCTTTCAGGGCGCGCAGCTGCTGCCCTGGCTGCTGCTGATTTACAGTCTGAGCATTATGAGCCTCTTTGCCGTTGCGCTGCTTCCCGCGCCGTCGCTTTTTGGCCTGCTGCTGCCTTTCTGCGGTATGGCGCTGGCAAACGGCGCTATCTATCCGATTGTGGTTGCCAGCGCGCTGGCGCCGTTCCCGCACGCCAGCGGTAAAGCTGCAGGTTTACAGAATCTGCTGCAGCTTGGCTTATGCTTCCTTGCCAGCCTGATTGTCTCGGCTGGTTTGCAGCAGGCGCTTTATCACACTACGCTGGTAATGGTAAGTACGGTGGTGCTCGCCTGGATGGGCTTCGTCTGGCAGCGCGCAACGGCTAAATCAGCCGATATCGCCCATCCCTGCGAAGACAACGCATAAGCCGGTCTGGTGCTATTTTGCCAGAGAGCGATCCGCCCGCATTCGCGCCGCGGGTCGCTATCTCTTCTGACATTCATAACAATAACAGCGCTCCCGGTCTTTCCGGGACAGCATCTGCGTGCGGCCAGGCCGCTGCGCATTGCGTGAGTCCGGACTATTCATACCTCTGTTAATGTGGTTTAGCTGCGCACGGCACCACCCTGCGTTCTTTCACAGACCTGATGCAGATCCTTCTGTTTCCCAGGTCATATTTACAAGGTGATGGAGAAGCTATGAGTTCATCATGTGCAGAAGCAGTCACTCCCGAAGAGAATCCGTGGTTTCGTATTGCCCGGGAGTTACTTGAACAGGCAGATATTCGCGTTAATGGTTCACGACCGTGGGATATTCAGGTTCATCATGCTGACTTTTTTAAGCGCGTGATGCAGGAAGGCTCACTGGGTCTGGGCGAAAGTTACATGGATGGGTGGTGGACGTGTGAACGACTGGATATGTTTTTTCATCGCGCGCTCAGACATCATCTCGATCATCAGCTGCCGCACCACTTTAAGGATACGCTGCGTATCGCCGCTGCCCGGCTGACCAATCTGCAATCAAAAAAGCGCGCCTGGCAGGTCGGCAGAGCGCACTACGATTTGGGTAATGACCTGTTCAGCCTGATGCTGGACCCGTTTATGCAGTACTCCTGCGGCTACTGGCCTCATGCGCAAACGCTGGAAGCGGCGCAGGAAGCCAAGCTGGATCTGATCTGCCGCAAACTGCAGCTTGAACCCGGCATGTCTCTGCTGGATATCGGCTGCGGCTGGGGCGGGCTGGCGGAGTTTGCTGCCCGCCGCTACGGTGTCAGCGTATATGGCGTCACTATCTCCCAGGAGCAGCAAAAGATGGCACAGCAGCGCTGCGCCGGACTGGACGTCACGATACTGCTGCAGGATTATCGCGACCTTGAGCAGCAGTTTGACCGCATCGTTTCCGTCGGGATGTTTGAGCACGTTGGCCCGAAAAATTATGCGACCTACTTCAGGGTGGTTAACCGCAACCTGAAACCCGGCGGCCTCTTTCTGCTGCACACCATCGGGGCGGTAAGAACCGATATGCGGGTAGATCCGTGGATCGATAAATATATTTTCCCGAACGGCTGCCTGCCCTCTGTGCGACAGATAGCGGACGCCAGCGAGCCTTATTTTATTATGGAAGACTGGCACAACTTCGGGACCGATTATGACACCACGCTTATGGCGTGGCATACGCGTTTCCTGGCGGCGTGGCCGCAGCTCTCTGCCCGCTATGATGAGCGTTTTAAGCGTATGTTCAGCTACTATCTCAATGCGTGTGCAGGTGCCTTTCGCGCCCGGGATATTCAGCTGTGGCAGGTGATGTTCAGTCGCGGCTATGAAGGCGGGCTGCGCGTTGCGCGCTAGGTTAAAAAGGCGCGCTGCGCGCCTTTACTGAAGTTTATTCTGCCGGTCCGGCCGGCGCTGTTGCTGCGGCAATCAGGGCGGCTTCACGCTGCGCCATAACGCGCTCAACGGTATCCACAATCGCCTGCGTTTGCGGATCGATTTCGATATTGACCTTATGCCCCAGCTTTTTGCTTCCCAGCGTGGTGCGCTCCAGCGTTTCCGGGATCAGGTGGACGCAGAATTTGGTTTTGGTCACATCGCCGACCGTCAGGCTGATGCCATCAATACCGATATAGCCTTTGCGCAGAATATATTTTATCTGTTCTGCATCCTGCAGTCTGAACCAGACTTCGCGGTTATTTTCCGACTGAATAATTTTGCAGATTTCAGCGGTGGTCATAATATGACCCGACATCAGGTGTCCGCCAATTTCATCGCTGAATTTAGCCGCACGCTCAATATTGACTCTGTCACCCACCTGCAGCGCACCCAGATTGGTAATGCGCAGCGTCTCTTTAATCAGGTCAAAGCTGACCCGATCCTCTTCGATGGCCGTTACGGTCAGGCAGCAGCCGTTGTGCGCTACAGACGCCCCCAGCTCCAGCCCTGGCAGCAGGGCTGCATCAAGACGTACAGTATGAGTGCGAAACAGCTCTTTCTCTTCAATGGCGACAATTTCCGCCACGCCCTGCACAATACCCGTAAACATAACTATCCTCTCAACGCGTTTGTCTTAGCTTATCACAGCCTGCCAGCACAACTTAATTTGCGCATGCGCAATGGTTGCATAAAAGGCAAATAAATTTGTTATCATTATTTGTTCCGCGTGCGGGCTCTGGCTGCATTGAGCGCGCATTCGCCGGGAATAGTCTCTCTTTCTCTTAATCAAACAGGTGATACGTGCAGAAGTATTTAACAGAAGCGCGTCAGCTGCTGGCCCTCGCAATCCCGGTGATCCTCGCTCAGGTAGCCCAGACTGCGATGGGATTTGTAGATACCGTTATGGCCGGTGCGGTAAGCGCCACGGATATGGCCGCCGTTGCTGTTGGCACCTCTATCTGGCTTCCCGCCATTCTTTTTGGTCACGGTCTGCTACTGGCACTGACGCCAGCCGTTGCGCAACTCAACGGGTCCGGACGACGTGAACGCATTGCCGAGCAGGTGCGCCAGGGGTACTGGCTGGCACTGGTCGTTTCGCTTGTCATTATGGTTGTGTTATGGAACGCGGGCTATCTTATCCGCGCAATGCATGACATTGACGCCGATCTGGCCATTAAAGCGGAAGGTTACCTGCATGCGCTGCTCTGGGGCGCACCGGGCTATCTTTTTTTCCAGGTGGCGCGTAACCAGTGCGACGGTCTGTCTAAAACCAAACCCGCCATGCTGCTGGGCTTTCTCGGACTGCTGACCAACATTCCGCTGAACTACATCTTCATTTATGGCCACTTTGGTATGCCGCGTCTCGGCGGCGTGGGGTGCGGCGTGGCAACCGCCTCCGTCTACTGGGTGATGTTTCTGGTTATGCGCTTCTGGCTCCGGCGTATGCCGGCGATGCGCGATATTCGCATGGCCTCACGCTGGTCAGCGCCCTCGCGCGCTATTCTCACGCGGCTCTTTTCGCTGGGGTTACCGGTAGCGCTGGCGCTGTTCTTTGAAGTTACGCTGTTTGCCGTAGTGGCGCTGCTGGTTTCACCACTGGGCATTGTGAATGTCGCAGGACACCAGATCGCGCTCAACTTCAGCTCACTGATGTTTGTCCTGCCACTGTCGCTGGGGGTAGCCACCACGATTCGCGTGGGTTACCGGCTGGGTGAAGGCTCGGCGGAAGGTGCACGCACCGCCGCCTGGACCGGTCAGGGCGTGGGCATCGCCATGGCGGCCTGCACTGCCCTGTTTACCGTCACGTTCCGTCACGATATCGCCGCGCTCTATACGGCGAACCCTGCGGTCATTACGCTGGCTGCCCAGCTGATGCTGCTGGCTGCGATCTATCAGTTCTCCGATTCGATTCAGGTTATCGGCAGCGGGATCCTGCGCGGTTATAAAGATACCCGCTCGATCTTTTTCATTACGCTGATCGCTTACTGGGTATTGGGACTGCCGGCAGGCTATATCCTGGCGCTGACTGACTGGATTGTTCCGGCGCTGGGTCCGGCCGGATTCTGGTGCGGGTTTATTGTGGGCCTGACCTCTGCCGCCGCGATGATGATCTGGCGTATTCGCCGTATGCAGCGTCTGCCTGCAGAGGTTATCCTGGCGCGGGCGGCGCGCTAAGTGGCTGAGCGGGCGTTTATCTGGCCCGCAATGCTGAAAAAAGCGACGCTTCGCACAGATGCTGGTCAGTCGTCCCGATTTTCTGTTTTTTTCCCTTGCCAGGTTTCCGGCGTACCGTTAATATTCGTCCCCGCTGTCGCCCTGACAGCGTGTTGCGCTCTTAGCTCAGTTGGTTAGAGCACCACCTTGACATGGTGGGGGTCGATGGTTCGAGTCCATTAGAGCGCACCAAGTGCGTCCGTAGCTCAGTTGGTTAGAGCACCACCTTGACATGGTGGGGGTCGGTGGTTCGAGTCCACTCGGACGCACCAGTTTGCTGTATTGCGCGCTCTTAGCTCAGTTGGTTAGAGCACCACCTTGACATGGTGGGGGTCGATGGTTCGAGTCCATTAGAGCGCACCACTTCGCTGTATCCTCTTCTTGGGCAACGTCGCTTTCCTTGATTCAGGTCGATATCCCCTGCTGCTTTTATATTGGTTTTCGGATACTTAGCGATTATACTATGGCTCGTTGTTTCACCTGAAAGGTTTCAGCGCTGACGTGCCTATGCCATCAATGTCTCTGATTTGCGCAACGCCGCCCTGCCGGCCTGCTTCTGCAACGCATAACTTCCCTGCACGCTCAGTTCCTGTCACCTATTCTTACTTCTGTATTATCCGTAGCCACAATCGTCACATTTTCACTTCGGTGCTCCGCGCATCGGATACCGACCTTTATCATCCATCACAACATACAGATATCTGACATGAAAAAGACCAAGATTGTTTGTACTATCGGGCCGAAAACCGAATCAGAAGAGATGCTGACCCAGCTGCTGGAAGCAGGCATGAACGTTATGCGTCTCAACTTCTCGCACGGTGATTACGCCGAACATGGTCAGCGCATCGCAAATATGCGTGCCGTCATGGAAAAAACGGGGCATCAGGCCGCGATTCTGCTGGACACCAAAGGACCGGAAATCCGCACCATGAAGCTGGAGGGTGGCAACGACGTTTCACTCAAGGCGGGCCAGACCTTTACCTTTACCACCGATCAGTCTGTGATTGGTAATCATGAACGCGTCGCTGTTACCTATGCCGGTTTTACTGAAGATCTGAAAATTGGCAACACGGTTCTGGTCGACGATGGCCTGATTGGCATGACCGTTACTGAAGTCACGGAAAACAGCGTAGTGTGTGAAGTGCTGAATAACGGCGACCTCGGCGAAAACAAAGGCGTTAACCTGCCTGGCGTCTCTATCCAGCTGCCTGCACTGGCAGAAAAAGATAAGCGCGATCTGATTTTTGGCTGCGAGCAGGGAGTGGACTTTGTCGCCGCGTCGTTTATTCGTAAACGCTCTGACGTGCTGGAGATCCGCGAGCATCTGAAAGCGCATGGCGGCGAAAATATTCAGATCATCTCTAAAATCGAAAACCAGGAAGGCCTTAACAACTTCGATGAAATTCTCGAAGCGTCTGACGGCATCATGGTTGCGCGTGGCGATCTGGGCGTAGAGATCCCGGTTGAAGAGGTTATCTTCGCGCAGAAGATGATGATCAAAAAGTGCAACAAAGCCCGCAAAGTGGTCATCACTGCTACGCAGATGCTCGACTCCATGATCAAAAACCCGCGCCCTACTCGTGCTGAAGCGGGCGACGTGGCTAACGCCATTCTTGACGGTACTGACGCCGTGATGCTGTCTGGTGAGAGCGCCAAAGGCCGCTATCCGCTGGAGTCGGTCACGATCATGGCCACCATCTGTGAGCGTACCGATCGCGTGATGAAGTCACGCATCGACGAGCTGAAAGATTCCCGCAAGCTGCGTATTACGGAAGCTGTCTGCCGTGGTGCCGTTGAGACCGCAGAGAAACTGGAAGCACCACTGATTGTTGTAGCCACCGAGGGCGGTAAATCAGCAAAATCAGTACGTAAGTACTTCCCGGATGCAACCATTCTCGCCCTGACGACCAACCAGACCACTGCCCGTCAGCTGATCCTGAGCAAAGGTATCGAGACTCGCCTGGTTGCCCGCATTGAATCAACCGATGATTTCTATCGCATTGGTAAAGAGCTGGCGCTGGAAAGCGGCTACGCGCAGAAAGGTGATGTGGTCGTGATGGTTTCAGGTGCCCTGGTGCCAAGCGGAACTACTAACACCGCTTCCGTGCACGTGATTTGATTTAACGTCACACTTTATTTAAA
Organism: Pantoea eucrina; assembly: GCF_002095385.1. Lineage (GTDB taxonomy): Bacteria > Pseudomonadota > Gammaproteobacteria > Enterobacterales > Enterobacteriaceae > Pantoea > Pantoea eucrina. Next base: position 15,421 of record NZ_MIPP01000010.1, on the reverse strand, counting down.
CAAGCGCCTTAACCGGCGCTTTTTTTATTCCATCGCTAATCTATAATCAGAAAAATTCAAATCGAAAATAACTATTCAATATGTTGTGGAATTAAGGTTAATCCGATTAAATCCCTCTGTTTTCGCTAAATATTTTCATCATATTCTGCCAGATGCTGCTTCTTTGAGCGAACGATCAAATTTAAGCATGTTCTCATCAAAAATTTATTCTCAACTTAAAAAGCTTTGTGCAATACTTGTAACGCTACATGGAGATTAACTTAATCTAGAGGGTATAAAATGAAACGTACTAAACTGGTACTGGGCGCGGTAATCCTGGGTTCAACTCTGCTGGCTGGTTGCTCAAGCAACGCTAAAATCGACCAGCTGTCTTCAGACGTTCAGACTCTGAACGCTAAAGTTGACCAGCTGAGCAACGACGTGAACGCAGTGCGTTCTGACGTTCAGGCTGCTAAAGATGACGCAGCTCGCGCTAACCAGCGTCTGGACAACCAGGCTCACTCTTACCGTAAGTAAGAGTTCTGGTTTGAAAAATGGTGCCCTGGTGGCACCATTTTTTTTGTGCTGATTCCAGCGCCCGGTGGCGCTGTCTGACCGGCTGACTTCAGCCCTGCGGCTCTGCTGCAACCTGCTCTGCCGTCTCTGCGGCAACCGGCTCGCCGCTGCTGACCAGCACCGGCATACCTGAACGGCGCGTCATCGCTTCCTCAATCAGCGCACTGTCGCTTTTCGCACTGCGGCTAAAGGCTTTCAGAGCGGTGCTGCGCACCAGCGGCTGCGTCTGCGGATCATCTTTTTCACTGCGCGACAGCGGCTGATGAACCTCAATATAGCGTTTACCGTCTGGTTCGATGGCGTACTTCACCGGCTGATTAACAATCTGAACGCGCGTGCCTGCCGGGACGCTGTTGAACAGCGCTTCAATATCAGCGGGACGCAGGCGAATACAGCCGGAGCTGACGCGCATGCCGATGCCAAAGTCAGCGTTAGTGCCGTGAATCAGGTAGTGTCCCTTGCCATACGCCAGACGCAGGGCGAATAGCCCCATCGGATTGTCAGGGCCGGCCGGAACCGTCACCGGCAGCGTCACGCCCTCTTTCGCATAGCGCTTGCGAATATTTGGCGTCGGTGTCCAGGTCGGGTTGGGAATTTTCTGGCTGATACGCGTTACCATGTCGGGCGTTGCAGCGCCTAACTGGCCAATGCCGATCGGATAGACCACCACGCGGTTTTCTCCCGGCGGATAGTAGTAGAGGCGCAGCTCAGCCAGATTAACCACAATCCCTTTGCGCGGCGCATCCGGCAACAGCATCTGCAGCGGCACGGTGATCTGCGTACCTGCCGCCGGCAGCCAGGGATCAACGCCGGGGTTTGCTTCCAGCAGGCCGAGCAGTCCTGTGCTGTAGCGCGCTGCCACGCTCTCCAGCGGCTGTTTGTTATCAGAGATAGTGGTCAGAACGTTTTCGCCGATCAGGCGGCTGTCGTCGGCAGGGAGAGGATATTCAGTAGCCATTGAAGGTGCAGAGAGTCCAAAGCAGGACAGCAGCAGTGCACCAGCTAAACGTAACGCAGGTTTCATGCAGGTTTCTCTTTCTGGATGGAAAAGACCCCGGCTAAACCGGGGTCTGAAGAGTGTACCTTAGCAGAGCTGCTGAGCGTTATGCCGGATAGCGCGGATCATCGCTTCCAGCCCCTGAGAACGCGTTGGCGTCAGGTGCTGAGTCAGCGCCAGTTCCGCAAACCAGTGGCGCACATCCAGCTCGAGGATCTCCTGCGGCTTCAGCCCCTGATAGAGGCTAAATACTACTGCAATCAATCCCTTAACAATAGCTGCGTCGCTATCCCCTTCAAACGCCATCGATCCGTCCGCCTGCGGCGTCATGCGGATCCAGACCTGGCTCTGACAGCCTGAAATGACATACTCAGGCTGATGCAGGCTTTCAGAGGATTCTGGTAATTTTGCACCCAGCTCAATGATGTAAAGGTACTTCTCTTCCCAGTTAGCGCAACGATTAAAGTTGCGCACCAGCTTCTCTTTTTCCGGCAGGTTCGCCATCTGTTACTCCTGAAATCTGCTTAGCCCAGCAGGCGATGGATACGCGTCAGGCCAGCGGCCAGCCGATCTGCCTCATATTCGGTATTATAGAGCGCGAAGGAGGCGCGACACATCGCCGGTACGGCATAGTGGCGCATCAGCGGCATCGCACAGTGGTGACCGGTGCGAATGGCAATACCATACTGATCGAGGAAGCTGCCAACGTCAAAGGCGTGATGTTTACCCAGGTTAAAGGCGATTACCCCGCTGCGCTGCGCTGGACCATAAAGCACGATGTCCGGTACTGAAGCGAGTTTGTCCAGCGCGTAACGCATCAGCGCGCTTTCGCGTGCATGAATAGCGTCAAGACCCAGTTCACTTACCCAATTCAGTGCAGCACCCAGACCGATGATACCGCCGGTATTAGGCGTACCCGCTTCAAAGCGCCACGGCGCGCTGTTCCAGGTGGTTCCCACCGGCAGCATGACCTGGTCAATCATGGCCCCCCCGCCTTCCCACGGCGGCATCTGCTCCTGCAGCGCTTTACGCGCATAGAGTACGCCGATACCGGTCGGACCGTAAATCTTATGTCCGGAGAAAACGTAGAAATCACAGTCGATATCCTGCACGTCAACGGCGTGATGCATCACCGCCTGCGCGCCATCAATCAGTGTGACCAGGCCGGCTGCTTTCGCCTGAGCGACCAGCGCCTTAACCGGGTTAACGGTGCCCAGCACGTTAGAGACGTGCGTGACCGCCAGCAGCCGGGTACGGCTGTCGATAAGCGAAGCAAGCTGCTCTGTAGCCAGTTCACCGCTATCGCTGAGCGGCAGGACGCGGATCTCAGCACCGGTGCGCTGTGCCACCATCTGCCACGGCACAATGTTAGCGTGATGCTCCATCTCGGTAATGATGAGATTGTCACCGGGCTGCAGCTGACTGCCGCCCCAACTATTGGCTACCAGATTAATGCCTTCGGTTGTGCCTTTAACAAAGATAATCTCTTCATGCGAAGCCGCATTCAGAAAGGCCGCAGCCTGCGCGCGTACCGCTTCCATATCGCTGGTGGCCTGCGCGCTAAGCGAATGGATGCCGCGATGCACGGCGGCGTAGCCGTGCTGGTAAAAATGACTTTCCGCGTTGATTACCGCGAGCGGACGCTGCGCGCTGGCCGCGCTGTCAAGGTAGGCCAGCGGGTGTCCGTTGACCTCACGACTCAGGATCGGAAACTCCGCTCTGACTCGTTCGGAATCGAAACTCATGAATGTACTCCAGGGAAACGCTGTGAGATGCGTGCCAGCACCGCCTGACGCAGAATGTCATCATCCAGCGTTTCGGTCAGTTCGGCGGCAAAAGCGTGGATGATCATCTGCTGCGCCGCTTCTTCAGCGATACCGCGCGAGCGCAGATAAAACATCTGCTCATCATCAATGCGGCCGATGGTGGCACCATGGCTGCATTTTACGTCATCGGCGTAGATCTCCAGCTGTGGCTTGGTATCGACTTCCGCCAGCCGGCCCAGCAGCAGATTATTGTTGGTCATCTGGCCATCGGTTTTCAGCGCGTGCTGTGCCACTTTGATGTGACCATTGAAGACGGCACGGCCTTTTTCGCGCGAAATGGTTTTATGCAGCTGACGACTCAGGCAGTGGCCTTTGTTGTGCTCCAGATAGCTGCGGGTATCTGCGATTTCGCTGCCCACCGGCAGGACCAGGCTGTTCATTGCCAGCTCGCTGTTTTCGCCATTCAGCTGCGTGCTGGTGTTATGACGTGACAGGCCGGCGCCCAGCAGGAAGCTGGTGCTGCTGACGCGCGCATCCTGACCCATCACAATGTCATTATGCGCAAAGTGATAGCTGCTGCTGGTTTCAAAGGCGAGCTTGGTATGTTTCAGCTGCGCATTATCTGCTACGGCAAAGGTGATCCGCGCGCCGGTAAAGTGCGCCGCGTCATTCAGCGTGACATAGTGCTCAACGATTTCCGCTACCGCACTCTGCTCCAGCTCTACATGATGACGATGGTGCACGGTATTGAGCGCATCTGCCTGACCGCTGGTGATATGCAGCAGGTAGAGTGGGCGGGTAGCCGCTTTGCCGCGCGCCAGACGAATCGTCGTCACCTCTTCTGCCAGGCTCTCTGTCAGATGCAGGAAGATCTCCGGCTGTACCGGCGCCGGTAAATCGCGACGCTCAGCTGCCTGAACGTGCTGGATCTCAAACAAATCGGTTTCCGTGCTGCTCAGCGCAGGCTGGAAGCGGCCATCAACAAATACCAGTCGTACCGCGTCCAGCGGCAGCGCCAGCGCATCCGCCTGCTCACGGCTGAGACTCTGCGCGGAAGGCAGCACAAAGTGCTGTCCCAGCAGGCTCTCCAGCGACGTATATTTCCAGTTTTCATGCTTGCGGGTGGGCAAGCCTTCACGCATCAGCTGCTGCCAGTGCTGCTGCGCCTGCAGCGAGCGCTGCTCGCCGCGAGACTCAAACAGATGGTGCCACTGCTGCAGGGCATTATCACTCTTCGTCGGTAAGCCAGCCATAGCCTTGCTCCTCCAGCTGTTTCACCAGTGAAAAGTCGCCAGACTTAACGATTTTACCCTGATAAAGAACGTGCACGTGATCCGGCTTAATGTAATCCAGGATACGCTGATAGTGCGTTACGATGATGAAAGAGCGCTTACCGTCGCGCAGGCTGTTAACGCCCTCAGACACGATTTTCAGGGCATCAATATCCAGACCCGAATCGGTCTCATCGAGAATGCAGAGTTCCGGCTCCAGCGCCGCCATCTGCAGAATATCATTGCGCTTCTTCTCACCACCGGAGAAGCCGACGTTAACTGAACGCGTCAGCAAATCTTCCGGCATTTTCAGCAGCTTGATCTTATCTTCGATAAAATCCTGGAAGTCGAAGCGATCCAGCTCTTCCTGCTCGCGATATTTGCGTACTGCATTAACAGAGGTCTGCAGGAAAAACTGGTTGCTGACACCCGGGATCTCTACCGGGTACTGGAACGCCATAAAGATGCCTTCTCCGGCACGCTCTTCAGGTTCCAGCGCCAGCAGATCTTTCTCTTTAAAGGTGACGGTGCCACCGGTGATCTCGTAATCTTCGCGACCCGCCAGCGTTGCTGAAAGCGTACTTTTACCTGAGCCATTCGGGCCCATAATGGCGTGGACTTCACCTGGTTTAACTTCCAGGTTCAGACCGCGCAAAATCTCTTTATCTTCAACGCTAACCTGTAAATCTTTAATACTTAACATACTTATTCCTTCACATTGCTTCCGGCAACGCGTGTGGCATCAGCCGACACTGTGCTCAAGGCTGATCGCTAACAGTTTTTGTGCTTCCACGGCAAATTCCAGTGGCAGCTCGGAGAAAACATCTTTACAGAAGCCGTTGACGATCATAGAGATCGCATCTTCTTCGCTGATGCCGCGCTGCAGGCAGTAGAACATCTGATCTTCGCCAATACGTGACGTAGTGGCTTCATGCTCAAGCTGCGCTGTGTTGTTGCGCGTTTCTACATACGGGAAAGTATGCGCACCGCAATCGGGACCAATCAGCATCGAGTCACACTGCGTAAAGTTACGCGCATTGGTTGCCGTCGGCATGATTTTCACCAGACCGCGGTAGGTATTCTGGCTTTTACCCGCCGATATCCCTTTAGAGATAATGGTCGATTTGGTGTTTTTACCGATATGGATCATCTTAGTACCGGTATCCGCCTGCTGGCGACCGCTGGTCAGGGCAACCGAGTAGAACTCACCTACGGAGTAGTCACCGCGCAGGATACAGCTTGGATATTTCCAGGTAATCGCAGAGCCGGTCTCAGACTGCGTCCAGGACATCTTGCTGTGATCGCCTTCGCACAGGGCGCGCTTGGTAACGAAGTTGAGGATACCGCCCTCACCTTCACCGCCAGGGAACCAGTTCTGTACCGTGGAATATTTCACTTCAGCATTTTTATGGATGATGACTTCAACGACCGCTGCGTGCAGCTGATAAGTGTCACGTACCGGCGCCGAGCAGCCCTCGATATAGCTGACATAGCTGTCTTCATCTGCAATCAGAATGGTGCGCTCAAACTGACCTGTTTTCGCCGCGTTGATGCGGAAATAGGTCGACAGCTCCATCGGGCAGCGTACCCCTTTCGGGATATAAACAAAGGTGCCATCGGAGGCTACCGCTGAGTTAAGCGCAGCAAAGAAGTTATCGTTGTGTGGCACGACGGTACCCAGATACTTCTGTACCAGTTCCGGATGGTCATGGATCGCTTCACCAAATGAGCAGAAGATAATGCCCTGTTTGGCCAGCTTGTCACGGTAGGTGGTTGAGACCGACACGGAATCGAAAATCGCATCGACAGCGACCTCTTTACCTTCACGTACCGGAACACCCAGCTGATTAAACGCGTCTTCCACTTCCTGAGTCAGGTAGTCACTGGAGGCCACGCTGCCCGACGCCTGGGTTGCACCCGGCTCAGATGCGCAGCTGTCGTCACAGTTCCCGCATGATGGCGCAGAAAAGTAGCTGTAATCCTGATAGTCGAGCTTGTCATAGTGCGCTTTTAACCAGTGCGGCTCTTCCATTTCAAGCCAGGCACGGAAAGCCTTGAGCCGGAACTCAAGCATCCATTCGGGTTCGTTACGTTTAGCCGAGATCGCACGCACGACATCTTCATTAATGCCGTGTGCCAGTTCGTCGGTTTGTAACCGGGTAAAGAAGCCCTCTTTGTAGTTGAGCTTGCCTTCCCAGGTCTGTACATCATCAGATGCTTCGCTATGTCGTGACATATTTCACTTACTCGACGCCAAAGCTTTCACCGCACCCGCAGGCGTGCTGAGCTTTAGGGTTATTGAATTTAAAGATCTGGTTCAGGCCTTCACGGACGTAGTCCAGCTCGGTGCCGTCGACAAACGGCATTGCCTGAAGCGGCACAAAGAGTTTTGCGCCAAACTGCTCAAACTGCAGATCGTCATCGGCTGGCTTTTTTACCAGATCCATGACATAACCAAAACCGGCACAGCCAGATTGTTTCACGCTCAGTTTCAGACCCTTTACTTCCGGGTCCTGTTCAACCAGAGTCAGGATCTGTTTCGCTGCCGACTCGGTCAGCGTAAGTCCTTTCCAGACAAAATCGTCAGGCGAAAAGGACGCGGCGTTTACTGATGACATCGTTGTACCTCGCAAGTCTGGACCTTCTCAGGCTATCCCCCTATGGTAGTGATATCGCCTATCACTTCAACCTCTTGTTTTGCAGGGATAATCATCTCGTGCTGTTTTTTCTGCTTAATTATTAAGCATAGTCCCTTTAGTACGGCCTGTAACAGACAGTTTTTATTCGGGACAAATATTACAACCTATTGATATCGTAACATTTTATAAAAACCGGCCCTAAAGCAATTAACCTGTATACAGGTTACGCCTTTACCGAATGTAAAGAGATTGTTATTGCCGATTTTAGTAACAGGTTACAGACATCAATATATTTCTTTAGCGGGAATTGCATTCCTGACGCAGTTTAATATGATAATGATTATCATTAACTATTTAGGCGGCGCTATGACACGTACCGTTTCAGCCTGGTTACAACACAAAATCAGCGACTACCGATTTGCCGTGCGCGACATCACCGTAGATTTTTATCTGGCCGAAGCCAGACTCAACCGGCCAGAGTGCTCACTGGAGCAGCTGCGCCGGTTTAACGATACCTGCCTGGATATGGCGGAAATCTGCGATATCAACGGCGACGATCGCAGCTATCTGCACGCCTTAGGCAAGCTGCACCATCGCCTGATTCAGGAGATGGGCAACGATGACCGTGACCGGCTGTTTCGCCTGCAGGCGTATCAGTTCGCCCGCCAGTCGCTGACGCATTTATGCCAAAAGCTTGCACAAAGCGGCGACTGGGACCAGATAACGGGCCTGCAGCGTGATTTTGTCCGCCACGCTGGCTGGATATTCTAATCCAGCTTTGTGACGGCTCCTACATTTTGTTTACATCAATTCCAGCAGCGCCTGTAAAGGATGACGCATGCCGTTGCCTTCGGCACGTTTTACCTGGCTGCGACAGGAAAAGCCGGTCGCCAGACAGCGCTGGCGCGGCAGCCGCTGCAGCTGCGGATGCCAGGAGAGCGCATAGATGCCGAGCGAGTTCTCCAGATGCTGCGCCTCGTGGCCATACGTCCCCGCCATGCCGCAGCAGCCGGTATTGATATTTTCCAGCCGGGCACCGAAGCGGGCAAATATCTTCTGCCATTGATCCGGCGTAGCGGGCAGCGCGGTCACTTCCGTACAGTGCGCAAACAGATACCAGGGCTCGCCGCTGACCGGCTGATTTACGCCATCAGCCAGCGCCTGCTGCAGCCACTCATGCACCAGCAGCACGCTGAAATCACCGCGCTTGCTTTTCAGTACCTGCTGATACTCATCGCGATAGCAGAGCACAGTGGCCGGGTCGACCCCGACCATCGGGATCCCCAGTTTTGCCACCCGATTGAGCAGTTCAGCAGTTTTCGCTGCGGTACGGGCGAAACGCTGCAGAAACCCCTTAACATGCTGCGCTTTGCCGTTGGGAGAGAAAGGCAGCAGCACCGGACGGTAACCCAGCTTTTCAATCAGTGAAATAAAGTCGGTCACCAGCTGCGCTTCGTAGTAGCTGGTAAACGGGTCCTGCACCACCAGCACGCACTGCTGCCGCGCTGCGCTATCCATCGCTTCCAGCTGCTCCAGCGTCAGGTTCATTGCCGGATGCCCGCTCAGACGCTGTTTAAGGTTAGGTGCGGAGAGCTGAGGCAAATCCACCATACCGATATGCGTTTTGCTGAATTCGCGCATCCACGGCTGCTGCAGGAAGAAATTGAACACCTTTGGCGCTTTCGCCATCAGCGGCGCATAGCTCTCTACGCTGGCCACCAGGTGATCGCTGACCGGTCGCAGATAGCGCGTATGGTAAAGTTGTAAAAAGCGCGCGCGGAAATCGGGCACATCGATTTTAATCGGGCACTGGGTCGAACAGGCTTTACAGGCCAGACAGCCCGACATCGCCTCTTTTACCTCATGGGAAAAATCGTACTCTCCGCGGTTAGCGTGCCAGCTGTTACGTGTACGCTGGATCAGCATACGCAGGCTGGCTCCCTGCTGCGGCAGCGCCTGCTCAAGCTGGTCAGGATCAACGCCCTGCTCCGACAGCAGGCGCAGCCATTCACGCGTCAGCGTCGCGCGTCCTTTCGGCGAGTGAATACGATTGCGGGTGATTTTCATCGACGGGCACATCGGGCTGCGCACATCAAAATTGAAGCAGAGGCCGTTGCCGTTGCACTCCATCGCGCCGCGCCAGCTGGTGCGTACCGTCAGCGGGATCTGACGATCCAGATCGCCGCGCATCGCGCCATTCACCTGCATCATCGGCGCATCGCTCTCCAGCGGCGTGCAGATTTTACCCGGATTTAGCCGGTTATCGGGATCGAACGCGCGTTTGATACGACGCAGCTCGGTAAACAGCGTTTCACCGAAAAAGGCCGGACTATACTGCGCGCGGAAACCTTTGCCATGCTCCCCCCACAGTAACCCGCCGTAACGGGCCGTCAGCGCGACCACTTCATCTGAAATCTGCTTCATCAGCAGCACCTGCTGCGGATCGCACATATCCAGTGCCGGACGCACGTGCAGCACGCCCGCATCAACATGGCCAAACATACCGTAGCTCAGGCCGTGGCTATCCAGCAGCGCGCGAAACTCACCAATATAATCGGCCAGCTGCTCCGGCGGCACCGCCGTATCTTCCACAAACGGAATCGGCTTGGCGCGCCCCTTTGCATTGCCCAGCAGGCCAACCGCCTTCTTACGCATCGCGTAAATACGCTCGACCTCAGCCAGTTCATTACAGATCTGATAACCTATGACGCCACCCTGCCGCTCAGTCATCAGCGTATCCAGCCGGTCGCAGAGACGGGCGATTTGCTGTTCGATAAGTGCGCCATCATCGCCGGCAAACTCCACGATATTCAGTCCCAGCATCGTTTTATCCGGGATATCGGTGATCAGTTCTTTAACGGAGTGCCAGACAATATCTTCCCGCGCCAGATTCAGTACTTTTGAATCCACCGTCTCCACTGACAGCGCCTGCGCTTTTACCATAAATGAAGCGTTGCGCAGCGCGGAGTCGAAAGAATCATATTTAACGTTAACCAGACGACGGACTTTGGGGATTGGCGTGATATCAAGACGCGCTTCCGTAATAAACGCCAGCGTGCCCTCGGCACCGCACAACAGCCGCGTGAGATCGACCTGCTGCATGTCATCACTGAAGACGTGGCGTAAATCGTAACCGGTCAGGAAGCGGTTAAGCTTTGGAAATTTTTCAAGGATCAGCGCGCGCTGCTCACGACAGCTTTGCAGCACCGTCTGGTAGATGCGGCCCTCAGGCGTCGGCGTTGCGGCGAGCTGCTCCGCCAGCGCCACCGGTATGGCGCGCGTATCAAGGATATCGCCGCCCAGCAGCACCGCGCGTAACCCCTCGACATGATCGGAAGTTTTACCATATACCAGCGATCCCTGACCTGAGGCATCGGTGTTGATCATGCCGCCCAGCGTGGCGCGGTTACTGGTAGAGAGCTCCGGGGAAAAGAAGAAACCGTATGGCCGGAGCCAGGCGTTGAGCTGATCTTTCACTACTCCCGCCTCAACCCGCACCCAGCCCTGTTCGGTGTTGATCTCCAGAATGCGGTTCATGTAGCGCGACATATCAACCACAATGCCCTGATTCAGCGACTGTCCGTTAGTGCCGGTGCCGCCGCCGCGTGGCGTAAACGTCAGGCTGGCAAAAGCGTCCTCACCGGCGAGCCGCGCAATCAGAGCGATATCTGCGGTCGAACGCGGAAACAGTGCCGCATCCGGCAGAAGCTGATAGATGCTGTTATCCGTAGAGAGTGAGAGACGGTCGGCATAGCTGGTAGCGGTATCGCCGGTAAAACCCTGCTCTTTGAGCGCCTGCAAAAAGGCGAGAACTTGCTGAACCAGGCCAGGAGCCTGCGGAATTTGTGGGATCATGGTGTCGTGACCGGGATGTTGTAAACGTTTGCGTAGTAATTTTTTAACGTCTGGTTGTATCACATTTTTTTCCTGTCTGCTGGCATTTCCCTTCCCCGCTTCTGTGGCCCTGCTTTTCCTGTTTAATTTTCAGGAAATAGCGCATGATGATCCCGGGCCAGGGGCCCTTCCTGAAGGATTAACTGAGGTTAAATCGCTGTTATGAAAAGCCTGCAACGCGGTGTGGATCTGCCGCAACTGCTGTTCTCACTGATGTTTATTTTGCTGATGATTATCGCCTGTCTCTGGGTGGTACAGCCTTTTATTCTGGGCTTTGCCTGGGCAAGCATGGTTGTTATCGCAACCTGGCCACTCATGATTCGCCTGCAGCATCTGCTGTGGGGACGCCGCTCCCTGGCCGTTATCGCCATGACGATTCTGCTGCTGCTGCTGTTTATCATTCCGATTGCGCTGCTGGTCAGCAGCCTGATTGACAACAGCGCCCCGGTTATCGCCTGGGCTACTCAGCGCCATCTGCTGATGCCGGAATTCGCCTGGCTGCGGGAGATCCCGTATGCCGGCAACAAGCTCTATGTCAGTTACCATAAGCTGGTGGATGGCGGCGGTTCAGCGATCATGCGTCAGGTGCAGCCCTATATTGGTCGCACCACGGGCTTCTTTGTCGCACAGGCGGGACATTTTGGCCGCTTTATGCTGCATCTGGCGCTGATGCTGTTATTCAGCGTGCTGCTTTACTGGCGCGGTGAGCAGGTGGGACAGGGTATCCGCCACTTCGCCTACCGTATGGGGGGGCCCCGTGGCGATGCTGCGGTGCTGCTGGCCGGACAGGCAATACGGGCCGTTGCGCTGGGTGTTGTCGTCACGGCGCTGGTGCAGGGGGTATTAGGCGGGATCGGACTGGCGATCTCGGGCATACCTTATGCCACGCTGCTGACGGTGCTGATGATCCTGACCTGCCTGGTCCAGCTGGGTCCGCTGATTGTTCTGGTACCCGCGATTATCTGGCTCTACTGGAGCGGTGATACGACGTGGGGCACGGTGCTGCTGGTCTGGAGCTGTATTGTCGGCACGCTCGACAACGTGTTACGTCCGGTGCTGATTCGCATGGGTGCCGATTTACCCATGATTCTGATCCTCTCAGGTGTTATCGGCGGCCTGATCGCCTTTGGCATGATTGGCCTGTTTATCGGCCCGGTCGTGCTGGCGGTCTCTTATCGCCTGGTTTCAGTCTGGATGCACGAGGCTCCGGCGCCGGATGATGATGTGGAAACGGCAATTGAAGCGCTGACAGAGCATGAAGAGCTGCCCTGATACCTCTGATGGTCGCAGCGGCCTGAACATTCATGCCCGGGCATTTTTCAGGCACGCTGTTTTTCATAAACGGTTTTTAAGAAAAAACGCGATTTTTAGCGCTTAACGACGTTTCGCTGGCTGGAATGATTATTTTTCATACTGAATCGCCCGATGCAGCGGGCAAAAAAGGCGATAAAAGATTATCAGCTTTAAACTAATAAGAGGATTCTTAAAGACTATAGCAGGCGCAATAAATAATATGTTTCTCATGTTGGAAATCAACCTACTGATTTTTAAACAACCTTTTTCCCCTGAGTAACGTAAAAGAATTGCTGTGTGTAGTCTTTGCCCATCACCTGTGATGGGCTTTTTTTGGCCTGCATTCAGCGCCCGCTGTAGCACTGCGTGCTATCTGAACAGGCGGGATGCTTAGCAGCTAAAACTCAGGGTTATTATGCTGAAACAGTGGCTCATCCGCAGCTTAAGCCTGCATGAATCATGACGCGTACGGTATAACCTTACGCGTCATGTTCAGAGGTTAAGCGCGCTGAGCAGAGTCAATCTCAGCCAGGCTCAGCCAGGTTTCCACCACCGTATCCGGATTAAGCGACAGGCTGTCAATGCCCTGCTCCATCAGCCACGCGGCAAAATCCTGATGATCTGAAGGACCCTGTCCGCAGATACCGACATATTTGCCCTGTTTTTTTGCGGCCTGAATCGCCATCGAAAGCAGCGCTTTCACCGCTTCATTGCGCTCATCAAACAGAGCAGACACCACGCCAGAATCGCGATCCAGCCCCAGTGCCAGCTGCGTCATATCGTTGGAACCGATGGAGAAACCGTCGAAGTGCTGCAAAAACTGTTCTGCCAGCAGCGCGTTTGACGGGATTTCACACATCATAATCACCTTCAGACCCGCTTCACCGCGCTTCAGCCCGTGCTTCGCCAGTTCAGCCACGACCGCTTCCGCCTGGTCAACGGTGCGCACAAAAGGCACCATGATTTCAACGTTACTCAGCCCCATCTCATTGCGCACCCGCTTCACGGCTTCGCACTCCAGCGCAAAACAGTCGCGGAAGCTGTCAGCAACGTAGCGCCCGGCCCCCCGGAAACCAAGCATCGGGTTCTCCTCTTCCGGCTCGTAGCGCTCTCCGCCGACCAGATTGGCGTACTCGTTCGATTTAAAATCGGACAGGCGCACAATCACGCGCTTCGGCGCAAAGGCGGCGCCCAGGGTAGCAATCCCCTCCGTCAGGCGCGCGATATAGAACTCAACCGGATCGTCAAAGCCTTTCATCATCTGGCGGATCTGCTGCTGTAGCTCCGGCGTCTGCTGATCAAACTCCAGCAGCGCTTTAGGATGCACGCCGATCATGCGGTTGATAATAAACTCCAGCCGCGCCAGGCCGACACCCTCATTGGGCAGACAGGCGAAGTCAAACGCGCGATCGGGATTACCGACGTTCATCATGATCTTAAGCGGCAGATCGGGCATCGAGTCGACCTGAGAGCTGGCGATCTCAAAATCGAGCAGGTCATTGTAGACGTAGCCGGTATCGCCTTCGGCGCAGGAAACCGTCACTTTATGCCCGTCACGCAGGTGATCGGTGGCATCACCACATCCCACCACCGCCGGGATCCCCAGCTCACGTGCAATGATCGCCGCATGGCAGGTGCGTCCGCCGCGGTTGGTCACGATAGCCGACGCTTTTTTCATGATAGGTTCCCAGTCCGGGTCCGTCATATCGGTGACCAGCACGTCGCCCTTCTCAATGCGGTGCATTTCGCTGATATCGTGGATCACCTTGACTTCACCCGCACCGATACGGTGACCGATGGCGCGTCCTTCAACCAGCACCTGGCCCGTGCCCTGCAGGCTGTAGCGCTCCATCACCTGACCATTCGAGCGTACGGTTTCCGGTCGCGCCTGTACGATATAGAGCTTGCCGGTATGCCCGTCTTTTGCCCACTCGATGTCCATCGGGCGCTTGTAGTGCTGTTCAATCAGCACCGCCTGGCGTGCCAGCGCCTGTACTTCGTCGTCGGTCAGGCTGAAACGATCGCGCGTTGCCTGCTCTACATCCTCAATGCGCACCTGCTCGCCATGCGTCTGAGAATCGGCATACACCATGCGGATTTTTTTAGACCCCATCGTCCGCCTGACAATAGCCGGGCGGTTTGCCGCCAGCGTCGGTTTATGCACGTAAAACTCATCCGGGTTGACCGCACCCTGTACCACCATCTCACCCAGCCCCCAGGCTGAAGTGATAAAGACGACCTGATCAAAACCTGACTCAGTATCAATGGTAAACATCACGCCAGAGGCGGCAAGATCGGAGCGAACCATACGCTGCACCCCGGCCGAGAGCGCCACGCCGCGATGATCGTAGCCCTGATGCACGCGGTATGAGATAGCCCGATCGTTAAACAGCGAGGCGTATACGTGCTTAACCGCCACCAGCACGGCATCAAACCCCTGTACGTTGAGGAAGGTCTCCTGCTGCCCGGCGAATGAGGCGTCAGGCATATCCTCGGCAGTCGCGGATGAGCGGACGGCAAAAGAGGCGTCGGCATCATCAGCAGAAAGCTGCTCATAAGCAGTACGAATAGCCGCTTCCAGCGCCGGCTGAAACGGCGTGTCCACGACCCACTGGCGGATCTGCTTGCCCGCCTGGGCCAGCGCCGCCACGTCATCAATATCCGTGATATCCAGTAGTGCATAAATGCGCTGGTTCAGTCCGCTTTGGTCGAGAAACTGATTAAACGCGTCAGACGTCGTGGCAAAGCCGTTCGGGACGGATACGCCCAGCGACGACAAATTGGTAATCATTTCTCCAAGAGAGGCATTTTTGCCTCCCACCCGATCAACATCATGCATGCCAAGCTGGTTATACCAGAGCACTAGCGATTGTTGGTCTTGATTGGACATTGAGATGATCCTTTTAAATGATTAGGGCACATGGAACATTTTGCTATTCGCCACAGCAGCCTGGCATAACTGGTTTATAAAGACTAAGTGTTGAATCGTTAAAGCAAAAAAAGAGA
>NZ_MIPP01000009.1 GCF_002095385.1 Pantoea eucrina | reverse complement strand
GGGGCTCCCGCAGGCCGCCGGAGGCGGCAGGGTGTTTTCGCGGCCGGAAAGGGGCGGCGGGCTTCCCTGCCCTGTCCCGTTTTATTTTTCCAGTACGTCCGTCATCGCTCTGATAGCCTCATGTTCCTGTGGCCATAGGCGTTTTGCCGTTCCCTCACCGCCCTGCACATCCTCAAGGCGCATATAATCGCCCGCCACGCGCATCACCTGTGCCAGCGCGGTGGAGGACACCGTTACCTCCCGCGTCTGTGCCTCCTCCTCGCGCAGATTTCCCAGCATGTCCCGCACCTCTTCCCGCCCGATGCCATAGCGGCGGTGGTCGCCATCCTCTGCGATATACTCCAGCACCCTGCCCGCTTCTTCCTCTGTGATATCCATGCATTCCGCGCTATCCCGCACGTCTTCCAGCGTCCAGACCAGTACCGCAACGGGGCAGTCCTCGCCGAATGATTCGATCAGGTGGGCACACACTTCTTTAACGTTCCCGTACATCATGTTTTTTCTCCTGTTAACGGGGCGCTCTTTGGCGCCCCGTGGGTTAATCAGTCCAGCGCGGTAAAAATGGTGCGGGCTTCGGGATGAGTGAAGGCATAGTCGGTCAGCTGGCGGTGACGGCGGCAGTAAAGCGCGCGCAGCTCGCCCTCGTCGTGGCGGTCATACATCCAGCTACGGTGATTGAACACCAGTGAAGTGATCACGATGCCCGCCGCTTCGCTGCTCAGGCGCACATCGCTGTAATTTTCGGGATTGATGAATCGCCATTCTCCCTCCGCTGCGGGCTTCATGAAGCCACCGCCTGACGGTAACAGCACAAAATCCCACGCGCCGCCGTCGTAATCCGCCAGGAAACGATCGGCGTACAGGTACACGTTGTTTTCTGCGCGCATGTAATCGTCGCCAAACAGTGCCGGCAGAAAACGCAGGCGCGTATAGCCGTCAAGGACGCGCGCGGACTCAAAAGCAGGGGTGGCAGTATTCATCAGAAATCTCCGCAGTCAGGGGGTTAACAGTTCCGGCCTGTGCCGTGACTGAATGACAGCCCGGCGAAAAGCGAAGTGTTCATGAGCACCGCCGGAAGCCGCAGCGCAAGCGAGCACGAGGCGGATTTACGCACGGCGGCGACGCGAAGCATGAGCAGAGGCGCGACGGGAGTAAGCCCGCTGAGGCGAGTGCGAACGGGTGAGGACGGTGAGCGAAGCGATCTCTTGAACACGCAGCGGCCGGGCTAAAGTGAAGTCACGGCACCGGCCGCGGACCGCACGGTTTTTATTCCCCCGCCGCAGGCGGCATTAATAAGGCGCGCAGCAACATCCTTATCCCCTTGTCTACATCCGGGGTGCATATCCGCCCCGGAACCCTGTGGATAAAGCTGGCCCTGCCGTGCGCCGGCAGGGATACAGCGTCGTGTTCTTTTTTTAGTCAGTCACGCCCTCAGGTGTTTCTGCATCACGGCCGCGCGTCGGTAGAGCTCAACCAGGTCGCTGTCTATCCCCTCAATCAGCAGGCCCGTCATTCGCTGTTCCCGGCTGGCACCGTGCCAGAGGTGGCGCGCAATCATGTCGCGCAGCCGCAGGTGAAACTCATACAGCGATTCTTCCAGGTCGGCGACGTCGGCCGCCAGCGTGTCGTTGTCAGTGTGCATAGTGTGATCGTTCATCGGGTTATCTCCTTTCATCAGGCCGCGCGGGCGTCGCGGTGGGCATACAGGCGGCGCAGGCCGGCGGCGTGGTACTGCTCCATCAGCTCGATACCGATCCAGCGGCGCCCGCACTCCTGAGCGGCCACGCAGGTCGAACCGCTGCCGGCAAACGGGTCCAGCACAATGGCGCCGGGCTGCGTAAAGGTCTCAATCAGCGGCCGCAGGGCGCTGACCGGCTTTTCGGTCGGGTGATAACGGTTGCCGGTGTACTCCCACGGCATTACATCAGGCAGCGGTTTCGCCGGCAGCGCCGGGCGCCCTTTGGCCAGCACGTAGGCGCTTTCGTGCTGATAGCCCACAAACGCAGACTTTGAGGCGTAAGGCTTGGTGAACACGATGTGGCCCACCACGCGGAACCCCGCCGCCTTCCACGCCTGCATAAAAATATCTATCCGGTTCCAGCCGTAGAAGCTCACCGCCAGGCTGTTGTCTTTGAGCACCCGGAACATCTCGCGGCTGGCAGGCGTCACCCACTCGCTGTTAACGTCGTTGGCAATTGAACGACCGGAACGGTCTTTGAAGCCGACGAGGTACGGCGGATCGGTGAGGATAAAATCAATGCTTTTATCCGGAAAGCCGCCCATAACCTGTACGCTGTCGCCGTGCATGAATCGAGACATAGTGAAGCTCCTGTGCATGAAGGGAGCACCGGTAGTGGTGCCGTGACCTCCACACAGACGGGCGACCAGCGGAGCAAACAGGGGCGGATGCGCAAGCCGCATGCGCCGCCGTAGCGGACTGAATGTCCCGCGTACGGCGGGGAACGGGTGAGCAATCCGGCGACAGCTTCCCTTGTTTGCAAGGCCGCCCGGCTACCGTGAGGGCACGGCACTTACGTCCGCCGTTGACCGGCCGCAGGACGAGAGACGGCACAAAGGCGGAGCGCAGCGACTGCATTTTTTATTCCGGCAGTGATGCCGCCGTAACCGGCGACATCAGGTAGCATCGGGCTGTAAACCGTGCAGAGCTATGCCCTGTCATCCTCCTGCATAACGGCTTCAATGGCCTGCTCCAGATGCCACCAGTTAAATCCCTCGTTAGCATCATGGTGATCTTCGGCATACTCCATGGCCGCTGCAATCTCCTGCGGTGCCATGGCCGGGTTAATGCTGAGAAAGTCCTCTGCCAGCCAGAAGGTGCCGCAGCATAGCTCTTCATCGCCGACTGCGGCCAGCCGCGCCCTGAATTCCCGTACGGTCATTGCTCTCATCGCTTATCTGGCGGCTCACACCGCCGCCTCCGGTTCAGCCGCCGTAGCTGGCCACGTTGTTAATAATCCACTCCGGGCCGGTCACGTCATGGTATCCATACTCATCCGCTTCCTCGCTCCGCTCAAGCGTCTCACAGCACTCATCAAGCTGAACGCCGCCTGAGTAGGTCGCCCATCCGCAGTAGCCGCAGCCTGCTTCGGCATACCAGTGTTCAGCAGTGACACTGTAACGCATAGTTAAGGTGCACAGTACTTCCGGCGAGGGTGGCGACCAAGGTGTATCAAAGTCGGCTTCAAAAGTGGTGTCATTGAAGTACGACAGGTTGAGGTCGTGCGCGTGTGGCCACTTTGTGCCGCAGCGCTCAACTACGTCGCTAAACCCGTCCGGCACGCCGTGGAGCAGACGTCCGTTATATCCGTTAATCTCCGCATCAAGACGCGGTGGGATCAGCTGCAGCATGTCGAACGGAAGCGCCTGCAGCGGCAGCGCGTCTTCGCGGCACTGGCTGTCCCACGACTCGCTGAGGCCGTTATTACCCCGCATCCAGTGCCAGTCTCCCTGCTTTATCTGCCACAGCCCGGCGATCACCGTCTGCTGCTCTGCAGAGAGCGATGACCACGTCATGCGCTGCAGACCACTGGCCAGCCACAGTTCGTGCAGCTTGTTGCAGATTTCCGGCGTCAGTTCTGCGCCGTCACGCAGCTGCGCCACCCACTGCGTAAAAGCGCGGTTCTGCGGAGTATCGCTTCCCGTCCCCTTCACAAGAGCAGGATACGGGGCATAGTCCGTCGCTTCTACCGGGCGCAGCAGCCCGGCACAGCCCGCCAGAAAGAGCTGAATACCTTCTGCAGCCGCCCGCGCGTAAAGCGGAACGCCGTCCCCGCCTTCAATCAGCGCCAGCGCATTTTTTACGTGGTATTCCGGGCCTGAAACCCGCAGCCTGTTGGCACACCAGTTTGGCATATTGACTCCTCCGTTAAGGGTTGCACGGTGCCATCTGCACCGTGCCGCCACGGAAGCCGGGCAAACAGCTGAGCAAACAGGGGCGACCGCGCAAGCCGCATGCGCCGACGAAGCGGACTGAATGTCCCGCGCACGGCGGGGAACGGGTGAGCGGACGGCGACAGCTTCCCTTGTTGGCGAAGCCGCCCGGCTAAGGTGAAGGCACGGTGCTGCCCGACGAAACGGAGGGAGCTACTTTGGAATTTTTTGGCGGTTAAATGCCTTTAAACGTGCGCAGGGCCAGACATAAAAAAAGCAGAAATATCAAAAAGTGCAGTTTTTGCACTTTTTCATCTATTATCTGAAGCTGGCAAATCGGAGGAAAATGGATGACAGGATGGCAGCTCAGACTATGGCGTAAAAGTCTCCTCTGGAGTCGTGAACAGGCGGCCCGGGAGCTTGGCGTCAGTTTGCGTACTTACAAAGACTATGAAAATGCGAAAACTGTTAAACGTGCGATAGCGATGGCCAGTGTTACGCTCACGCTCATCAACGTGATGCCGGCACTGCGTTCCGATCAGCTGAGCAAGGATTTACTACTGCAGATGCTACAGAAGATGACTGATGGCGCGACTACGTAATAAATCTATCCTAACGTCTGACCGAAACCTGTGTGATTACCGGTCCGTCCGCTGAGCTTTTTTCTACTTCTTTCAGGTAAACGGGGTCGTTGCCGCGGGGGAAATCCAGTGCTTTCTGACGGTAATATGCCAGGCGCTTTCTGAAGTATTCCCGGAACGCTTCAGATTGCTGCCGTTCTACCTCTACAGGTAAAGCTGGCATGTTCAGGCGTTCTTTATATGCAACGCCGGCTGTAGCCAGGTCAACGTTAATACGCTCGCATTCCTCTTTGGATCCTGCTGCAAGATTAAATGTCATGAAGTGTCCTCTGTATAGCCAGTGCTCTGTGAGCATACCTACTGTGACATATTAAGTCGTACGGCAAAAAAATCGATTATCTTTCAGCCATATAAATCTCTTTTAAAGCTCTCCCGGTTTGCTCCCTCTTGCCAGATAAATTGGTCTCAATAATACTGTACACATAACCAGTATAATCAGAGGAGGATTTTTATGCGCAATTCACACACTGCAGACACCGGCCCGCTGACAATTTTCCCCGGGACGGGATCATGACACCCGGTAGTTATGCTCCGGGCCTGACGCTGCTCTGGCCCCCGATTTTCACACCCCGCGTCCGGGTTCCCCTATATGCAGAGTCATGTGCGGCAGGCTTCCCTTCCCCGGCTGCTGACTACGTCGAAGAAGAGCTCGATCTCAACGAACTTTGCATCCGCCGTCGCGCCTCCACTTTTTTCGTGCGAGCCAGCGGCAGCAGTATGGAAGGTCTCGGACTTTATGACGGAGACGTCATGGTGGTTGACCGCGCCGAGGAGCCCTCGCACGGAGATATCGTCATTGCCGAAGTGAACGGTGAGTTCACGGTCAAGCGCCTGCAGCTGCATCCCCGCCTCGCCCTGCTACCCATGAATCCGGCATACCCTGTTATATACCCGGAGGAGTTGCAGCTGCTTGGCGTAGTGACCTGGTTTTTTAACAGCACGCGCGCCCGGAGGTGATCATGCTCATGTTTGGTCTGGCCGACGTGAACTCTTTCTATGCCAGCTGTGAGGCACTTTTCCGGCCAGATCTGCGCGGTAAACCAGTTGTGGTGCTGAGCAATAATGACGGCTGCGTCATCGCGCGCAGCGACGGCGCTAAAAAACTTGGCATCAGCATGGGCGCGCCATGGTTCAAGATAAAGAATCAGGATTTTCCGGAGCGCGTGTACGTTTTCAGCTCGAATTATGCGCTGTAGTAAGTTAATTGGAATGCAACATCGACTGGCTAATCTTTGAGCAGCAATGCTGCTATCAGAGGTAAACACCATGATGATTCCACCAAATGAGGACGTTCTGGTACTGGCGGAGCGCTGGCTAAAACTGCTGTCCGACCTGGGCCGGGCTCAGGCCACACTCTCCGCCTACCGCAGTGCCCTCAGCCATTATTTTGCGTTCTGCAGCCATAACAGCATTGAACCTGAAAAGGCCCGGTTTGAAGACCTGGCCGTCTACATCCGCCCTCAGTTACCCGGCATGCCTTTTCCCGCGGCCAGCGCCACGCTCCAGCTGCGCCTTTCTGCGATCCGTCTCTGGTATGACTTTCTGATTTATCAGGATATATGCAGTCTCAATCCATTACCCCGTGCGGGTTTGCCGGGGAGTGCTTATACGGGACGTGGTCTGGTTCCCCGTATCACACGTCTGCCCGTTATTCCTGATGATGAGCAATGGCTGAGATTTCTTAAACATGTTTCAACTGCCTCCCTGCGTGATCGGCTGATGCTCGCGCTTGCCTATTTTGGTGCACTCCGCCGTGCAGAGGTGACAGCCCTGGCGCTTGAGGATATCGACCCTGCTCATCGTCTGATTCGTGTCCGCGCCGAAACGACGAAAAACAGGCGGGAAAGGATAGTCTGCTACAGTCCCGCCGTAACACAGGTGCTGGCAAATCATTTCCGGCAGTTACGGCTCGCGGGTTACCGTGGAGGTGCATTGTTTCGCTCGTCTTCTGATCGTAACCACGGTGCCCCCCTGTCTTTCTGGAACTGGAGTAAAACTGTCCGGAAATGGGCTCTTGATGCAGGCCTTCCACAAATCACCACACATACCTTCCGCCATCTTCGCCTGACGCACCTGGCACGCTCTGGATGGAAACTCCATGAACTAGCCACATACGCAGGACACCGCGATCCGCGTACTACCCAGATTTACATCCATCTTTCAGGTTCTGATTTAGCTGGCCGGATGGCCGCTGCAGTAGCTGAAATTGATCGAAAAGTTGTCGGCCTTATTTTTCAGACGGAGATTCGCTGATGAAAGAAGAAGTAATCATTTGTACTTACAGCCCCTTTGAACGTACAAATTATCAGCTGAATGATGTGCTCACTGATGAAGAACGGGCAGCGCTAAGTACAGGCTATCGCAGATCAGACGCTCTCAACCAGCCGGGTTCTTTGTCATTGTTACTGATGCCTTTGCAGGATATTGCCACTCGCAGTGGAACCAGTGACAGGCTGATTAGAATCATAATTCTTTCAGTTCTGGCAGAAACACACCGGACAGGGAAACCCTGCTGGCAGTGGCCGCAGGAAAAATGGATTTCTCTGTTACAGCAGAATGAATCAGGCAGGCCGCTGCTTGCCGCTTTTGCCTTTCATCTTGGCCCATTTTCTTCTCCGTTCAGTTTGCCGCATCAGGGCGCGCCATCGCTGTATGCCCGAGCCATTTTTGGACAGAACATTTTTAGTCAGGAGCTCAGCCGTCTGACTGAAGTTCTGGTTTCTCTTGGGTATAAAAGTCAGAACCAGAAAAATGCTCTGTCAGCCATACTCGGCGTACTGATGCTGATGAATAACAATCCTCAACTTGAAAGCTTTACGATCGATCTGCTGTGGCGGGCGCAGAATTATCACGACCGGGGAATAGCAAAAACAGCTGGCAGGGTTTCACACGCACTTGCCGCAATGGGCATCATAAAAAATTCTGTGCGTATGCGGAATTATAAAGAATGGCATGAAAAATCCACGCAAGGTATCGCGGCAGACTGGGTCAGGTGGTGCCGGAAATGGAGGGATACGTCAGTGCTTCGCCCCCGATCACGGGAGAACCAGTACAGTTTTATTCTCCGCTGTGGGCTGTGGCTTGCCCGGCAATATCCGGATATTCACGAACCGGCCGACTGGACAATGGAAACCTGTGCCAGCTTTATTGCGGCAGTTGGACGAATGAAGGTGGGCGAGCTGTCACTGGGCACCGGAGGAGGTGCCCGGCAATCTGCCCGGATAGGTGAGCCCTTGCTGCCGAATTCCCGTAGCGGATTTGTGTATGCGGTTCGCCGTTTCATGATCGATTATGAAAACTGGGGCTGGGGGCGACTGAAATTCAGTCCGGCACGACATCTCTCTACGCCTGGCACTCCACTGTTCCGTCAGAGTGTAAATCCCCGCGTCATTGATGATCCGGTCTGGCTGAAGCTGATCTGGGCAAGCCTCAATCTGCGCCATGAAGATCTCCTGAGTGACATTCACTATCCTCTGTCCATGCTGCAGGCGATGGCCGTTATCTGGACACATGCCGGGCTGCGCCAGAACGAGTTAATGCGTCTTACTGCTGGCTGCATCACTCTGCAGGCGGATGATATCAGGCAGGAGGATGGTAACATCATTTTGGCAGGAACGCTTTGCTACCTCAGCGTACCGGCAGGAAAAACGTCTAAAGCCTTTGTAAAACCTATCTCTGCCGTCGTGAAAAAGTACGTTGATATCTGGCTCAGCGAACGTCCACAGGAACAGGCAGCTCTTACGGATGAGCGTACCGGTGAAAAAGTCCGCTTCCTGTTTCAGTTTCGGGGCAAACCTGTCGGCAGGGATGTCATAAACCGGACTGTCATCCCGGGGGTGTGCCTGTGGAAGACAGCCGGGGCCCAATTACCAGCCATCGGGGGCGCGCTTCAGCAGTTACAGCCCTGGCCAGTGTTCCGCAGGGCATGTCTTTGTATGAGCTGATGCAGTGGTCAGGTCATTCTACGCCTCAGTCCACCATGCATTATATTCGTATACGTCCTACCCAGCTGGCTGTGTCTTTTGTGAAGGCGGACCGGGTGGCGCATATGATGAGCGTGCTAATCGATCATGATCCGGAAGCTGTCAGCCTGACCGGACCGGCAACCTATTACGATTTAGGGGATTCTTTCTGTACGAACCCATTCTGGAGCAGTTGCCCTCACCGTATGGCCTGTATCGGGTGCGATTTTAACCTTCCTAAAGAAAGCGCCAGAGGCCTGTTGCTGGAAAGTAAGGCTTCAGTGAAGCGTTATCTGGAGGAAGTTCCGCTGACAGCTGACGAGCAAGAAATTGTCGTTAACGATATGGAAAAACTGGATTATGCATTGAAAAAACAGTAAAGCACCCTGTTTCGCCCCGGAGAACCATTTCGCCTGAAAAATGAATGCTGGACCCGGGGCGAAGGTTCAGACAGGTTATATTACTTTCTCATGAAAGATTCCCAGAGGTCCTCCGCCAGAAACCTGCTTTACGTTAACAGACCCCAAAGCGGAAGAGGATTATTTTTTCAGCCACGTTTCCATATGCTCAATTTCACCTTTTTGCGCTTTGATAATGTCCTCTGCCATCTTCTTCATTTCCGGATCTTTCCCGTATTTCAGTTCCGTTTCGGCCATGGCAATAGCCCCTTTGTGGTGCTCAATCATGCCCGAGGCAAACGCTCTGTCAGCGTCCTGCTCCTTCATGGCATTCATCATGCCGCTGTGCATCTTTTGCATACCAGACATGTACTCTTTTGAAGCCGGAGACATATTCATATCCTGGGACATCTTTGAGTCCGGCTGCTGAGCTATAACGGCAGCCGGCAGGGCAAAAATCAGTGAAGCAAAAACAAAATGCGTTTTTTTCATAACGTCACTCCTTCATGTATTGGATTCAGACTTCAGATTTTCCCGATATCCTTTAATGTGCCGGGAAACCTATTACTGATACTAAGGCAGTACAAGACCATGAAAATTGCCGACCTGCTGGTAAAACGTTAAGACACCTCCCGGGGAGCCGGTATCATGGCCGTGAACGTAATTACATTATTGTTCATGGAAACCTGCAGATCGCCCTCATGAGCCAGTAAAACAGAACGGGTGATGGACAACCCCAGCCCGGCACCGTCCGTATTATGCTGACGGGAAGCGTCGCCCCGGTAAAAGCGGTCAAAAAGCCGGTTCAGACTATCCCGGTTGATATTTTCTGTGGGGTTAGAGACATGTATAAAAACCCTGCCGGCGTGGTGTTCAGCCAGCACATTAATGGCTGATCCGGGTAATGAATATTTTATGGCGTTAGTTATCAGATTACTCATTGCACGACGCAGCATCAGGCGATCGCCTCTGACAACTGCCTCCCCCTGCAGAGAAAGCGTTTTGCCGCTGTCACCGGCAAGCGGTTCAAAAAAATCGAGGAGCTCTTCCAGCTCTGCGTTTAACGAAACGTCCTGTTTCTCCAGAGGCATCAGCCCGTTTTCAGATTTAGCCAGGAAAAGCATATCACTGCTCATTCTGGCGAGCCGGCTCAGCTCTTCCAGATTTGAAAAAAGCACCTCACGGTAACTTTCGGCATCACGTTCACGTGACAGCGCAACCTGAGTCTGCATCATTAGATTACTGACAGGGGTACGCAGTTCATGCGCGATATCCGAAGAGAACTCAGACAGACGACTAAATGAATCTTCCAGCCGTTCAAGCATGCTGTTAAATTCAGCTACTGTTACCTTCAGTTCGGCTGGCAGATTATGGCCAGGGAGACGTTTGCTCAGGCTGTTAATCGTAATCGCCGAGGCAAGCCGGTTTATTTCATTCAGAGGCCTGAGTCCCATCCGGGTGACGAGCCATCCCAGAAAAACGGAGATAAATATCAGAGCGACATTAAACCAGACCAGCCATCTTTTAAGCTGACCGATAAACTCATCATGAAGGCTGGTATCATAGGCTGCCGTAATCAGTACATCGTTTAGTTTACCTGCGCTCTTCGCATTAATTTTTCTGACCATAACGTTATAACGCCTGCTGTCTTCCTCCACCGTCTGCATAATACCCGGACGGGTAGCTTCGCCGCTAAACCGCTCATAAGGCACCAAAAAACCGGGAGATGAATAGTCGGCCAGCATCTGGTTATCAGTTGTTTTAACGGAAAGATAAAGTCCGCTGTGACCAACCATGGCATCCGAAAGCTTTCGTGCAAGCGATGCGCTGTCGAGCTTTCCGGCGTGCACCTCACCCTCAAGAAGCTCTGTGGCAAGCTCAAGCTTTCCGGTCAGCAATGTGGCATCCTGATGACGAAAATAACTGCTGAGGGCGGCTACAAGCAGCACACTCGAAAGAAGCCAGACGGACATCATCACGCCGGCAAAAATTATGCTCAGTCGTGATGTCAGAGACCAGTTACGCTTCACTCTTCCCGCATCTCCAGCACATATCCGATACCCCGTACCGTGTGAATAAGCTTTGGTGTAAAGTCATCATCCACCTTACTGCGAAGTCGTCTGACGGCCACATCAATCACATTGGTATCGCTTTCAAAATTGATATTCCAGACCAGAGATGAAAGCAGGCTCCTTGGCAGCACCTCTCCGGTCCGCTGTAACAGCAGCTCAAGCAGCACAAATTCTTTAGCAGACAAATGTATCTTTTTGCCGGAACGGCTCACACTCCGGCGGGTGACATCCATAACCAAATCAGCAATGCGGTGCGTACCGGACGTTTGCGTACGGTTGCGTCTGAGCAGGGTGCGGATACGCGCCAGTAGCTCGGCAAAATCAAAGGGTTTGAGCAGATAGTCATCCGCGCCAAGATCGAGACCTTTAATCTTTTCACTGACGTTATCCCGGGCAGTCAGAAACAGCACGGGCTCTTCGTGCCGGGCCATACGCATCTGCTGAAGAATATCCCAGCCGTCCATTGAGGGCAGCATTACATCCAGAATAATGAGATCATAATGCTGTCGCAGGATATGCTCCAGTCCCTGACGCCCGTCGTTTACAAGGGTTACATCATATCCCGCTTCCAGAAGCCCCTGTCTCAGGTAGGTACCGGTTTTCAGTTCATCCTCAACGATCAGCATAGTGGTCATGGGCAGCTTTCCTGCAGGCTACGGTTAGTCGTTATTCCATACCGGTACCCGGCGACAGCGTGCCCAGCCAGGCGACGGTTGCCAGTATCAGTACCGAAACAGTAAATTCCGTGATAATGCTTTTACGCATCAGGTAAATACCCATCTTATATTGGCCCTGACGCAGGGCCGTTTCCAGTCGCGGTGTAAGCCGGAAGCGATTGGCGGCGGCCAGCAGCAGCATCAGAAAAAACAGAGCAGTTTTTATCAGCAGCAGCAGACCATAGTCACTGCCCGGCAGGGTACTCAGAGGCTTTTCAACGATAAATACGAAGTTAACCACGGCGGTGATGACAATGCTCAGCACAATGATCGTGCCGGCCCGGGCAAAACCCGACAGCGCTGCGGCCAGCTGGCTGGCATAGACAGCCTTTTCAGCCTTTTTGATGCATAAGAGCAGAGTAAAAGCCGCCAGTGCACCGATCCAGGCCCCGGCCGCAGTCAGATGAATAATATCGCTCAGAAGATGAAGATAGTAGCTGATGCCGTCATTCATTGCTGCATGTCCGCCCCATGCCAGTGTAGCAAGTGCTATACCGCCGGACAGGGTAAGCACATAACGTGACAGCCCTACATGCCTGAGCCGGAGGCCAAGTCCGATAAACGCCATGACCAGCGCAGCGAAGCGGATAACCCAGCTCATGCCCACAGCAGTTTCCCCGACAACCATCTCCATAATATGCAGAGTCAGTTCGCCGGGATCACTGAAGCCACTCATGGCCTGAGCGACAAGCAGCATATTTGCAAGGGACAAAACCATGCCAGCAGAGATAAGCGTAAAAAAGAACGACCAGACACTGAATAACGATACCGATTTCTTCAATACTCCCTTTACCCCATAAATTTCGAATAAAGGCAGGCCAAAAAGAAGCATAAGATCAAGGTAAAGAAAAAAACGGATGATAATAAAAGTCTGATCGTTCATGGTATTACTTCACGCTAAAACTGTAGTTGCCGGTGCGGGGATGAGTATCAGAAGATACCGCCCGCCACTCCACTTTATAGGTTCCTGCAGGCAGAGTTTTTGCCGGTGTGATAACCATCGTTTTCGGATCGCTGCCCGCTGAGACTTTCGCCGCAACGGGCATTGGCGCATGAGAAGACATGCCCGGCATGGCGGTCATTACAAGACGTGCGCCGGAAAATTTCGTTACCAGATTTTCGGTGAAATGCAGTTCCAGTTTAGACGGTGCCGTTATCTGAGACTTATCAGCAGGGACAGCAGACGCAAGTTCCGGATGCGCCTGTGCAGCGAAAGTCGCGACAGAAGCAACTAAAGCAAAGAAATATTTGGCAGATGAATGTTTCATAATAATACCTGTTTTGTTTGAATTAACTGCATCAGAACCACATGCGAGCCCCGAGGAGGAAGCGCACTTCATTATCTTTTTCACCTTCACGGGCAGCCATATCAGCAGTATTGCCATAGAACTGGCTCCACGAAATTCCCACGTAAGGTGCAAATTCTCTTTTCACTTCATAGCGAAGGCGAAGAGCAAGTTCGGTACTGGAAAGGCCTTTACCGGTTTCCCGTGCTTCATCATCTTTCCCGTAAATATTTGCCTCAAAGGAAGGCTGCAGGATCAGGCGATTGGTCAGCAACACATCGTATTCGGCTTCCAGCCTGAGCGCAGTCCGTCCCTGCTCGCCGGCAAACGCAGTCAGCTCGCTTTCAAAGTTGTACAACGCCATGCCCTGAAAACCAGCAGCCAGCCAGGTTTGCGGTTTTCCGGGCCTGAAATCCTGCCGGGCACCGGCAACCACGTCCCACCAGGGTGTCAGAGCATGTCCCCATAAAGCCTGAACTTCTGCGGATTCGACTTTACCTCGGGTGGTTTCACCTTCGCTACGTAACCAGAGTCGATTGATATCCCCGCCAGCCCAGCCGCTTACATCCCAGCTGAAGCCACCCGGATTGTTGTTTTTTTGCCATTCCAGCTGATCGGCAAGCACAAAGTAATTTATGCTGTTGTCATGAACCTTATGCCCATGTACGTCCGGGAATGCTGCCTTACGGTCCGCCTCCGTAACCGGCGGAATGGGTGTACGGCTTTCTGCTGGCGCCGCGGGCTGCATGGATTCCATACCCTCCATACCGGATGCCCCATGCATCATTCCTTCCATTGACGCATGATCCATTCCCTGCATAGCAGAATGGTCCATGCCTGACATATCATGCTGTTGTATATTGTCAGATGATCCCGTAGGTGCTGCAAACGCGGGCATCACTATCGCTCCGGCAAACGCAGTGCAGGCCAGCAATCCTGCAGCGGAACGTGAAAAATACTTTGTCATATCATTCCATCCTGAAACTGACATTATCGCTACCTCACTCTGTAACCCGGACTTCACGAAACATGCCGGTTTCCATATGGAAAAGAAGATGACAGTGATAAGCCCACCGCCCGAGTGCATCGGCAGTCACCCGATAGCTTCGGCGGGTGCCCGGAGGCATATCGATAGTGTGTTTGCGTACCAGGAAATTACCGTCCTCATCCTCCAGATCGCTCCACATACCATGCAGGTGAATGGGGTGCGTCATCATCGTGTCGTTAACCAGCACCACACGCACGCGTTCTCCATATCGCAGCGTAACCGGTTCTGAATCGGAGAATTTAATACCGTTGAATGACCAGGCGAATTTTTCCATATGTCCGGTGAGATGTAGCTCGATGGTACGCGACGGCTCACGCCCGTCCGGATCTTCGAATGTGCTTTTCAGATCGGCATACGTAAGGACTTTTCTGCCGTTATTACGTAAACCAATGCCCGGGTCACTTAATTTAGGCGCCGGCATCATGGCCTGCATATCAACCAGTGGATTGTCTGTTTCAGATGCAGGATGTTTCTGCATGTCCCCCATGCCACTCATACTGCCGTGATCCATCCCGGCCATGGCGCTATGGTCCATTTCCGGCATACTTTCTGCTGCTCCGGATACAGCTGAGCCATCCATAGCCTGCATAGCATTACCATCCATGCCTGTCATGGTGTCGTTATTCATGCTCTGCATCTGGCTGTGATCCATATCGCCCATGCTGCCGTGATCCATCCCGCCCATCCCCATATCGTCCATAGTTAGCCAGGGGCGTGGATCCGGATCCGGTACCGGAGCATAAAGCCCTTTACGGACAGCCAGCGTGCCGCGAGCGTAGCCGCTTCTGTCCATAGACTGCGCGAAAATAGTGTAGGCATCTTCAGCCGGCTCCACGATTACATCGTAAGTTTCGGCCACAGCGATGCGAAACTCGTCAACAGCAACAGGCTTGACATACTGACCATCAGCCGCCACGACCGTCATTTTCAGCCCTGGAATGCGCACATCAAAGTAGGTCATGGCGGAACCGTTAATGAAACGCAGGCGTACCTTCTCGCCTTTACGGAACAGCCCTGTCCAGTTTTTTCCAGGCCCCTGTCCGTTCATGAGATAGGTATATGTGGCACCACTGACGTCTGCCAGATCCGTCGGATTCATCTTCATTTCTGCCCACATTTTCCGATCGGACAAGGTACTGCCGAGACCTTTTTCCCTGGCGTCACGGAAAAAGTCAGAAACGGTAGGTTTCGCAAAGTTGTAATAATCGGACTGCTTTTTCAGTTTGGCGAGAATGTCTGATGCTTTTTCATCAGACCAGTCGGTAAGCATGACTATGTGTTCGCTGTCCCAGACAAACGGTTCTGGTTCAGCAGCATCAATAATAATCGGGCCATAAACACCGTCCTGCTCCTGCAGGCCGGAATGGCTGTGATACCAGTATGTACCGTTCTGCTTTAGCTTAAAGGAGTAAACATAGGTATCGTCCGGCTCAATACCATGAAAACTCAGTCCCGGTACGCCATCCATATTCGCTGGCAGAAGAATGCCATGCCAGTGAATTGATGTCGGTTCAGAAAGGCGATTTTTAACTCTTAATGTAACGGTATCGCCTTCTTTCCAGCGCAACAGAGGGCCTGGCAGGCCGGCATTAATGGTTTTTGCATACCGGGTTTTACCGGTGATATTAAGCGGCGTCTCGCCAATAAACAGATCAAAGTCTGTGCCGGTAAGTGTGCGGGACTGCATCAGGCTTACCGCCGAGAATGCATCGAATGTTCGCAGGCCCAGTCCGCCCACAATGCCAGTGGCAGTGATCCCTTTAATGAAATTACGTCGTGAACTTTTAAGCTGCATGACTGAACTCCGGCAATTTCCTGTTATCCCGGGAGAATGGCTCTCTCCGCATCGGAAGCACAAGCCGTGCTTACCGTTCAGGATGAAAAATTTTTTGTTACCGGAAAGCTACCACAGCTACAGACTTTGTGTGATTACAATTGTGTAATGTTGGAACGCACTGTTTATAAATTACATTTCTGTCATTTTTCGCCGTAACGTTTTTTCTTCTGTACGATGAACATCACTAAGGCCACAGGTAAACCCGGCTGGTAATTGTTTATTCTTCTTTTACATTCAACGTTAAGGACTGCCACCATGAAAAAAGTAATGCTTATCCCTCTTATGATCCTGATTTCCGCTTCGTCCGCATGGGCACAGCAGCATCCTGAAACAGCACCAGATAACACTGATAACCGTGTTTCTGTCTCTTCGATGAATGAGCATGAACGTGCCATTCTTGCGCATGAGAGCATGGATAATGCAAACTCAGCTGCGCATCAGAGCATTATCGATATGCACCGTAAAATGATGCTGGAAGAGAAATAACGGATAGTATGTAGACAGAAAATTCGCCCGGAGTTTTCTATTCTTCTTTGCCACTGCATCCGGGATGTTTTGTGTATTACCCTCATCATTAATGTATTTCCGGTAAATCTTCTTTCAGGCTGATTTCAGCCGGCCCGCTGACTGTGGCGGGCTACATTTTTATATTTTAAACATTCTTTTTACCGCAGACCCCGGTTTACTCAACGAGCAGTAAGGTGTAACTGTATTTACCTTTTTTACCCGGTTCAAGTGTTGTCTGCCAGCTAACCGCCCTGAACCTGCACTGCAATCTGCGATTTATCTTCAGGTTATGCCTGAACGGCCTCATGCTGAAACGATAGAAAGCATCGAAATGAAAATACAGCCGCTTACAGAATGTCATCAGAACCAATAAATTTTGAAGGTCATTTTTTTACGTTTAATGTCGTATACGCCGCTGTCATGCATAATGAAAAACTCTAAACCGTTCAGGAAAGCGCATTATTGCTTCGCCCGTAAGTATTTAAAATAATTGACAAAGAAATTGATTAACGTGCTTTGGCAGCACTCGAAAAAACAAGCAGAATTAAGCAAGCCATTTATTTAGAAATAACAAATTGCGCCATGTAAAAATACTAACATGGTTGAAATGGCTTCGACAGAATTCCTCAGCATTAGTTCGAATCGATAAAGTCTTCAATTGCATCAGGAAAATAAAAAATAAAATTAAATATCATAAAAAGATGCTGTTCGTTTATAAGTGTTGCAAAAAAGCCCCGAACAGGGGCTGATTTGAATAAATGGTTCGTATCTGTAAGGTACGAATTTCTGCATCTGAATAAAATATTAAGGACTGATATAGCAACCCGCTTCCGTCAGTTTTACTTCATGCCGCGATGTATTGCAGCCATTGACTGGTGTGCTTCTGACTGGCCGTTACTCATATTTTCGTGGACAACGGTGGCCCTTTCATGTTCATCCATTTCTGCAAAAGATGGCGCGGTACTTGATTTCATGCCGGCCATCTCATCAGACATCTTCTGATGGTTCTTCGCCATTTTCTGATGGGCATCAGAAGCACCATTTTTCATGGAATTATGAACAATAAGGGCCTGTTCTTGCTGATCCATACTCTTCATTTGTGATACTTTCCCCCTGACAGATTCAGGAACGAATGAAGACGGTTGTTGGTGCGCTGCCGCCTGGGCATTATTAACATGCTCATGAATGTTAATGTTTCCATCCGCCCAGGCTGAAGGAATTAAGCTAAGACCGACAAAGGAAGCGAAGATTAAAATTTTCATAATAAGGTCCCCATTGATAATGAAATAAATAACGGACTGTCAATGATGTCATCAACTAAAGAACTCACAAGCCAGACTGATTTCATCTTAAAAAAGATAATATACGTAACTCAGTGCCTGTATTCCGCTGATATTGATCCATAAAGACTGTTCTGCCTGCTTATTGAGGACGATTCTACCTGCTTAATTCTGTTGAAGGCATGACAACTTAATGACATCTCTGTAATATATTTATTATTCATCGAAAAAACTGGAGAAATTCGGGACACTATGCAGCCATTCTGGGTAATAGCAATATGAATCGTGTCGAAACCGTATCTGATTCGACCCACAGTTTCCCGTGATGAGCGTTTACGATTGACTTTACAATCGCCAGACCAATCCCACTGCCTTCTCCCTTTCTTTGCCGCGATGGATCGACGCGATAAAACCGATCAAACAAACGTGGCAGGTGTTCTGCAGGTATCGGTTTCCCTGGATTTTCAACTATAAGCTGAACACTATTCTCATTCCCCGCAATGGTTACAGTCACTGTCTTCCCTGACTGCGTATAACGCAGAGCGTTAGACATAAGATTATTTAATGCCCTTCGGTACATAAGTGGGTCTCCTTTAATAAGGCAGCACGACCCGTTTAACTGCAGAGAAACATTGAGTTCTTCTGCCCAGGCTTCGAAAAAATCAAACACCTTGACCACTTCTGTGCGGAGATCAAACATTATCCGTTCGGGGATCAACTGATTATTATCAGCCTGTGCCAGAAAAAGCATGTCGCTGACCATTTTTGTCATTCTGTTATACTCTTCCAGGCTGGAATACAACACATCTTCCAGCTCTTTCTGCGTTCTGTGCTGACTTAGCGCGATTTCAGTCTGTGTAACCAGATTGGTTATGGGCGTTCTGATTTCATGGGCGATATCAGCAGAGAAATTTGCCTGTCGCGTAAATACATCCTCAATCTTTTCAATCATATGGTTAAACGATATCACCAGTTGCTCCAGCTCGATGGGAACTTTGGACGGTTCCAGTCTCACATCCAGGTTCTCCGAGGTAATATTTTTAATGGCCTTGCTGACGTTGCGGAGAGGAAGATGTCCCTGGCGAACCGCTATGCGGATAATGCAAATAATCAACAGGCTGATTACGAAGGCAATGGCAATTAAATTCTTTTTTAGTGCTTCCAGGTAATGAAGATGAAAATCAATCGAGAGCCCAATTATCATCTGATACGTCTGTGGTTTTCCGTTAAGCGTTGCTTTGCCTGAAGATGCAACGATTCTGTAAGTCTGCATTTTCATGTCAGAGCCGTTGCGCATAAGTAAAGCTGGCTCTTTCACTGTCCAGAGGAATATTTCCCTGGCCCGACTATGCGCGGTAAAGTTTGATGCATTGACCGCAGAGCGTAACGTCGCCCCTTGTGGTGAGCTGAACAACACGTCGCCCCCATCAGTCAAAATAAGAACAGCGACGTTGCGGTAATCTGAGATAGATTCTTTGATTTTACTTATTTTTTTTTGGTCCGGAGCTACAGGTGTCTGCAGTATTCTGTTCATCGTGAGACTGATTTGTTTCAGATCCCGGACATCCTGCTCTGCAAAGTGTTTTTCAACGGAATGCAGCATAAACCAAGTAAAAGCAAAAAACGCAATTATGGTGGACAGGCTGATAAAGAAGGTCAGTCTCAGTGCGAGAGAGTAAGGGCGCCCTGAGAAATTAAAACGCATCCGGAACCTCCAGGATATATCCCACGCCGCGGACCGTCTGGATCAGCTTAGGCTCATAATCGTTGTCTACCTTTGCCCTGAGGCGTTTTACTGCCACATCTATAGCATTAGTATCGCTGTCAAAGTTCATATCCCAGACCTGCGATGCAATCAGCGAACGGGGCAGCACCTCTCCCTGATGACGAATGAAGAATTCCAGCAGGGAGAACTCCTTACTCGTCAGCAAAATACGTTTCCCTGCGCGGCTAACCTTCCTTGAAACGAGGTCTACCATCAGATCAGCCACCTTAAACTGGCTTTCCGTGATGACTGTGTTACCCCGTCGTAAAAGTGTCCTGACCCGGGCAAGAAGCTCAGCAAACGCAAATGGTTTGATCAGGTAATCGTCCGCGCCCAGCTCAAGTCCTTTAACCCGGTGCTCAATGGTGCCGAGAGCCGTAAGCAGCAAAACAGGCATACCTTTACCTGCGGCACGAAGCATACGAATAATATCCCAGCCGTTTACATCCGGGAGCATGATATCCAGAATCAGTAAATCATATTCGGCTGTTATGGCGAGATGATATCCGGTCAGACCATTATCAGCGAGATCAACTAAAAATCCCGCCTCAGTAAGCCCTTTACTGAGGTACTCTCCAGTTTTTACTTCATCTTCAACGATCAGTATTTTCATCTTGCTCCCCTGGCTGACTACTCATGCCATTCATTCTATTTAGCCTAAGCATGTAATCAACGACTTACGTTAAAAATGACAGCATTGTCATTATTCAGTCACCTGGCAAACAGAGAGCATTCTGTAAAATCCCCCTATCAATACTCTGGACTTCATTTGAACCATTTACCAGGCCTGCCTGGAAGAGAAGCGTTATGTTCAAATTAAAACTATTAAGCATCAGCATGATTTTTATACTGACAGGCTGCGTTTCACTGGCACCTGAGTATCAGCGGCCGGCAGCGCCAGTACCACAGCAGTTTTCTCTGTCACGCAACAGCCTGACGCCAGCGGTAAATGGCTATCAGGATACGGGCTGGCGTAATTTTTTGTCGATCCCCACGTTACCCTGCTGATCGGTGAAGCCCTGACAAACAACCGTGATTTGAGAATGGCCGCCCTGAAGGTTGAAGAGGCCTGGGCCCAGTTCAACGTCACGGATGCAGATCGTAATCCCCAGTTGAATGCCTCATCCGGGATCACCTACCGCGGTAGTCTGAAAGGTGACAAGCCGACCGCACAGGAGTACGACGCGGGTCTGGAGCTCAGCTA
This sequence comes from Pantoea eucrina, assembly GCF_002095385.1. Lineage (GTDB taxonomy): Bacteria > Pseudomonadota > Gammaproteobacteria > Enterobacterales > Enterobacteriaceae > Pantoea > Pantoea eucrina. The sequence goes on along the minus strand of NZ_MIPP01000009.1, from coordinate 65,340 downwards.
TGAGCTCGATTTTTCGGCAAGCTTAAGAACATGAGTGAAGCTGACCGCCAGAACTATTTTGCCAGCGAAGAAGCCCGTCGTGCCGTACACATCCTGCTGGTATCGAACGTTTCACAGAGCTATTTCAGCCAGCAACTGGCGTCCGAACAACTCCGTATTGCGCGGGAAACGCTGAAAAATTATCAACAGTCTTATGCTTTCGTTGAACAACAGCTGGTGACCGGGAGTGCGAACGTTCTGGCGCTTGAACAGGCCAGGGGACAAATCGAAAGTACCCGCGCTGAGATAGCCAAACGAGAAGGCGATCTGGCGCAGGCAAACAATGCCCTGCAACTGCTGCTGGGAACCTACCACGCACTTCCGTCAGAAAAAACGATGAAAGGTGGTGAGATCGCACCAGTAAAACTGCCACCAAACCTGTCGTCACAAATTTTGCTGCAGCGCCCGGATATCATGGAAGCGGAATACCAGCTCAAAGCGGCTGATGCCAATATTGGCGCAGCGCGAGCGGCCTTTTTCCCATCCATTAGCCTGACCAGTAGTCTTTCCGCAAGCAGTACAGAGCTGTCCAGCCTCTTTACGTCAGGAAGCGGAATGTGGAATTTTATTCCCAAAATTGAAATTCCTGTTTTTAATGCCGGCAGGAACAAAGCCAATCTGAAACTGGCTGAAATTCGCCAGCAACAGTCGATGGTTAACTACGAACAAAAAATTCAGTCCGCCTTTAAGGATGTATCCGATACGCTTGCGCTGCGGGACAGCCTTAGCCAGCAACTTGAGGCACAGCAGCGTTATCTCAATTCACTGCAGATAACCCTCCAGCGTGCCAGAGGATTATATTCAAGTGGTGCTGTCAGCTACATTGAAGTGCTGGATGCAGAACGCTCCCTGTTCACGACACAGCAAACCATTCTCGATCTTACATATTCCCATCAGGTTAACGAAATCAATCTGTTCACCGCACTGGGTGGCGGTTGGGTAGAGTAAATTTAATTCATTAATCAGGAAATAAAAAATGCGTAATTCACTTAAAGCCGTTTTATTGGGCACCTTCTCTGTCATGATTTCTGCCGGTCTTCATGCTGAAACACATCACCATGGTGATATGAATGCTGCCAGTGATGCTTCGACACAGCAAATTATTTATGGCAACGGTGTCGTTAAAGTCATTGATATAAAAAGTAAAAAAATTACCATTTCGCACGGAGCTATCCCTGCGGTGGGCTGGCCTGCAATGACCATGCGCTTCACCTTTGTGAATGCAGACGACACCATTAATGCCCTGAAAACCGGTAACCACGTTGATTTCTCGTTTATTCAGCAGGGCAATATCGCCTTACTCAAAAGCATTAACGTTACCCAATCCTGACTGACAGCCCGGAGCGAATATATCCAGTGGGCCTGAACACTTATAAAGATATTTCTGTGAATTAATGATCAGGCGCATATGCCAGGTGTTTTGATTTTTCAGCGAGAAATTGTATGGCTTCTTTAAAGATAAAATATGCTGCAATAATTATCAGCAGCCTGATAGCAGGGGGGCTGATATCGGTTACTGCCTTGCAGTATGTAAACCCGGAACAAAAAACAGTACAAACGGAACTAAAGACACCGGAGCGAAAGATACTTTTCTGGTATGACCCGATGAAACCGGATACGAAATTTGATAAACCCGGAAAATCACCCTTTATGGACATGGACCTGGTGCCAAAATATGCAGATGAAAGCGGCGAGAAAATCAGCGATGGGATCCGTATTCATCCAACGCTGGTTCAGAACCTGGGATTAAAAACGCAAAAAGTCACACGCGGAATGCTGAATTATTCTCAGACAATACCGGCCAATGTTATTTACAACGAGTATCAGTTTGTCATTGTGCAGGCGCGCTCTGACGGTTTCGTCGAAAAAGTGTATCCCCTGACGATTGGCGATCATGTGAAGGAAGGTACACCGCTTATCGATATTACCATTCCGGAATGGGTGGAAGCACAAAGTGAGTTTCTACTGTTATCTGGCACCGGAGGGACACCAACGCAAATTAAAGGTGTGCTTGAACGACTTCGTCTGGCCGGAATGCCGGAAAAGGATATCCAGAAACTGCGGTCAACCCGGAGTATTCAGACCCGGTTTACCATTAAGGCACCGATAGATGGTGTCATTACGGCGTTTGACCTGCGCACTGGTATGAATATCTCAAAAGATAAAGTGGTGGCACAGATTCAGGGGATGGATCCGGTCTGGATCAGTGCGGCAGTACCCGAATCCATCGCCTATCTCCTGAAAGACACCTCTCAATTTGAAATTTCAGTACCGGCCTATCCGGATAAATTGTTCCATGTAGAAAAATGGAACATTCTTCCCAGCGTCGATCAAACCACCCGGACCCTGCAGGTACGTCTGCAGGTATCAAACAAGGACGAACGTCTTAAACCGGGCATGAATGCCTATCTGAAACTGAATACCCGGAGCCAGGAAATGTTGCTGATCCCGTCGCAGGCCGTTATTGACACCGGTAAAGAACAGCGCGTGATCACTGTCGATGCAGAAGGTCGGTTTGTGCCAAAAAGGGTCCACGTTCTCCACGAATCTCAGCAACAGTCCGGTATCGGCACCGGCCTCAATGAAGGCGATATGGTGGTAGTCAGCGGCATGTTCCTGATTGACTCCGAAGCCAACATTACGGGCGCACTGGAACGTATGCGTCATCCGGAAACAACGGACGGCACAATGTCGCCAATGTCCGCTCCGTCTGCAAATACACATTCCGGTCATTGAGGAGACGATGATGATTGAATGGATTATACGGCGATCGGTTGCCAACCGTTTCCTCGTTATGATGGCCGCTCTGTTTCTTAGTGTCTGGGGCACCTGGACTATCATCAACACCCCTGTGGATGCGCTACCCGATCTGTCCGATGTACAGGTAATTATCAAGACCAGCTATCCTGGTCAGGCTCCGCAGATTGTTGAAAACCAGGTTACATATCCGCTCACGACCACCATGCTGTCGGTACCCGGTGCCAAGACCGTGCGCGGTTTTTCCCAGTTCGGCGATTCCTACGTGTATGTCATTTTTGAGGACGGGACCGATCTGTACTGGGCCCGCTCGCGTGTGCTCGAATACCTTAATCAGGTTCAGGGAAAACTGCCTTCCGGTGTAAGCTCGGAAATCGGGCCTGATGCCACAGGTGTGGGCTGGATATTTGAATATGCTCTGGTTGATCACAGCGGAAAACACGACCTTTCCGAACTGCGCTCTCTGCAGGACTGGTTCCTGAAATTTGAACTGAAAACTATCCCTAACGTCGCGGAAGTTGCATCAGTAGGCGGCGTGGTCAAGCAGTACCAAATCCAGGTTAACCCGGAGAAACTGGCCCAGTACGGCATCAGCCTGCCAGAAGTAAAACAGGCCCTTGAGTCATCTAATCAGGAAGCCGGTGGCTCATCCGTTGAAATCGCCGAAGCGGAGTACATGGTCCGGGCCAGCGGTTACCTCCAGTCCATAGACGATTTCAATAACATCGTCCTGAAAACCGGAGAAAACGGTGTACCGATTTATCTGCGGGACGTGGCCCGCGTGCAGACCGGGCCTGAAATGCGGCGTGGTATAGCAGAACTTAACGGTCAGGGAGAAGTCGCCGGCGGCGTCGTGATCCTGCGGTCGGGTAAAAATGCGCGCGACGTTATCACGGCAGTGAAAGATAAACTGGAGACCCTGAAGGCAAGTTTGCCTGAAGGCGTTGAGATTGTGACTACCTACGATCGCAGCCAGTTAATTGACCGGGCCATTGACAACCTCAGCTACAAACTCCTGGAAGAGTTTATCGTGGTGGCCATCGTCTGCGCCCTGTTCCTGTGGCATGTTCGTTCGGCCCTGGTGGCGATTATTTCTCTGCCTCTTGGTCTGTGTATCGCCTTTATTGTCATGCATTTCCAGGGGCTGAACGCCAATATAATGTCGCTGGGAGGGATCGCCATTGCCGTAGGGGCGATGGTGGATGCCGCCATCGTGATGATTGAAAATGCGCATAAATGGCTGGAAGAGTGGGATCATCAGCATCCGGGTGAGCAGATTGATAACGCAACCCGCTGGAAGGTTATCACCGATGCCTCCGTTGAAGTGGGACCCGCGCTGTTTATCAGTCTGTTGATCATTACCCTGTCCTTTATTCCTATTTTTACCCTGGAAGGACAGGAAGGTCGTCTGTTTGGTCCGCTGGCCTTTACGAAAACCTACTCCATGGGGGGCGCGGCCGCGCTGGCCATCATCGTCATTCCGATTCTGATGGGATTCTGGATCCGCGGGAAAATTCCTGCCGAGACCAGCAATCCCCTGAACCGGCTGCTGATCAAAGCGTATCATCCTTTGTTGCTGCGGGTACTTCACTGGCCAAAAATAACCCTGCTGGTTGCGACCTTATCCATCTTCACGGTTATCTGGCCCCTGAGTCAGGTAGGCGGCGAGTTTCTGCCGAAGATAAATGAGGGCGACCTGTTGTATATGCCCTCAACATTGCCGGGCGTGTCGCCGGCAGCGGCCGCTGCGCTCTTACAGACCACGGATAAGCTCATTAAAACCGTACCTGAAGTAGCTTCTGTTTTTGGCAAGACCGGGAAGGCCGAGACCGCGACGGATTCCGCGCCGCTCGAAATGATGGAAACCACGATCCAGCTTAAACCAGAGGATCAGTGGCGGCCCGGCATGACGATTGACAAGATTATTGACGAACTCGATAAAACGGTCCGTTTACCCGGTCTGGCTAACCTCTGGGTGCCCCCCATCCGTAACCGTATTGATATGCTCTCAACCGGGATAAAAAGTCCGATAGGTATCAAGGTGTCAGGTACTGTTCTGTCCGATATCGATGCAACGGCGCAGAGCATTGAGGCGGTAGCCAAAACCGTGCCGGGCGTGATATCGGCTCTGGCCGAGCGACTGGAGGGCGGGCGCTACATTGACATCGATATTAACCGTGAAAAAGCCTCCCGCTACGGGATGACGGTGGGTGATGTCCAGCTGTTTGTCTCCTCAGCCATCGGCGGCGCGACGGTGGGGGAAACGGTTGAGGGCGTGGCCCGGTATCCGATTAATATCCGTTACCCGCAGGATTACCGGAGCAGTCCACAAGCTCTGAGGGAAATGCCCATCCTGACACCCATGAAACAGCAGATCACGCTGGGTGACGTTGCCGATATTAACGTTGTATCCGGACCTACCATGCTGAAAACGGAAAACGCGCGACCGGCCAGCTGGATTTATGTTGATGCCCGCGGCAGGGACATGGTGTCGGTGGTCAACGATATCAGGACGGCTATCAGCGAAAAAGTGAAACTGAGACCGGGGACCAGCGTGTCATTCTCCGGTCAGTTTGAATTACTGGAGCATGCCAACAAGAAACTGAAACTGATGGTTCCGATGACGGTGGTGATCATTTTCATCCTGTTGTATCTGGCATTCCGTCGTGTGGATGAGGCCTTGCTGATCCTGATGAGTCTGCCGTTCGCGCTGGTCGGGGGAATATGGTTCCTCTACTGGCAGGGCTTCCACATGTCTGTGGCGACCGGAACCGGGTTTATCGCCCTGGCCGGGGTGGCGGCAGAATTTGGTGTGGTCATGCTGATGTATCTGCGTCATGCCATTGAAGCACACCCGGAATTGTCCCGCCGGGAGACGTTCACACCTGAAGGCCTTGATGAAGCTCTTTATCATGGAGCAGTATTACGTGTCCGGCCAAAAGCCATGACTGTAGCGGTGATCATTGCGGGCCTGCTACCCATTCTGTGGGGAACCGGAGCAGGCTCAGAAGTCATGAGTCGGATTGCGGCCCCCATGATTGGAGGGATGATAACAGCTCCGCTTCTTTCACTGTTCATTATTCCTGCTGCCTACAAATTAATCTGGCTGCGCAGGCATAAAACAGACGTATCATGACATTCTAAGGCCCTCTGTCGGAGAGAGCCTTTATATCAGGATGGGTATCGAAACTGCACTACGTCTATTATGAAAAGTGCTGTGTCAGTGATGCTGTCACTCAGTTTTCCAGAGCCGGCATTGGCAACAAAACGCAGAAGATATAAGCCAACGGCTTCTCCTGACACTGCCCATCATAATCTGATAGGCAGCAACCGCTGCTTATTACGTAACAGGCGCAGACCATTTGCCACGACAAGCAGGCTTGCACCCACATCCGCGAATACCGCCATCCACATGGTGCCCATACCTGCAATGGTCAGGGCCAGAAACACTGCCTTGATCCCAATAGCCATAACGATATTCTGAACCAGAACGTTATACGTCTGGCGGGAGAGTCGGACAAAAGCCGGGATTTTACGCAAATCGTCATCCATGAGGGCCACATCGGCAGTCTCGATGGCGGTATCCGTGCCCATTGCGCCCATGGCAAAGCCGATATCGGCGCGGGCCAGCGCCGGTGCATCATTGATGCCGTCGCCTACCATGCCGGTCGTGCCCTGCGCCGTAAACGTTTCTACAGCACGCAGTTTATCTTCCGGCAGCTGATCCCCCCGCGCCTCATCGATACCAACCTGACCGGCAATGGCCTGCGCAGTGTGCGCATTGTCTCCGGTCAGCATGAGCGTTTTGACACCCAGACTATGCAACTGACTTATCGCCTCGCGGCTGCTTTCCTTCACCGTATCAGCCACCGCAAACAGCCCAAGCACCTGATGAGTGTCACAGAGCATGATGACCGTTTTACCCCCGGTCTCCAGTTCCGTTAGTGCAGCCCTGACCGCTTCCGGGCAGCGCACCGTTTCTTCAGCCAGCCTCAGATTGCCCAGACTGTAGGTTTGACCGTTGATGACGCCACGCACGCCGCGGCCTGGCAGAGCCTCAAAGTTTTCCACTTCATAACGCTGAATGCTATCTGATGCCGCCGATACAGCCTGCGAAACCGGATGATCGGAGTAACCTGCCAGGCTCACAGCCAGCCTGCGCCCCTCGTCTTCTGCCACCCCGGTATAGATAATCGCATCCGTCTGTACCGGCTTACCGTGCGTCAGGGTGCCGGTCTTGTCGAGCGCCAGCCACTTCAGCTTTCGACCCTCTTCAAGATAAACGCCGCCCTTGATCAATATCCCCCGGCGGGCTGCTGCCGTCAGGCCGCTGACAAGGGTCACTGGCGTGGAAATGACCAGCGCACAGGGGCAGGCGATAACCAGCATCACCAGCGCCTTGTATATCCACGCCTGCCAGCTTTCACCTGCAATCAGCGGCGGGAGAACGGCAACTGCGACGGCAATAGCAAACACCACAGGGGTATAAATTTGCGCAAAGCGATCAACAAAGCGCTGCGTAGGGGCTTTTGCCCCCTGCGCTTCCTCCACGGCATGAATGATACGCGCAAGCGTGGTATTTCCGGCAGCCGCCGTTACCCGGTACTCAAAGCCACCGGATCCGTTGACCGTCCCGGCGAAGACCGGGTCGCCTTCCCCTTTATCCACCGGCAGGCTTTCGCCGGTAATAGGTGCCTGATTAATGGCGGTCCTTCCCCGAACCACCGTGCCGTCGAGGGCGATACGCTCGCCCGGTTTTACCCTGACCACGCTGTTAAGGGATACAGACACGGCCTCAGTTTCTTTCCAGGAGCCGTCCGGCTGCTGAATTGTGGCCGTTTCAGGCGTCAGTTTCATCAGAGAGCCGATGGCATTGCGGGCGCGATCAAGAGACTTTGCTTCAATCAGTTCCGCAATCGTGAACAGGACCATTACCATGGCGGCTTCAGGCCACTGTCCGAGCGCCAGCGCCCCGGTGACGGCAATACTCATCAGGGCGTTGATGTTCAGGTTGCCGTTGCGAAGAGCAATCCAGCCTTTTTTGTACGTGGACAGGCCACAGGCCGCAACGGCAGCAAGAGCAAGAGCCGCTTCCAGCCATTCCGGCATGCCCGCCCAATGCATGGCTTCGGCGGCGCTTGCCGCCACACCGGCAAGCGCGAGCGGCCACCAGGGTTTTTTCTTTTCCTCAGTGACCACGTGCCGGCCATTACTGTCAGGAAGTTCAGGTTCAAAGCCCAGCGAACGAATGGCGGCCAGAACTGGCTCCAGCGCATCCGGTGCGTGAACCACCGTCAGTACGCGCTGCATAAGATTGAAATCCAGTTCCTTGACGGCTGACATGCCATCCAGCTTTTTACGAATCATGCCCTCTTCAACAGGGCAGTCCATCTGCATGATCCTGATACTGGTACGCACCCCGTCAGCGGTCAACTGCTGCGTCTGCAGCTCACCGAATGTGACAGGGGCAGGTGCGCAGCAGGAACCGCCGGTACTTTCCGCCTCACGGCCTGTACAACAGTTGCCTTCAGGCTGCATTGCTTTATCAATCGGTTCCGGGTCAAAACCCAGCGAGCGCACCGCCTGCAGAACCGGTTCCAGCGCCTGCGGCGTATGGGTCACGGTAAGCACCCTCTGTATAAGATTGAATTCGAGATTGCTGACGGAAGATAATTTTGCCAGTTTTTTTCGGAGGAGCGCCTCCTCCGTCGGGCAGTCCATCTGCATGATGCGCAGACGCGTCTGAACGTCATCGTTGCGGGGATGCTCTGCAACCAGTTCGGACACCTGGCTCAGGCCGTCCGTTGAGCAGCAGCTCCCGGTGCTGCAACAAGCCGGTGTGGTCTCAGTCGTTTTTGGTGGCATCTTCCCGGAAGCCTCAGTCGGGGCAGTTGCGGTATTTTTAACAGACGCCTCCTCTACGGTTGCGGCTGATCCACATTTTTTATTACTGCAGCAGTCACTCATTTTTTTATCCCGTTCATAACGTATACTGGCATTAAAGACCCTGATGTAACTACAGGGTCAAGCTCAGAAGAGGTGTGATATGAAAATTGGTGAACTGGCCCGCCAGGCGGGATGTCCTGTAGAGACGGTACGTTATTATGAGCGAGAGGGGCTTTTGCAGGCCGCATTGCGGGACCAGACTAATAACTACCGCCATTACGACAGCGCACATCTCGAAAGGCTTATGTTTATCCGGCGCTGCCGGGCGCTCGATATGACCCATGAAGAAATCCGGGTGTTGCTGCAGGCGCGCAGCCAGCCTGACGCAGACTGCGGTACGGTTAATGCCCTGATAAATGAACATCTGAACCACGTTCAGGCCCGTATTCGTGAACTGAATATGCTGGAAAAACAACTTTTTGAGCTCCAAAGCCACTGCAATGCCAACCGGGCAACACGGGACTGCGGAATTCTGCGCGAACTGGAGCAGACAGAAGAGTCTGAGGATATCGTGCCGGTTATCACTGCAGGTCATCTGGCCGGAAGCCACTCTTACTGATGCTGCTTTCTGCTGTAAGTAGAACTGTTCACTAAAGAAACAGGCTTTTTTGTGATGTGACTTCGTCTTGCCCGTCTATTAAGGCAGCTGAAAGTGTGCTGCCGTTAAAATCTGTGTGACATCGTTTAACCGCTATTCCCTCATTAAGCTGTACAGAAAAGCCTGTAATCACGTCACAACATATATGAATTTATCAATACAAAATTGACCTTTCGTCTGCAGAAGACGAGACTTGTTGCTGTCCGCCACGAAGGAGAAATTATGCCGTCACTTTTGCCCCTGCAACTTTTTAAGAATCTTTCTGACGAAACCCGGCTCAGCCTGGTGCTGTTGTTGCGCGAAAAAGGGGAGCTCTGCGTCTGCGAGCTTGTATCTATCCTGAAAGAAACACAGCCAAAAATATCGCGGCACCTGGCCCTGCTCAGAGAGAGTGGACTGCTTATCGACAGGCGCGACGGCAAGTGGATCCATTACCGGTTATCGCCACACATGCCTGCGTGGGCAGCAGCGGTCATTGAGCAGGCATATCTGTGTCAGCGGGATGAAATTCTTCATCTCAGTCAGCAGGCTGAGCGTGATAACGCAACCACCAACGGCAAAGCTGTCTGCATGTAAAAATTTTATCTAAACACATTCGATTAAACGAATATATTTACAGGGTACACTTAGCAGCCCGCTTTAACGGGCAGGTATAATTAAGAAGGAGAGAGTATGTTTCTGGCGGGTGCGATTTTTATCCTGACCCTGATACTGGTGATCTGGCAGCCGAAAGGGCTCAGCATTGGCTGGAGTGCCGTTATCGGCGCCGCACTGGCGCTGCTGACCGGCGTGGTAAACATCGGGGACATTCCTGTGGTCTGGCAGATTGTCTGGAACGCCACGGCCACGTTTATTGCGGTCATCATTATCAGCCTGCTGCTTGATGAGTCCGGCTTTTTTGAGTGGGCCGCGCTGCACGTTTCACGCTGGGGCGGCGGCAGGGGCCGGTTGCTGTTCACGTATATCGTTCTGCTGGGTGCGGCGGTAGCCGCCCTGTTCGCCAATGACGGGGCAGCGCTTATTCTGACGCCGATCGTTATCGCCATGCTGCTGGCGCTGGGCTTCAGCCCGGGCGCCACGCTGGCGTTTGTGATGGCGGCAGGCTTCATCGCTGATACCTCCAGCCTGCCGCTCATCGTGTCGAACCTGGTGAACATTGTCACGGCAGACTTCTTTAAACTGGGTTTCAGCGAGTATGCCTCGGTGATGGTGCCGGTGAATATCGCGTCCGTGGCCGCCACGCTGGTGATGCTGCACCTGTTTTTCCGCAGGGACATCCCGGCCACTTACGACCTGGCGAAGCTGAAGGCGCCGCGTGAGGCCATTCGCGATGCGCGTACCTTTAAAACCGGCTGGATTGTTCTCATCCTGCTGCTGATCGGCTTCTTTGCCCTCGAACCACTCGGCGTGCCGGTCAGCCTTGTGGCCGCGGTGGCGGCGTTTATTCTCTGGCTGGTAGCCCGGAAAGGCAATGTGATTGATACCGGAAAGGTACTGAAAGGTGCGCCCTGGCAGATCGTTATCTTCTCGCTGGGCATGTACCTGGTGGTATACGGACTACGCAATGCCGGGCTGACTGATTACCTTTCTGCCGCCCTAAACCGGTTTGCAGAGCATGGCGTCTGGGGCGCAACGCTCGGCACCGGCTTTCTGACGGCGGCGCTTTCATCAGTCATGAACAACATGCCTACCGTGCTGGTTGGCGCGCTCTCCATTGACGGCAGCACCGCGCAGGGCGTGGTGAAGGAGGCGATGATTTACGCCAACATCATCGGCTGCGACCTCGGTCCGAAAATCACCCCCATCGGCAGCCTTGCTACCCTGCTGTGGCTGCACGTCCTGGCACAGAAAAACATTACCGTCAGCTGGGGCTACTACTTCCGTGTGGGCATCGTGATGACCCTGCCGGTGCTGTTTGTGACGCTGGCCGCACTGGCCCTGCGCCTGTCTGTTTAACCTAAACCCCGGCGCTGCGCCTGTGCAGCGCCTTTACGGAGTACCGCTTATGACTGACATTACCATTTACCACAATCCGGCCTGCGGGACGTCCCGCAATACCCTGGCACTTATCCGCAACAGCGGCACCGAGCCCACGGTGATTCTGTATCTGGAAACTCCGCCGGCGCGTGATGAGCTGAAAAAGCTTATTGCGGATATGGAGATCAGCGTGCGCGCCCTGCTGCGTAAAAATACCGAACCTTACGAGCAGCTCGGCCTGGCAGAGGACCGGTTCAGCGATAACGAACTGCTCGATGCCATGCTGGCTCATCCGATCCTCATTAATCGACCGGTTGTGGTTACGCCGCTCGGAACGAAGCTGTGTCGCCCCTCAGAAATGGTTCTGGACATACTGCCGGACCCGCAGAAGGGAGCGTTTACCAAAGAGGACGGCGAAGCCGTCATTGATGAGCACGGAAACCGCGTCAGCCACTGATGTTTCACCAGGCTGCGGGCATAGCAAATGTGAAAAAGCCGGCAGATGCCGGCTTTTTTATATGCTGCGCTGGTTTACACGCTCAGAGAGCTGCGCGGCACTCTCTTTCCTTTCGCTGTAGCGGTCGGTGAGATAACCACTGCGACCGCGCGTCAGCAGAGTGAACTTCATCAGTTCCTCCATGACGTCCACTATGCGGTCATAATACGGAGAAGGCTTCATGCGGCCGGCCTCATCAAACTCGGCCCAAGCTTTTGCCACGGATGACTGGTTCGGGATAGTGATCATCCGCATCCAGCGCCCGAGAATACGCATCTGATTTACGGCGTTGAACGACTGTGAGCCGCCGCTGACCTGCATTACCGCAAGGGTTTTCCCCTGCGAGGGCCGGACCGCCCCGGACGTCAGCGGAATCCAGTCAATCTGCGTCTTCATGATGCCGGTCATGGCACCGTGACGCTCAGGGGAGCACCAGACCATCCCTTCTGACCAGAGTACCAGCTCGCGCAGCTCTGCGACCTTCGGATGCGTCTCAGGTGCATCATCCGGCAGCGGCAGGCCAGACGGATTGAATATCTTCACCTCCGCGCCCATGGCCGTCAGCAGCCGGGCGGCCTCTTCCGTGGTGAGTCGGCTGTAAGAGCGCTCCCGCAGCGAGCCGTAGAGCATCAGTATGCGGGGCGGATGCGCCACCTCTTCGACTTTTAATTTTTCTTCCGTCAGCGGTGCATCCAGGTGCGTCGGATCGATATTGTTCAGGGCATCATTGAAGTTATTCACAATAGAGTCTCTTTATGAGTAATCGTAGCCGACAGGCTGCAGCAGCAGCCAGCGGCGCAGCACTCTTCCGTCAGAAAGGCCATCAGCTGCTCAAGCTGCGCATAGCAGGGCCTGCAGAACAGGGTACGGCTCTGCCGTTCCTGGCTTATGAGGCCAGCTGACATCAGCGCAGAAAGGTGATGACTTAGCGTGGAGGCCGGAATAGCCAGTCTTTTCTGGATGTCACCCACAGGCAGTCCTTCAGGCCCGACTTTCACCAGTTCACGGTAAATTCCCAGTCGCGTCACGTGTCCCAGTTCCCTGAGAGCAGCCGCAGCATTTTGTATGTCCACATCATCACCAAATCTACATTTCCAGAATAATGGAAATATAATTTAAAGCGGACGGAATGGTCAAGCCTCTTCCCGCCATAAAAGTGCTGCGCTCAAAAAGAAAGCCTTTTATACCCTGTTGATCCGGCTGCAGTGGCAGAGCATATAAAAAGGCCATGGCTCAGCATTTCGGTAAAATTCCAGCACTCTGACAACAGCTTTAGCCATAACCGTTTCGCTTCCTCTTGCCAGAAATTCCAGGCTCAATAATACTGTTCATATAACCAGTATAATTTAAAGGAGGATTTTTATGCGCTTTACATTTTTTTCCCTAATCCGTACACAGCAGCACGTCCGGGACGCCGCGTTATGAAAGCGGTCAGTTACGCTCAGGGCCTGACGCTGTTATGGCCGCCGATTTTTACCCCAACGGTAAAGGTGCCGCTGTACGCAGATCCCTGCTCAGCTGGCTTTCCCTCCCCTGCTCAGGATTATGTAGAGAAAGAGCTGGACCTGAATGAGCTTTGTATTCGCAGACGGGCGTCCACATTCTTCGTACGGGCCAGTGGCAACAGCATGCAGGAGCTGGGGCTTTATGACGGTGATGTTATGGTGGTCGATCGCGCGGAGCCACCCACGCACGGCGACATCGTCATTGCCGAGGTTGGCGGTGAGTTCACAGTTAAGCGCCTGCAGCTGCTCCCGAGGGTGGCACTGCTGCCCATGAACCCTGCTTACGCCGCCATCTATCCGGAAGAGCTGCAGCTGCTCGGCGTTGTCACCTGGTTCTTTAACAGTACCCGGGCCCGTCGGAGATAATTATGCCCATGTTCGGACTGGCTGACGTCAACTCTTTCTATGCCAGCTGTGAGACGCTTTTCCGCCCGGACCTGCGTGGCAGGCCGGTAGTCGTGCTCAGTAACAACGATGGCTGCGTTATTGCGCGCTCTGCTGGCGCAAAAGCTCTGGGTATAAAAATGGGTGCACCGTGGTTCCAGATAAAAACGCAGGACTATCCGGAAAAGATACACGTGTTCAGCTCAAACTATGCGCTGTAGTAAGTTAAGTGGAATGCAACATTAGCTAAGTAAACTTTGAGCAGCAAAACTGTCGTCAGAGGTAAACGCGATGCTGATCCCACCAGATGAACACGTCCTGTTACTGGCAGAGCGCTGGCTGAAACTGTTATCCGATCTGGGTCGGACGCAGGCCACTCTCGCCGCCTACCGCGGTGCCCTACGCCACTATTTTGCTTTCTGCCGCCAGAACCAGATTGAACCTGAAAAGGCCCGATTCGAAGACCTGGCTGCTTACATCAGTCCTCAGTTACCCGGTATGCCTACTCCCGCGGCCAGCGCCACGCTCCAGCTGCGCCTGTCAGCAATCCGTCTCTGGTATGACTTTCTCATGTATCTGGACCTCTGCACGGTCAATCCGTTACCCCGATCCGGCACGCCTGGCATGCTCAGTTCAGGCCGGGGACTGGTTCCTCGTGTCGTACAGCTGCCGAGTATTCCTGCCGATGCGCAATGGCAGTCTTTTCTCATTCATGCCGCCGCCTCCCCGCTCCGTGACCGCCTGATGCTGGCACTAACCTACTACGGCGCGCTGCGGCGGTCTGAAGTCACCTCGCTGAGTATTGAAGACTTCGATTTTGCGCACCGTCTTATCCGCATCCGGGCAGAAACCACAAAGAGCCGGCGTGAACGAATAGTCTGCTACAGTCCGGCAGTTGCACCCGTGCTGGCGGCTCATCTTGTGCAGATGAAGCGAACCGGAATCTGCCGGGGTGCCCTGTTTCGTTCCGCGTCCGACCGGAATCCGGGCGTGCCGCTTTCATTCTGGACCTGGAGCAAAACGGTCCGGAAATGGGCGCTTGAGTCCGGTATGCCGGACATCTCAACCCATACTTTCCGGCACCTGCGACTCACACACCTTGCCCGCGCGGGCTGGAAACTGCACGAACTTGCCACCTATGCAGGACACCGCGACCTGACCACAACACAGATTTACATTCATCTTTCTGGCAGGGACCTGGCTGCCCGGATGGCTGGCGCGATTGAAACGGCAGATATAAGGATGGCAAACCTCATTTTCAGCCCGGAGAATTGATATGAGCCCAGTCACACCGTCCGGAATCAACTGGCACCCTTTCAACATAACTGAATACCGGCTTAAAACCTCGCTGACATCCGCCGAGCAGGCAGCCCTAGCCAGCTCCCACAGCCGGTCCGGTATGTTAAGGATGAAACCTGCGCCTGACCTTATCAGGCCACTGATAGATATTGCCAGCGGAAGTGGCTGCAGCAGCAAAATCACCGGGCTTGTAATATCCAGGTTGCTGCGCGAAATGCATGAAGCCGGCATGCCCTGCTGGTGCTGGCCGCGGGAACGCTGGCAGACGCTGTGCCGGGAAGTCAGGGAGGGCCGTCCGTTAATGGCCGCGTTTGCCTGGCATCTGGCGGATTTGCATGATCCACTTAGCCTGCCTGATATCCGCAAACCCGCGCTTTATGCCTCAGCTATTTTTGGCCAGACTTTTTATTACCAGGAACTGCAACGGCTGACCAATACGCTGACGTCGCTGGGTTATGCCCCGGCCAGCCAGAAAAATCACATCTCAGGCATACTGGCCACGCTGATGATTGTAAACAGGGATCCGCGGCTTGAGGCATTTACGCCCGATCTGTTGTGGCAGGTCCAGTCCGGCATGGACGCAGGCACCTCCCGATATGTCGGGCGGGTTTCACACGGACTCGCTGCGCTGGGCATCATCAGCGCCCCGATGAGGATGCGAAACTACACCAAGTGGTACGAAAAACCGGTGCAGGGAATCGACCCGGCCTGGGTGCACTGGTGCCGGCGATGGCGGGAAACGTCGGTGCTCAGGCCCCGCTCCCGCGAAAGCCTGTACAGTTTTGTTCTGCGATGCGGCCTCTGGCTGGCAGGGGCGCATCCGGAGGTACGGGAGCCCGCAGACTGGAGCATTGAAATTTGCGCCAGTTTCATCGCGGCAGTAGGCCGGATGAATGTGGATGACCTTCAGCTGGGCACAGAAAGGGGCACCCGCAAATCGGTGCGCTCCGGCGAGCCCATGATGCCGCATTCCAGGGCGAATTTTATCTATTCACTGCGCCGTTTTATGATCGATTACGAAAACTGGGGCTGGGGACGTCTGCGTTTCAGCCCTGCCCGTCATCTTTCAACACCCGACACCCCCCTTTTCCGCCGTGGAGTCAATCCCCGGGTTATCGATGACCCCGTCTGGCTGAAACTGATATGGGCCAGTCTGAATCTGCGTCAGGGAGACCTGCTCACTGAAATACACTATCCGCTTGCCATGCTGCAGGCGATGGCCGTTATCTGGACCCATGCCGGGCTGAGAAAGAGCGAGCTCCTCCGGCTGACCACCGGGTGCATCGCGGCACAGGCGGACGATATTGTAAAAGAGGATGGCAGTATCATCCCTGCTGGCACCTTGTGCTGGCTGAATATCCCGGCAGGTAAAACCTCTAAAGCCTTTGTGAAACCGGTAGCGGCCGTGGTGAAAAAGTATGTCGACATCTGGCTGGATGAACGTCCTTCTGAACAGGCTATGCTTACCGACGAGCGAACCGGTGAGAAAGTACGTCTTCTGTTTCAGTACCGCGGTAAGCCTGCCGGCAGCGCTATCCTTAACCGCACGGTGATACCGATGCTCTGTGCGAAGGCGGGCGTGCCTTTAGAAGACAGCGGCGGAATGATAACCAGCCACCGGGGACGGGCTTCAGCGGTGACCGCACTGGCCAGCGTACCTCAAGGCATGTCTCTGTATGAACTGATGCAGTGGACGGGACATGCAACGCCTCAGTCTACCATGCATTATCTGCGTATCCGTCCGACCCAGCTGGCCGCCTCGTTCGTCAGGGCAGACAGGGTCGCTCACATGATAAGCGTACTGATTGACCACGATCCGGAAGCAGCCAGCCTGAGCGGACCCGCGACGTATTATGATTTAGGCGATTCGTATTGTACGAATCCCTTCTGGAGTAGTTGTCAGCACCGGATGGCCTGCATCGGCTGTGATTTTAACCTGCTCAAACAGAGTGCGCGCGGACTGGTGCTGGAAAGCAAAGCTTCTGTCAGACGTTACCTTGAAGAAGTTCCGCTCACACCCGATGAGAGGGCCATCGTTGAACAGGACGCAGAGAAAATTGAGCAGGCTCTTCAAAAATTGCCACTTAAACCTGAAGGATAAAACGGTCCGCTCTGTGCCAGAAGCGGACCTTTTAGCTTGCAATTTGGAACGCCATCGGGAGCAGGTCAGCCCTGTTCTTTCCCAGGTAATCAAATGTACACATCACAGTGAGGAAGAAAGGCCTTTAGCTTTATGTGAAGCTAATTTAATGCTAACCTGATTTTGCTTTATATAAAGGTAACTTGCTTAGAGAACCTGCATCAACACGTTACGGGAAAACAGCGCTTGTAAACACGTCGCGTGTCAGCAGGTTTATCGCGCTGCCGGGCCGTGCAAGCCTGATACACGCGGCACTCAAATTCAGGCCCGCTTCAGACAGGATATGTACTTTTCGCTGCAGTACTGCACGATAGTATCAGCATCCACCTGGATGTTCTGGCCCTCAAACGCGCCAAAGAGCCGGGAGAATTTGACTTTACTCAGGCGGCAGGCTATTTCGCCCACAGTATGAGCAGAAAGTGGAAGCATGTTTGGATAGCTCCACATGAACGAGACGGCATCCGCGCCCGGCGTGACCTGAACGATATCGCCGGCGAGCAGCGTGCCCTCTCCCTGTGCCCAGTGCAGCACGCTACCGCCTGCAAAGTGGCCTCCCAGACGCATCAGGGTAACGTCAGAGAACAGGCGAAGTGAATCGCCCTTCCACAGTTTGATGTGCGGACTTTCACGCATAATCCATTCGCTGTCGCTGGCGTGCAGGTACAGCGGCGCGTTAAAGGCCTCCGCCCAGTCCTGCATGGTTGTGTAGTAATGAGGGTGAGAAATGGCGATAGCTTTGATACCGCCGAGCGCGTCAACCAGCGCACGAGTGGCATCATCCAGGTTAGCAATGCAGTCCCACAGAATGTTGCCCTCGTCGGTTCTCAGCAGGAAAGCGCGCTGATTAATGGCAAAGGCAGGAACGGTTTTGATGCTGAATAATCCGGCGTCATGCTGCTGCCACTTGTTGGCATGCGTGGCCATTAAGGTATAAAAGTCCGTCCACTTCTGGCCGACCAGCGGTACGTACTGGCGTTCGTCATCACAGATATTACATTGCTCCGGGCTGTGTCCTGCTGTTTCATAGGACGTTCCACAGGCGCTGCATAGCTTAATCATGTTGTTCTCTCTTAACTGAACGGGTTATTTACTGTCTGGCAAAGCGAATTACCTGTGCCATCAATGCTCCCGAAGGAGGAGTCATGAAAATCAACAAACCATCCATCGTGGAAGAAATCAGGGCTGTGGTAGATATTTATAACGCTGCACTGGTTCAGAACGATCTGGAAACCGTCAATGCCCTGTTTATGCACTCGACTGACGTCATCCGTTACGGTCAGACCGAGAATCTTTATGGCTACGATCAAATAGCCGATTTCCGTGCCGCACGGCCCCCTGGACCCAAACCACGTCACGTGACGGCCGTCCATATCATTTCGGCCGGCGATGATTTTGGCGTAGCAAACGTTGAGTTTACTTCTCCCGGCAGGCCGGAAGCGGGCAGGCAAACCCAGACCTGGGCAAGGCTGCCGGAAGGCTGGCGCATCATCGGTGCACACGTTTCCTGGCTCAGTGAAAACTGAAAGCTCTGCAGAAGCCACATTATTTACAGCGACACACGCTAACTCTGTTTCGCTGTAATATATTCAGCTGCAAACTCCTGCCGGAGTTTGCTGACAGATAAATCTGCAGGGTATAAACAGAGGAGGTTTCAGTTTAAAAAATAAGGCAGTATTATCTTGCAAATAAAAAACACATATTCACCATGCTTATTCATGTACACACAAGTGAAAGTCATTCTTTCTGAATATTAACTCCGGATTTATCTGGAGGCATGACTTCAGGCATAAACTTAAATTATTATAACCGGGAAGAGCTAAAGCACATTGCAAGGACAGTTAAGACATTCAGCGTCAAGAAAAATCATACGTAAACCGTCCCAACTTTGCGCTTTTCCTTTTTCAAAAAGGCTCAGGGAAGCTCAATATGGCGGATGGCAAGTGACGACAGGCCGCCGCTGTGCTTTACATAACCACTGACTCTGACCAGCGAAAGTGCATCCACCTCCAGCCCGCGCCATGCCTCATCGCTGATTTCCAGAGGGATTTTCCCCGTGTTATCACGGAAGGTAAAATGGTGTTCATCCTGCTGGCTGATGATGCTGCCTTCAAGCGTAATCCAGGCGTTATCTCTAAACGAGGCAACTTCTGAAACCCTGCTTTGCATGTTTCCTTTCGGCATCATGTGCCCGGCATAAACGTCGCCCTTTTGTGGTTCTGCTTTATGATTCTGATAGCCACCGGCAGCAAAAGACAGAGATGGCATGGCAGAAATTATAAGCACAGAACATGTCAGAACAGCTGCCCGGCGGGCTCTGCTTTTAAATATTGTTTTACTCATCATTACGCACCTGTATATTAAACTCAGTCTGTAAACAGCCGAAAATATTAATTCAAGCGAAAAAATATCTCGCCAGAAAAAACGATAACTCAATTCATTAAGTGCTTTTTAAGCAGCGAATAAGATACTAAAACACACTTACCTTTACGTCAAGGTAAGTTGATTTTGTAAAGCACATATAATTAACTGACAGCATGCCTGGCGAGAATGAAGAGATTATTCTGAAAGAATTATCCCTGCGAAACCATATAAGAGAACCGGTCGATGGCAGACTGGCGACGGGGAAGGCAGCTGCCGGCATGCAGCTGCGATTGCAGTAGGTATTCAGCCTTCGCTTCGCGCTTCCAGGCTCCGCATAAACGCTGATAATACGTCATTCATCAGCTCAAGCTGCTCCGGAGATAATCCCGCGAGTATTTTCTTTTCATTTTCCACATGTGATTCAACGGCTTCGTCTATCAGCTTTTTCCCGGGGGCGGTCAGGCAGACAAACTTACTTCTGGCATCATCAGGATTCGCCTTCCGCGAGATCAGCCCTCTTTTTTCCAGCAGTTTCAGCCGGTGCGTCACCGTACCCGACGTGATCATGAGCGCCGGCAATAGTTGAGTTGGCGTGAGAATGAAAGGCTTGCCCGCGCGACGCAGCGCAGACAGCACATCAAATTCCCACACCTCCAGATTGTGCTGCCGGTATCCGGCCCTCAGCAGGGGCTCAGCCAGCGCTGTGCAGCGCACCAGTCGTCCCAGCGGACCCATTGGCGTTGAGTCTATGTCGGGGCGCTCGCGCTGCCACTGTTCCAGAATATTG
Source organism: Pantoea eucrina (assembly GCF_002095385.1). Lineage (GTDB taxonomy): Bacteria > Pseudomonadota > Gammaproteobacteria > Enterobacterales > Enterobacteriaceae > Pantoea > Pantoea eucrina. The sequence goes on along the minus strand of NZ_MIPP01000009.1, from coordinate 45,051 downwards.
TCCACGGGATCTTTTTGTCGCTGTGTGCTCATAAGGCGCTGCTACCTTGCTCTTGCTTAAGTTCAGAGGAATAATAAACCATTACCTTTATATAAAGGTAATTACACTTGCACTGTCAGCGATGATAACACCTGCTGCCCACCTGTCGCTGTTTTCCGCCGTCATGATCCTGACAAACGCGGCTAAACAAAGTTTTTATATAAAGAGAACCACACCGTAATGGACATCCCCCACGTTATTGCCCTTCCCGGCAGCATTCGCCAGAACTCATACAGTCTTGCAATATTGTCTGCGCTCAAGGCACACATGGAGCCTGCGGTTTCAATTGAAATCAGCTCTGTCGCAAATATTCCGCTGTATAACGCCGATATGGACGACGCATGGGGGCCTCCGGGGGTTCTTGAGCTGCGAGAGAACATCAGCCAGTGCGACGCCGTGGTCATTGCGTCTCCGGAGTTTAACCACGGCATGCCCGGCCTGCTGAAAAACGCGCTCGACTGGCTATCCAGCCCCTACGGCAGCTCCGTGCTCAGGGCGAAGCCGGTACTGGTAATGACCTGCTCGCCGGCTTTTACCGGCGGCGTGCGAGCCTTTCAGCAGCTGAACGAAACGCTGCTTTCCATTGGCGCGTTTATCCCGCCGGGACCGCAAATCGTGGTGCCGCTGGTTGATCGTAAGATAACTGACAACGTCTTCAGCGATAAAAAAACCATGGACTTCATGACTGGCGCGATGAACCGCATGCTCGCCGCAGTCAGCGTCGGTAAGCCCCTCCCCGCCGACATACGGGAAAGGGTCGCAGATTACTGAGGGGTCAGCCAGGATAGACAGGGTCCTGCCGGTACGATACCGGTGGGATTAATATGGCGGTGTGAGAAATAGTAATGCAGCTTGATATGCTCCATATCGATAGTGTCACGAACGCCGGGAACGTCCAGCATCCTCAGCATATAATCGTACAGGTGCGGCATCTGCGTCAGTGAACGGGTATTGGCCTTGAAATGCAGCGCGTAAACGGCCTCAAACCTTACCAGGGTTGGCAGCAGAAACAGATCCGGCAGCGTCAGCGTGTCACCCATCAGATAAAGACCTGTGCGCATCCGGTTTTCCAGCTCATCGAACGCACTGAATAACGCTTCACAGGCGCTGTCGTACTCGCTCTGCTGCTTTGCAAATCCCACCTGATAAACTCTGCGGTTCACATTCACGTGCAGCCACTCATTCAGCGACTCTGCTTCCTGACGCAGTTCCGCCGGAACCAGCGTCAGCGGCCGCTGACCAAGCGACTTCCATTCCGTAGCCAGTGTTAACGCCAGCGAGGCGGAATCGGTGCTGGCAACGTGCCCGCTCTGACGATCAAACATGACAGGAACGGTAACGCTGCCAGAGTAGTCGGGTTTGCTCTGAACATAAATGTCAGCAAGCGTCGCGCTGCCGTTAATGCTGTCCTGGTTTACGACGTCAAATTCCCATCCTTTATCGTATCGCCTTGCGGCAACTGATGATACGCCGATGGCGTGGTCAAGCCCCAGCACGGCGATCACAAGCCACGGCCGGTGGGCGAAGGGACATGCCCGCGATACGTAAAGGTGGTATCTGCCAGCCTCAGGAAGAATGTCTTCACTTAAAATATCAGTGTGCGTCAGTTCTGATACATCTTTTTGGGGATTCCAGACCCCGTTCTCGAGTACGGCCATAATTTTCTCCGGCATGAATTCAGAAAATGGCTCCGCTGTACTGTTCAGCCACCGGCCAGTAACGTATACGTTCGCCCGGCAACGCTCAGTATGTGAGGAGACGGCGACTGCAAAGCAGAGTCATGTCTTCATAATAGTTTTATATCAAGGTAAATACTTTCGCCGATATCAAAAATTTTCGGGTGGGCAGTCAGTCAGGAGGCATTGCGGATAAAAAAATGCCGATCGCATTCGCGACCGGCAAATCAATTGCACAGGAGATACCGGACCGCGGATCACCGTTATCCCTTCTGAATCTGCGTTCAGTCTATTCACGGCACATTAATGTGCCACTCCATCTTTTCCTGAACTGTCTTAGGCCAGTTTGCTGTAAAGCTTCGGCATATCACCGGTAAAATCAACCCACGGGTTGTCGCCCAGCAGCTCAGCATGTTCGATATCGGCTTCGTAGCGGATCTCAAAGTTGTCAGGACCGTGCGCGAAGGCCACGACCAGACCTTCCTTCGCGTCCATATAACCTGCGTGCATACGGATACCCGGATAGCTCAGGCGCAGTGCCTTGTCATTTTCACCCACGAAGCCCACAGTCAGACGCGCCAGCACGCCGTCCGGCAGCAGGTACATCCAGGTGAACGGGCCGCCGGCAATAACGGTCATGACTTCATCAATGCCCTGGCCTTTGTCAGAGGTGTTAACGTGAAGGCGACCATACTTGTTCAGCACAAATTTCTGTACGTCCTCTGACATGGCTTTCATGTCGTAGACCTTCGGATAAGACGACTGGCCGCCTTCGGTGGTGAACTCACCGCCATTCTCAATGACCGGCGTACGACCTGCCAGGCGGATTTGCTCCATCAGCTCGGGACGAGTCAGGTTGAACATGGAAATCAGCTGATGCTCTTCGCCTTCTGTAATAGCGCGGTTCTGATAGGCTTTCAGCAGCGGGCGCGCTTCCGCTGGAATATCGATGGTGCTGGCACGTACGCCTACGGTGTTCAGTACCTGGTTTACGTCTTCCAGGCCTGCTACGTCAGGACGGCCATCACTGAACTGAAGTTTAACGATGCTCATACAGATACTCCTCACTTACGTTGTGTTGTTAATTTTTGCAGCCTGGCTGCATTACTGCTTACTCCGGTACGGTCAGGACTTTGTCTGCTCACCGGCAGCTGTTGCTGCGCTGGCAGAGCCGGTATGACCGCCGTACTGAATGAATAAGGCTCCGGCCAGGATCAGGGCCACGCCAGCTAAGCGGGCCAGATTCACGGGGCGGGGCGTCAGGCCCATCAGGCCGAAATGGTCCACCACAACGGCGGCGATCATTTGTCCGGCAACGACGAGGACGATAAATCCGCCCGCGCCAAGTTTTGGTGAAAAAGCGGCGGCACTGCCGACATAAACCGCGCCCAGCACGCCGCCAATCCACACCCACCACGGTGCCTGAAGCGCAATGCCGATCCGCGGTGCAGGAACTTTCAGGAACCAGATCAGCGGCAGTAGAACCAGCGCGCTGACGGTCAGGGATACGAGCGCTCCCCAGAGCGGATGACCGAGCGCCTTGCCGACCGCGCCGTTGCTCGTAGCCTGAAAAGGCAGCACGGCACCGGCAAGAAATGCCATCAAGACGGGAACGAATGCCAGAATCATTGCTTTGCTCAACATGTGAAACCTCTTCAGGAGCGTGATGACTTGATGTGACTATTCTTGCCTATCAGTTATATTTATTGAAATCGTTTATATGCATGCAGGATATGCACGAGATGGATGAACTGAGAAAGATTGATTTGAACCTACTGCTGACGCTTCACGCTCTGCTGACCGAAAAACACGTCACCCGGGCCGCCGTCCGGCTGTACCGGAGTCAGCCGGCCGTCAGCCATGCTCTGGCTCAGTTGCGCGCGCACTTTGACGATCCACTTTTGGTTCGCCGGGACGGGAAAATGGCGCTGACTATCCGTGCGCAGGGGCTGCTGCCGGCGCTGGATAGTGCGCTTACTGAACTTAATACTCTGATAGGTGCGCCGGAGTTTGATCCGTCAACTGCCCGCCGCGCGTTCCGAATCGCAATGTCAGATTATGCGGCGCGTATAGTGCTGCCTTTGCTGGTCAGCCATACGCGTAAGGCGGCACCGGGCTTTGACCTGGCAATCAGCCAGGGAAGTCGTGAAATGATGCTGGCGCAGCTTGAGGACGGCGAACTCGATCTGGCTCTCGGGATTTTCCCTGACGCCCGGGGTGACATCCAGAAAGAGGATTTATTTCCCGAGCAGTTTATCTGCCTCGCCGATCGGGAGTACCTTCCTGCAGGCCGGAACCTGACGCTGGAAGAGTGGCTTGATAAACCGCACGTGATGCTGGGGCTGAAGCCCGATTCGGTGGATGAGATAGAGAAAGCGCTGGCTGCGAAAGGGCTAAAAAGGCACATCTGCGTAGCGCTGCCGCACTGGAGCGCCGCCGTCCGCCTGCTTCCCGGCACCGACCTTGTGCTGACGGTTGCCAGCCGTTCAGTGACCCCGGAACGCTATCACGAATCCCTGCGCCGCTTCGCGCCGCCAATCAAACTGCCGGGTTTTTCTTATGTACAGGCATGGCACGCGAGGAAAGACCGTGATCCTGCTCATCAGTGGCTGCGGAGCGTAATTCGTAAAAGTACAGAATCTTTCACAAACTTAGATGAGTAAGTCATCAGCTTTATTTGCCGTGCAGACCTGCCGTAGTGTTGCAACTTCCGCTTCTCGCTCGTAGCGGACATTCCAATCCAAACTAATCCTGTAGATTTTCCATTCCACATAAATCACAGCCTGAGCCAGAGAGTAATGACCGCGCTTGAGGAGATAACGCCACGCGTCGAGCAGTACAGCATTGATGAAATGTTCCTGGATATTACCGGTATTAACGGCTGTGAGGACTTCGAAGCTTTTGGTCGTCGCCTGCGCGCGCATGTATTTACCACAACGGGTCTTACCGTCGGTGTCGGCATGGGGCCCACTAAAACGCTGGCAAAATCGGCCCAGTGGGCGAGTAAGGAGTGGAAGCAGTTTCGCGGCGTGCTGGCGCTGACGCCGGGTAATCTGAAACGTACCGAAACTCTGCTAGCTAACCAGCCCGTTGAGGAAATATGGGGTGTGGGACGGCGTATCGGTAAGCGACTCAGCCTGATGGGCATCGAAACCGCCCTGCAGCTGTCACGCGCGCGTCCAAAGTTCATTCGCGATAACTTTTCCGTGGTACTGGAACGCACCGTACGCGAGCTGAACGGTGAGTCATGTATTCCGCTGGAAGAACTGCCGCCGGCAAAACAGCAGATAGTCTGCAGTCGCAGCTTCGGGGAGCGCATTACAACAAAAACAGCCATGCAGCAGGCGCTGTGTCAGTACGCTGCACGCGCAGCGGAAAAGCTGCGAGGGGAACGTCAGTACTGCCGCAACATCGGCGTGTTTATCCGGACGTCGCCACACGCCAGCGGTGAGGTGTTTTACGGAAACAGCGCCGGAGAGAAGCTGACACTACCAACACAGGATACGCGGGACATCATTGAGTCTGCGATGCGGTCGCTCGATTGTATCTGGCTTGAGGGTCGCAGATACATGAAAGCAGGCATCATGCTTGATAACTTTACGCCGAACGGCGTAAGCCAGCTAAATCTGTTTGACGATAATCGGCCACGGGCTAAAAGCGCACAGCTGATGAAAGTACTGGACGGCATTAATCAGTCAGGACTGGGAAATGTGTGGTTTGCCGGACAGGGAATTAACACTGAGTGGAAAATGAAGCGTGAAATGCTTAGCCCTGCCTGGACCACGCGCTGGTCAGACATTCCTAAAGCACGTGTGCTCTGAGACGATTATTAATTAAGCAGTTGAAACTGTATTCCACATAAACCATAGTCTCAGCCAGCGTGTGATGACTGCTCTGGAAGAGCTGACGCCTCGTGTCGAGCAGTACAGTATTGATGAAATGTTTCTCGTTCTGACGGGAATAAACGGATGCGAAGACTTTGAGCACTTCGGCCGGCGCCTGCTCGCGCATGTGCTGGCCACAACCGGACTGACCGTCGGCGTGGGCATGGGGCCGACAAAAACCCTGGCGAAATCAGCGCAGTGGGCCAGTAAAGAGTGGAAGCAGTTCCGCGCCGTGCTCGCACTTACGCCGGGCAATCCGAAACGCACCGAAACACTGCTGGCCAATCAGCCCGTGGAGGAAGTCTGGGGCGTTGGCCAGCGCATCGGTAAAAGACTGAACGTCATGGGCATCAGCAGTGCCCTGCAGCTGGCGCGTGCGCACCCTGCCCTCATTCGCAAAGCCTTCAACGTGGTGCTGGAGAGAGCCGTACGCGAACTGAACGGCGAGTCATGCATTCCGATCGAGGAGCTACCGCCAGCCAAGCAGCAGATTTGCTGTTCAAGATCCTTTGGCGAACGCATCACCTCAAAAGTGGCCATGCAGCAGGAGCTGTGTCAGTACGCCACGCGTGCGGCTGAGAAGCTCCTATGCGAACGACAGTTTTGCAGGCGCATCAGTGTCTTTATCAGAACCTCGCCACATGCTGTTAACGAGGTGTTTTACGGCAACACGGCCGGTGAAAAGCTGACGCTGCCCACGCAGGATACGCGCGACATCATTGAAGTGGCCATGCGCAGTTTGGACCGCATCTGGCTGGAAGGCCGCCGGTACATGAAAGCCGGTATTATGCTTGATGACTTCACGCTAGACGGCGTGAGTCAGCTTAACCTCTTTGACGACGTACAGCCGCGGGCTAACAGCGCACAGCTGATGAAGGTACTCGACGGCATCAACCAGTCCGGGCTGGGTCACGTGTGGTTTGCAGGACAGGGAACTAATACTGAATGGAGAATGAAGCGGGAAATGCTCAGCCCTTCCTGGACTACACGCTGGTCAGATATTCCTGTTGCACGTATATTGTAACCCGACCTGATAAGCTAAATGGCTATTTCTAGGGTTGAATGTGTATTCCACATAATAAGCGCTGGGTGTAATATTGGTTTTGACCGTCTCATCCCCTACCCGAAAAAATCGTGTCCTCCTTCCTTCGGTACGATAAGCATCAGTGCGCTGCAATATCACTTAACGCCAACTCCCCCTCATGAGCTGCGATTAGATCGGTACGGTAATAGCGCACCACGTCGCCCACAATCAGTAACGACGGCGACACCGGTTTTTGCTGATCAACAGTTTCGGGCAACCCGGCCAGCGTGGTGATCAGCACCCGCTGGTTCTGACGCGTACCGTTCTCAATAATCGCCACCGGCGTTGCCTCTCTGCGGCCATATTCCTGCAACCGGGCGCTAATCACGCTGCTCCAGCTCAACCCCATGTAAAAAACCAGCGTCTGATTGGTCGCGGTCAGCGCCGCCGCATCCAGCTGTGGTTCGCCGCTGCGCCCGTGTCCAGTGATAAAGCGCAATGACTGGGCACAGTCACGGTGCGTCAGCGGAATGCCGCTGGCAGCCGCACAGCCCACTGCGGCGGTAATACCGGGCACCACTTCGCAGACAATATTCGCCTGCTGCAGGCTGACCATCTCTTCACCGCCACGGCCAAAGATAAAGGGATCGCCGCCTTTTAAACGCACGACATTGCGCCCGCTGGCAGCCAGGTCCACCAGCAGTTGATTAATCTGAGCCTGCTTCAGGCCGTGATGACCCGGCTGTTTACCCACGTCGATACAGAGTGCACTGCTGGCGACTTCCGCCATCACCGCTTCGCTGACCAGGCGATCATAGACCACGACATCCGCACGTTGCAGCAGGCGCAGCGCCTTGACTGTCAGTAGATCCACATCCCCCGGTCCGGCCCCTACCAGCCAGACTTTGCCAGGGCTGGACGCGTTGTCCGGCGCCAGCAGTTTATCTAAGGGGTTGATCGCGTCCATCATTCTTCCTCCGGTACAGCAACAGAAAGCAAAAGGTGTTTTAGCTCCGGCAGGCATGAGCCGCAGTTGGTACCACAGCTGAGTGCGTTACCCAGTGCCTGGGTGCTGTGACAGCCCTGTTTAATCGCCTGTAAGATGGTGTTTTCCCCGACGCCAAAGCAGCTACAGATCGTCCGGCCAGCCACGGCACGTTGTGCCGATTGTCCCGCCAGCAGAGCATGCCGGTCCGCCGCATTCACAGGTGCCAGGCGAAAAGCCTGCGCAACCCAGTCATGATTGATCTCGGGTAAAGACGCGCCTGCATAAAAGACCAGGTGCAGCTCACCGTTACGCCAGGCCAGCAGGCGGTAAAGCGGTTCCGCCGCATGAGCGGTTTGCAGTTGCAGCCCGGCCAGCGGGATCGTTGCCATGAGCCACTGTTCTGGCGAACCGTCTCCAGCCACGCTAAAGCGTTGCACGCCCTCATAGGGTGTTCGCGCCCAGTAGCGCAGCGCATCAGGCGGGCTTGCGTCGCGCTGCCAGAGCCAGCCCTGCCAGCTGGCGTTGAGCGGGTGGATACGCACAGCGGTTTGTTTAAATGCAGGCTGTGCCGAGACTGGACAGCGGGTTGAAGCCACCAGTCCGCCAACCGTGCCCTGCAGGCTGAACTGTCGGTTCCAGTGCATAGGGACAAAGATCTCACCGCGCCGCAGACCGCTGTCCAGCGTCACACGCACCGTCATCCAGCCCGCATCGGACTGCACCCGTGCCAGTGCGCCCGCGCATAGGCCATAGCGTTGTGCGTCCTGCGGATGCAGGGCTGCAAATGGCTCATCACAGTGCTGCATGAGCCGGGGAACCAGGCCGGTACGCGTCATGGTGTGCCACTGATCGCGGATCCGTCCGCTGTTCATTAATAACGGGTAAGCCGTTTCGCACACCACTGGCTGCGGCGTGGCCGGTGGCAACAGGTGGGCTTTACCATCAGGATGGTAAAAGTGCCGGTCGCTAAACAGCCGGGCGCAGCCCTCGGGATAACGAGCGTTGATTGGCCACTGTACCGGCTTCATCGCATCCCACTGTGCGTCGCTCATACCGGCCAGACCGCTGATATCAAAGGCGCGCTGGCCGTTATTCTCAAACCCCGACAACGCCGCATGTTCGCGGAAGATGGCTGCCGGATGCGGCCAGGTAAAGCCTTCATGAAAGCCCAGACGCTGGGCGACCTGCGCGAGTAACCACCAGTCCGGTTTAGCTTCTCCGGCCGGAGGCATAAACGCGCGCTGACGGGAAATCCGGCGTTCAGAATTGGTCACGGTGCCGTTCTTTTCCCCCCAGCCTGCGCGGGTAGCAAAATATGCGCAAAGGCGGTGGTATCCGTTTGCGCCAGCACGTCTGACACAATTACCAGCGGACAGGCAGCCAGCGCCCGGGCAATGCGATTGCCTTCTGGCATCGAAACCGCCGGATTGGTGCCCATAATCCACACAGCTTTGATTGCTCCACGGTCAATGGCGTCAAACAGATCAACCGCCGTCAGGCCGGGCTCACGCGCCATACGCGGACTGCGCCAGAAACGCTGTAAACGGTCGCAATCTTCTGCGGTGAAACTCATATGCGCCGCCAGTTGGTTGGCCAGCCCCCCTACTTCCCGCCCGCCCATCGCATTCGGCTGTCCGGTCAGCGAAAACGGGCCGCAGCCGGGTCGGCCAATCTTGCCGCTCAGCAGGTGCGCATTGAGAATAGCATTGTTGTTGTCACTGCCGCTTTGTGACTGGTTAATGCCCATGCACCATAAGGTCAGTACGCGCTCATGCCGGGCGAACAACTGGTAGAACGCAGCGATCACCTCCTGGCTGATATCACAATGGGCTGCCACCGCCGCACCATCCCACTGCCACGCGGCCCGTAAGGTTGTGTCTACACCGTCCAGATGCGGCAGCATCGTGGCGTCAATGCCGTCATGCTGTTCCAGCCAGTGCAGCAGGCCCGAGAACAGGGCCGGATCGCTGCCCGGCCGGAGCGGTAAATGCAGATCGGCGAATTCACAACTGGCCGTGCGGCGCGGATCGATAACCACAACCTGCATCTCAGGGCGCTGCGCTTTTGCCTGTTTCAGGCGCTGAAACAGCACCGGATGGGCCCAGGCGGCGTTCGAGCCGACAAGAATGACTACCTCGGCCTCATCCAGATCCTCGTAACAGCACGGTACGGCATCCGCCCCAAATGCCCGTTTATAGCCTGTCACCGCGGAGGCCATACACAGGCGTGAATTGGTATCGATGTTGGCGACGCCGAGAAAGCCTTTCATCAGCTTGTTAGCCACATAGTAATCTTCCGTGAGCAACTGGCCGGAACCGTAGAAAGCCACTGCCTCCGGGCCATGCGCATCGATAATCCTGCGCAAACCATCAGCCGCGGCATCCAGTGCCGTCTCCATGCTGACCCGCTGGTGATGAAGCTGAGGATGCAGCAACCGTCCGGCCTGTGTCAGGGTTTCGCCCAGTGCCGCGCCCTTTACGCATAGCCGCCCGGCATTCGCCGGATGACGGGTATCGCCACTGACCTGAGGCGACGCGCTCTGCGGCTGCGTGACCTCGACGCCGCAGCCCACCCCGCAATAAGCGCAGGTAGTTTTCATGATGCCTGCGCCATCAGGTTAAGCGGACGGTTTGCGACCCAGACCTGGCCGTCCTCCAGTTTAACCGGCCAGCAACGCAGCTGATGCTGGGGATTATCAAGGCTCTGTCCGTCACGCAGGCGTACACGCTGTTTGTAAAGCGGCGAGATCACCACCGGCTCCCCCGCAACATCACCAAGGATACCGCGTGACAGTACGCTGGCTTCGCTGCCCGGCTCACGATCCTCCAGCGCATAACAGTCATCACCCATGCGGAATAAGGCAATACGGACGCTGCCAAGACGGGCTCCGATGCCGGCCTCTGGCGGAATGGCCTCCAGTGGGCAGATTTCGCTCCAGGGTTCGGCGGGCAGATGCATCAGGGGAATACCACTGGCCTTGTGTGGCTGGCGCTGTCCGCGCACGCGTGCATAGTGCAGCGTTTCATCCGGCTGGTCGCTGTTCACTGTGGCGGTAAACAGCGCACGTCGCGAGGGATCGGCCAGCGTGGTCTGCCATTCGCATTGCCAGGTGTCCACCACCTGTTGCATTTCCTGTTCCAGCGTGGCGGCGATCCCCAGGCTGTCATGAATCACCACCTCACGCAGGTAGTCCAGCCCGCCCTCCATGTTATCCATCCAGACGCTGGTACGCTGCAGGCGATCCGCCGTGCGCACGTAGAACATCAGAAGCCGGTCGACGTACTGGATTAGCGTGTCATCGTCCAGATCGCTGGCAAACAGTTCCGCATGGCGCGGCTTCATGCCGCCATTGCCGCAGACGTACAGGTTCCAGCCGTTTTCCGTGGCGATGACCCCGATATCTTTACTTTGTGCTTCCGCACATTCGCGGGTGCAGCCGGACACCGCCATCTTGATCTTATGCGGTGCGCGCAGGCCCTTATACCGGTTCTCCAGCGCGATGGCGAAGGCGGTAGAATCCTGCACGCCATAACGGCACCAGGTCGAGCCGACGCAGGATTTCACCGTACGCAGAGATTTTCCGTAGGCATGACCGGTTTCAAAACCGGCTTCCAGCAGGGTTTCCCAGATAGCAGGCAGCTGGTCCAGCCGCGCACCAAACAGATCGATACGCTGGCCGCCGGTAATTTTGGTATAGAGATCGTAACGCACGGCCACTTCGCCGATAGCAATCAGGCCCTGTGGCGTGATCTCGCCCCCCGGCACGCGCGGTACGACCGAATAGGTGCCATCTTTCTGGATATTGGCAAAGTAACGGTCATTCGTGTCCTGTAACGGTAAATGTGCCGGTTTCAGCAGGTAATCGTTCCAGCACGAGGCCAGTAGCGACCCCACCAGCGGTTTGCATACCTCGCAACCACAACCCCGTCCGTGGCTGGCCAGCAGATCGTCAAAGGTTTTGATGCCATTAATACGGATCAGGTGATACAGCTCCTGACGAGAATAGGCGAAGTGCTCACAGATGTCTTTTTTAACAGCGACGCCCAGGTTTTCCAGCTGAAGCTCCATCACCTGTTTTACCAGCGCGGCGCAGCCGCCACAGCCTGTTGCGGCTTTGGTGCAGCTTTTTATACTGGCCATATCGCCACAGCCACTCTGCACTGCATGGCAGATATCGCCTTTACTGACGTTATGGCAGGAACACACCTGGGCACTGTCCGGCAGCGCAGCGACGCCCAACCCTTTGGCCGGCGCGCCATTCAACGCAGGCAAAATCAGCGCTTCCGCTGCCGTCGGCAGCGGCATGGCGTTTAACATCATTTGCAGGAGCGTGGCATAGTCGCTGCTGTCTCCCACCAGCACGCCGCCCAGCAGTCGTGCATTGTCGGCGCTAACCACGATCTTCTTGTAAATGCCTTTTGGCCCGTTGGCCCAGTGGTAGCTCAGGCTGCCCGGCGTTTTGCCGTGCGCATCGCCAAAGGAGGCGACTTCTACGCCCAGCAGCTTCAGTTTAGTGCTCATGTCGGCACCGGTGAACTGCGCCGGTTCGGCCGCCAGATGCCCGGCCAGCACACGCGCCATCTGGTAGCCAGGCGCTACCAGGCCAAAAATCTGCCCGTTCCACAACGCGCATTCGCCGATAGCATAAATGTCGCTGTCACTCGTCTGGCATTGATCATTGATGGTAATGCCGCCGCGCGGCCCCACGCTGATGTCGACGCTCCGGGCCAGCTCATCACGCGGGCGGATACCGGCAGAGAACAGCACCAGATCTGTGGCCAGCTCGCCGCCATCGGCAAAGTGCAGCACCAGACTGCCGTCAGGCTGGGTGGCAATCTGTTCGGTCTGCTTCGAGGTATGCACCGTCACGCCCAGCGAGTCGATCTTTTGCCGCAGCATCAGCGCCCCGCCGTCATCCAGTTGCACGGCCATCAGGCGCGGCGCAAACTCAACCACGTGCGTCTCCAGCCCCAGCTGCTTCAGCGCATTGGCGGCTTCCAGCCCCAGCAGCCCGCCGCCGATCACCACGCCGCGCTGACTCTGGCGGGCACAAGCTGCGATGGCATCCAGATCGTCCAGCGTGCGGTAGACAAAGCAGCGCCCGGCGTCATGGCCGGGTACCGGTGGTACAAAGGCGCGGGAGCCGGTGGCCAACACCAGCTTATCCCAGGCCAGCTCACGTCCCGCGCTGTCACGCAGGCTGCGCTGCTGGCGATCGATCGCCTCTACCCGGCAACCGCTGCGCAGTTCAATTGCGTTCCGGGTAAAAAAATCCTCGCTCACCAGCGACAACTCTGTTGCCGTTTTACCGGTGAAATACTCAGAAAGGTGAACCCGATCGTAAGCCTGATAGCGCTCTTCGCCGTAGACCACAATGTGATAATGCTGATGCAGGTTACGGGCGACCAGCTGCTCCAGAAAATGGTGGCTGACCATGCCGTGACCCACCACGGCTAATACAGGTTTCGTTTGGCTCATCACAGGGTTTCCTGCAGCCAGCGGCTGCGTTTCAGGTTCATCAAGGCCGAACAGCGTATTCACAGAAACCGGTCCGGCATTATGGAGTTGGTTCAGCAGCGCGCCACTTTGCTGGCAGTCGCCATACAGCAGCACGCCGTTCAGTCGGCCGTCTTTGAGGAACAGGCGGCGATAGTGCCCGGCGATCGGGTCAAAACTGGTGACAGACGGGGCTTCGCGAACGTCACCAGCGCTAAACAGGGAAATGCCGCTGACTTTGAGACGGGTGCCCGTGGCCGCACTGTAGAAATCTCCCTGAGGCCGATCGGCCAGTTGCGCCGCCAGAATCTTTGCCTGGGCCAGACAGGGCGCGACCAGACCGAAGGTCTCGCCGCTGATTTCACAACATTCGCCTACGGCATAAATTCCGGCGTGCGCAGTGCGCAACTGGCGATCCACCAGAATGCCGCGCTGACAGGGAATACCGGCGGCCTGCGCCAGGGCGATCGCCGGCTGGACACCAATGGCCATCACCACCTGCTGCGCAGCCAGCGCACGGCCATCATGGAGGATCACGCTATCCGTCCGGACCGCCGCAAGGCTGGCATTCAGTTCACAGCGAATGTCGCGCGCCCGGAGCTGAGCCAGCAGTAATTCCCCTGCCCTGATATCCAGCTGTCTGTCCAGCAAACGTGACTGACGATGAATCAGCGTGACCTGACGTCCCTGCGCCTGAAGTCCGGCGGCGGCTTCAATACCCAGATAGCCCCCACCGACCACCACTACCGGACCGTGCCCGGCCAGCAAAGTGTTCACATCCTGCAGCGTGCGAAACGTGCTGACATGCGGCAGGTGGCTGCCTGGAACAGACGGCCTGCAGGGCTGCGATCCGGTCGCCAGTACCAGGCGGTCCCAGTGCAGCAGGCGCTGGTCGGTGCGTAAGGTCCGCTCAGCAATATTCACCTGTTCCACCGTCTCTCCCACCCGCAATGTTATGCCGTGACGGTGATACCAGTCAGGGTCGTGGATCAGCGTTTGCTCAACGGTGGTTTCTCCGGCCAGCAGCGGCGACAACAGCACACGGTTATAGTTGCCGTGCGGCTCACGGCCAATCACAGTGATGTCGTAACGCATCGGCGCCAGCTGCAACAGAGTTTCTACCATGTGCATGCCCGCCATCCCGTTACCCGCAACCAGCAGCCGTTGTCTCATGGTGTCGTCCTTATGCCGCCGAAGTCTGTTTTTCGTAGAGAAAATGCAGCACTTTCTGGCGCAGCTGGTGATAACGCACGTCATCCGCCAGCGCCACGCGTGAACGCGGCCGGACCAGGTCGATCGTCAGGATATCGCCCACCTGCGCCGCCGGACCGTTGGTCATCATCAGCACCCGATCGGACAGCAACACGGCTTCATCCACATCATGGGTAATCAGGACGATGGTGGTGTTCAGCGCCTGCTGGATGCGCATGACGCTGTCCTGCAGATGCGCGCGCGTTAAGGCATCCAGCGCACCGAAGGGTTCGTCGAGCAGCAGCACGCGAGGTTTCATTGCCAGCGCGCGGGCGATACCGACACGCTGCTTCATGCCGCCGGAGATCTCGCTGGGGCGTTTATGCATGGCATGACTCATTTGCACTTGGTTCAGGTTGTGCTCGATCCAGTCACGCATTTCCGCCTTGTTCATCTTGCCTTTAAACACCTGCTCCACCGCCAGCTCAACGTTCTGATACGCCGTCAGCCAGGGCAACAGCGAGTGGTTTTGAAACACAACGGCGCGCTCAGGGCCGGGGCCGGTGACTTCGCGGTTATCGCATAACAGGACGCCGCTGGTAGGTCGGGTTAAACCGGCTATCAGGTTGAGCAGCGTGGATTTACCACAGCCGGAGTGGCCGATCAGGCTCAGGGTTTCCCCCTGATGAATATCAAAGCTGACATTATCGAGCGCCAGAAAATCGCCGCCGGAAGTGGTAAAACGCTGGCTGACCTGCTGTACACGAATGATAGGTTGCATAGTGTTCCCCTTATTTATCCCAGCTAAAGCGACGCGCCAGCAGCATCAGTCCCTGCTCCAGTAGCAGGCCGACGACGCCAATCAGCAAAATGGCAATCAGGATGTTTTCAACATTGAGGTTGTTCCATTCGTTCCAGATCCAGAAGCCGATCCCCAGGCCTCCCGTCAGCATTTCGGCAGCCACGATCACCAGCCAGGCGATACCAATCGACAGGCGGACCCCGGTCAGCACCGCAGGCAGAACGGCGGGAAACAGGATGCGGCGCAGGATGGTCCATTCCGACAGTTGCAGCACGCGCGCCACATTGAGGTAATCCTGTGGAATGCGCTGTACACCTTCTGCGGTATTAATAATCATCGGCCAGATAGAACAGATAAAAATGGTCCAGCTGGAGGCCGGTTCGGCGCGCTGGAACAGCAGCAGGCCGATAGGCAGCCAGGCTAGCGGGCTGACCGGACGCAGTAGCGCGATAACCGGATTGAACATGCGTGCCACAAAGGCAAAACGCCCCAGCAGAAAGCCTGCGGGAATCCCTACCAGCGCGGCCAGACCAAAGCCGATAGCGACGCGCTGCAGCGAGGCCAGCACATTCCAGCCGATGCCCTGATCGTTGGGGCCGTTGTTATATAACGGATCGGCGAACAGGATTTTCGCCGCTTCCCAGGTGGCGTACGGGCCGGGAAAGCCTTTGCTGGAAAGGGCCGCGATCTGCCAGATCAGAAGCAGAAGCATCACACCGCACAGCGCGGGAATGGCACGCTGCAAAATCGGACGCAGGCGCGCAGGCGAGCGCATCTTTTTTGGCGTGACCTGAAGGGGCACCACCGTGGCCCGGGTGGGCAGCGTCTCAGGCTGCGTCAGGGAGCGAGTCTGGCTTTTCATCACGACCTCTCTTTGTGGTTAATGGCAAAGCTGGCGGCGTAAACGGCAGGATTCGTGCCATCCCACACCTTGCCGTCGATCAGGGTGCTGCTGCGCATCTCACTGCCGGGCAACGTGATGTTGCCGACGGCGCTCGCTGCCTGTTTGTAGATATCAATTCGGTTGATCTGCTTTGCGACGCCCAGATAGTCCGGATCCTCGGTCAGCATTCCCCAGCGCTTCAGCTGGGTGAGGAACCACATGCCATCGGACAGATACGGGAAACTGACGCTGCCGTCATGGAAGAAGCGCATCGCATGCGGGTCCTGCCATTTCTGTCCCAGCCCGTTTTCGTACTGGCCGAGCATGCGACCCTGCAGAATCTCAGGTTTGGTGTTGATCCAGGCGCGTCCGGCCAGCACCTGCGCCGTTTCGCGGCGGTTATCATCGGAGGCATCGATCCAGCGTGCCGCCTCCAGGACAGCCGCCGTCAGCGCGCGCGCCGTATTGGGATTCTCTTTCACCCACGCGGCGCGGGTGCCAAGAATTTTTTCGGGGTGATCGGGCCAAATCTGCTGACTGGTAGCGACGGTAAAACCAATATCATCACTGATGGCGCGCTGATTCCACGGCTCGCCCACGCAGAAGCCGCTCATATTGCCAATCTTCATATTCATCACCATCTGCGGCGGCGGTACGACGACAGTGCGCACGTCATCAAATGGATTGATGCCGGCATTCGCCAGCCAGTAGTAGAGCCACATCGCGTGGGTACTGGTCGGAAAGGTATGCGCAAAGGTGAGACTGCCTTTGGCCTTGCTGTCGATGGTCTTTTTCAGGCTGGCGGCATCGGTGACCTTTTGCGCTTTAAGCTGGCTCGACAGGGAGATTGCCTGGCCATTGTTATTGAGCGTCATCAGGTTCGCCATCGCATGCTGAGGGCCGGCAACGCCCAGTTGCAGGCCATAGATCATGCTGTACAGGACGTGTGCCGCATCGAGCTCACCGGAGATCAGTTTGTCGCGGACGGCTGCCCAACTGGCTTCTTTACTGGGCTGTAGCATCAGACCATATTTTTTGTCGAAGCCTTTCACCGAGGCCATGACGACCGGCGCACAGTCGGTCAGTGGAATAAATCCCACCCGCACGGTGGCTTTTTCTGGCGCATCGGAACCCGCCGCCCATACGGCGTTGCGCAATCCCGGCAACAGCCACAGCCCGCCAGCGGCGGCGCTGGATAACAGCAGTTGACGTCGAGACAGTGAAACTGGCGATTTGCTCATTTTTTGCCACCCTCAGGAAATAAAAAAAGGCGTCCTCTCCACTGCTTTCACAGGGAGATGGACGCCTTTATCCAAAAGCACTCGCTTTACCGCCGTTGGCAAAGCAAATGCATACACTTAATAGGGTAAAGCAAACTGCATGCCAGCTTTGAAACGGCCCTGCGCGTGGCGATCAGGGCTTTCGCCGGGCTGCTTTCTTAACCGATTTTGCACGTTTGTGACGCAGACCACGCACAAGCATTGTGCAGCTAACGCTTTAGAGTTATCTCTTCATTGTGGCTGCCACTGTGACGATCGCCTGGGCGATTTCCGGTAGCCGTTTATTCTGATCCATCGCGCTTTTACGCAGCCGTTGCCAAGCGTGCTCTTCACTCAGCCCATGCTGCTGCATCAGCCAGGTTTTGGCCTGGTCGAGCAGTTTCCGCTCTTCCAGCGTGGCGCGCAGGGTGGCCAGCTCATTGGCCTGATGCTGTAAACGCTGAGACTGCTCCGTGATCAACGACAGCAGTGAACGACCTAGCTGGGGTGCCAGCCCGTCGCTGTTCAGCGCACCGGACTCGGTGGGCAGCCAGTCCACACCGGAGACATATAAAGTAAAATCGCAGCCTGACTGCGCCACATGCAGAGGTTCAGCTGCCTGATGCTGTGCCAGTGCGATCGCCTCACGGCAGCGCAACATCAGCGTGGCTGACAGCCGATCCTCCAGCAATTTCATTTGGTCGATGCGCTGTGACAGCAGCGAAAACCAGTGCAGCGCGCCACTGTCGTCCCGCCGACCGTCGGTACAGGCAATGCGTCGCAGTCGTTCAATTTCACGACTGGCCTGCGCCAGCGGCTGCCAGTGGTGTAAAACCGCCTCATCGGCAAACTGCTGGAAGGTCGAAAAGCTTTGTTCCTCTGCTTCAATTAAGGCCACCATGGCGCTGCGCTGCTCCGCGCTGAATTGTCCGGCAGCAAAGCCGGCCGCTCCCAGGGCGCGTTCCTGTCCCGTCAGCTCTTTGCCCTGCATAAAGCTGAACAGCGCAATGAGCGCGCGGGTAATGTCAGGATGGCTGGCGGTGTCGGCGGCCTCAAAGACCAGGTTCAGTAAGCTACGGATAATGGTACTGAACGCCGCAACGGCCTGCGCGTGCGCGATCTGCTGTTGCGTAATCTGCTGGCGCAACGCCGGTAATCCGGCCAGGGCCTGCAGCGCGGCGGCGATCAGGTTGCAGAAGCGGCTGTATCCCGGCTGGGCTTCAACCCTGGGTAAGGCCTGGCAAAAATCCCGTTGGCAGCGCGTCACATCCTGCTCACTGGCGAGCCGCTGCTCGCCGTAAAACCTGCCTTCTGAACATATCCACAGATTGCTCGCCCCCCGCTCGCGCTGAAGCTGATGCACCAGCTCGCTGACGGTGGTAATGAGTTTGCCGGTCTGGCGTAGGCGTTGCAGGCTGGCAATATCGCTTTGCCTTGAGGCCTGTAACCAACTCAGTGCGTCATCCATTGCTCCCTCACCCTTTGATGCGAAAAAGTGAGTCAAGCAAAAGCCATGCCGTTTTCTCATCACCTCTTTTCTCTCCGAGACTATTTGTTATCAACCCATCTGTCTTTGCTGTCACCAACGATGCAAAAGTGAGCTACCCCAGCGGTTGGAAATTAATACAGGGGGTTAACATGCTCTCCGGAAAGAGAGTAAATCACCTTTGAGAGTCGTATGTAATTATGTTCTGCACAAGCGGCGGAATGACAACCAGCAGCCGGGGGCGTGCCTCAGCAGTGACCGCGCTGACCAGCGTACCGCATGGCATGCCGCTGTACGAACTGATGCAGTGAACGGGACACTCAACGCCTTAGTCCACCATGAATACTCTGCGCATCCGCCCTACTCAACTGGCCGACTCGTTCGTCAGAGCAGACAGGGGCGCTCACATAATAAACATGCTGATTGATCACGTTCACGAAGCCGCCAGCCTGACCGGGCCCGCGACGTATTATGATATGGATGCTTCGTACTGCACTAACCCATTTTGGAGCAGCTATTAGCACCGGATGGCCTATATCGGCTGCAATTTCAACCTGTCTGAGGACAGCCCGCGCGGACTGATACAGGAAAGCATAAGCTAAAAATTAGCGCACTGATCGGCGCGAACACTACCCACCAAGCGCGTTCAGTATAGGGTAACCCCTCCGCCAGCAAACGGCCTCATTCCGGTGACGGCGGTGCTGCGCCAGGCCCAAAAATCCCAACGCTGATAAAGACAACGCAATACCCGGCACGCGCAGCATTGCATGCTTAACTAGTGGACGAGCCAATGCGGGTAGTGACGTGAACCGCACCATCAATACGGGTTTGGGCCGGTAACGTACCGGTGATGGCGCGCACGGTTAAGGATTTACAGCAGCCAGATGCGCCCAATAAGCAAACGCGCTCGCCACGTAGCAACGAAAAAGAGAGAGCGTGGACAATCGTTTTGCCATTCAAGGTAAGTGTCAGGTGCTCGGCTTCGAGAACCAGCACTGTTGTCAACATATAAGTATTCGACAATGACAGGTAAACTGGTATGTAATAACATATTAATATGATGCAGCTCACTGCAAAATATTTCTGCGCAACCCCCTCGCACGATGGCACGATGAATAGATGGACCTCTGGAAGAAACGCATGCACTACGGCGAGACGGGCACCAGCTTATTGCATTAAAAAGCGACGGATACACATCAATAGGCTCCTGTTAACACACGGAACTCCATTTTCTGAGAATGCACGCTGGGTTAAATAAGGAACCGTGATTACTTCTATAAAAGAATCGGTTGCACTGTTGATGCAGGAGTTACGCCAATGGAGGCATATGGAACCGAAAAACACTGCAGCAGAACCACTGGAATGACGGGGCTTAAGGCGACGCGCTGCACGCCGCTGGCTGACAGTGATGGATCAGATTACGGAAGATGCCAAATGCGAGGCCATTGCCCACCGCAGAGAGCGAAGTCTGGGTATGGCGGTCAATATCACGCCTAATGGTCGCAGAAGAGAAACACGGCTTCTGTATAAAATTCAGAGCCGTTTCAGTGATGTGTATAGATGCAGGGTAAATGGAGCTACCGTAAAAATAACAAAAGCCTTATCCGTACGGATAAGGCTTTTGTCCCGGCGTGAGAGGAATGATTGGACGGGTATACAGATCACACCAGGCAACTATTTAAATACAAAAACACGTTTGTGTTGTCAATAAAATAGCCTTGAAAAGGCTCAGCTCGAATGAGTCAAAATAATCGCCGGCTCTATGCCGCCCGCACCTGTAGCCTGCCTGTTTGTCAGGCAGCGGCTTAAGGCTGTCTAACAAACAGGCAGGGCCGTGTTAACTGAAAACCTCACCGTCTGTAACCCTGTCGATCTCCTTCAGCACCCAATACCTGTGGCATCCGGCACGCAGATGTTCCAGCAAAGACTGCCTTAGAACTCATCTTCACCAGGCCACAGCGTATTACCGCTCCGCAGCATTTGCAGAACGCTTTTGACGGTTTCCGGAGACTGAGTACCGAAGAAATTTAGGCAGAACATAAACATATAGAATTGTCTGTTGGGAGGGAGCTGAACAGACCCGCCAGAAAGAGGACAAATTCACTACTGGTTTCGGAGGCGGCAAAGCCTGCTGACTGAGAGTGTTTATCTTTCCGCACGTTGTCCGCACAGCCCATCGCCTCAGCGACCTCGAAGACAAGCCGGTGGGCCATATCCTGCAGATGCTTGATATCATCTTGGAGTGCCGGGATGTACCAGATGTCTCTGACGGGCTCAAGGCCGGTTGCAGCGGAGGAGACTGAGCTGACTGACGCCGCCAGAGGCGGCATTTTCCTCACCAAATGCTGATAACAGTGTACGCTAACTGAAATCAGGAAGATAAATGCTGTCCGTGTCAGCCGTTTCACCGGTAATGACCGGCCGGCCGGCGCACCGGCAAGAGGCTCAACCTGATGGGCATTTAAAACGCCCTACTGCTGGCGCGCGCACCCTGCCCTCATCCGAAAAAACCTCAGCGTAGTGATCGAACGCACCGTTCGCGAGCTCAACGGTGAATCGTGCATTCACCTCGAGGAGTTTTCGCCGGCGAAATAGCAGATCGTCTGCGGCCGGTCATTTGAGGAGCGCATCACGACAAAGGTGGTCACACAGGATACGCGGGACTTGATCGGGGGACGATATGATCGCTCGACCGAATCTGGCCTGACGGGCTATGCTTTATGAAGGCTGGCATTATACTCGATGACGTCACACCGAACGGCGTCAGTCAGCTGAACCTGTTTGATGAGGATAAGCCACGGGCAAACAGCGCGCAGCTGATGAAGGTGCTGGACGGCATTAATCAGTCCGGGCTGGGAAACGTGTGGTTTGCAGAACAGGGAGTGAATACCGAATGGAACATGAAGCGGGAGATGCTCAGCCCAGCCTGGACCACACGCTGGTCTGACATTCCTGTTGCACGCGTATTATAGCCGGGTAGGCAAACGGGAGTTCGCCTGTTTTCTTCTCAGGGAACCTGTTTCGGAAACGCTTTCTCAAACTGGCCCTGAAGCCAGCCATAACGTCCCTGTTTTGCGTGACTCACAGGAGCATCGCTCGCCGTTACTCGCTGAAAAATGCGTCAGGCGCAATTCCGCTGACGCACCGGGATATCAGCATCACTCAGAGGGTAAAATCGACGTGCTCACCGCCCGGCATATTGACGCCAATTGTCAGCTGACCGCCAAGCGCCTCAACATAACGTTTGAGCGTGGCAATTTTCAGATCTTCACCGCGCCCTTCAATAGCCGCAACAGAAGGCTGTGCAATACCCATGGCTTCAGCCTGCTGCTTTTGGGTTTTCGACAGCGCCTCACGCAGTTTATACAGCTGAGAATCAAGTCGCATTGCCGCGACTTTTTCATGAACCTGCGTGAGTTCATCAGGTGTCAGATCAGCCATCAGGTCATCAAGCGTTTTCATTTCCCGCTCCGTTTCAGTTGGTCCAGATGTCGGTGGTACTCATTTTCCGCTGTTTTGATCATGGTCTTGTAGAAGCGCTTTTCATCTGCGCCTTCTTTATTACCCGCACACAGGACAATCGCTTTACGCATGGGGTCAAACACAAAGAACCCTCTTACGGGCCGCCCGTTGCTCTGCACCCTCAGTTCTTTCATGTTCGGGATTTTTGAGCCGTAAAGCGTATCCACATGCGGCCGGCCAAGATGCGGGCCTTCCTGCTTCAGGAGGTTCAGTGCGGCAAGCACATCCAGCTGCATCGCCCTGTCCTGCTCTCTGAGCCATTCCGCGAATAAATCCGTGGTTTCAACGATCCACACACGCCCACCTTTATATATTACAGTCTATACAGCATATATATCACAGTCTATTTTTTCAATACTGCGCTCTGTCTGCTATACCAACATCCTTTATCGCCAGGTTTTCATATCTGCGCAGGTGGCAGGCTGTATAAATGCAATATGCCCGACATCAGCCAGACTGAATACGCTCAGGGTAAGCGGCAGGCCCCGGCCTGCTAAACAGCGGGTCTGTCATGAACGCAGACCCTCAGATTAATTCTTTACCCTGCGGCGCGTCATTAAGTCCGTCGTGACTTTCTTCGTTGAGGTAGCTGATCTCATTCAGATCGATAACGGACAGCAGATGCGCCTGCGTTTTACGGCCGTGGGGCAGGCGTGAAGCCGGTGTCAGTGACACTGTCTCACCCTCAACGGTGACGTTAAGCCGGATGCCAGGCATCCAGCCGGCCCGGACAGCCACATCATCCGGAACCGTGATGACTAAAATACCGTTCTGCTGAAGTAATGCCAGGTCTGCCATATTTCTCCCCTTCTCCTCTCTGACAATGCGCACGGCGCCAGACAAACGATATCTGACTTTACTGTGAGGTTTGCTAAAGCCGGTTTTAGACAGTAACAAGACGCTGTCAGTAGCTGTATGCCTGCCCGTTAACGTGAACTGAGGCTACAGCGCAATTCTTTCCAATACCGAAAACATGCGGACTGGTTAAGTGAGTATCTCGTTAATCATTATGGAAGGGAATTTCATGTTTACGACACCATTCTGGCCTGCAGCTGATTCATATCACATCCATATGATGGATATTCCGCTGCCAGACTCACTTTCTCCGGCTGTGCTGGACCTTATTCATCAGGCTACCCGGCTTGCCAATGCAGCAAATCATATTCATCCGGTTGCCACGCGAACCGGTACCACTTTACTTCAGTCCGTCGAAGAAAAGCTCAGCATTATCTGTTTTAAGCTCGCCCGGGAATTTGCCGACCCGGACACCCGAAAAGCATTGCAACTGCGCGCTGATGTGCTTTCAGATCCCCGTACCGCAGGCGAACTGCTCCCGCAGATAGCCGGTCTTGATGAACAGGAACTGGTGCAGGGTATTGGCTATATGTCGACATGGGTGGGTAAATCCAGAGCACAGCATTACTCCGCATGGTTTGGATTACCTAATCGCGCCCTGCAGGAAGTTTCTGATGTGGTGGATGACCTTTTTTCAGATAACCTGACCTGGCTGCAGCGCCATATTGATGCACGGCTGATTGCCCTGCCCGGCTGCCGTTACAAAATCGTTGATCTGTTTGCGATTGCCGGCGAAGCCAACAGCTATCCCAAACACTTTGCTTATTTCTTCCCTGAAGACGAAGGCGTCAAGTACGCGCCTCAAAAATGCACCATCGTGTTTGCAAATACGTATCTTAACCTGTTCGAACGCTTCGCCCGAACCCAGGCCTCTCTGCTAGGCTGGCAACAAAACGTTATTCCGGAAAGCAGCATCTGTGCCCGTCACCTGATTGCGTGGTTCAGAGGTCACGATTTGGGCCATTCCATTGTCATTGAAAAAATGAGGTTCGGCAGCCTGAGCAAGCTGGACCGATGGGGATCCATGGTCATCCAGGAGGCGCTGGCTGACGTGTTTGGTCTGCTGATGTGCCTCACAGAGGATACCCGTCAGGCACTGCAGCTGGATGAAACGCATCAGCTGAGGGTGTTTCTTCTAGAGATGCTTCGGTATCTGCGTCGTGGTCCTTGCGACTATCCCGATGCCGGGGCGGCGTATATTCAGCTTAAATGGCTGACGGAACATCAGTGCCTGTACTGGAATGGAACCCACTATGAAGTGGATCTCGCCGCGGTTAAACCGGCTTTAACCGCGCTGGCCAGTGCAATGACATTCTCCGTTCTTCAAGGTGATACCGGAAAAGCCGGGGAGTTCCTGCAACGTTATTCACCGCATCATCAGCGTGAAGAAGCTGCAATGCTGCTCAACCGGCTTGGCAAAACGGTCGACATGATTGAATACGACCAGAAGATAAAAGGTTTTCTATTATGATCGAATTCTCAAACGGCTTTTTACTGAGTTTATCGCTGTGTCTCGATATCGGCATTGCCAATATCGCCATGATCACCCTTGCCATGCAGCGCGGGTATTTCCATGGGTTCTGGCTGGGTATGGGCACCTGCGTCGGTGACCTGGCCTATGCATTACTGGCGCTGGCAGGCATGGCAGTGCTGCTTCAGTATGAAGTGGTCCGCTGGGTGCTGTGGATAGGCGGTGGAGCCCTGCTGTTATGGTTTGCCGGTAAAATGCTGGTGGCCGCATACCGAAAAGCAGCAGAACTTAATGTCAGCGAATCTCATCAGGCTCGCCCACTCCTGCGGGAGTTCGGACGGGGTGTTGTACTAGCCATGTCCTCGCCCACAGCCATCTTGTGGTTTGCCACCGTGGGCGGTGCGCTGATTTCGCGGATGGGTCATCATAGCCTGACTGGTACATCGTGGTTTCTGAGCGGGTTCTTTATAGCGGGTATGTTCTGGACATGCGTGCTTTGCCTTGTCGGGAGCTTCGGCGGCAGGATGCTGGGTCAGCGGCTGCTTAAATATTCCTACATCGCCTCGGCCCTTATCTTCAGCTATTTTGCGCTCTATGTCATTGTATCAGGATACCGGGAATTTATGGTGGCCTGAGCAGACCTGCGAAGCATAATGATGGGGCGTCGTCCCCATCACTTTTCGAAAGGCATTAATGAAATGACTCTGATCGTAAAAACCCAGCATTATTGCCGCATCAAGCGGATAAACGTTTCTGCGAAGTAAGTCTCGAGCGTGATGCAGGCGAAGCTGCATATGGTACTGCAGGGGCGGCATACCCGTATGCCGGGTAAAGAAGCGCACAAGATGATATTTACTCAGCCCCGCCATCTGCGCAAGCCTATCCAGCTGGGGTTTAACGCTGAGATTTTCTCTCAGGTATTCAATCACAATGTTGAGCCTCTGTTCGTCATTGCCCTGCAGAAATGCCGGGGTCTCCAGCAGTTCGCCGCACAGCAACATCAGCTCCTGCTCTTCATTTGCCCCTTCACCTTCGCGCGCGGAAGCCGCAAACCGGTACAGCGCATTAAACAGTCGTCTGTTTTCAATAATGCCTTCGCGCAGAACGGGCGCATGGCTGTCGCTGCGTATACTGTCCTCATCAGCCAGCAGTTTCATGACGCTCTGGGGCATGTGCACGCTGATAAAATCAACGGACTGACTGTCAAAACGCGACGCCTGAATGGTCCCCGGATTATATAAAGTCACCTGCCCACTCTTAACGTACGTGGTTTTACCTGCCAGCCAGATTTCCTCCACACCTGTTAGGTTGGCGCTAATGACGTACTCATCATGAAGATGTTTTGGAAAGCCAGCATTACAGGCACTGACGCGGGAGCATTCCACGCCATTGCGGCTAAACCACTCTGCAGACTGTAGCGACAAAATAATGGGCCTTATGCAGTAATAGTGAATGATTATTAACGTTTACTAAACCATTCCCCGCTACTTTTTTCAACTCTCCGCGGCAAAGCTTTCACGGTGCCTGAACGTCCAGGACACTGACCAGCATCCTTGCGGGGAATGCTGAGTCGGTATTTTACGTTCGGAATTTCTTCCCTTTAGTCTGTATAAAAGAGGGCAGGGCAATGCCCAGCTTTCAGCGATGAATTTGGCAAGCGAACAGGTGAATTCAAAAGGTGGTGTGCCCATACGTTCATCTGCAGCCTGACAGCAGGCATTCTCTCCCTGACTGCGTGAAGAGCTGACAGTCAATCCGATTACATGTGTTGCAATACAGTCAGCGGCCATAATGCCGGGGCGGTCGCCTTTGCGAAACTTCGTGTCTGGTCAGTATCCGTTGCTATGTTCATGAGTAGGACACACCTGCACGTTATCGTCGCAGCGGTTAAACAGGCCAGCGTGCTGAGCCATGACCTGATCAGCTTTCCACTTCTTCTATGGATTCAACAAGTCTGGGGCTGAATGCAGTATCTGTTGGCAGTGAATCAGCGCCCGGCTACTTTTCACTGCCCGTAATGCTTACTCATCGTGGCCTTATAACTGCGTGTGTCCATCCACCTGACAATCAGGTTAAAATTCTGTTCAAACCGTGAGTGAGCAGTAAACCACATGGGAATTTCACATTGAAATAAATCCATAAAAATATTTTAAATCAATTAGTTAAAATTGAAATTCGCATGGGAATTTCATTCTGCTTTCAGACCCAGATATGTGAGATGCAAAACAGGGAAAGGGCAGGGGCTTGCGGCATTTCACCCGCTGCCTTTTAGCTGATCCCCCGTAAAAGCAGAACAAGAGGCGACAAGTTCATACCACCTGCTCTGTACAACTTTTTATTGAATACAGAAAAATGTTGCACAAAGCATTCATAAATGTACACTGGCGAAATTAATTGTCAGTGGAGCGGATGATGAAAAGTAACTACGGTGGAGTGGATGAAACTGCGCGCAGAGCGAATGCTATGTTGCGCAGTATGAGTGATGACATTATCGATAAGCGCCAGGAATTCGGTCTCGATCAGTTCTATCAGACGTTCACACGTAATGCCGTGGCCAACCTGCCTAAGCTCAGCCGCCGTGCTGTTGAGCAGGCCATTGAAGAAATGGAATCCAAAGGGCATGTATTTGGCAAAAAGGATGCCGGTAATGCGAAACATTACGCGCTGACTGTTCAGGACGTTGTAGATATCTACGCTCACCGGAAGGTGCCAAAATACCGCGACATCCATAAGGGCGAAGGCCCGTTTGTGATCTTCGTCGTCAATCTCAAGGGTGGGGTGTCCAAAACGGTCAGTACCGTGACGCTTGCTCATGGATTACGCGTTCACCCTGACTTACTGCAGTATGATTTGCGCAATCTGGTTATCGACCTAGATCCGCAGGCATCCAGCACCATGTTCCTGAATCAGGCAAACAGCATCGGGTCGATTGTCGAAACCGCCGCTCAGGCCATGCTGAATGATCTTGATGCGCAACAGCTCAGAGAACAAATCATCAAGCCAACCATCATTCCGGGTGTGGATATTATTCCGGCTTCCATTGATGATGGGTTTGTGGCCAGCCAGTGGGATCGCCTGGTTCAGGAACACCTGCCCGGCGTACTGCCTTCTGAAGTTCTGCGCCGAAACATTATCGACAGGGTGGGAAGCGACTATGATTTCATCTTTGTCGACACCGGGCCTCATCTTGACGCATTCATGCTTAATGCCATTGCGGCAAGCGATCTGCTTCTCACGCCAACACCGCCCGCGCAGGTGGACTTCCACTCAACCCTGAAATATCTCACCCGCTTACCCGATATGCTGGAGCAACTGGAAGAGGAGGGGATTACACCGCGTATAAAAGGAAATATCGGCTTCATGTCCAAGATGACGTCCAAACGTGATCATGAGATGACTCACGGGCTGGCCCGGGACGTGTTTACGTCTTACATCCTGGACGCCACGCTGCCCCGACTGGATGGGTTTGAGCGCTGCGGGGAAACGTTCGACACCATCGTCAGTGCCGATCCACAGTCATATCCGGGCAGTTCAGAAGCGCTTAAAAATGCCAAACGTGAAGCCGAACGCTTTACACAGGCCGTGTTTAAACGGATTGAGTTCGTCAGAGGGATGCAATAATGAAAGAACTGAAGAAAATGGGACGCACCCTGGGTAACTCCAGCTTCAGCAAAATGCTGAGCGAAACGGAAAGTGCCCGTACTTTTACCCTTAAATCCGGTGCCACCGCACGGTTTACGCTTAGCAAGATTCTGCATGATGACATCGAAACGCAGACTTACGTGGATGCCACGATTAACGGCCGCGATCAGGCCTTTTTAACTGAAGAATCCGTCAGCGATATTTCACGCACCATTAAACTGCAGCAGTTCTTTCCGGCTATTGGCCGTGAGGTAGACGGGCATATTGAAGTCCTGGACGGTTCACGCCGCAGGGCCGCGTGCCTTTACAGCGGTATGCCATTTGAAGTGTTAGTGACGAAAGATGAGCTGTCGCTTTCAGACGCCCGGCAGCTGGCCATCGACATTCAGACGGCAAAAGAGCACACACTGCGTGAACTGGGTAATCGCCTTAAGCTGATGTACCCGGAGCATATGAATCAGTCTGACATTGCTGCTGCGGAAGGGCTGTCGCCGGCAAAAGTCACGCGTGCTTTTCAGGCGGCGTCGGTACCCGATGAAATGATTGCGGTCTTTCCCTCCGCCGGCGAGCTCTCTATTAACGACTATAAGACCTTACTGGATATTGCAGAAAAAGCGGCGAGCAGGCAAATCAGTGTCCAAGAACTGGCAGAGGGCGTGCGCGAACGTATTGCGCATGATGCGCTCACTGAGCTCGATGATCCGGCTGTTAAGGCAAAGATTATTGGTTACTTTCGTGCAGCCAGTGCTGAACCTAAGTCAGCGCGTGATGCGAAAAAAGTCGTGACCGAAAAAATAGCGGAATTCAGCGATAAAAAGCAGTTTGCGCGGAAAAAAACGGACGCCGAAAAGCGTCTTGTGACGTATGAGTTTTCGCGTCTTCCTGCGGCCTGGCAGGCAGAGCTGGATGATGCGGTGAAAGCCGTAATTGAAAAGATGCTCACAAAATAATTTTCAATCCAGTGTGCAAAAGAAGGGGAGTTACTCCAGTGAGTATCTCCCCTTTTTATTGGATACCCACCAAAAAACCGCTCTAACTTACTGTTATATCTCGCCAATATGGGAAAATTTCAACCTGAAATTCCCATCATTGAATATCCTGATTCTGCACGGCTTAGTCTTCACAGTTGACTCAACTGCCCAATCTGCCTGGCCCTGAATCCCTAACGTTCAGCTTATAAGAATTATCGATCAAACATGCAGAAGTGATAGGGAAACTCATAATGACTACTTTCCACTTAAGACGCCACATGGTCTGTTAACTGGAACCGCTGTTCGTTGCCCACGTCTTGAATCATAGGAGGAGGTATATCTGTAGCGTCTCAACGTACAAATTGATGCGAAGAACTTGTCCGATAGTTGTGGTGGCTGTGCTGATAACGTTGCTTTCAATATCTTATAGTTCTGTGCAAAAAACACACAATCAAGCCTGATAAAATAAAAATATTATTTAATAACAGTTTCTTAAAAAATAAGTGGGAGCATTTTTAGCATACCTTTTAGCAGTCCTATACGACCAGGGTTTTTATATGCGAGCATAATGTTGGCTCCTCATCCTGTGACATTATTGCTGAGTAATCGCTTAAAAGGGAATGTATGACGAACTGGTAGTGAGCACAAAACACCTCAGACAATTTAAGAGAGGTCTCTCATCACATTTCTTTCATAGAGTGAGGGTGAGACCCCATAGCACCTCAAGGCTTTCACCAGCACATAAATGCAGGCTGGCTAAGAGTGGCTACAGCGACGGTTTATCTGCAGCAGAGATCGGCTGTAAATGACCCGTTGATGATGGCGCGAGTATGCCTGTTAAGCAGAAAGCCCTTAGAGTTATCCACTTATCCACGCGATAGATCCCAATAAATTGATCCTAATGAGATCCTTTATAGATCCCAAAGAGATCCCCGATCGCCGCAGGCCGCACCAGCTCTGGCCTGAAGAGGGGTCCGCATAAGCTATAACAAGTAAAATATAGCTATGCAGAGATCACAATAAGCTATAGAAAGTAAAATATAAGCTGTAATAAGGAAAAGACATAAGCTATAGTGAGTTTATCGCTCATTTCCCGTTTTGATTGTGGATAACTAATCTGATTGCTTGTCAGAGGGTTACTTCGATCATTGGCGAGTTGTTATCTAACAATTCACAATCCGGATCGGTTGATCATGCTCAACGATCCTCTGAAACGTGTGCAGGAACGCTTGTGGCCAGCGACAATCTTGACTTAACAAAGATTTTTGAAGAAAAAGACACAAAATCCGGGGAAATCGTAACCCTGACGCCGAATGCCAATAATACCGTGCAGCCGGTGGCACTGATGCGCCTGGGCGTATTTGTCCCTACGCTTAAGTCGTTAAAAAACAGCAAGAAAAACACCTCTTCAACAACCGATGCCACCGAGGAGTTGACGCGCCTGTCTCTTGCGAAAGCAGAAGGTTATGAAAAGGTTGAGATAGTCGGCCCGCGCCTGGATATGGATAACGATTTCAAGACCTGGGTCGGGATCATCCATTCCTTTGCAAAGCACAAAGACAAGGTCATTGGCGACAAGGTACAGCTCTCATTTGTAGAGTTTGCCAAGCTCTGCGGCATTCCCTCAAGTCGCTCCTCAAAGCAGCTCAGAGAGCGTATCAGCCCGTCTTTGAAGCGTATTGCCAGCACTACCATCTCTTTCTCTTCAAAAAGCGGCGACGATGCAAAAGAATACATCACGCATCTGGTCCAGTCTGCTTTTTACGATACCAAAAAGGACATTGTTATCCTGCAGGCTGACCCGAAGCTTTTCGAGCTCTACGAGTTTGATCACAAGGTGTTACTGCAGCTCAAGGCGATCAACGCGCTTAAACGCCGTGAGTCCGCTCAGGCGCTCTATACCTACATTGAAAGCCTTCCCAAGAACCCGGCCCCTATCTCACTGGCGCGCCTTCGCGAAAGGCTGAATCTGCGCTCTCCTGTGTTTTCGCAGAACCAGACAGTGCGCCGTGCGATGGAGCAGCTCAAAGAGATTGGTTATCTGGACTATAGCGAAGTTCAGAAGGGACGCAGCGTCTACTTCCAGGTCCATAATCGCTATCCAAAGCTCAGAGCGCCCAAGACGGAGCAGCTGGAAGTACCGAAGGCAACAACGAAAACAAAAGAGCCACTCGATCCGCAACTGCAGGAAAAGATTGAACTTCTGGATAAGCTCGGTATTTCACTTCAGGATCTGGAAAAGATTTTTAAGTCTCAGTAACAGATAAGCTGTGATGAGTGGTTCTCTTATCAGGAGAGCAAAGAATTAATGAGGCTGTAAGTACAGTCTTATAGTAACTCTCTGAATTTTATTAATTTTAGAAAAACTACTCACTACAGCTTAGCTCTGTGGTACAAAGGGCGCGTTTTACTCCTTATAGCTTATATCTATGTGCTGAGGAGTCGAGGTCACTCACTATAGTTTATATAACCTCTCCCCCTGAAGACTCTTACTCACTACAGTTTATAAAGAACGCAAATTGCCGCTTATTCCACTCACTATAGCTTATGCAGTGATGGCGAGTAGCTGATTACTCACTACAGCTTATGATTAACAAGTCAGAGTCTTTCTTACTTGAGATTATCCTGCTGATTTTTAATGGTTTATATGCATTTCCGGCTTCTCAGCTATAAAATAGCAGAACTCACATTACTTCCTATAGCTTATGTTTACTCACTACAGCTTATGATCAAGCCATAACATCCACTCCTTATAGCTTATATAAGCTGTAAGGAGTGATAGTTCTCACATATAACCACTCATGACAGGCGATGAACGTCATGGCAGACAATTACCTTGAATCTGCAAAGCCAGGAAATCGCAGAAACTGAGCTCGTGAGGAAATCAGTGTGCTGGCAGGTTTCTCTTTCAGGATACGCACGTGTCCGTGCCAGCCCGGCATGGCCTTAGTGCAGGCGTCTCGTTGAGAACAGAGTTTATTTATAGACAGGCAACAATCTTGCTTTCCGTCTGCCCCGTGACACTGGCAGACTCATGAAAGAGCTGGGGCTGGTCAGTTGTCAGCAGCCGACTCACCGGTATAAGCGTGGGGGGCATGAGCACGTTGCTATCCCGAATCATCTTGAGCGACAGTTCGCCGTAACAGAGCCAAACCAGGTGTGGTGCGGTGATGTGACCAATATCTGGACAGGTAAATGCTGGGCGTACCTCGCCGTTGTCCTCGACCTATTCGCAAGAAAACCAGTGGGCTGGGCAATGTCGTTCTCGCCGGACAGCAGGCTCACCATGAAAGCGCTGGAAATGGCATGGGAAACTCGCGGTAAGCCCATGGGGTTAATGTTCCACAGCGATCAGGGCAGTCATTATACGAGCAGGCAGTTCCGGCAGTTACTGTGGCGATACCGAATCAAGCAGAGTATGAGCCGGCGCGGAAACTGCTGGGATAATAGCCCAATGGAGCGCTTCTTCAGGAGCCTGAAGAACGAATGGGTGCCGATGACGGGCTACGTAAGCTTCAGCGAAGCAGCTCACGCTATAACGGACTATATCGTTGGGTATTACAGCGCGCTCAGGCCGCATGAATATAACTGTGGGTTACCACCAAACGAATCGGAAAACCGATACTGGAAAAACTCTAACGCGGTGGCCAGTTTTAGTTGACCACTTCAGTATACAGTTATCAATGCCATAACTTACGGGTAATGACTCCAACTTACTGATAATGTTTTATGTTCAGATAATGCCCGATAACTTTGTCATGCAACTCCTCCGATTTTGAGAATGACAGTGACTTCCTGCTCAGCCTTGCCAGATGCTGCCTCAGATTCAGGTTATGCTGCTCAATTCGCTGCGTATATTGCTTGCTTATAACGTGCAGCTTTCCCTTAAGGCGTGATTCATACAGCGGCTAGCCGTCCGTCATCCATATCACCACGTCAAAGGCCGACGGTAGGTTCATAAGACGTTCCAGCATGGCCATAGTGCGTTCTCCGAATACACGGGCCACAACTGTCCTGCGTATACTGTCATACGTGTAAAACAGCCAGCGCTGGCGTGATTTCGCACTGACCTAGCCCCACTGTTCATCCATTTCAGCGCAGACAATGACGTCACCCCCGGTTGTATACCCGAGGTTACTGACTGTGGCCCGAGTTTTTCAAATGGCGGAAAATGGTGTTGAGGCCCACGTCCATAATGCGCTGAGGGCCGGCATCCGACGCCATTCATGACCATATCAATAATCTTCTGGTGTGTACCGAGCTGAGAAGCGGTGTAACTAAACTGCAGTTACCATGTTTTACAGCAGTGAGAGCAGAGATAGCGCTGATGTCCGGCAGTGCTTATACCGTTACGCACCACACCTTCAGTAGCTGAACGGGAGGGACAACTGATGGCAAGAGAAGCCACTGGAGCAATTCAAAAAACACCATCGTGCACTAAATCAGTAAGTTGGTAGCATTACCAGCTTTTGAGTGTAAAAGTTTGGACTTTAGGCTTGAAGCTGGTCACAAAGCTGATGTATCTCCTTTCAGCCTGAATATTCCTGACATGATGCTTACAAATATTTAACAACCTAATATATAAAATGATTTTCAGCTTCGGGTCTGTATTAATGCATGTAACGCATCAGTGCATGAGTTTATTGCGCTTATTAACTCTATTTTTCTGATCCAGTCTTTCGTGACAGGCGCAACGATAAAGCGCCCATGACAATTGGAGATTCTGATGCATTCCTTTACCTCACCCATGACCACCCGTTCGCGTATCAGTGCCATACTGCGCGTGACATCCGGTAACTTTCTGGAGCAGTTCGATTTTTTTCTCTTTGGCTTCTACGCCACCTATATCGCCCATACCTTTTTTCCGGCCAGCAGTGAGTTTGCCTCACTGATGATGACCTTTGCCGTCTTTGGCGCCGGTTTTCTGATGCGTCCTATCGGCGCCATTGTACTTGGCGCGTACATCGACAAAGTGGGCCGTCGTAAAGGGCTTATCGTCACGCTCTCTATCATGGCGGCGGGCACATTCCTGATTGTACTGATCCCCTCTTATCAGAGTATCGGCCTCTGGGCACCCCTGCTGGTGCTGACCGGCCGTCTGCTGCAGGGTTTTTCAGCAGGCGCTGAGCTGGGCGGTGTTTCGGTCTATCTTGCTGAAATTGCCACGCCGGGACGAAAAGGGTTTTACACCAGCTGGCAGTCTGGCAGTCAGCAGGTTGCCATTATGGTTGCAGCCGCAATGGGCTTTGCCCTGAACGCTGCGCTGGAGCCGGGTGAAATCAGCAGCTGGGGCTGGCGTATCCCGTTCCTGTTTGGCTGCCTGATCGTGCCGTTTATCTTTATTCTGCGTCGCAAGCTGGAAGAGACGCAGGAGTTTACCGCGCGCCGTAAACATCTGGCGATGGGTGAGGTATTTAAAACGCTGCTGAGCAACTGGCCGGTTGTGATTGCGGGCATGCTGATGGTGGCGATGACCACTACCGCGTTCTATCTGATCACGGTTTACGCGCCCACCTTCGGCAAAAAAGTATTGATGCTCAGCGCATCAGATAGTCTGCTGGTCACGCTGCTGGTGGCCATTTCTAACTTTCTCTGGCTGCCGGTGGGCGGTGCCCTGTCTGACCGCTTTGGCCGTAAGCCAGTGCTGGTCGCGATGACGCTGCTGGCGCTGGCAACCGCTTACCCGGCGCTGACCATGCTGGCGGCGGTACCAAGCTTCTCTATGATGCTGACGGTACTGCTGTGGCTTTCCTTCATTTACGGCCTCTATAACGGCGCTATGATCCCTGCTCTGACCGAGATCATGCCAGCTGAAGTGCGCGTGGCGGGCTTTTCACTGGCTTATAGCCTGGCGACCGCGGTCTTTGGCGGCTTTACGCCGGTTATCTCCACTGCGCTGATTGAGTATACCGGTGATAAAGCGTCGCCAGGCTACTGGATGAGCTTTGCCGCAATTTGCGCGCTGCTCGCCACGCTCTATCTCTATCGTCGTCGCGCACTGACGCTGCAAACCGCACGCTAACAGGGAATGAAATAATGTATAAACCGATTCTGAGCCTTACTGCAATCATGCTCGCTTCGTTCAGCACCAACGTGCTGGCGCAGGATGTCAGCGTGATGATCTCCGGCGGCTTTAAAGCTGCACTGGAAAAACTGGCACCCGTCTATGAAAAACAGAGCGGTAACCATCTGGTAGTTATCCCCGGCCCCTCTATGGGGAAGACGCCGCAGGCTATCCCTAACCGCCTGGCACGCGGTGAACAGGCTGATGTAGTAATTATGGTCGGTGATGCGCTGACGCATCTGCAGCAGGATAAGCGCATTGCCGCCGGCACCCGCCAGGAGCTGGCAGACTCGCCGATTGGTATCGTGGTAAAGCAGGGCGATCCGCTGCCGGCGATTAAAACCGATGCTGAGCTGCGTACGACACTGCTTAGCGCAAAGTCTGTCGCCTATTCAGACAGCGCCAGCGGCCGCTATGTCAGTAATGAGCTGTTTAAAAAGCTGGGGATCGATCGGGAGATGCAGACAAAAGCGCAGATGGTGGAGCGCATTCCGGTCGCCTCGCAGGTGGCGCAGGGACGTTACGCCATTGGCTTCCAGCAGGTCAGCGAGCTGCTGCCGGTGCCGGGTGTCAGTTTTGCCGGTGAGCTGCCGGCAAATGTGCAGTACATTACCCGCTTCGCCGGCGCGGTAACGGTAAACGCGCAGCATCCCGATGAAGGTAAAGCGCTTCTGAGTTTCCTGGCCTCTCCGCAGGCGCAGAAAATTGTGACCGCAACCGGTATGCACAGCGTAACCGCGACCGCTAAGCAGGGTGATACTGTTCAGTAATGAGCTTCTCCAGCTCGGCGGCAACGTATGACTGAATACGGCCACGACGGCGAATCAGACCCACGGATCGGGTCACCACCGGATGCGTCAGCGGTATCTGCGCCAGTAAGGAGTGTCCTGAGGAGGGCATCGACATCGCCGGCACTGCCGCAATACCAATGCCCGCCTCGACCATGCCTAACAGGGTAGTGACGTGGCGCGTTTCACAGATGCTGGGCCGGGCCGGAATGATATGCGCCAGCGCTTGGTCGAGCAGGGAGCGGTTACCTGATACCTTATCCAGCCCGATATACTCCTGCTGAAAATACTCCTCCCAGCTCAGTGATGATCGGCGCGTCAGCGGGTGTTCGTGCCGGCAGGCCGCAACATACACATCCTCTTCCAGCGGTAAAAATTCAATGGCTGGCGGCAGGCTTTTCGCAAAGCAAATCCCGAAATCCGCCTGGCCGCTGCTGACCGCCTCAATAACATTGCCCACGCTACTGTCGATAATTTTGACCCGCACCCGCGGATAGCGTGCGCGAAAGCGCCGGATCACTTCAGGCATAAAGTAGTACGCAGCCGAAGGCACTGTCGCGACCGTCACCAGACCGGTGCGCTCCTGGCTTACCTGATTGATGTCAGCCAGTACCGCTTCCACGTTTGCCAGCAGCTGTTCAGATCGCTCAGCAAAGCTCTGGCCATAGAGCGTCAGCATAACGCGACGCGTTGTGCGGTCAAAAAGCCGCGTGCCGAGCGCCGCTTCCAGTTTTTCAATCCGGCGGCTCAGCGCAGATTGCGACAGGCAGATCGACTCTGCTGCCAGGCGAAAGTTGCCATATTCCACCAGCGCGCGGAACGCATAGAGGTCATTAAGATCAAAATTCACGGGCATCAGGCAGCATCCTTTCAGGCAGTGCAGGGTAAGGTATCGGCCGGCACGGGCGTACCGGAAACGGATACAGCAATATGATTGCGCCCGGCTTACAGAGGCAGACGGCATACCTTACTGGTTTAGTACCGGGGACCCGCTGCTTTTAACGAATTATGTGATTCAGATCCCATTCCGAAAATCGCTCCTATACTCATACCTTTCTTTACACAGCAACGTGCTGTGTGTGCCATTTAAACAGGGATGCAGCTATGCAAAACTCTTCTCAAGACTCGCCGGACGACGGCGGCGCGCTTAATTTCACCGTTCAGCAACGACTGTTTTTTGTGGTGCTGGTGGCCACAATGGGAGCCCTCGCATACGGCTATGACACCGGAATTATTTCCGGCGCACTGCCCTATATGACACTACCTGCCGCACAGGGCGGGCTTAACCTTACGCCTTTTACCGAAGGGCTGGTGACATCCTCCCTGACGTTTGGCTCCGCGGTAGGTGCGTTTCTCAGCGGTTACGTTTCCGATCGCTTTGGCCGCCGTATTACGCTGCGCAGTCTGGCGCTGCTGTTTGTCGCCGGCGCCTTTGGTACCACGGTAGCCCCCGATATTGAAATCATGGTGGTAATGCGGTTTATACTCGGCATTGCCGTGGGCGGCGGTTCATCGACTGTGCCGGTGTTTATCGCTGAGATCGCAGGACCCAAGCGTCGTGCGCCGCTGGTAAGCCGCAATGAGCTGATGATTGTTTCAGGCCAGCTGCTGGCTTATATCGTCAGCGCGGCGATGAGTCTGCTGCTGCACGATCCGAAAATGTGGCGCTATATGCTGGCGCTGGCAATGGTACCGGGCGTACTGCTGTTTATCGGCACTTTCTTTGTCCCGGCGTCGCCGCACTGGATGGTCGCGGAGGGCCGCCTCAGTGAAGCGATGCGCATCATGCGTAAGCTGCGCGAAAACCCGCGCGAAATTAAAGCTGAAATGAAAGAGATGCGCGAAAACGCCCGTATGGCACGACAGGGGCCCGCGGCGCGTGAACTGCTGAAAGAGAAGTGGATTGTCCGTCTGCTGCTGATGGGCTGCGGCATGGGCATTGTGCTGCAGTTTACCGGCGTCAACGCCTTTATGTACTACACGCCGATTATCCTGAAGAGTACCGGCATGGGAACCAGCGCCTCGATTGCTGCGACCATCGGCAATGGTGTAGTTTCCGTACTGGCAACGTTTGCCGGTATCAAGGCAATCAGTCACTTTGGCCGACGCAAAATGCTGATGACCGGGTTATGTATTGTGATTGCAATGCAGCTGGCGCTGGGCGCGGTGCTGGTATTTATGCCGAACAGCATGACGCAGAGCCTGCTGGCGCTCGCCTGTATTCTGGTATTTCTGTTCTTTATGCAGATGTGCATTTCACCGGTATACTGGCTGCTGATGTCAGAACTCTTTCCAATGCAGGTACGCGGCGTACTGACCGGCTCGGCGGTGGCTTTTCAGTGGATCTGTAATGCGGCAGTGGCCTTTGCCTTTCCGCCTCTGCTGTCGCTAGTGGGTAACAACGCCTTCTTTATTTTTGCCGCTATCAATGTCGGATCGCTGATTTTTGTCGCGCTGGTGCTGCCGGAAACGCGTGGCAAGTCACTGGAGCAGATTGAAGCGCACATGCGGGAACGGTTTGGTGACAAGCGCCAAGAAACGGCGCCTGCAAACTAACCCCTTATGACTCTGCTGCTGTCCGTGCCGCTTTCGCGGCGCGGCGGCAGCGTTCAGAGCAGTACTGTACCTCGTCCCAGTTTTTCTCCCACTTTTTGCGCCACGTCATGGGTTTGTGACACTGTTTACAGTAGCGCACAGGCAGAGCCTGTTTGTTACCTTTAAAATCTTTCACGCGTGATCTCCCTGTAGTTACCCTTTACTGCGCTGGCGGATAGTAATCCGGTATTGATGCGTAGTTATTATTGATAGTATTTATAAATAACGCTTTGATACTCTTTTATATTTGGTTGGGGCAGTCACTAAAGAATGGCTAAAAAATATTTGTCTGACAGAGTGCGCCGTCAATTTGAGAAATATATCAGGCTTCAGGAAGTCTGCTTTGATTCAAGCCTCGTTAATATCATAGAAGCTCAGGGAAAATGCTCAGGTGACGCAATGAAGAACAACAACACGCCTGCGCCGCATAATGCGGTCTTCAAAACATTTCTCTCTCACCAGCAGACTGCGCGGGACTTTATGAAGCTACATCTGCCGCCTGCGCTGTTCGCGATTTACGACCCCTCGACGCTCAGGCTGGAGTCCGGCAGTGATGCACGCACTGGTAATATATATGCTCCAGGCGGGTGCCCCCCCCCGATGCAGGCGGCTTTATCCGCTAACTGGCGCAGCGGGTACCACAACATGCAGATGAACTGATGACGATTGCACAGCAGCTTGAGCAGAGAGGCCGTCAGGAAGGTCGTCTGGAGGAACGAGAAGAAGGTTTACGGGAGGGCGTGCAGGAAGACAGCCTCGAGATCGCCCACAATCTGTTAAAGAATGGTATGAATATTCAGTCTGTTATGAGTGCAACTGGTCTGACTGATGAGATGAAGAGCTGAAGCAGTCTTGTCACTAAATAGCTGGAAATGGTCAAAATTAGCCAAAGTGATTTAATATAAAAAACACCACCCAGTTCGTATAATGCTATTTATGTTAAATTATGGGGTTCATCCCTAACGTTGCAATGTCTTCAAACGTACTGCTGGCCCATCAGGCTCAACCTGCCAGTTGCTCACTGTCCTGCTTGTCGTTGATGCCTGTTTGTTAATTTCGATAGCTTCTTGTGGTTAGCTGCTTTTGGCCAGTAAAAATCATTACACACTCTCATTGATAACTTCACTGTGTAGGTATGCACCCAATAAAATGCTTTGAAGCGCCTAGTCAGGGCTGCATCGTTATGTATGAGTATTTCATTTCTGTGTCTCAGATATCCACTATAGGCAGCAAAATCCGTTTTAACGATAAGCTGAAAACAGCCTTTGCTGCGCTGTTATTCACTAACACAATGTTTTATATATTTTTTATCAGTGTACTCATAAGATCTACAAGGCTTACTAACGGCGGTCTTCCCTCCATAGTGGTTACCTGTCACCTACAGTGGTTAAAGCGGGTTTTCAGTGTAGTGACCGTCAGCTGCGGCCTGTCCGAAAGTCTGTTGCGTAATTGTGAAAGCAGTAACTCCGCAACAGTGTAAGGCATACTTGAAGCAGATTTGTACCTTGCAATGTCATATTTACACCTTCATGTCTCGGTCTGTACAGAAAGCTTCCACCTGAAAATGTATAAAAAACCTCCGCTTCAGCGATGAAGCAGAGGCCCAGGATTTAGCGTTTAGCGGCGCGCTTTTTTCTGAGCCAGAACAGGCCCAGAATCAGTACCCCACCTGCCGCCGCCATGCCGACACGGGCAATCACCATCAGCGGCGACGTGTCTCCGCCCTTGCGCAGCGCCTGAACGCGCGCCGCGCTGATCGTTACCTGGCTGTGCCCGATATCCTGCATCACATAATTGGTGACCGCGGCCACCTGCCCGTCGCTTAACGAATCGACGAACCCTATCATTCCCTGCCCGTTTTCCGGCCAGACGCCCTGCAATACCGCCATTGCCACGTTATCAGCGGTGGGCTTATCCAGAACAGGATGGTGCTGCAGCGCCGGCAGGCCATTTAACCCCTGACCTGAGAGGTTATGGCATGACGCACAGTTGTCCCGATAAACCTGCTCACCCTCACTGAGACCTGCCAGAGACTGCGGCATATCATCGCCCTGCACCGGTGTCAGCGTTTTTGCAGTTGCCGGCTCGCTCACTGCCTGGGTGGCGGGAAGCAGATAGGTTGCAATCGCGTTACGATCGTCTGGTGTCATGCGTGAAAAGCTCTTATCGATTGCTTCCAGCATTGGCCCGCCAGCCGTGGCGCCGTTCGCAGCATGACCAGTCGCCAGATAATCTGCCAGCATCTTACGCGTCCAGTGGGCTTTGCCCTGCAGTGTTGCCGGGGTAATATCCGGCGCGTACCAGGTGCCAAGTGACGCACCCTGCAGATTCTTGTCCTGCTGTTCCGCCATCAGAAAGTTTCGTGGCGTATGGCAGGTACTGCAGTGGGTTAACCCCTGCACCAAGTAAGCGCCACGATTCCACGCTTGCGAATGGGTTGCATCGGGCTGGTAGACCATGTTGTCCGCAAACAACCAGTTCCAGGCAGCCATGCTGAAGCGCAGGTTAAACGGAAACGGCAGCGCGGTAGCCTCCGGGCGGATATCGACGGGCTGTACGCCATGCATGAAGTAAGCATACAGCGCTGCAACATCTTCGTCGGTCAGACGGGCATAAGCGGTATAGGGCATCGCCGGATAAAGCTGGCTGCCATCTCCACGGATGCCCTTACGCAGCGCGGCCGCAAACTGCGCTTCACTGTAATCGCCAATACCGGCGGTTTTAGACGGTGTGATATTGGTGCTGAAGATGATGCCAAGCGGACTCGCAATGGCATGACCACCGCTGAACGGCGCTTTACCCTCTTCGGTGTGACAGGCACCGCAGTCGCCTGCTATCGCCAGATATTCCCCACGCTTGATTAACGTACTCTCATCCGCCGCATACAATTGTGTGCATACTGCCAGCAGCA
Source organism: Pantoea eucrina (assembly GCF_002095385.1). Taxonomy (GTDB): domain Bacteria; phylum Pseudomonadota; class Gammaproteobacteria; order Enterobacterales; family Enterobacteriaceae; genus Pantoea; species Pantoea eucrina. The sequence goes on along the minus strand of NZ_MIPP01000009.1, from coordinate 3,504 downwards.
CACCCGCCGCCAGTCGCGTTCTCCAGGACTTACCCATGTTGCGTCTCCTGCAGGATTTTATCCGCGGTACGCAGCGCCAGCGCCATCGCGGTAAGCGTAACATTACAGGTTCCCACCGTTGGCATCACGCCGGTGCCGACCATAAACAGGTTTTCATGATCATGGGCGCGTCCCCACGCATCGGTCACGCTGGTCGCGGGATCGAGTCCCATAGAGAGCGTGCCGGTAATGTGCTGGCGATTGGAGAATTTGCCGCTTTTGCTGTGTTTTATACGGGTGGCGCCGAGACGGGCCGCAATGGCGTCATAGCACTCACGCGTTTTCTCTGTGCCTTTTATCACGTAGTCGTCGACATCCCAGTAGAGAGAAGGTGTAGGCAGTCCAAGCGCATCTTTGTTGGCGCTCAGCATGACGCGGTTGTTGGGATCGGGCAGCTGTTCCAGCGCATTTTTGATGCTGAGACGGCGTGCCGCACGAAAGCGGATCTCCTCCTGCAGCTTTTTGCCGAAATACCCTTCCGCCAGCACTTCTTTGGTGACAGAAGCCACCTGCGAGGCGTTGGAAATATCAATGCGGAACGGCGCATGTTCACGGCGAAAATCGCCGTCGCGGAACTGGCCGATTGAACAGGGGCTCACCGGTCCGCGTCCTGGCCAGATCTCCTCATCCACGTCAGTCTTGAGGATGCGCTTTTTACGAACGGCTGCAGCGATGCGATTATCTGTGCCTATGGCAAATCGGTTTATCTGGAGTTTGACCGCGAGGCTGAATCACTGGACATCGCCATCGCGTCTGCCGTAGATCACATTGAATCAGCCCGGATCGGCGCTATAGTCAGTTCTGTTGATTCCGCTCTTGTCGGACTCAGTGACATAGCTGCCAGTACTGAAATGTCCCGCCAGGCAATCAGCCTTTTTAAAGACGGCGCGCGTGGTAAGGGCGGCTTTCCTTCTCCGGTACAGCGCATCAAAAATCAGTTGCCGCTGTGGGACTGGGCTGATGTGGCTGAATGGCTGGCGGATAACGGACGGATTAAGGCCGGAAGTGAGTTGGCTGTTAATGCCCGTATACTCAGCAAATGGAATCTGGCGCTAAGAGCCAGCGCCTCGAAAGACTTTGCGGATATCGTTTCTCTCTCGGTCGCGCTGATAGAACGTCGTCGCAGCGCCTCATAATCGGAAAGAAATAACATGAGGAAGAAAAGGTTATGCAATCAAAACAAGATACTTCTATTAAGAAAATGACCGTCGCTGAGCGTAAAGCGGAAGCCATGCGTCAGCTTAAAGAGTCTTTTGACCTTGCAGAGCGCACAGGCACTTTACGTTACCGCGAAGCAAAAGCTGGTTAATCGTTGGCCTCCTCCAAAACCCGCTAAGGCGGGTTTTTTGTCCCTGTAATTTAGTCCTATAGCCGCCCGGTCAGTAGTAATTGCCTGGCCTCACTTATAGTGTCCTCGGCCCAGTCCCGGCTAAACCCCGGCATCGCATCAAACGCGCTGGCTATATCCGCTGGTATCGCGTCGATATATTCCAGCCCTGCCCGTGATACCTCCACCAGCTCTGAGGCGGCATGACGCAGTGCCAGTAGCTCAGCGGCCATCTTCTGCGTCATGGCGTGATTAGGTAATGCTCCCAACTTACTGAAGTTGGGAGCATTACCACGTTTTGCTTCTTATTAATCTTTCAGGCGTTAATGACAGACACCGAGCCCGGCCACCCTCGGGCTGGATGTCTGAAAAACGTCTGCAGTGGTCAGCCAGAGAGTAAATGTTTAAATCTCATGCCAGACCTGACAGTTTCTTAAACATTGCCACTGCCTGCACCTGACCGAAAAGGTCTAAACAATAAGGCATTCTGCTTCAGGGGCACATATTGCGTAATATATGTTTTCCGTTAAGTTGATGCTTTAAAACAGCCAGAATATGTCCGGCGATTAGCAGTGCAAGCGTCATGCACGCGAGAACGTGTACTTGATTAAAAAACGTAATGGCACTCACGCTATGCAGGGGTTGCGGCACGTGAAACATATGGAAGACATCGATAGCATGATTCATCATCAGCACGCCCGTTATCAGCACTACACTAATATTTGCATACAAAGCCAGATGCCCCAGATGCGCAATACGCTGTTCTCCCGGCGTTAACAGACTTTCTGCCGGACTGCCATGTCTGAAGAGATACCACACTCGTAATATAAAAAACGGGATAAACAGGGTTGTCAGGGAAACGTTAAAAAAACCTATCCACTCTTTAACAGGCTGATCGGGATGACAAAACGCCACATAAAATCCGCTCAGGGTTGCCCAGATTATAATAATGGCTGAAAGCCAGTGTAAAATAATTTGCTGTGTACTGTATTTCATTTTAAAAATCCGTTCTGAATTTCAGGCTCACAAACCTCTACAGGTGCGCACGCGCCCCGGCGAAGCTTACGAGAAATAGTCGTAAAGAAATATACAATTAAAGATATGCTTTAAGCATGAACATCAGGGATAAATGGTTCCGCTTAGCGTCGGAAATCATATCCAGACACTTTTTAAATAACAGTAAGGAAATTCCTGATTATCAGCGCTTATCTGGAAACTCGCCCAAGGGCTTATTTTTCATGGCATAAATAATCAGCATTTATTTAAATGTTGAATGCAAAATATTCAGCCGCTTCGGTAATGGGTGGCCTGCTCTTTTGTTGGGATCTCGACTGTTTCACGTCCTGTCATATCTTACATCATGCCCTGAGGCGTTATGTTAAACGCACAGCGCTCGTCAATGTCCGCCCAGTGGGGGCCACTTGAAATTGAGTGCTGATTAATGAGCTTGATAAAAGCGCTCGGGCGGAGTGCGCAATACTTTCAGATAAAGCTGACCTCTGCCGTCATCACAGTTTTGATGCGCTGAAGCGATCGATCAGAGCATGACTGAGATCGGGTCCGTTGACCTGGTAATCATGCCAAGCCAACAGATTTCTCCGTGTTATACCTGAACATCTTAAGATGGAGTCAGGCATCCTGTCGTACAGAACTTATACGGTGCAGCGAACAGCTTAACCTGTGTTAACCCGCGTTTGCGGGTTTTCAGGCTGAATGAAGGATAACTGAACAGGAAGTGGCTGTAACAAACCTGGCTGACAGGAAAACACCTGAATAACGTTTCAGAACCTGCTAACCCGCGCGATTACGCATCAGTCGCTTCTCGCGCCTGTAGCCTGGCATCGAATATTCCACTTTCCGTGCCATCTATAATCACCCTTCCGCATGTCAGGCAGTGACTTCCTCTTACGGCGGGTACCACCTTTTCAGGATCGTTTATATCCATGCACACATCACGTGTACCGTATAAAAACGACTCTTTCTGACAGCCTGGACATCGCATAACTCTCTCCCTAAGTAATGTCTGTATGACAAGAATAGCTAAGGGCGTTATGAGTGTGTAACAGATTTCTCTTTTTTGCATGCGGAAACGGGTAATGCTCCCAACTTACTGATTTAGTGTATGATGGTGATTTTGA